>NZ_PJJR01000052.1:0-467551 GCF_002929595.1 Cryobacterium sp. N19 | reverse complement strand
CTAGAAACGGGCCGACAACCACGAGGTTTTTGGCATTTGACATTGTGCACGCTGTTGAGTTCTCAAGGATCGGACACACCCGACTTCAGGCCCTGTTCTGGGCTGTCGCTCCGGGGCAACTTGTCTAACTTACCCACCCAGCCAGTCGCTGTCAAATCGGCCAAACCGGGCAGTTTTCGGCATGCAAAGCACACCAAAACGCTCAGAAAACCCGACTCAACCAGCAACACACACTCGATGGGAGGCTTACTATCCTAGCCCAACTTCAACGCACTTGAAACAAGCACTCTCAGCTGATTTGGCTACGATCTGGTCCCACATGAGGCCGAAAAGCACTGCGGCTTTTCGCACCTTTGGGGTACGTATAGATACACTACGGCCACCACACCCACCCGTCAAAACGCACCCCACCCGGGCGTGTCGCCCGCGCCCGGGCCGGTCTGCACCCGCCACGCAGACCGACCAGCGTTGGCCGATGACGATCTCGACAAGCTGGATCAACGATCTATGGACCCGACTGCGCTCCGCGCCCCCCGGGCCCACTTTCTAACCCGGACCCAGTTCATAAACTGGGCCCACGGACGGGGCCTGGGCCCCGTCCTCAAAGCATGCGTAAACCGCGCGAGGAAAGCGGGCGAGGCAGCATCCGCTGGGCCGCACCCAGAACGACGACCGGGCCCACCTTCTAGCCCCGGGCCCAGTTTATAAACTGGGCCCGGGGACGGGGCCCGGGCCCCGTCCGGAATTGCACTGGTGGATGAGGGAGGTGTCGTGCGGGTTTGACCCGCACGGGGGAGACTGGGGAGGTGAGCCGATCCGGGAAGACGAAGCAGCAGCATCCGTTTGAGCATCGCGCGTGGATTCTGCGCCTGGGGTTTCGCCGGAGCCTGCTGCGGCCGGCCGATTCCGCCCGAAGTGACCGGGTCACCTACATCGAGCTGTTCTTCGACCTGATCTTCGTCTTTGCCCTCACCCAGCTGTCGCGCTACCTGTACGCCAACCAGTCCTGGGTCGGTGCGCTGGAATCGATCATCCTGGTGCTCGCGCTGTGGTGGCTCTGGGTATACACGACGTGGGTGACCAACTGGCTCGATCCGGCCAAGCTGCCGGTACGCGGCGTGGTGATCGGGCTGTCCCTCGTGGGTCTGGTGATCAGCACGTCGATCTACGAGTCCTTCGGCGATCAGGGGTTGGTCTTCGCCATCGCTTATGTCGTTCTGCAACTCGGCCGCACGGTGTTCATGGTGCTCGCCCTGGCCCGCCACGATCCGGCCCTGCACGCGACCTTTCTGCGCATTCTGCTCTGGCTGTCCGTGGCCAGCGTGTTCTGGATCATCGGTGGTCTCATGCCGCTGTCCGTGCGGCTTCCGGCCTGGCTGATCGCCCTGGCCATTGAGTATGGTTCGGCGAGCCTCGGATTTCGCATCCCCGGGCTGAAAGCGCCGGGCGTCGACGATTGGGATGTCTCCGGGCCGCACATCGCCGAGCGCAGCGCCCTGTTCGTGATCATCGCCGTCGGTGAGTCTTTTCTGGTGACCGGGTTTGCTTTCGTTGACCAGGAGGCATCCGCTCTGGGGATAACCGGGTTGTTTCTCGCCTTCGTCAACGGGCTGGCGATGTGGTGGCTGTATTTCGATCACGGCGAGCGAGCCGGCAGCAAGGCGATTGCGGCATCGAGCGAGCCGGGCCGCATTGCTCGGCTGGCATACACCTACGTGCATGCCATCATCATCGCGGGCATCGTGCTGACCTCGGTCGCCGACAAGTCGGTGCTGGAACACCCAGAGGATGCCATGACGCTGCCGGTGGCCGTGACCATCGTTGGCGGGCCGCTGTTCTACCTGGTGGGACTGTTGCTGTTTCGCTGGATCGTCACGCGCACCCTGCTCGTGTCGCACCTCGTGGGGATCGGGTTGCTCGCCCTGGCCGGTGCTGCGGGTGCTCTCTTGACCCCGCTCGGGTTGGGCGTCGTGACCTCGGTTATCTTGGTGATCGTCGCGGCCGGGGAGACGATCTCGCGCGTTCGCGCCGGCACGACCGACGACGACGCTGGCTGAGCGGATGCCGGGCCCACCTTGTGACCGCGGGCCCAGTATAGAAACTGGGCCCAGGGATGGGGCCCGGGCCCCGAACGTGGTGCGGACGGGGCAAGTGAGGACGTTGGACCCTACTAGTGCGGGCGCGCGAACGTAATACTGAGATGAGTTGCATCGCTGAAACGGACAGGAAAGCAATCATGGGTTCACTTACGTATGACCGCGTCGTCGTGGAGATCGATGATCGCACCCTGGCGCACCTTCAGCCCGTGATTGCGCAGAAGCTGCGCCGGAGCGAGAGTTTTCTCCTGTCCTGGCAGGACTCCGCCGCGGTCGGTTCCGGTCACAGCTCGATCTGGCTGAATCCGGCGATCCCGCTGTACTTCAAGTACGCCGGCGGACACGCGGCCAAGCTCAACCGACAGTGGATCGAAGACCTCAGCCGCTCAGCCAACAGCGCCCAGGGACTCGTCATCGTCACTGAGGCCGGTTCCTTGCCCGCGACGACCCCAACCTCGCGGCCGAAGACCACGATCGAGGCGCGCACGACAGCGCGCACCGACACCGTACTGGTGTAATCCGCGCTGCGCCCAGGTGCAAGCTGGATGACGAAAGCGGGCCCACGATCTTTGCGCGGGCCCGCTTTCGAATCCCTACCTAGTGCTTCGCGACCAGGGTCAGCACGTCGTAGGAGGCCACGAGCTCGTCGTTCTGGTTGGTCAGCACGGCATCCCAGCGCACATCGCCGTAGTCGTCGGTCTCGCGCGGGGTGATCTGCTTCGCGGTGAGCGCGACGCGGATGCTGTCGCCGGGCGACACCGGCGTGACGAACTTCAGGTTCTCGAGACCCGAGTTGGCCAGCACCGGCCCAGGCGCCGGATCGACGAACAGACCGGCGGCCCAGGAGACCAGCAGGTAGCCGTGCGCCACCCGGCCCGGGAAGAACGGGTTCGCGGCGGCGGCTTCCTCGTCCATGTGGGCGTAGAAGGTATCCCCGGTGAACTGGGCGAAGGTTTCGATGTCGTCGAGGGTGACCGTGCGGTAATCGGACACGATCTGGTCGCCGATCACGAGTTCGGCCAGGCTCTTTCGGAACGGATGCGTGTCGCCGGCTCGCGCAGACGCGCCCTGGTGCCAGATTCCGGTGATGGCCGTGAGCATCTCGGGCGAGCCCTGAATGGCGGTGCGCTGCATGTGGTGCAGCACTGCACGGATACCGCCGAGCTCTTCACCGCCGCCGGCCCGCCCGGGTCCGCCGTGCACGAGCTGCGGCACCGGCGAACCGTGCCCGGTGGAGGTGCGGGCGTCATCGCGGTCGAGCACCAGCACGCGGCCGTTGAAGGCCGAGATGCCGGTCATCAAGGCGACGGCCACTGACGGGTCGTGGGTGGCGATACTGGTCACGAGCGACCCGCCACCCCGGCGCACGAGGGCGATGGCCTCATCGAGGGTGTCGTAGCCGAGCACACTCGAGACCGGGCCGAAGGCCTCGACCTCGTGCACGGCGGCAGCGGAGGCGTCGTCGAAGCGCAGCAGCAGCGGCTCGACGAAGGCACCGTCGGGAGCGAGCGCGGTCGTGCCGTCTGCGTGGAGAACGAGCGGAGCATCCGTTTGGCCGACGACCAGCTTGCCGCCGGCCTCCTGCAGGCGGGCAACCTGCTTGAGCACCTCGAGGCGCTGCGCGGCGGAGGCGAGCGGGCCCATGGTGACTCCCTGGGCGCGCGGGTCGCCGAGGACGATGCGCTCGGTGATGCGCGCCTGCACGGCCGCGATGACGTCATCCATGGCCGCACGCGGCACGATGACGCGGCGGATAGCGGTGCACTTCTGGCCGGCCTTGACCGTCATCTCGGTGACTACCTGCTTGACGAAGGCGTCGAATTCGGGGGTTCCGGCGGCGGCATCTGTTCCGAGAATCGAGGCGTTGATCGAGTCGGTCTCGTTGGTGAAGCGCACTCCCCCGGTCTGCACGGAGTCGCTCGCGCGCAGCTTCTCGGCGGTGGAGGCCGACCCGGTAAAGGCAACAAGGTCGCCGAGGCGCACGTCGTCGAACAAACTGGGCACGCTGCCGGACACGAGCTGCAGCGAGCCCTCGGGCAGCAGGCCGGAGTCGGCGAGGATGCGTACGAAGGCCTCGGCGAGGTAGCCGGAGGGCGTCGCGGGCTTCACCAGAGTCGGCACCCCGGCGAGGAAGGCCGGTGCGAACTTCTCCAACGCGCCCCAGACCGGAAAGTTGAAGGCGTTGATCTGCACGGCCACTCCGGGCAGGCGTGAGTAGATGTGGCGGGCGATGAAAGAGCCGTCCTTGGAGAGCGGCTCAACCGGCCCGTCGACGTAGACGCGGGCGTTGGGCAGCTCGCGGCGTCCCTTGGAGGAGTAGCTGAACAGCACGCCGATGCCGCCGTCGATGTCGACCCAGGAGTCCACCTTGGTGGCGCCGGTACGGCTGGACAGCGCGTAGAGCTCCTGCTTGTGCTCGGTCAGCAGCAGCGCCATCTGCTTGAGCAGAACGGCACGCTGGTGAAAGGTGAGCTCGCCGAGCGATTTCTGGCCGACGGTGCGGGCGTACTCGAGGGCGGCGGCGAGGTCAAGGCCCCGGGTGCTGACGCGGGTGACGACCTCACCGGTCGAGGCGTCACAGACGTCGACGGCGGCGTCTGTGGAAGTCGGGGTCCACCAGGCGCCCTGAACGTAGCTGGGCAGGATGGTCATCATGGGGTCTCCTTCAATGCGCGTGCGGGGTGCGGTATCGGTGCGGGCGGGCATCAGGCTTCGTCCCAGCGGTAGAAGCCCTGGCCGGACTTGCGGCCGAGCTTGCCTTCGGCGACGAGCTTGCGCAGCAGCGCGGGCGGTTCGAAGCGGGCGCCGAGCTGCTGGTGCAGGTATTCGGCGATGCCGAGCCGCACGTCGAGCCCGACCAGGTCGGTCAGTTTCAACGGCCCCACCGGATGCTTGTAGCCCAGCATCATCGCGGCATCAATATCCGAGGCGCTCGCGACACCCTCCTCGAGCATGCGGATGGCTTCGAGCCCGAGGGCCACGCCGAGGCGCGACGAGGCGAATCCGGGGGCGTCACTGACGGTGATCGGAGTCTTGCCGAGCGCGGAAACCCAGCTCTGGGCATCCGCTACCAATTCGGGCGAGGTAGCGCTGCCGGTGACGAGTTCGACCAGGTTCGAGGCGGGTACCGGGTTGAAGAAGTGCAGGCCGAGAAAGCGGGCCGGGCGCTTGAGCTCGTCGGCGAGGTCGTCGATCGAGATCGACGAGGTGTTACTGGCGAGTGCGGCATCGGCGGGAAGGTGGGCCTCGACCTTCTGCAGGGCTTCCACCTTGAGTGCGCGTACCTCGGGAACGGCTTCGACGACGAGTTCGCGGTCGCTGAACAGGCCGAAATCGGCGCCAACGGCGAGGCGGGCCTCAAGCTCGGGGCGGGTCTCCCCGGTAGCGCCGCGGGTGATACTGGCGTCGACGGCGCGCAGCACTCGCTCGCGGGCGGCCGCAGCCTCGGTGTCGTCGCGCTCGACCAGAGCCACGTGGGCTCCCGCGAGCAGGAAGGCGTGGGCGATTCCGGCGCCCATGCGCCCGCCGCCGAGCACGCCGACGCGATCAGGCACGCCACTTTCGCCGCGGTCACCGAGTTCAAGTTCAGACACGCTCATCAGACACGCTCCAAAA
Organism: Cryobacterium sp. N19; assembly: GCF_002929595.1. NCBI lineage: Bacteria > Bacillati > Actinomycetota > Actinomycetes > Micrococcales > Microbacteriaceae > Cryobacterium > Cryobacterium sp. N19. The sequence goes on along the minus strand of NZ_PJJR01000052.1, from coordinate 461,840 downwards.
TGAGGGCCGAGCCCTGGCCGACGCCGACACACATGGTGGCGAGGCCGTGCTGGGCGTTTTCCCGCTCCATGCGGGCGAGCAGGGTGACGACCAGGCGTGCACCGCTTGACCCGAGCGGATGCCCGAGCGCGATCGCGCCGCCGTCGCGGTTGACAATTTCTTCGTCGAGGCCGAGGCGGCGGATGCACGCGATCGACTGGGTGGCGAAGGCTTCGTTGAGTTCGATGGCGCCGAGGTCGGCGAGGCTCAGGCCGCTGCGCTCGAGGGCTCGCTGAGTGGCGGCGACCGGCCCGAGGCCCATGATCTCCGGGGCCAGGCCCACGTTGGCACCGACCACGATGCGAGCGCGCGGCGTGAGGCCGTACTTTTTCACGGCCTCGCCGCTCGCCACGAGAACCGCGGAGGCGCCGTCATTGAGCGAGCTCGCGTTGCCGGCTGTAACGACGGAGCCACCGGCGACAATGGGCCGCAGGGCGGCGAGGCCCTCGAGGGTGGTCTCGCGGCGCAAGCCCTCATCGACGAGGACCTCGCCCTTTTTGGTAGGCACGCCGACGATCTCATCGACGAAATGGCCGGCGTCGATCGCGGCGGCGGCGCGCTGGTGGCTGCGAAGGGCGAAGGCATCCGCTTCTTCGCGGGTGATGCCGTCGAGGCGGGCGACCTCTTCGGCGGTCTCGGACATCGAGAAGGTGGCTTTGTCGCGGGCGGCGAGTTTGGGGTTCACGAAACGCCAGCCGATGGAGGTGTCGAACTGGGCACCGGGCTTGGCCCAGGCGCGGTCGGGTTTGGCCTGCACCCAGGGGGCGCGGGTCATCGACTCGACGCCGCCGGCGATCATGAGATCGGCGTCTCCGGCGCGGATTGCCTGCGCGGCCATGGTGATCGCCGACATGCCCGAGGCACACAGCCGGTTCACGGTGATCCCCGGCACGTGGTCGGGCAGCCCGGCCAACAGCCCGGCCATGCGGGCGACGTTGCGGTTGTCTTCGCCAGCCTGGGTGGCGGCGCCGAAGATGATCTCTTCGACCAGGCCCGGATCGATGCCGGCGCGGCGCACGGCCTCGCCGACGACGAGCGCGGCGAGGTCATCGGGGCGAACTGTGGCCAGCGCTCCGCCGTACCGACCTACGGGGGTGCGTGCTCCTCCAACGAGGTAGGCCTCAGCCATGTTTTCTCCTGACGACGGTGTCTGCGTGTGCGTGTGGAAACGAGTCGTAACTTACCGACCGTTCGGAAAGTAATTCTGGCAGACGGATGCTCGCGCGGCAACTCCCGAATTCTCAGTCGGTGCCGACGCGAGCGGTCACGCCGACTAAATGGTCTGCACCAGAATCGATGCCACCACGATCGACGCCGTCGTGACCGTGGTGAAGCCGCCCACGAGCATGGGAGTGATCAGCTCGTCAAAAATCGCCTTTTGCTCGTCTGCAGTGCGCCCCACGGAACGGCTGATTTCCTGGCAGAGAATGTAATCCCCCGGAAAGCCAAACATTGCCGTCAAAGCAACGGGAATGCCCTTCAGCGGGTCCCACTTGAAAATTTTCGAGGCGATCCACCCTCCGCCGATAATGCCGATTCCGCCAACGCCGAGGATCAGCAGCACGGGCCAGAATGCCTGAAGCATGTCGTTCCAGGTGACCGAGCTCATACTCGCGAGGACGACCACGATGACCGTGGCCATGGCGAGACCGAAAGCATTTGCCCGCTGCATTGCCTTGGGCGGGAAAATTCCGAGCACGTGGCCAATGATCCCGATTGCCAGCGCCCAGATTCCATAGTTGACACCGGTGATCGATCCCAGCAACGTGGCTAAACTTCCCGAAGCCAGCAACAGCATCAGGATGATGGTCGGTTCCTGAAAGCGTTCCGGCAGCAGCTGAATTTTTTTCGCTGTGGCGGTCGCGGGGCGCGCCTGCAGGTGGGTGGCAAGTGCGGTGCGCGCACCGGCGGCACTCACACGGTCGGTGCCGCCATCGGCACTTGATGCGATCGAGTCTGATGCGGAGGTCGGTTGCAGCTGTCCGCCGTCACGAAGTTTCACCGCGTACTTACGCAGAAGAATGTTCGCCAGCGGCATGCCGATGAGGCTTTGCACGCCCAGCACGAGTGCGGGGATGACGACGAGATGATTCAGGCCCAACTCGGTCAGTCGCTCAGCGGTGATGATGTAGGCAAGGATGCCCCCGGTCACCGGCCCGGCACCGGCCACGGCCGTGGCGTAACCGAGGATCGGCGACACGACCAGCAGGATCAGCCCCGCACCGAGAACGATTCCGAACAGTGCGATCAAGATCGCTTTGTATTGCGAGCGGAGCTGACTGATCGGTATCAGCGTGCCCATGTGCGTGATGACGGCCGCCACCAGAAGCGAGCCCACGGCCGCAAACGCCGAGTTCGGTATCAGGTCGGCTGGCAGGACGCCGGTCCAGATAAGCACGAGATAGCCGACGAAGATAATCAGGAGGGACGGTATCCAGGCCTTCGACAGAATGGAAATCACCTCGCCGACGGCGAGGAGCAGAATAATCACCGTAGCGACATAAATCGGTTGTTCTAACATCAATCCAGGCCTTTTCTTCTCAACACTGAGCGAAACGTTCCGACAGGCGACGGGGCGAAATCAGCTACGCGGGGAACTGGTTTCGGCCGTCCTTCCACACCTGGTCGATCATGGTGGGGAGTGAGGCGAGCTGGTCGACGGAGTCCAGGCGAGTGTTCAGAACCACGGCGTCCGCCAGGTACGACGGAGCCAATCGCCCAATGGATCCGATGGGAGTGATGAGCTCTCCGGCCACCGACGTCGTGGCTGCGAGCACCTGCTCGAGTGTCATGCCCACTCCGGCGAGCAGGGCCAGCTCCTGCAGGTTTTCGCCGTGCACGCCCACCCCGGAGTCGGTGCCCATGGCGATGCGCACACCGGCGGCGACTGCTCGCCGAATGGATTCGCGGTGAATGTCAATCACCTGGTGGGCTTTCGCGATGACCAGCGGCGAAAGTCCGCTCTGTCCCGATGCCGCCTTGCGGATGACAGCCTCCGGCGCGGCAAGGGTGGGAACGAGGTACGCGTTCTTTTCCAGAAACAGGGCGATGGCTTCGTCGTCGAGATAGATTCCGTGCTCAATGGTGCGCACGCCCATGCGCAGAGCGTTCTTGATTCCGGCAGCTCCCTGCGCGTGCGCCATGACGTATTTGCCCTGCGCTTCGGCCTCGTCCACGATGACCCGAATCTCGGCCTCGGTGAACTGCGAGTGGCGCGGGTCGTCCGTGGGCGAGAGCACACCGCCGGTCGAGCAGATCTTGATTTGGTCGGCGCCGGCCCGAAGCATGCGTCGAGTGACCTTGCGCACTTCTTCGACTCCGTCCGCGATTCCGCTTGGGCGGCCGGGGTGCGATCCCATGGTCGGGGACTCCACGCCGGACGGCTGCCAGAAGTCCGCGTGCCCGCCGGTTTGGGACATGATGCTGATGGCTAGCCGAAGGCGCGGACCCTTGATCAGTCCGCTGTCAACGGCAAGCTTGGTGCCCAGATCGGCGCCGCCAGCGTCGCGTGCCGAGGTGATTCCGGCGCGCAGGGTGGCTTCGAGATTACGCACCGATTCGTAAAACTGCAGGGAGAACGGTTCGGTGAAGGCTTGGAGTGAGCCCGGATTCGACGTTGTGGAGTGAATGTGCAGGTCGATCAGCCCGGGCAGCACCGTCTTGCCGCTGCAATCGATCACGCTGGCGTTCGCGAAGGCCGGGTCCGATCCTGCTTGCGGGCCAACCGCCGCGACAGTGGTTCCGGTGAACACGATGTCCGCCGGCTCGGGAAGGAACCGTTCGCCGTCAAAAACGTGGGCATTCTGAAAAACAGTGGTGGAGACAGTCATGAGGACCTTTCAGTGGGTGCCGGCGGGGCGACCGGGGAGCCCATCGGCTGCGTCAGTGCGGCCGATCCTCGTGCATTTCCCCCGGTTGCCTACAACTGATCGTGCCCCTAATGGGGAAGAAAACAAAATGAGCACCCACCGAACGGTGGATGCCCATCTTGTCTACAAACGAATCTTCAAGCGGATGCTAGATGCTCGCGAGTTCGCGCACGGCCGCGTCACCGGGGGTGGCGGAGGTGTAGCTCGCGTCGATCTCGGCACGGTCGAGCAGCTCGTCCATGCGGCGCTTGCGCTGCTTGGGAATGAGCGTCACGACGGTTCCGGTCTTGCCGGCGCGGCCGGTGCGTCCCGCGCGGTGGAGGTACGTCTTGTACTCGTCGGGGGCATCGGCCTGGATGACCAAGTCGATGTCGTCGACGTGGATTCCGCGAGCAGCGACATCCGTTGCGACGAGAACGTTGACCCGGCCGCTGGTGAGCATCTGCAGGTTGCGGGTGCGGCGGGCCTGGTTGAGGTCACCGTGCAGGCTGGTGGCCTTGACTCCGGCGTCTTCGAGCTGGTCAGCGAGCTGCTCGGCGTAGGCACGGGTGCGGCTGAAGATGAGCGTCTTGCCCTCGCGGTTGACGAGCTCTTCAATGATGCGGCCCTTGTCGCGGTGCTCGATGACGAGCACGCGGTGGTCGATCGTCGAGGAGGCCTGGTCTTCACCGGCAACCTCGTGCACGGCCGGGTTGGTCAGGAATTCCTTGACCAGCGAGGCAACGCCCTTGTCGAGGGTCGCGGAGAAGAGGAGCTTCTGGCCGCCGGCTTTGGTCTGGCGCAGGATGCGCTGCACCGGCTCCAGGAACCCGAGGTCGCACATGTAGTCGGCCTCGTCGAGCACGGTGACGACAACTTCGGAGAGGTCAAGACGACCCTGGTCGATGAGGTCTTCGATGCGACCGGCGGTGCCGATGATGATGTCCACGCCGCGCTGGAGGGCGCTGACCTGACGGTACTGGGGAACTCCGCCGTAGATCTGGGTGGTGAAGAGGCCGACGCTGCGGGCGATGGGCTGCACGGTGCGGTCGATCTGCAGGGCGAGTTCGCGGGTCGGGGCTAGGATGAGCGCGCGGGGCTTGCGGGCCATCTTGCGGTCCTTGGCTCCGTTGTTCTCCATGAGTTTCTCGACGAGGGGAGCACCGAAGGCAATGGTCTTGCCGGATCCGGTCTTGCCACGGCCAAGCACGTCGCGCCCGGCGAGCACGTCGGGGATGGTCGCGGCCTGGATCGGGAACGGTGACGGAGCACCAAGGGCGGCGAGCTCGCGCACGATGTTCTCGCCGAGGCCCAGGTCGCCGAAGGTCACACCGACGACATCGGATGCCGTCGTCGCGATGGCTTCGAGACGCTCGAGTACGACGTCGTCGCCGCCGGCGAAGCTCGGCTTGGCGCCGTGTTCGCTGCGCTTCGGGTAGAACTTGCTGTCGCCATCGCTCGGGCGGTCGTTACCGAAGTCGCGACGGGGCGCACGCTCGGCGCGATCACCGTAGGACGGACGCTCCGTGCGGGCCGGACGGTCGTTGTTATAGGCCGGACGATCTGTGCGCGGGGCACGGTCACCGTAGGACGGACGCTCCGTGCGGGCCGGACGGTCGTTGTTATAGGCCGGACGGTCGTTGTTATAGGCCGGACGATCGCTGCGCGGGGCACGGTCACCATAAGAAGGACGCTCGGTGCGCGGAGCACTGTTGCGGTCGCCATAGGCCGGACGGTCGTTGTTATAGGCCGGACGATCGCTGCGCGGGGCACGGTCACCATAAGAGGGACGCTCGGTGCGCGGAGCACTGTTGCGGTCGCCATAGGACGGACGGTCGTTATTATACGACGGACGGTCTGTGCGGGGGCGGTCGTTGTTGTATGCAGGGCGCTCGTTGCGCTCGCTGTTGGTACGGCCACCGTTTTCGGGGCGAACGGAACGCGAGCCGTAAGCCGGACGCTCGCTCGAGGGGCGCTCGTTCGAACGCGCGGCGCGCTCGTCAGCGTTCCAGCGCTGCTTCTTGGGGGCTCCCTCGTCAGCGCGGTAGCCGCGGTGTCCGGGGCTCTTGCTGCCGGCGTTGTTGGAACCGCCGTGGCCCGATCCGCCCTTGGAGTATTTGGGATCGAAGTTCTTACCATTACGACCGACGGTGGAGTTGTGCGAATTGCCTTGAGGCATAAAGATATCTCTGGGTTGTGTTCAGTACATGGCAGAACAACATCGCACATGCGACGTAACTGAGAACCCGAGCAATCTGTGGTCGGGGCCGTTCACATACAGTGATTTTTCACCAGCGGATTACTGGGAAACCGGCCCAACTTGACTTACAAACCCATCCGCGCACAGCGCGGTGTCAAGAGCCGACTTGTCTACGCTACCCGATACACCCGGAAAAGTCACGCGCAAGTGTGCACATTGTCTCGCTCTATTCTGATGACATGACCATTTCGATCAGTATTGAGCAGCCCCGGCAGGCTGACGTCGAGGCCCTACTGGCCGCCGGAACCGTCTTCGCATACTCGCTCTACCCCGTGGAGAACACATTCCTACTTAGTACTGACGAACTCGAGCGTCCGGGCGTCGCCGTGTATGTGGCCCGCGATGCGCACGGGGCTGCCTGCGGCATGGCGGCTCTGGTTCCGCTGGACTCCGCCGACACGGCCGAACTGAAGCGACTGTTTGTGCACGCCGAGGCTCGGGGCCGCGGTGTGGCCGGCCGCCTGCTCGACCGCATCGAAGCGGATGCCGCTGGCCGCGGCATCCGCTCGCTCGCGTTGGAGACCGGCACGCTGCAGGACGCGGCGGTGGCGCTCTACCGTCGTCGCGGCTACGAGCAGATCGACCTGTTCGGCCCGTATGTCGGCGAAGAGCTCAGCCTCTGCTTCGCCAAGAGCCTCTGACTCAGGCGGCACCTTGGAGCACCCAGGCCGGGAACGGGTCGGCCAGTGTGTTCCAGAACATGGGGCCGGCGAGAAACTCGGCGTCGGTGAGCAGGCAGTCGTCAAGGTTGGCACTGAGCAGGCGCGCGTCGAGGTCGCGGCCGAAGAAGGCGATCTCCTGGCCGAGCGGGGACTCGGGGTCGTGGCTCGCCATGCTGGTGGGTTCGAAGGTGATGGTGGGACCGGCGCTGCTCCAGGAGCCGACGGTGGCGGGCCGCGTGGCGAGACGAAACAGTCCGCGGGAGCGCAGGATCTCGCCGGCCTGCTCGGCGCGGTCGCGAAAGAAGTCGGCCAGGCGCGCTGGGTGGAACGGTCGCACGTCCCGGTAAACGACACAGGTGAGCCCCTGCGGACTGCGCGAGAGCAGGGCGTCGCCGTTGAGTTGGCGCACCCAGCCCGGGCTGCGCTGCAGCCAGGCGAACATGTCGCGGCGCGGAACGGGCCAGCCGTCGGCACTGCCCTGGCCGTGTTCGGCGAACACGATGTGGCTGGCCGGGTTCAGTAGGCGCACGAAATCGCGAATATCGGCGGAATCGCTCATGGGCACGAGGTCGGTCTTGTTAATCACGACGATACTCGCCCACTCGATCTGTTCGATCAACAGGTCACCGACGGTGCGCTCGGGGTCGTTGTGGGCGTGGCCATAGTTCACGTCGTGTTCGTCGGGAGTCGGCGCGAGGGTTTCGCGGTGGAGGTCGGACCAGAATCGCTCGGCATCCAGCACGGTGATGAGGTCGCCGAGACGCACGGCGTGGCCGTTGGCCAGTCGCTCGGGTGAGTCACCGGTTTCGACGAGGGAACTGGCAATCTCGAGCGGCCCGACCGCGGTCGGTGCCTCGACGAAAACGTCGAGAGCGGATGCCTCGCCCCTGCCCGTTGGAACGCTGTCGGCCGCTTCGATGAGCACAGTGCGCAGGGCGTCGGACGCCGATGTGGTCAGGGCGAACGGTTGGCGCCCGAGGTTGTGCGCCACCGACGTCTTGCCCGCGCCGGCCAGGCCGCTCACCACATTCACCCGAAGATACGTTTCTGTCTGCATGCCTGTTACTCTAATTGATATTCGTTCTCAATAAAAAATCTAAATCGGGGAAATATGAAGGTACGCAATTCGCTCAAGGCGCTCAAGGCGGTTCCGGGCTCGCAGATCGTGCGGCGACGCGGACGCACGTTCGTGATCAACAAGCTCAATCCGCGCGCCAAAGCACGCCAGGGCTAGCCGCGCGGCCCTCGCAGCGGTCGCGGCACGTGTTTGAGAAGTTGGCACTGGTTTGAACACGTGCCAACTTCCTGGAGGCGTACCACGACGCTCAGCGCGGCCAGGCTCACCGCAGGGGGCCTCACCGAGGCCGGCTCATCGCGGCCGGCCACCGATCCGACGAGACAGCTCCGCGGCCGTCGCCGCCACGGTTTCGGCGAGCGCCGGCCAATCCCCGGGCGCGAACCGGTCCTGCGCGAAGGTCACCGCAATGGCGGCGGCGGGCCAGCCGGCGTGGTCGTGCACGGCGAGCGCGACGGAGGCGATGCCGGGCGTGATCTCGCCGTTTTCGGTGGCATAGGCATCCGTTTTGACGCGGTCGAGCACCGCTCGCAGCTCGAGCCTCGTGTGCGGGCCACGGCCGTCGCGCTGTTCGAGCGCCGCCTGGTTCGGATAGAGCGCACGCAACTGGGCGGCGGGCAGGGCCGCGAGCAGGGCGCGTCCGCTGGCGGTGAGGTGGGCGGGCAGCCGCACCCCCACGTCGGAAACGAGGGACGGGCGGTGCGCGGCGCGTTCCTCGACCAGGTAGATCACGTCACGCCCGTGCAGCACCACGAGGTGCGCGCTCTCCCCCAGCCGGTCGACGAGCTGGGCGATCAGCGGGCGGCCGAGCCGGGAGAGCGGTTCCTGCCGGCTGAACCCCGAGCTCAGTTCGAAGGCGGCGATGCCGAGCCCGTAGCGGTGTTCTTCCGGCAGGTGCACGACGAACCCCTCCGCTACGAGCACGTCGAGCAGCTGGTATACGGTCGAGCGCGGCAGGCCGAGGGCGGCCGCCAGCGCTGCCGCGGGGATCGGTCCACGCTGGGCGGCGAGATGCGTCAAAACCCGCAGGGTGCTCTGCGCGGCCGGAACCTTCGAAGCCATCACGAATCCTTTCAGAGCGGATGCTCATGTCCGGCATCCCGGACACCGTCCAGCGTATCGCCCTGTTGCCCGGGCCCGCGAGGGTGTCCAATCGAAGTATGACCCTTGCAGCCACGCCCAGAACCGACCGGACCAACCCGAGCGGGGCATCCGCGTCGAGCGTCGTTGTGGGAGTCGGAGCGCTCTCGTTCGCCGACGTGATCGCCGTCGCCCGCCACAAAGCGCGCGTCACCCTCGACCCGGCGAGTCTGGAACAGGTCGGGGCGACCCGCACCATCATTGACGCCCTCGCAGCTGACACCGAGCCGCACTACGGCATCTCCACCGGCTTCGGGGCCCTCGCGACGACGTTCATCACCGCCGACCGGCGCGCCCAGCTGCAGGCGAGCCTCGTGCGCTCGCACGCGGCCGGAAGCGGACCGGAGGTGGAACGCGAGGTCGTGCGCGCCCTCATGCTGCTGCGGCTTTCGACGTTGATGACCGGGCGCACCGGCGTGCGGCCGGCCACCGCCGAGACCTACGCGGCCGTGTTGAACGCCCAGATCACCCCGGTCGTGCACGAATATGGATCGCTCGGCTGCTCCGGCGACCTCGCCCCACTCGCCCACTGCGCCCTCGTCGTGATGGGCGAAGGCCAGGCGCGCGACGCGGCCGGCGCCCTGCTCGGCGGCGACGAAGCCCTCAAAGCTGCCGGCATCAAGCCGGTCGTGCTCGCCGAAAAAGAGGGCCTCGCCCTGATCAACGGCACCGACGGCATGCTCGGCATGCTCGTGCTCGCCCTGGACGACCTCGCCCGCCTGCTCGTGACAGCCGATATCGCGGCGGCGATGAGCGTGGAGGCACTGCTTGGAACGGATGCCGTCTTCGCGGCCGATCTGCAGCAGCTGCGGCCCCAGCTCGGCCAGGCCGACAGTGCCGCGAATCTGCGCCGCCTGCTCCACGGCTCAGGCCTGCTGGCCAGCCACGCCGGCCCGGAAGACACGTCGGTGCAGGACGCCTACTCGCTGCGCTGCGCCCCACAGGTGCACGGTGCAGCGCGTGACACCGCCGCGCATGCCGCCCTCGTGGCCGGCCGCGAACTGGCCAGCGCCATCGACAACCCCGTCGTCACCGTCGGCGGGCGAGTCATGTCGAACGGCAACTTTCACGGCGCCCCGCTCGGCTACGTGCTCGACTTTCTCGCCATCGCCTCAGCGGATGTCGCGAGCATGAGTGAGCGCCGCACCGACCGTCACCTCGACGCGAGCCGCAGCAAGGGTCTGCCACCGTTTCTCGCGCACGAAGTTGGCGTCGACTCCGGACTCATGATCGCCCAGTACACCGCCGCCGGGATCGTGTCGGAGTTGAAGCGGCTGGCTGCACCGGCGTCCGTTGACTCGATTCCGTCGTCGGCCATGCAGGAGGACCACGTATCGATGGGCTGGCACGCCGCCCGCAAGCTGCGCCGCTCGCTCGACGGGCTCGGCCGGGTGCTGGCGATCGAGATCATGACCGCCGCCCGATCGCTCGACCTGAGGGCACCGCTCACTCCCGCCGCGGCAACCGGAGCGGTGCGCGACCTCGTGCGCACCGTCGCCGCCGGCCCCGGGCACGACCGCTTTCTCTCCCCCGAAATTGAGAGGGTCGTGGCGCTCGTGGCGTCGGGCGCGGTGCGCTTGGCTGCCGGCTCGGGACTGGTGTAGCGCTCGACCGACCTTGTATCGACCTTGTACGGTGAATTTGCCCCGTTGTGAGCGCAGCGGTGCCGTGCCATACTTGCGCCACGCTGGCCCGCCCGAGCCGCGTAAATCCATTGCCCCGAAATGGATCAGGTTCTGCAATGTTGCCACCCGCGAAGCGCCAACGCACCGTGCGGTTCGGGCGAGCGAAACCGCGGCATCGGGCCACTGTTAAGCGGATGCTGGTTCGTCGCGACGGCTGGCTCGCCGCGGTCGTTGTCACGACCCTCGTACTCTTCGGCGCACCGATCGCGGCCAGCGCCGACGACCTGCCAGCGGGCTCGTCGGCCACGCCGACGCCCGTCGTGAGCGCCATGACGGAGCCGGTGCCCACGCCCACGCCTGAACCAACCGCGCCCGCGCCGGACCCCGTGTCGGCGCCTACTCCGGCGTCGACACCGACGCCGGAGCCCACGCCTGAACCGATCGTCGCGCCGACCCCTGAGCCCACCCCCGAACAGACCCCCGAACCGACCGCAGAGCCGACATCCACACCAACACCGACCGAGGCACCCGTTCCTGAACCCAGTGATGGTCCCGTCCCGCCGGTGACCGAAACTCCGCAGCCAACCCCCGACCCAACCGTCGCCCCCAACCTGGTTACACCGATTGATACCGCGGCAACCGCGGCACAAGCCGCGGCCACGGTATCCGCTCAGGCAACGGCGCGCGCGGCCGCAGCCCAGGCACTCGCGGCGCAGCGGACGGCCGCCGAACGGGTCGCTGCCGAGCGCTCCGCCGCCCAGGAACTGACCGTTCAGCGAGCCGCAGTATTGGCGACCGCGCTGACCCGCTCGCAGACCGCGCAGGTCGCCCTTGACACCGCGCGCCGCGAACTGGAATCAACACGCGCGAGCCAGTCGATCGCTCTCGGTCGTGCTTCCCTCGTGCACCGCCTTGCGCTGGAGGCGTCACAGCAATCCGCCGTCTCCCGGCGCAGCTTCGCGGTCCTCGCGCGCAAGCTGGCCCAGCAACAAAGCGGTGCCGGCGTCGCCGACGTCTTTCTCGGCGGGCATTCGCTGGGCAATGTGCTCGATCAGCTCAGCACCCTTGACCAACTGGACCGCGTCAGCGAGAACATTGAGACGATCCAGGCGCGCGCCGAGGCCGACTCAGCGCGCGCAGAGCGGCTAAACCAGCAAGATGCCGAGACGCGCGCCGCCGCGAGCACGGTGTCGGTCGACGCCAGCCAGGCCACACTCGACGCGGCCACGAGCGACTTCGAGCGGGCCGGCCTCGACCTGGTCGCCGCAGCAACGCAGGCCGCGACCGCCGCCGCGAGCCTGGCCGCCATCGACGTGCGCCCGATCGTGCGCACCGACGTCGGGCAGCTGAGCGACCAGGGCTGGGCCAACCCGGCACGCGGACCCATCACGGATGCCTACGGTCCGCGCCCGGTTCGCCCGCTCCCCGGAGTCGGCGCGTTCCACCACGGCACCGACATCGGGTCGAGCTGCGGAGCGCCCGTCTTCGCCGCCACCGCCGGAATCGTTCGCGCAGTGGGCTCCGTGGGAAGTTACGGCAACTGGATCCTGATCGACCACGGTGAGAGGGTGCAGACGGGCTACGCCCACCTCGCCACCGGTGAAACGCTCGTCACTGTCGGTGATCCCGTCGCCGCTGGCCAACGAATCGGCAGTGTCGGCAGCACCGGTCTGTCCACCGGCTGCCACACCCACGTCGAGGTGCGGGTCGACGGCGTGCGCATCGACCCGCAGCCCTTCTTCCTACTTCGCGGCGTCGTGCTCGGAGGCTGACGGCATCTGCACGTCGTGCTGGTTGCACCGCGACTGCGTCACCGGCAGCCGATCCTCGGGGGCCGCTATCGGCCATCCGCTGCGGCAGGTCACATTCAACGCAGGAGATGCCATTTCGGCCCCACGGGACCCGTCCACCACCCGTGAGATGCCATTTTCGGCCCCTTGGACCCCGGCCAAGGGGCCGAAAATGGCATCTCGCAAGAATCAAGGGGCCGAAGTTAGCCTCTCGCACCGAATTCAGGCGACCCGACGCACCGAACGCCGCTCGCGCGTGCCCTCGACCAGCAGGTAGAGCACCGGCAGCACGATCAGCGTCAGCACCGTCGACGACACCAGACCGCCGATGACGACGAGGGCGAGCGGCTGCGAGATGAATCCGCCGTGGCCGGTGAGGCCGATCGCCATCGGTAGCAGCGCGAAGATCGTCGCCAGGGCGGTCATCAGGATGGGCCGCAGCCGTCGGCTGGCACCGGCCACGAGGGCGTCGGGCACCGAGAGGCCGCGTCGACGGTACTGGTTGACCAGGTCAACGAGCACGATGGCGTTGGTGACCACGATTCCGATGAGCATGAGCACGCCGATCAGCGACGGCACCCCCAGCGGAATGCCGGTCACGACCTGCAGTGCGATGGCCCCCGTCGCCGCGAACGGCACCGACACGAGCAGCAGCAGCGGCTGCAGTAGCGAGCGGAACGTCGCCACCATCACGATGTAGACGATGAGAATGGCCACGAGCATCGCGATCCCGAGCTGCGAAAAGGCTTCGGCCTGATCGGCGCTGACCCCGCCGAGGGTTGCGGTTGCCCCGGTCGGCAGCGCCGTGTCGGCGAGCATCTGGCCCAGCTGCGCGTTCGCCGTGCCCAGGTCATCGCTCGCGGGGGTCGCCGATACGGTCGCCGTGCGCAGCCCCTTCGCCGTGGTGAGCGTGCTCGGACCGTCGACTTGTTCCACGGTCGCGAGGGTATCCAGGGCCACAGCTCCGGTGCGCGTGGGAATCTGCCGGGCCGCGAGATCGGCGGCAGTCGTCGGCGGCGATTGCGCCGACAGGTAGACGGTGAGGTTGGTCTCGTCGATCACGATCGATCCGATCGCGCTCGGCTGCATGGCCTGCGACACGAGCGTTCCAAGAGCGAATTCGCTCAGACCGGCCGTGGCGGCCGCCTCCCGATCGATGGTGACGGCCAGATACGGCAGCGAGGCGGCGAGGGTGCTCGCGCTCTCCTTGATCGCACCAAGTTTCTGTACCGCGCTGAGAATGGCGGTGGTCGCGGTCTGCAGGTCGGCATCCGTTGCGGCCGTGATATCGACGGCGATGTCGGAGGACGCCCCGAAACCGCTCGCCGCGGCGACCGAGATCTCGCCCACGTCGCCCAGTTTGGCCAGGGCCGTGCGCGCGTGATTTTGCACCGTATCGGCGTTGGCGCCGTCGGCGGTGGTGATCGAATAGGTCACCGCGCTCGACGTGGGCGCCCCGCCGCGGAACGCGCTCGCGGCGCTTCCTCCGCCGATCGAGAGCTGCACGATGTCGATTCCGTCCAGGTCACGCAGCGCTTTTTCGACCGAAGCGGATGCCGCATCCTGCGCGGCCAGACTGCTGCCCACCGGCAGCGTCTGGGTCACCCGGAACGTGTCCTGCCCGGTCGACCCGAGAAAATTCACCTTCATGAACGGCACGAGCGCCGCCGTTCCGCCGAGCACGAGCACGGCGAGCAAAAGCGTCGCGACGGCGTGTTTCAGGGTGAACCGAATGACCGGCAGATAGCCCTTCTGCAGCCGCCCCGGGTTCTCGCCGGCCTCGGCCGCCGCCGACAGTCGCGTTGGCAGGTTTGGTGCCATGCCGGTCGAAGCGGATGCCGCGGCCGCGTGCCGCGAGTGCCCGCCGGTCTCCAGAATCGCCGGCTCCGGTTCGGCGGCGAGCGCGGTTTGGTCAGCCGTGACGGCCTTGGGCGCCCGCAGAAACCAGTACGCGAGCACGGGAACGATGGTGAGCGACACCAGCAGTGAGGCCAGCAGGGCGATCGTCACGGTGAGCGCGAACGGTCGAAACAGTTCGCCGGTCGACCCGCCGACAAAGGAGATCGGCAGGAAGACGGTGACCGTCGTGATGGTCGAGGCGGTGATCGCTCCGGCCACTTCGCGCACCGCGAAGACAATCGTGGCGGCGCGGTCCGCACCCGCCACGAGGTGCCGCTTGATGTTCTCGATCACCACGATGGAGTCGTCGACGACCCGGCCGATGGCGATTGTGAGCGCGCCGAGAGTGAGGATATTGAGCGAATAGCCCACGCTCTGCAACCCGATAAAGGTGATCAGGACCGAGGTCGGAATGGAGATGGCCGTGACGAGGGTGGCCCGCACCGACAACAGGAACAGTAAAATCACGATCACCGCGAAGCCGAGGCCGAGCAGGCCCTCCTGGGTGAGCGCGTCGATCGACTGCTGAATGAACGGCGCCTGGTCGAACACGACCGTGAACGTCGCGGGCGCGACCGCGGCTTCAAGCTGCGGCAAAATCGCGCGCACCGCCTTCGACACGTCGACCGTGTTCGCAGCGGGAACCTTGGTGACGGCGATGGTGAGGGCGGGTTCGCCGTTCACCCGGGAGATACTCGTGATCGGGTTTTCGACGAGCGCGACCGTGGCGACGTCACCGATGGTCGCGGGGGCGGCATCCGCTACACCGGTGAGACCGGTGGAACCAGCAATCAACGGGAGCGCGCTGATGTCGTCGACCGAGCCGAGCTTGCCGCCGGCCTGCACCGACAGGGTCGTGTCGCCCTCGGTGATGGTGCCGGCCGGAATCAGCGACCCGTTCTGCTGCAGCGCATCGCGCAGGTTTTGGGTGCTGAAGCCGCGGGCGGCGAGTTCATCGGCGTTGGGCGTGATCGTGACGCGGCGGCCGATATCGCCGACCAACGCGGCATCGCGCACGCCGGCCACGTCCCGAATATCGCCGAGCACGCTGCGTTTCAGCTGGTCGGCAAGCGCCACGGTATCGCTCGAGGCGACCGCGAGCGAGATCACCGGAAAGTCGTCGATGCTGCCGCTGATCACCTGCGGGTCGACGTCGGCCGGCAGCACGCTCTTGATGCGGTTGATAGCCTGGTCAATGCGGGATTCCGCCTTGACCAGGTCGGTGCCGTAGGTGAAGGTGGCACTCACCAACGAGGAGTTCGTGCTGCTCGTCGTCGACGTCGTTTCGAGGCCGACCAGGCCCTGAATGGCCGTCTCGATCGGGGTCGATACGTCGTCGTTGACCACCTGCGGCGACGCACCCGGATAGCTCGTGGACACGAGCAACTGCGGCAGCTGCAGCGACGGAATCAGCTCCTGTTTGAGCCCGGTCAGGGCCAGGCTGCCGAACACGGCCGCCACAATGGTGATGAGGGCGATCAACGCCCGATTCTTCATGCTCACTACCGCGAGAAAATGCACCCGCTCAGTATGCCAGTGCGCGCGGGTCAGACCACCTCGGCCAGGTACCCGGTATCAGTGAACGGATGCCGCAGCAGCGACCCCCAGGCGGCCTCCAGCGCGTCGACGGCCCGGTCGGTGTCCGGGGCGGAGTGTGAGAAAGGCAATCGCAGGAACCGCTCGAAGGCGCCATCGAGGCCGAACCGCGGACCAGCAGGCACGAGCAGGCCGTGGCTGCGCGCGGCGAGCGTGAGCTGCGAACTCACGGGACGGCCGAGGTTGACCCAGGCGGTGATGCCGCCGTCGACGTGCGGCACCTGCCAGTCGGGGAAGGTCTCGGCCAGGCGGCGTTCCAGGTGGTCGCGGCCCACGCGCAGCAGCTCACGGCGGCCGGCCAGGATGGCGGGCATGTCGGCGAGCAGCCGCGTCACGATGAGCTGTTCGAGAATGGGGGTGCCGAGGTCATTGGTGCAGCGAGCGGCCACGAGCTTGCTAATGAGCGCCGGTTCGGCGCGAATCCAGCCGATACGCATGCCGCCCCAGACGGTTTTACCCACCGAGCCGACACTCACCACTCGCGGTGCCGACCGCATGTCGGTGCAGGCCGCGAACGGCAGAAACTCGCCAGCGCGGTCAATGTCAAGTTCGGCGATGGTCTCGTCGATGATGAGGGTTGTGCACGCGTCCGCAGCGGCAGAGGCCACCCGTTCGCGTTGCTCGGCCGGCATGCTCTGGCCGGTGGGATTGTGAAAGTCGGGCATGAGATAGCCGACGACCGGGCTGCTGCGCTGAAGCGTTTGCAGCAGGGCGGCTTCATCCCAGCCCCGTGTGCC
The DNA here is from genome assembly GCF_002929595.1 of Cryobacterium sp. N19. Classification (NCBI taxonomy): domain Bacteria; kingdom Bacillati; phylum Actinomycetota; class Actinomycetes; order Micrococcales; family Microbacteriaceae; genus Cryobacterium; species Cryobacterium sp. N19. The sequence continues at coordinate 445,169 of NZ_PJJR01000052.1, read as the reverse complement.
CGGGTCGTCACCCGGCCCGCCGGCCGACACGTTCACGGCGGCGAGGCGGGCGCCGGCCGCACGCAGGGCCTCGGCCGCGTGCGGATACGTCGGTGATTCGATCAGGGCGCGGTCTCCGCGGCCGACGAGCACGCGGGCCAGCAGGGCAATGGCGTGCTGGGCGCCGAGGGTCACCATGATCTGCTCCGGCGCGGTCGGCAGGCCGCGAGCGGTATAGCGGTCGGCAATCGCAGCCCGCAACTCAGGAATGCCCACGGGGTCGAACCCGGAGTCATCCAGGTGCCGCGGCAGCTCGGCGGCGGCGTGCGCTGCGGCATCCGCCAGGCCGGGCAGCGCCGGCATCGTGGCCTTGCTGAAGTCCAGGATTCCCTCCGTTTCCGGAGTGGGGCTGGGCGCGCCGGCCCCCGGCAACCGCACGATGCTGCCCGACCCGCGCACACTGCGCAGGTAGCCTGCGTCGCGCAGCTCACGATAGGCCGCCGTCACCGTGGTTCGACTGACACCGAGGCGCTCGCTCAGATCACGTTCGGCGGGCAGGCGGCTGTCGGTGGGGATACGCCCGTCGAGGGTCAGCAAGCGGATGCGATCGCTCAAGGCTCGATACGCGCTCGCTCCGCCGCGCCACTCGCCTAACAGGGTATCGAGGCCCCGAGCACTCAGGTGATTCTCGCTCATGAGGCCACCCTAGTCAGATTGGCATCTTGATAACAGGCCAGTTATGCAATTGGATTGGCAACTATGACCCGTCGAATCACGCAACTGCTTATTGGCCTCTTCCTCTACGGAATCGGCATTGCTCTGATCGTGCGTGGCGGCATCGGAGTGGCCCCCTGGGACGTGCTCACCCAGGGAATCGACAACCACACCCACCTGGGCTTCGGGCTGATCACGATTCTGACCAGTGCGGTCGTTCTGGTGCTGTGGATTCCGATCCGCCAGAAGCCGGGCTCCGGAACGCTGCTGAACGCCGTACTCGTGGGCCCGGCGGCCGACGTCGGCCTGTGGCTCATTCCGGCCGACCTCGACCTGTGGCTGCGGGTGCTCTTGTTCGCCGCCGGCCTGATGATGATTGCCGTCGCCACCGGCCTCTACATCGGGGCACACTTCGGCCCCGGCCCGCGAGACGGCCTGATGACCGGTCTGCACAAGCGCACCGGCTGGAAGATCTGGATCGTGCGCACCGGCATCGAGGTGACCGTGCTCGGCATCGGCTGGGCCCTGGGCGGCAACGTGGGAATCGGCACCGCGCTGTTCGCCGTGCTGATCGGCCCCCTCTGCCAGCGCACTCTCCCTCTCTTTGCGATCAAGCGCCCCGCGCCCGCCGCCCTCGTTCCCACGCCGTAGCAGGAGCCGCACCGAAGCCGAAGCGAGGCGAGGCCGAGCAATCTTGCGAAGCAAGGAGCGAGGCGGTTGGGTTTCCTGCGGGGTTGTGAGTTCTGAGCGAGGAGCGGGTGACCCACCCGGCGTCCCTGGAATGCCGCGCAACCACTCGAACTGCCGCTTGGCCGATCCGTGCGCCTCGTCACCAGCCGGGTCGATGCCCCGCGCCGCGGCTGCCTGGCGTCAAGGTCAAGCGGCAATGTCATGTTTCAGTGTCGGTGCCCCGGAGTACCGTTTATGGCATGGCAACGTGGCAGGAAGTTCAAGCGGATGCGCCGCAATTCGCTTCAAGGGTTCGCGCAATTTTCGACGCCGGCACCAACAAGACGATGGCCTCCCTGCGCCGGGACGGCTCCCCGCGCATCAGCGGCACCGAGCTCGTGTTCGAGCCCGAGCGCATCACCCTGGGCATGATGCCCGATTCGCAGAAGCTGCACGACGTGCTGCGCGACCGGCGGGTGGCCATCCACTCGCCCACCCTGGAACCCCCGGCAGGTCAGCCGTCGGACTGGGCCGGCGACGCGAAACTGGCCGGCGTGCTGGTAACCAAAGAGCCCAACCCGGCCGATCCGCCGGGGTCTTCGAGTTTCGAGCTGCGGGTGCACGAGGTCGTGCTCACCTACATCGATCCCGACAACACACACCTGATCATCGAGTCCTGGCACGAGGGCCGGGGGTGGAAGCGAATCAGCCGGCTGTAGGCCCGCAGAACTCGGTGATCGTGCCCTCGAGAATCTTCGCGAGTGCCCGCACCGACTCGGCGTCGGCCCACTCGGTATCGGCGTGCAGGCCCTCGCCGTCAGCGCCGAACACGACGCAGGGAATTCCGGCTTCGAGAATGAGCCCGGCATCGGTCCAGAACGGTTCGCCGCGCGTGACCGCCGGGCGTCCGAGCACCCGCTCGGCGTTGCCGGTCAGCGCCCGAACGATGGGCCAGTGTGGCTCGGCCTCGAAGGCCGCCCGCGCCACCAGCCGCGTCAGCGTGAACTGAAACTTCGGCTCCTCCACTGCCAAAGCAGTGAACAGCGCGCGCAGCTCGGACTCGACCTGCTCCGGGGACTGGCCCGGCAGCATCCGTCGTTCCAGGGTCAGCACACAGTGGGCCGCGACCGTGGCCGCATCGTCGCCGCCGGCGATCTTCGACACCCGCACGGCGCCGTGGCCGAGCGTGGGGTGGGCCGGTTCCGCGTGAAGTCGCTGCCGCAGGCCGTTGAGGGCGCCGAGCGCGAGGCCCGCATGCCAGATGGCGTCGACGCCCAGCTCGGGCTGCGAGCCGTGTGCGGCCAAGCCGGTCAGTTCGAGTTCGAACCAGGCGAAGCCGCGGTGGGCGGTAGTGAGTTCAAGGCTGCTCGGCTCGATCACCAGGGCGGCGTCGGCGCTCACTGTGCGCAGCACCTCCTCGGTGCCGATGCTGCCGAATTCCTCGTCGGCGACCAGCGTCACGATCACATCGCCGGCCAACTCGCCGGCGGATGCCCGCGCCGCTCCCACAAGAATCGCTGCGAGTCCGCTCTTGGTGTCGACGGCCCCGCGCCCGTGCACCCGGCCGTCCCGGAGCTCGCCGCTGAACGGGTCGCCGGCGTAGGTCGCGACGCCGACCGTGTCGAGGTGGGCGTTGAGCATGATCGAGCGGCCGGTGCCGGTGCCGCGCTTGACGCCGACGACCGACGGACGCCCGGGGGTCTGCTCCAGCACGGTGACCTCGAAACCCTGCTGGCGCAGCCACTGGCCGCACCAAGCCGCGATCCGGGCCTCCCCGGCGGCTCCCGGCACGAGGTCGGGGTTGACCGAATCGATGCGCACGAGCTGCTGCAAAATCGCGACCGGGTCGCTCTCGGAGGGTAAGCGGGACATCCTTCGAATCTAGGCCCTCTCGCGAGAGCGGGAAAATCGCCGCTTCCGGGGGCTGCTGCAACACTTTTTCCGCTCTCGCGGAACTGGGAACTGGGAACTGCGCTGGGTAGGGTGCAGCATGGGCACAACATCACGGTGGGGGCTGATTCCGGCGGCGCTGGTGAGCGCATCCGCTGTGCTGTTGTTTGCCGTGAGGATGCCGCTTGCCGGCTACTTCGTGCTCGCCGCGGCACTCGTGCTCGCGTTTCTGATCAACCGGGCCCTGTTTCGCGACCTGTTGCTCATTGCCGTGGGCCTCGGCATCATCAGCACGATCTCGGTCGAGGCGAACATCAGCTACCCGAACATCGCGTTGATGGGCACCGTCCTGAGTCTCTCGGTGCTCGTGCCGTACCTCCTCTCGCGGTACTACTTCAAGGATCACGCGATTCGGTTTCCGATTCGCACCGGGCAGCGCTGGACCACCCTCGAGAAGGCGTACCTGCCGATCGTGGTGTTGCTCGGGTACTTGATTCTGCCGAGCTACTTCATCGGAAGCGGCGCGTACCAGAATTGGCCGGCGGTAACCCAGCCCGATGAGATCGCCCGACTGTTCGTGGGCGTGGGCTTCGTGGGCATCTGGGATGAACTGTTCTTCATCTGCATCGCCTTCGCCCTGCTTCGACGGCATTTTGCCGACTGGCAGGCCAATATTCTGCAGGCGGTGATCTTCTCGTCGTTTCTCTGGGAGCTCGGATATCAGAGTTGGGGGCCGCTGCTCACCGTGCCGTTCGCGCTGCTGCAGGGCTATACGTTTGCCCGCACCCGGTCACTGACCTACGTGGTCTGTGTGCACCTTCTGTTCGACGTCGTGGTGTTCCTCGTGCTCGTGCACGCTCACAATCGCGACTGGTTGAACATTTTTCTGTACTGACCCTCTTGCGCCTCTCAGGAACGCGATATATCGTGTCCTTTAGAACACGCGATATAGCGCGAGTTTACCTCTGAAAGGACAACCCAGTGTCACTGGAAAAATGGCTGGTCGCCCCCGGGCAGACCAAGATTATCGATGTCGAACTGGTGCGCAAGCTCAAGGTCGGCCTCATCGCCGGCACGGTCGACATCATCGGCCATGACGAACCCGGCGCTCGCATTGAAGTGCACGGCGTTACCGGCAAAGACCTGAAGATCTCGATGGACGGCGACCGCCTCGAGATCGACCACCCGCAGCTGCGCTGGGACAACTTCATCGAGGTCTTCGCCTCGTTCCGCGGTACCGCACGCGCCGAGGTGAGCATCTCGGTTCCCCGCGACGTCGCGCTGCGCTTTGGCGTGGTCTCGGCCGACGCCCTTGTCTCGGGCCTCCGCAATGACGCCAAACTCAGTACCGTCTCCGGTGACCTGGTGATCGACGACGTGCTGGGCGACCTCGAACTCAACGCGGTGAACGGCGAAATCTCCGTGCGCAATCACGTGGGAGCGCTGACCGTGCACACGGTATCCGGCGATATCACGGCGAGCGGCAGCATCCGTCAGTTCACGCTCGACGGGGTCTCGAGCAACGTGTTCCTCGACGTCACCGGCACGCCAGACCAGATCGTCACGAACTCGGTCAGCGGTAACCTCACCGTGCGGCTCGAGCCGGGCGTCGCCGCGCGCTACCACCTGAACACCCTCTCCGGCACGCTGCAGCTCGACGACCACACCGTGCGCACCGCGTTCGGCAAGGGCTACGAGGGCTCCACCGGCGCCCTCGACGGCAGCTGGGTCGACGTGCGCTCCAACTCGGTGTCCGGCGACATCTCGGTCGTGCGCAGCGAGATCACGAGCCCCGCATCGACCACGCAAGCGGATGCCGCAGCGCCCGCCGCGGTCCACTCTCCCCAGGACCCGGCATGAGTGCCATGTTCGCCCACGGCAGCCTGCGCCTATACCTGCTGAGCCTGCTGGCCGAGCGACCCCGGCACGGCTACGAGCTGATCCAGGCACTCAGCGACCGCTTCGGCGGCACCTACAGCCCGAGCGCCGGCACGATCTACCCGCGGCTGGCCAAGCTCGAGGAGGAGGGCCTCGTCACCAAGCAAGCGGATGGCCGCAAGACCGTCTACGAGATCACCGACGCCGGCCGCGCCGAACTGCACGCCCGCGAAGGTGAACTCGGCGCAATCGAAGACGAGGTGACCGACTCGGTGCGGCGTCTGGCCGACCAGGTGCGCACCGGAGTCAACTCCGCCATGAAGACCCTGCGGGCTGACCTCGCCTCGGCCGCCCGACAGGCGCGCGACGCGTCGTCGCCCTCGGCCCCGCGTGGCTACGACGGCACGCCGGAATTGTGGGACCCCACGGGCTCGTCCACCTGGGAGGCCCCCACGCCCCCGTCCGCAGGCCCGCCCCCGTACGCGGCCCCAACGTCGCCCGACGGACCGCCCACATCACCGACCCCGACCTCCCCGGACGAGGACACGTCTGCTCGCCTGGACTCCCGCCGCGCCCTGAACGAAGCCGACATGGTGCTGAACGAGTTCCGGCAGCAGCTGCGCACGGACCTCCGAACGCAGGCCGCCCACTCCAATATCCCGTCGCAAACTGTGCCGTCGCTTCGTCGGCAGCTGGCCGACGTGCGCGCAAGCATCCTCGCCACCCTCCACCCCTAGCAGCGCCGGCGACGACCCCAGGAATCGCCCAAGAACAGAGGCGGATTTGACAGGGGCCGTCGTAGGTGTAGTGTCGTCCCTCGTGACACCCGAGGCGAACGCCCCAGTACCGGAAAGCCGTTCACCCAAGCGGTGGATCATCGGCGATCCGCTCCCAACCGAGCATTTGGACGGCCAACTGCTGCCCAAACACCTCGCCCTCCCCATCTTCGCGAGCGACCCACTGTCGAGCGTGGCCTACGCGCCGCAAGAACTCCTCATGATCCTGACCCTCGGCGGGCTCGCCTTTCTGAGCTTCGCGCCCTGGGTTGCCGCGGTCGTCGTCGTGCTGCTCGTCGTTGTCGTCGCCTCCTATCGCCAGCTGATCAAGGCCTACCCCTCGGGCGGCGGCGACTACGAAGTCGCGCACAAGAACCTGGGTGAGAAGGCCGGTCTGGTCGTCGCATCCGCTTTGCTGGTGGACTACGTGATGACCGTGGTCGTGTCGGTTGCCAGTGGTGTGGACAACATCATCTCGGCGATACCCGCGCTGGCCCCCCTGCGCGTCGAACTCGCCGTCGTGTTCATTATCCTGCTCGCGGCAGCCAACCTTCGCGGCGTACGGGAGTCAAGCAAGGCCTTCGCCGTTCCGACCTACCTGTTCATCGGCAGCGTACTGCTCATGATCGTCGTCGGCCTGGTTCGCGCGCTGCTCGGCGATGCGCCGGTGGCCGAATCGGCCGGCTATGACGTGAAGGGCGAGAACCTCGCGCAGGCCGCTTTCATCTTGCTTCTACTGCGTTCCTTCGCGAGCGGATGCTCCGCCCTCACCGGCGTCGAAGCCATCGCCAACGGCGTGCCCGCCTTCAAACACCCCAAGGTCAAGAACGCCCAGCGCACGCTCACCCTCATGGGCGGTATCGCCATCGTGCTGTTCGTCGGGCTAACGACCCTCGCGCTCATTTCCCAGGTGCACTACGCGGAACGCGCCTGCGACCTGATCGGCTGGGCCGAGTGCGCCACAGCTCCGCAGCGCAGCCTGATCGCCCAGGTCGCCGCGGCAACGTTCGGCGACTTCTCGATCATGTTCTTCGTGCTGCAGGCGGCCACAGCGGCCGTGCTGTTGCTCGCTGCGAACACGGCTTTCAACGGCTTTCCGCTGCTCGGATCAGTGCTCGCCCGCGACTCCTATGCGCCGAAGTCGCTCAGCACCCGCGGCGACCGCCTGATCTACTCGAACGGCGTGGTGCTGCTGGCCCTCGCGGCCTGCGTGATCATGGTGGTCTACCGGGCCAACCTCACCGTACTGATCCAGCTGTACATCATCGGTGTGTTCGTATCGTTCACGCTCGGCCAGACCGGCATGGTGCGGCACTGGATCAAACTGCTGAAGAAGAACCCGCCGAACCGGGGCTCGATCATCCTGAGCCTGTCGATCAACGGTTTTGGTGCCGCCCTGACCGGTGTGGTGCTCATCGTCGTCACCATCACCAAGTTCACCCACGGCGCCTGGCTCGTGTTCGTCATGATGCCGGTGCTGTTCTTTCTCATGATGGGCGTCAACCGGTACTACCGCGACGTCGCCAAGGAGATCGAGGTCGACCCGATCACCACCTTCGGCTCGCAGGGCGACCACGCCATCGTGCTCGTCGGCAAGATGCAGAAGCCGGTGCTCAAAGCACTCGACTACGCCATCGCCGCGCGGCATGTGAGCCTCGAGGCTGTGCACGTCTCGATCGACACCATTGAGACCAAGGAGCTCAAACGCGCCTGGGTGAAGCAGAACATCCAGGTTCCGCTGCGCATCGTCGCCTCGCCCTACCGCGACATCAGCTGGCCGCTGATCAACTACATTCGTGGCCGCCGCGACGATCACGGCTCCGAAGTCATCACCGTGTACACCCCCATCTACATCGTCGGCCACTGGTGGGAGGGCCTGCTGCACAACCACAAGGCTCGCCGCCTGCGCCAGAAGCTGATGCTCGTGCACGGCGTCACGATCGCCCTTGTGCCGTGGCTGCTCGACTCCTCCGAACTCATCTACGGCCGCAGATCCCGCCCCATTCCCGGTCAGGACCGTCGCGGCGAGCCGGTACGTTCGCGCCCGGTTTCCCGCCGGCCGCTCGCACCGCCAAACGGAGCGATCGACACTGCGACCAAGTCGACCACGACCAGCGGAACCGTTCCGCCGCAGTCGCGACCCTCGGCATCCCGTCGGCGCAAGCGCAAATAGCGCCTGTTACAGCTTGGCCATGATCTGGCGCGCAATGATGCGTCCGGCTCGGTTGGCGCCGACCGTGCTGGCTTGCGGACCGTACCCGGCGAAGAAGATGCGCGAATCGGTCCAGGACGCACCGGAACCAACCGAGACTCCGCCGGCCTTTTCCCGTAGTTTGAGCGGGGCCAGGTGCCGCAGCTCCGGCCGAAAACCGGATGCCCAGACGATCGCGTCGGCCTCGGTGAAGGTTCCGTCGCTCCAGCGCACCCCGGTCGGTTCGATGCTCGCAAACATGGGCCGGGCCACGAGCAGCCCACGGTCGATGCCGGCCGCGATGCGGCGGGTGACCGGCACTCCGGTGCCGCTGACGATGCTCGGGAGGGCCTTGCCGGCACGGGCCGCACGATCCTGTTGCATCACGGCCGCGACGGCGGTCACCTCGGCGAGCTCGTCGGTGTGACTGAAGTCGATCGGGCGACGTGACGCCCAGGTCAGGTCGCTGGCCACCCCCTCAAGCTCGAGCAGAAAGCCGATCGCCGACGTGCCGCCGCCCACCACGATCACCCGCTGGCCGGCGAACGCCTCACTCGAGACATAGCTCGCGGTGTGTACCTGCGTTCCTTCGAACGTGCTCGCGCCCGGGTAGTGCGGCACGAACGGCGCTCCCCAGGTGCCGGTCGCGTTGACGATCATGCGCGCGTTGGTCTTCTGGTCGCCGAAGAGGGGTGAGCTCGTGGCTACGACCAGGTCAGACTGCAGCGGTGCCACGCTGGTCACGGTGACCGGGCGCACCACGTTCAGCTCGTAGTGCTGCTCATAGTCGCGGTAATAGTCGCTGACGACGTCGCGGGCCGGCAGGTTTCGGTCGGCCGTGTCAAAGCTCAGGCCGAGGTCTTTCATGCCGGGAAGATCGTTGACGCGGTGCGCCGACCCGAGTTGCAGGGCCTGCCAGCGGTGCTGCCAGGCACCGCCGGTGCCCGGTCCGCGGTCGAAGATGATGAAGTCCCGGCCGGCCACGAGCTCGAACCGGCGCAGGTAGAAACCCACGGAGAGTCCGGCCTGGCCGGCGCCGATGATGACGATGGGCATGCTGACAGTGCCCGTCATATCGCCCCATTCCTACGGATTAGCCTTGCGAACGGCGTCCGCGGGGCGCAAGGCCCATCATGCTAAACTAAACTCTAGTTTTTACACATTCCGTTCGGCAAATCCCGAGGGTCTCGCGACTCGCTCGGCCTGGCATCGTAAGGGGGTCACGCATGGGGCGCGGCCGTCAAAAAGCAAAGCACACCAAGGTAGCTCGGGAGTTGAAGTATTTCAGCCCGGATACCAACTACAACGCGCTCGAACGCGAGCTCACCGGACATCCGTCCGACCCGCGTCTCGACGAGGATCTCGCCAAGTGGCCGGAGTACGAAGCGGACAAGGCCAAGAAGTCCGCTGACGCTGGCACCGCTGATTCCGCTGACGATGACGACGATCCCGACGGTGACGATGACCGTTACGTCGACCACTACGCCACCGAAGACGAGAAGAAGCGCGCCTGACGCCGCCCTCGTCGTTCGCAGCATCCGTTCGCGGCATCCGCTCGCGCTGCCGCGACTCGTAGTCGCCACGATTCGTTGATCACGGGTCGCGCAACCGTTCACTGCTTGCGCGCCTGGCCCGCCACGCGCGCAGTCAGACCGCTGCAGCGCGTGCACCAACCGGCCGCGCCGGGCGCTACCGGGCCCGGCGCAGCCCGCGCCCCCACTCGTGCGCTCGCACCGCCCGAGGCGCTGGGGCGCGGGGTTAGCTCGCGTAGGCCCCGACAAGACGCACAGCGCCACCGTTGACGCCCTTAGCGCCCTGTTCGAATCCGGTCAGGTCGTGAGCGGCGCGCGAGACCCGACCGGTGACCCAGGCGGGAATGCCGCTCGTGGCCAGCCGGGCGATGACCGACGAAGCGGATGCCGCATCCACGACCGCAAACATGCCCACTCCGAGGTTCCAGGTTCCCTCGGCGCTTTCCAGCGTGGAGCCGGCCATGTCACCGAGAACCCGGAACACCGGGGCCGGGGACCACGTGGAGCGGTCAACCTCGACCCAGGATCCGACGGGCAGCACGCGGGCGAGGTTCGCCGCTATGCCGCCGCCGGTGACGTGACTGAGCGAGTGGATAGCGCCTGCCAGCTCTGGATCGTTGATCACGTCGAGCAGCGGCCCGGTGTACAGCCGGGTCGGCTCGAGCAGAACCTCACCGACCATGCCGCCGAGGTCGGCCGAGGTGTCGCTGTAACCGATGCCGCGCTGCGCCAGGATGTGACGCACGAGCGAATAGCCGTTGGAGTGCAGGCCGCTCGAGGCCATGGCGATGACGACGTCGCCGGACACGACCCTGTCGGCGCCGAGAACCTGGTCGGCTTCGACCACGCCGGTGGCCGCGCCGGCCACGTCGTAGTCGTCAGGGCCGAGCAGGCCGGGATGTTCGGCGGTTTCGCCGCCGACGAGGGCGGTTCCGGTCTCGGAGCAGGCGCGGGCGATGCCGGCCACGATTGAGGCGATGCGCTCGGGGACGACCTTGCCGCAGGCGATGTAGTCGGTCATGAACAGCGGGCGTGCTCCGACGACGATGATGTCGTCGACGACCATGCCCACCAGGTCTTGACCGATGGTGTCGTGCTTGTCGATGGCCTGTGCGATAGCGACCTTGGTGCCGACACCGTCTGTTGACGTGGCCAGGAGGGGCTGACGGAACTTGGTGAGGAACGACACGTCGAACAATCCGGCGAAACCACCGACACCGCCCCAAACCTCGGGGCCGTGCGTCTTAGAGACGGCCGACTTCATGAGCTCGACCGCGAGGTCACCAGCCCGGGTGTCGACTCCGGCTGCTGCATATGAGGAGTTGCTCATTCTGGTCTTCCCGGGTCACCGAACGGCACCTGGCCCAGGCGGGCCAGGGCTTCTTCTTTGCGTGCGGCGGGTGCCAGCACGGCTTCCAGGTCGGAATCCGGACCGGGGTCGCATCCGTTTGCCGCTGCCGGTCGCTCCAGCAGGTTCTTGCCGAGGTGCTGCGCTTCGGGCAGCGCGATCGGGTAGACGCCGGTGAAGCAGGCGGTGCAGAGGCGTTCGCGCGGCTGCTCGGTGGCGGCGATCATGCCGTCTTCGGAGAGGTAGCCGAGGCTGTCGGCGCCGATCGACCGGCGCACCTCGTCGATCTCGAGGCCAGTCGCAATGAGTTCGGCACGGCTGGCGAAGTCGATGCCGTAGAAACACGGCCAGGTGATCGGCGGGCTCGAGATGCGCACGTGCACCTCGGCAGCGCCGGCCTCCCGCAGCATGCTGACGAGTGCACGCTGCGTGTTGCCGCGCACGATCGAGTCGTCGACCACGATGAGACGTTTGCCCTTGATCACGTTCTTGAGCGGGTTCAATTTCAAGCGGATACCACGCTGCCGGATGGTCTGCGACGGCGCGATGAAGGTACGCCCGACGTAGGAGTTCTTGACGAGGCCCTGGCCGAACGGAATGCCCGATGCCTGCGCGTAGCCGATGGCTGCCGGGGTGCCGGATTCCGGGGTGGGGATGACGAGGTCGGCCTCGACCGGGTACTCGGCGGCGAGCTTGCGGCCCATCTCGACCCGGGCCTCGTGCACGCCGCGACCCGCGATGGTGGTGTCGGGGCGGGCGAGGTAGACGTATTCGAAGACGCAGCCCTTGGGGTCGGCCTTAGCGAAGCGCTGCGTGCGCAGCCCGTTCTCGTCGATGGTGATGAGCTCACCCGGTTCAACCTCGCGCACGAAGCTGGCACCGACGATGTCGAGGGCTGCGGTCTCGGAGGCGACGACCCAGCCGCGTTCCAGGCGGCCGAGCACCAGCGGCCGCACACCCTGGGGGTCGCGGGCCGCGTAGAGGGTGGTTTCATCCATAAAGACGAGGCAATAGGCGCCGCGGAGCCGTGGCAACACCTCGAGCGCTGTGGCTTCGAGGGTGTGGTCGAGGTCGCCGGTGAGCAGCGCGGTGACCACGGCGGTGTCGGTGGTGTTGCCGCGGGCGAGTTCACCGTCAACCTGCGGGTAGCGTTCGTGCACGAGCTGCAGCAGCTCGGCGGTGTTGGTGAGGTTGCCGTTGTGGCCGAGGGCCACCGTTCCGCTCGCGGTACGCCCGAGCGTCGGCTGGGCGTTCTGCCAGCTCGACGATCCGGTCGTGGAATAGCGGGTGTGCCCGACGGCGATGTGCCCCAGCAGGGTGCTCAGCGAAGCCTCATTGAAGACCTGCGAGACGAGTCCCATGTCTTTGTAAATGAGAATTTTGGTGCCGTCGCTCGTGGCGATTCCGGCCGATTCCTGGCCTCGATGTTGCAGGGCATACAGGCCGAAGTAGCTGAGTTTCGCTACCTCTTCGCCGGGAGCCCACACTCCGAAGACACCACAAGCATCTTGTGGGCCCTTCTCATTGGGAAGAAGATCGTGATTTAACAGTCCGTCGCCACCGGGCAAGCCGCAGCCTCTTTACTTCTCGTTGAACGCTTGGGAATCATCGTTGGGGGTGCCGGAGCCAGGCTCAGCGGCACGGTCGTTGGTGCTGTGTTCGTTCGCGCCCAGTCTATCGGCGACCACCGTCATTCGCGATCGACCCACTATACGGTCGATCACCAGCGCCGCAGCGGCACCGAGGGTTGTGCCGACGGCTAGGCCTCCGAGCAGCAGAAAGCCGAAAATCTGTGCCCGGTCGTACTCATCATTCTCCGGAAAGGAGACCGTGAGAATGAGGGCGAGCAGCACACCGAGGACCGCTCCGAGCAGCATGAAGTTGCGGTAGCGCGGGGCCCGGTGCACGGTCACGGTCGCCTCAGCCAGCACGGTCTCGTCGGCGCTGCCAGGTGCCGTCGCACCGCCGTTGCTGGTCGACGGGTCTTGGGGTTGTTCAGCGCTGGGCTGCTCGGAAGAACTCACCCGCTCATTGTCCCATGGGCAGATGCGAGACTGACTATATGAACACGATTGCGGTACTCGGAAGCGCCAACATGGATCTCGTCGTACGCCAGGCGCGACTCCCCCGTCCCGGCGAGACGATGTTCGGGGCCAGTTTCACGACGGTTCCGGGCGGTAAGGGGCTCAATCAGGCGGTCGCCGCCGCCCGGTTGGGAGCGGATGTGACTTTTCTGGGAGCGGTAGGAGCGGATGCCTACGGGACGCAACTGCGCGCGCTGCTGGCGACCGAGGGCATCCGTTCTACCGAACTGGCCACAGCGGATGCCCCCACCGGCACCGCCCACATCTCCGTCGTGGACAGCGGCGAGAATTCGATCGTCGTGGTGTCGGGCGCCAATGCCACCGTGACCACCTTGAGTGTGGAGCAGCGCGCGATCGTGGCCGACTCAGCCTTTCTCGTCATGCAGTGCGAGCTGCCGGTTTCTGTGCTGGTCGAGGGGATCCGGGTTGCCCGCGCGGCGGGTGTATTCACCGTGCTGACCCCGGCGCCGGTGGTGTCGCTGCCCGCCGGTTTTCTCGCCTCGGTCGACCTGGTCGTGCCGAACCAGATCGAAGCCGCCGCGCTCACCGGGGAAAGCGACCCGGTGCGTGCCGCCGAGGTGCTGAGCGCCGGGCAGACTTGGGCGATCGTGACCCTGGGCTCGGAAGGGTCGGTCGTGGCGTTTGACGGCGAGGCCCTCGGGCTCGCGCCGGCCCGCCCGGTGACGGCCGTCGATACGACGGCGGCGGGCGACACCTTCGTCGGAGCACTCGTAGCGCGCCTGGCGGTCGATTCCGGGCGCGGCACCGCCGTGACCCCCGATCAGATGATCGAGGCTGTGCGCTACGCCACGGTGGCGTCCTCAATCGCGGTGACCCGCGCCGGCGCCACCACCTCGATGCCGGTTTCGGCCGAAGTCGCGGCAATCCTCACCTGACAGCTGCGCAGCGCGCGCGAGATGCCACTTTCGGCCCCATGAGACGCCGCCAAGGGGCCGAAGATGGCAACTCGCGCCACACCGCCACATCCGCCCCACGAAACCTCGCGTGATGTCTCAGGACCGTGCTGACTCTTGGGCCCGTTAGCGGCGCGCGCGGATTGTCACCACGGCGATTGCGGCCGCAGCTACTGCGCCGAGCAGGATCAGCGCCAGGATCCAGATGTTGAACGGCACGACGTCATCGACGACGGTGACCTCCCCGGCGGCACCGATATCGTCGCTCGGGGTGTCGGCACCGGGGGCGGCGTATGGGGCGGTGGCGGCAGCATCCGTGTGTGCGGCGGCTATCTCGGCCGCGAGCGCTGCGCTGGCGGTGTCAGCGAGGGCCTGCGAGGCAGCCGTGAGCACGGCCGGAACCACGACCCGCGACGAAATGGACGTGCTGGGCCCAGGTTCCGCGGGTGGAACAACCTCGGGCACGATCGCCTCTGGCACGACCGGCGCGGCTACGGTCAGACGCCGCACCTCGGAGTAGGCGGCAGCTCCGTGAGGATCTTCGGAGTAGGCGAACCAGCCGTGGGTGCCGATGCCGGGGTTCCAGCTCGCGGTGACTGCGGTGCCGCTGGCCACGGCCTCGAAGGCGGCGATGGGGGTGGTCGTCAGGATGTCGACGGTGAAGGCATCCGTCGCGAGGGTTTTCTGCATCGATGTCATGCCGAATGCCGCGTAGGGAACCGTGAATTCCTGGTGCTCGAGGTCGAGAGTGGGATCGTCGGAGTTGTACGCGTTGAGGTAGGGCGAGTAGGTGCGCACGCTGATCTGTTCGGCGGCGTTGTCGAAGTGCAGCAGCCGCAGAAAGGACTGGCCGCCCTCCGGCAGGCCCTGATAGTCGAACAGCATCTGGTAGACCGAGCGGTCGGGGGTGCCGTCATCGTTGTCGTCGAACTGATCGATGCGCGTGAAGGCGTCGTGGTAGTGCCCGGAGAAGACCATGGCCACGTTGGCGTTGGGTGCGACGACCTCGTCGTAGATCTGCTGCGGCACCGCCCCGAGGCCGCCGGTGGTGAGCATGTACTCGTGCAGGTTGAGAATGGCCGTGCGCTCGGGATACTGGGCCAGCACCTCGTTGAGCCAGGCGATGCCCTCCGTGCTCGGCGCCCAGCCGAGGTAGAGCATGATGAAGTCGATTCCGCCGGCCGTGATCAGGTCGTAGTGGCCGCGGTTGTCTTCGAAAGTGCCGCCGTACCAGGGGTTGGCGTCGTAGCGTTCGGCCCCGAAATTGGTCTTGTACGCGGCGTAGTCGGCGTCTTTTTGGCCGACATCGTGGTTGCCGGCCAGTACACCGTAGGGCAACTGGGCGTCGTCGAGCATGCTGTAGGCCGCGTTGGCGTTGGTCCACTGGTGTTCGTCTTCGAAATTGTCGACGATGTCTCCAGTGTGGAACAGATACTGCAGGTTGACGGCGGCGCGCTGCTCGAGCAGGTAGTCGTGGATGTCGAGCTGGCGCTGGTAGAACGTGTCGTTGTAATACTGGGTGTCCGATTCAACGGCGAGGGTGAAGTCGTAGTTCGACCGTGCGGTGTCGTTCACATTGTTGACCGGCAAGGTGCTCGACCGATCGGAGAGGTCGGCGCCAGCGAAGCCCTCGGAGTGCTGGATCAGCACGGTCATGACCTGGTTCTGCACGTGGTCCACGGCGGGCACCATGGCGTCGAGAGTGAACTCGGTCGCGCCGGCCCCGATGGTCACGTGCCGGTCGAATTCTTCCCACACTCCCGTCGCCAGGTTCTGCACGTAGAGCAGCACCTTGGCGTCGGCGTTCGCCGTGCCGTCCCAGCGCACCCGCGCGGTGAAGTCGGCGCCGGCATCCGCTGGCACGTCCACCTCGAACAGTTGGTAGGGAAATTGCGAGTCCGAGGTGACCGGCTCGATCGCGCCATCCAGGCGCGCCATTGCAGTGACCTGGTCCCCGGTCAGCAGTGTTCTGGTGCCCCGATCGGTGCCGTTCGCAATGGCCGTGGTACCCGAATAGCCGCGCACACTGGCGTCAGCAGCGGATGCCACGAATCCCCGCCGAAAAGTGACGTCGAGCTGGTCACCGGTCGGGTCGGTTGCCCGTGCAGTAAGGCCGAGCGGCCCCTCATCGACGACGGCGCCGTCGAGTGGCGTGATCAGTTCGTTGCCGGGTTCCTCGACCGGAGTGGAGAAGACGGTGCTGAGCTCGCCGACGTTGCCGACCGTGTCCCGGGCGCTCAGCAGCAGGGTGTGTTCGCCGTCGGCCAGCTTGATCGACGAGGTCGCATAGGGCAGCTCGATGACTCGGCCGTCGAGGGTCGCGACGAGCGAGTCGAAGCCGGCACCGGCATCCGTCCCCGCACCGTTGAGCATGAACTCGCCCTGGTAGAGCTGGCCAGCCACAGCGGATGTCGTGACAACGGGAGCCGTGTTGTCGACGGTGATCGTGCGGGTCACCGCGTCGACGCCGTTGCTCGCGAGCACGGTGTGTGCACCGTCGGCGACGGCGGTGGTGTCCCAGGCGTGGGCAACGGCCATGTACGCGTCGTCCGGGATGGTGAAGCTCGCGTCGTAGAAGTCGAACCGGCCGGCGCTGTCGCCCATGTTGAGCACGGCGGTGGGATCGGTGTAGCCGTCGGGTTGAAGGCTGCGGCCGTCGGGCAGCACGAGGCGCGGGTTGCGAATTTGAAAGTCGTCGTTGTTTTCGTTCGGGTTGATCTCCGGGGCTACTTTCGAGCCGGCCCAGACGCTGACGACCAGGTCCTCGCCCTGCGTCACGTAGCTGAGCGGCACCGGGGTCCCGATGGTTTCCCAGCCCTCGGGGATTCCGTCGTCGAAGATGCGCAGCACGTCGGTGCCGACGAGCACGCCGTTTTGAAAGAAGGTGTTCACGGCGGTGACCTCGAACACGAACTGGGGTGCGAACTCCAGCTCGGGGTTCGTTATTACAGTCTGGCCGTCGATGTCCAGGGTCATACCGTCGGTGCTGCTGTCGCCGGCGGCCGACACCATCGTGCTGCCGGCGACGAATTGGCCGTCGGTGAGGTTGAGGCGCACCGGCGAGTTGTCGACCCCGGTGAGGTCTACGCGCTTTGTCGGAGAGATGGACTCCTTGCTGCCATCATTGGCCGTGAAGTAGTACTCGTACCACCGCTTGCCGGTGAGGTCGACCCGCTGCAAGTCGTACCGGTAGCCGTCGGCGCCGTCGGTGGACAGGTTTGTGGTCGCGTACTCAGCGTCGATATTGCTCTTGAGGTGCAGCTCGACGGTTCGTGCCTGCACAATGTCGGTGACGGTGGCCGACAGAGCGAAGTTGTACGCCGGGTCGATCTCCGTGAGCGTGTGATCGGTGATCACGGGCGCGGTCGTGTCGGCGGCGACGTTCTTGAGGTCGCTCGGCACCTGTGCCGCGAAAACGTTGCCCGGATTGGCTGCGGCCTTACCGAGGTTCAGCTGCCGCCCGGGATTGCTAGTGTCGATGCCGTATTGGATGCCGACGTTGGGGTCGACGTCGTCTGCGCCGGCGAGGTTGTAATAGGCCGTGTTGACGCTGAAACCCGTGTTGGTCAGAATTTCGATGCCGCGCGCCGAACCGTTGGCCATTCCGCCGCTGAAGACCTCGACCAGATCACGACCCATGGTGAGGTTGGAGCCGAATGCGGCGTTGAAATCAGAGTCGGTGAGGGCGTCGTTCTGGCCGTTCTTGATCCAGAAGACAAGGTTTCCGCCGGGCGCGATGACCACGTCGGTCGGGGTGCTTGGCCAGAGCACCGCTCCGCTGTTGGTGAGGTCGGCGAGCGGATACAGGTAGTTGAGCGTGTAGTCCCCGAAGTTGATGGTGGCATTCGTGGCGTTGTACACCTCGATGAACTCGCCGCCGTCGGCCGATCCGACGTTGGTCGTGTCGGGCGTGATCTCGGTGATCTGCAGCGGCGCGGTGTCGGCGTTGGAGGGAGCGGGAGTCGCCATGTCGGTGGCCGCCATGGCCGAACCAGCCGGGGCGATCACACCCGCTCCGCCGATCAACAGCACGAGGCCCAGCGCGGTCAGCGACGGACGGAAGGAACGGGAGAGAATGCGCACTGAGCAGGCCTTTGTTTCATGGGCGGTCTCGCTCAAGCTAGGGGCGTCGAAGGTCCGGCCTGTGACGTCCCGGTGAACGGACGGGGCCGCTCCGAATCAGTCCCGCGTACTGGGGATGCGATTCATAACCACGGAAATACCGAGCACGACGAGCGTTTCCAGCCTTATTCCACAGATATCGGCCGGAATCTCCGCAGTTCGGTACGCGCTAATTCAGGGGCAGCACCGGCACGTGCCCGGTCAGGTCGGCCCGGGCCCCGGAGGCATGGATGGCGCCCGACGCGACGCCGTCGGCGAAAGCGAGGGTGCCGGTCGCGAGGCCGAGCCAGGTGGCGACATCCATTTCGACCACATTGGGCGGCGTACCGCGAGTGTGCCGCGGTCCCTCAATGCACTGCGTGGCGCCGAACGGCGGCACCCGCACTTCGAGGGTGTTGCCCTCGGCCTGTTCCGCGAGCAGTTGCAGGGTGTAGCGCACGGCTTGGGCACGGATATCCCGGCTCGCGCTGGCGCCTTCGGCGAGCGCGGCCCGCACGGCCGCCCGGCCGGCTCCGTCGTCGATGCGCGCTCGTGCCATGGTCCCAGTCTGCCGGATCAGGCGGGCGCGAGGCATCGGGTAGCCTGAAACGGTGAAAATTCTGGTCCTTGGTTCCGGTGCCCGCGAGCACGCCATCATCACCGCGCTGCTTCGTGAGCAGCCGCGTCCGAGCGTGGAGTGCGCCCCCGGCAATGCCGGTATCGCCGCCGAGGTGCCGGTCGTGGCGCTCGACCCGAACGATCCGGTGGCCGTGACCGACTACGCGGTGCTGCACGGCGTTGAGCTCGTCGTGATCGGCCCGGAGGCTCCGCTCGTGGCCGGCGTGGCCGACGCCCTGCGCGAGCGCGGCATTGCCGTGTTTGGGCCGGACAAAGCCGCCGCCGCGCTCGAGGGCAGCAAAACCTTCGCCAAACGCATCATGGATGAGGCCGGCGTTCCCACCGGCCGGGCCGTGCGCGCCGGCACCCTCGCCGAGGCCGAATCCGCCCTCGACGAGTTCGGTGCCCCCTACGTCGTCAAAGCCGACGGACTCGCCGCCGGCAAGGGCGTGCTCGTAACCCCGGATCGGCCGGCAGCCCTCGCGCACGCGACGTACTGGCTCGAACACGGCAGCGTGCTCATCGAAGAGTTTCTCGACGGGCAGGAGATCTCGCTCTTTCTGCTCAGCGACGGCCAGAACGTGCTGCCGTTCTCCCCCGCCCAGGACTACAAGCGTGCCCTCGACCACGATGCCGGCCCCAACACCGGCGGCATGGGCGCCTACTCCCCGCTGCCCTGGCTCGACGCCTCATTCGGCAGCGAGACCGCGTTCATCGACGAGATCATCGAGACCGTCGCGCTTCCGACCGTTCGTCAGCTCGCCGCCGAGGGCACTCCCTTTGTCGGGCTGCTCTATTGTGGGCTCATTTTGACGGATGCCGGCATTCGCGTGATCGAATTCAACGCGCGCTTCGGAGACCCAGAGACGCAGGTCGTGCTGCCGCGCCTGGTCACGCCGCTGTCCGGCCTGCTGCTGGCCGCCGCGACCGGCGTGCTCGGCGACCTGCCCCGGCCCGAATTCTCCGCCGACGTGGCGGTGACCGTCGTGCTGGCGAGCGAGAACTACCCGGACACCCCGCTCATCGGCCGCGAAATCACCGGGCTCGAGGCCGCCCTGGCCGTGGACGGCGTCACGATCTCGCACGCCGCGACCCGGCTTGACGATGGCAGGCTCGTCTCGACGGGCGGGCGGGTGCTCAGCGTCGTCGCCGTCGGTGCCTCCTTCGCCGAGGCTCGGGCTCGCGCCTACGAGGCTCTCGGCCACGTATCCCTCGCCGGCGCCCATTTTCGCACGGATATTGCCGCCCGCGTGGCCTGACCGCTCTCCCTCATCGGCATCGGCATCGGCATTACTCCTGCAATCTGCTGACCGGCGCCCAAACTTGCCCGTCATTTCAGGGGTCCGATGTGTCGGGCAGATTTTCTGCAGGAGTTATGCCGCGTGGAGATGCGGGAGAATGAACGGGTGAGCCAATCTGAGCACGAGTCCCCCGCATCCGTTGCCGTCTTGGACGGGTGGACCCGCGTCTACTCGGGCAAGGTGCGCGACCTGTATCTCGAGAACGGCGAGACAACGGATACTCCCTCCCTCACGACCGCAGCCCGCGTGCTCGTGGTCGCAAGCGACCGGGTGAGCGCGTTCGACCACGTGCTCGAGCCCGGAATTCCGGGCAAGGGCGAGCTGCTCACCACCCTGAGCCTGTGGTGGTTCGACCGGCTGACCGGTGTGCCCAACCACCTCATCGCCGACCACGAGCAGGTCGGCAGCGCCGTGCGCGAGCTCATTCCCTCGAGCGTCGCTGGCCGGGCCATGCTCTGCCGCACCCTCGACATGTACCCGATCGAGTGCGTCGTGCGCGGCTACCTCACCGGCAGCGGCTGGAAGGAATATCTCGAAACCCAGTCGGTGTGCGGCATATCGCTTCCGGCCGGGCTGCAGAACGGCGACCGCCTGCCCGAACCCATCTACACCCCGGCCTGGAAGGCCCCGATGGGCCAGCACGACGAGAACATCTCGTTCGAGCGCACCGTCGAACTCGTCGGGCCCACCATTGCCGCCGAACTGCGCGACCTCTCGCTGGCCCTGTTTCAGGCCGCCGGAACGATCGCCGAGAAGGCCGGCGTCATTCTCGTCGACACCAAGTTCGAGTTCGGTGCCGACCGACACACCGGCGTGACCGTGCTCGCCGACGAGGTGCTCACCAGCGACTCCAGCCGCTATTGGGATGCCGCAGCCTGGCGAACCGGCACCACCTCCGAAACCCGCATGGCCAGTTTTGACAAGCAAATCGTGCGCAACTGGCTCGCGGCGAACTGGGACGGCACCGGCACTCCGCCCGAGCTGCCGACGGAGATCGTGCAGCAGACCGCGGCCCGCTATCGAGAACTTCTCGAACGCCTCACCGGCGCCTGAGCACACCAACACCGCGGCACACCAGCACCACAGCACAGCACAGCGGCACACCAGCACACCAACACCACTGCCGGCCCATCCCGTCGCAAACGGGGGAACCCGAACACTGCGAATCGCGGAATAGCCGGGGCGGCGCATCCGTTGAGCCTGCTGTGACCCTCACTGCGAAAGACCTGCTGGCCGCCGACACCGGAATGGGCGCGGTGACCCTGCGCGTGGGCAACCTCGACGCCATGATCGCCTATTACCGCGACATCGTGACGCTGGAGCTGCAAAGCCACGACGGCCCGGTAGCGGTACTCGGGCGCGGCCAGACCCCGCTCGTGATCCTGCAGCACGCCCCCGAGCTCAAGGCCGCCGAAGCACGCTCGGCCGGGCTCTACCACACAGCGATTCTGTTCGACACGCAGGCCGACCTCGCCGCCGCCGTGTACTCGATCGGCACGAAGGCCCCCGGAACGTTCACCGGCAGCGCCGATCACCTGGTCAGCCAGGCTTTCTACTTCACCGACCCCGAGGGCAACGGCATCGAGCTGTATTGGGACCGCGACCGCACCCTGTGGAGCTGGACCCACGGCCAGGTCGAAATGGCCTCGCTCTACCTCGACCCGAACGCATTCATTTCCGAGCATATGTCGGTTGAGCCGAGCGAGGGCCATGCCATCGTCGGCCATATCCACCTCTCGGTGGGCGACGTCGCGAGCGCCCGGGAGTTCTATGTGAACCGGCTCGGCTTCGAGGCGACCGCGAACTTCGGGCCCTCGGCGCTGTTCGTCTCGGCTGGAAGCTACCACCACCACATGGCCATGAACACCTGGGAAAGCTCGGGCAGCGGCAAGCGTCGCCTGGCCCTCGGCCTCGGCGAGGTCAGCATCATCGTGCCCAGCACCGACGACGTGGGTGCCTTGGGCGAACGGATGGCCCACTACAAAGTCGACACCACTCACGACGGCCAGACCCTCGCTTTCGACGACCCGTGGGCCAACCGCATCCGAGTGAGCGCAGCCGACCCAGCGACCGTCTAACCCTTACCGGGCGGCGCGGGCCGCCCGACGGGTCAGGCCGTGCACTGTGGCCTGATAGTCCTTCACGTCGAGCGGGCGGCCGGGCAGCTTGGGCCGAGGCGCGTCGGCGGCACGCAGGCCGTCGAGCACGATGGAGAGCTGACGGCGCCACTGGCCGGCGTAACCGTCGCCGAGGCCGCCGAGCGACCCGACCATGGTGACGAGCACGGCGAGGTCGACCGCGTCGACGTCGCGGCGCAGGGTGCCGTCCTTCTTGGCGCGGGCCACCAGGCTCGCGATGAAGCCGTCGAACTCGGCAGCGGGCCTGGCTGACGGGTCGAGCTGTGCCATGCGTCGCAGGATCGGCGGCAATGACGGGGCGGCGACGAGCCATTCGGCGACCCGTTCGGTGTAGACAACGAGCGCCTCCCACGGGGTGGGGGCAGCCTCGATCTCCCCGCGCACCGCGTGCAGTTCTGCCAGAGCCAGGTCGTAGAGCGCCCGAACCAGGTCGTCGCGCGTCGAAAAGTTGCGGTACAGCGTGGCAACACCGACCTCGGCCTGACGCGCGATCTCCTCGAGTGAGGCGTCGATCCCGTACTGGGCAAACTGGGCGCGAGCCGACACTACGAGACGGTCCCGGTTCAGCCGGGCGTCGCGGCGGCGGGGCGCACTCGCTGCGGTTCGCTCGGGTGCAGACGGGGCTGGCACGCCATCCTGGGGCTTTCGGGTCGGCGGGGTCATGCGCTCCAGTCTAGAACTTTGACGTGCCCGGTTCGCTGTGGTGTTGCGCCGACAGCCGCAACCTGCGCACAATTTGAACAAGCCGAACGGAACCCGATGACTCTCAAGAACAACACCCGTGACTTCGACCCCGAGATCGTCACCGATTTTCGAGAGAAGATGAGCTACGGGGCCTACCTCGACCTACCGACCCTGCTCGACGCCCAGAAGCCGGTCAGCGTACCGGAACACCACGATGAGCTGCTGTTCATCATCCAGCACCAGACCACCGAGCTCTGGCTCAAGCTCGTGCTGCACGAACTACAGGCTGCCATCGAGGCGCTGCGGCAGGACCAGCTCGCTCCGGCTCTCAAGGGCATCGCCCGGGTCAAGCACATTCAGCGAACCCTGACCGAGCAGTGGTCGGTGCTCGCGACCCTCACGCCCACCGAATACGCCCAGTTTCGGAATTTTCTCGGCTCTTCCAGTGGCTTTCAGTCGTATCAGTACCGCGCGGTCGAGTTCGCGCTCGGCAACAAGAACCGCCGCATGCTCACGGTTTTCGAAGCGGATGCCGCTGCCCACACCCTGCTGACCGCCACCTTTGAGTCCCCCAGCCTCTACGACGAGTTTCTGCGCTACCTTCACCGGGCCGGCTACGACATTCCCGCCGCTGTGCTCGAGCGCGACGTCACCGAGGCGTGGACCTTGCACCCCGAACTCGTGCATACCTTTCGGGGAATATACGAGAACGCCTCCGAGCACTGGGCCGCCTATGAGGCCTGCGAAGAACTCGTCGACCTTGAGGACAACTTTCAACTCTGGCGCTTTCGCCACCTCAAGACGGTGCAACGCATCATTGGTATGAAGCGCGGCACCGGCGGATCCAGTGGAGCGGCCTTTCTGCAGAAGGCCCTCGAACTCACTTTCTTTCCCGAGTTGTTCGCCGTGCGAACGGAGATCGGCGCGTGACCACTCACTTTCTGGTCGGCCGAGGTACCGTGCTGCCGGGCTTTCTCGACGCACACCTTCACCTGGCCCTGATCGACGGAACAGTTTTGCCGAGCGGTGGAATCGCACGGGCCATCGACCTCGGTGGCTGGCTGCCTGACGACCTCCGGACATCTATGCCCGATCTGGCATACGCGCACCAGTTCATCAACTCTCCCGGCGGCTACCCCAGCCGGGCCAGCTGGGCCGAGCCCGCCTGGAGCTGCGCGGTCGCCTCCATAGCGGATGCCACCACCGCGGTCGATTTGCAAGCCGCGGCTGGGGCATCCGTTCTGAAAATTACCCTCAACTCGGTCGCCGGCCCGGTGTTCGGCGCCGAGGTATTGGCCGCACTCGTGGGGCGGGCGCACGAACGTTCCCTGCCGGTCGTGGCGCACGCCGAGGGTGCGGGTCAAGCCGATCGCGCGTTTACCGCTGGAGTGGACGCGTTCGCCCACACCCCGTTTTCGGAGCGCCTCGCCGATGATCTCGTGACCGCGATGGCCGCCCGCATGTCCTGGATCAGCACCCTGGACATTCACGGCTGGGGTCGCCCCACTGCCGCGTTCGAGATTGCCAGCGACAATCTGCGTCGGTTCCACGCGGCCGGCGGGCGGGTGCTGTACGGCACCGACCTCGGCAACGGCCCGCTGCCGCTCGGGTTGAACTCGGGTGAGATCGCGGCGCTGCTCGACGCGGGGCTGACTCCCGGCGAGGTCTTGACCGCCCTCTGCTCGCCGGCACCGCTCGGCCTGACCCTGGCCGATAGCCGGGTGACCTTCATCCCGGGGGAACGGCCGCGCGATCCCCTGGACTTCACCGACTGGCTCTGCACCGCCCGCGCCCTCACCCGCCCCGAACTCGAGGTTCTCGCATGACTCCCAGCTTCACCAGCTCAACCGGCCAGGGCGCCCACCTCGCCTTCGCGCGACGGATGGACCGCATCGACGGCCTCGCCCACTACCGCGCCCGGTTCCTCGGCACCGACGCCGACCCCGCCACGGCCAATCCTCGCTCGTACCTCGACGGCAACTCGCTCGGCCGTCCGCTGCGGGCCAGCGCCGAACGCATCGCCGACTTTCTCGCCAACGACTGGGGCACCCGACTCATTCGAGGCTGGGACGAGCAGTGGATGGAACTTCCCCTGCAGATCGGCGACGACCTCGGCCGCACCTGCCTCGGCGCCGCGGCCGGCCAGGTCTTCGTCGGCGATTCCACCACCGTGCTGCTCTATAAACTGGCCCGCGCCGCCGTGGATTCGCGGCCGCGCCGCACTGAAATCGTGGTCGACAGCGACAACTTTCCCACCGACCGGTACATTCTGGAGGGCATTGCGCGCGAGCGCGGTCTCACCCTGCGCTGGATCGAATCCGACACTGAGGGTGGGGTAACCGCCGACCAGGTGCGCAGCGTGGTCGGCCCGCAGACCTCGCTCGTGCTGCTCAGCCACGTGGCCTACCGTTCCGGCTACCTCGCCGATATGCAGGCCATCACCGCCGTCGCCCACGAACACGACGCCCTCGTGCTCTGGGACCTCAGCCACTCGGTGGGGTCGGTTGCGGTCGATCTCGATGCCTGCGACGTCGACCTCGCGGTCGGCTGCTCCTACAAGTACCTGAGCGGTGGGCCGGGCGCACCCGCGTTCGGCTATGTAAAGAGTGATCTGCAGGACGTGCTTTCCCAGCCAATCCAGGGTTGGATGGGCGCGCAGGCCATCTTCGAGATGGGGCCGGGGTATGTGCCGGCCACCGGCATCCGTCGTTTCATGAGCGGCACTCCCGCAGTCGTGGGCATGCTCGCCATGCAGGACACGATTGCCATGATCGATGAGGCCACGATCGGGTCGGTGCGGGCGAAGTCGGTGGCGCTGACCGAGTTCGCCATCACCCTCGTCGATGAGTGGCTGGCACCGATGGGCGTCACCGTGGCCTCGCCGCGGGAGCAGACGCATCGCGGCGGTCACGTGACAATCAACCATCCGCTCATGCGTCAGGTCACGAGAATTCTGTGGGATAACGATGTCATTCCCGATTTTCGCAGCCCCAACGGCCTGCGGCTCGGCCTCGCCCCGCTCAGCACGAGCTTTGTCGAAACCTACGACGGAGTGGCCGCCGTGCGTGACGTGTTGCGCGGCATTCTGCTCGGCCAGAACGGCATCTCCGAGTGACGCGCGCCGGGCCGCCCAAGCTGCGGCCTGTAGAATTGCAGTGATTTGCCACGACTATAAGCCCCAGACTGTATGCGGAGTGCCCTGTGCCAACGATCGTCGTCGAAGTAATGCCCAAGGCTGAGTTGCTTGACCCCCAGGGTAAGGCCGTCGCTGGCGCCCTCGGTCGCCTCGGTCAGACCCAGTCAGCGCTGGCCACCGTCACCGGCGTGCGCGTCGGCAAGCGCTTCGAGATTTCCATTGACGGCGAAGCGGATGCGGCCACCCTCGCGGCCGTGCGCGAGCTCGCCGACACCGTGCTGTCGAACTCCGTGATTGAGGATGTCGTCGGCATCCACGTGCAGAACGCGCCCTCGGCAGCGGTCGTCTGATGCGCATCGGCGTCGTCACCTTTCCCGGCTCGCTCGATGATCGTGACGCTGCGCGCGCGATCCGTCTGGCCGGCGCCGACTCCGTAGCCCTCTGGCACGGCGACCACGACCTGCACGGTGTCGACGCGCTCGTGCTGCCCGGCGGGTTCAGCTACGGCGACTACCTGCGGGCCGGCGCCATCGCGAGCCTCTCCCCAATCATGACCGAGGTCATCGACGCGGCCAATAAGGGCATGCCCGTGCTCGGTATCTGCAACGGATTCCAGATGCTCACCGAAGCCCACCTGCTCGACGGCGGTCTCATTCGCAACGAAGCCGGCCGCTTCATCTGCCGCGACCAGGGCCTGCGCATCGAGAACAATACGAGCGACTGGACCACCGGATTTTCGGCGAACGCCGAGATCGTCATTCCGCTGAAGAACGGCGAGGGCTCGTTTATGGCCAGCGCCGAGACCCTGAAAGCACTCGAGGGCGACGGCCGAATCGTGGCCCGCTATATCGGCGGCAACCCGAACGGCTCGCTGAATGACATCGCCGGCGTCACCAACGCCCGCGGCAACGTCGTCGGCCTCATGCCGCACCCCGAGCACGCCGTCGAGGCCGGCTTCGGCCCCGACACCGATACCGCCATGGCGAGCGGCGTCGACGGGCTCGTCTTCTTCACCTCGGTCATCGCCCAGGCACTCGTCTCGCGCTAACGTCCTCAGAAAAGTTTCTGCGGCTGTCCTATCCACGGGCGCTGGTTCGTTCCTAAGGTAGATCCATCAACGAATGGGTTCACCATAAAAAGGAGCGCACCATGACCAGCTATGTCGCATTGATCTACTCGCCCGACATCGATTGGAGCCAGCCCGAGTTCGCCGACGGTATGGCCGAATATCAGAAGTTCGGCGAGGACACCGCGAGCGTCATCCGCGGCGGCGCCGCGCTGTACCACACCCCCACGACCACGACCGTGCGGGTGACCGGAGGCAAGGGTGGCGACGTCGTGCTCAGCGACGGACCGTACGCCGAAACCAAGGAGGCCCTTACTGGCTTCTACCTGCTCGAATGCACCGACCTCGACGAGGCCATCAAGGTCGCGTCCATGATTCCGGGAGCGTGGAACGGTGCCGTCGAGATTCGTCCAGCGCTGCCGATGACCGTGAAGGTTCCCACGTTCAAGACGAGAGACACCGTCAGCCAGTGAGCACGGCATCGCCGAAGACGCCGTGCAGGACGCCTCGATCCGTGCCCTGCAGACCTGGCCCGGCACCGGCATTCCGCCAAACCCGCGCGCCTGGCTGATCGTCACGGGCAAGCACCGAGCGATCGATTTGCTGCGCCGCGAGGGTTCGCGCTTTGCCAAAGAGAGGGAGGCCGCCCTGATGGAACTGCAGCAGGCTCCCGATGACTTTCCTATCGGCGTACTGCGCGACGACCAGCTGCGCCTCATTTTCACCTGCTGCCACCCGGCCCTGGCCGCGCAGGCGCAGGTTCTGGAAGCCCTCGTTGCCGTCGACGCGCTGCACGGTCTCGACGACTACTTCTGGCTGCACGCCACCCGGGCCGAACTGCTGCGCCGCCTCGGTCGGGAGTCCGAGGCAGCCGTTGCAGCGACTCGGGCGCGCGGCCTCACCGATTCGCCCGCGCAGCAGCGGTTGCTCGAGCATCGGTACCCGGGGCGTGCTACCCGTTGACCGCGATGGCGGCGACCGCGGCCAGGGCGAGGCCCATACCCGCCACTTGCAACCGGCCGACGCGCTCCTTGAGTACGAGCACCGCGAGCAGCACGGTCACGGCCGGATAGAGGGAAATAAGCACCGACACGAGCGACAGCAGGCCGCCCTGAAATGCGTAGAGCATCGTGACGACCCCGATCACGTCGAGCACCGCCACGAGAAACGCGAACCCGAGAATCGCCCGCGGCGGCCGCGCCAGCTGCCGCGCCCCGGTCGCCACCGCGATGACGATCACGGATGCCACGGTGCGCGACACCACCAGCGGCCACAGTCCGGTTCCGGTCTCGATCTCGTGGGTGAAGACGAAACTCAGGGCGAACGAGACGCCTGAACCCACGGTGAACCAGGCGACCCGGCGGGTGAATCGTGGCGCACGCGCGCCCGAAACGGTGTGGTCGGCGACTCCCGGCGGTTCCCGGCTCACCAGAATGACCGCGACGATGGCGAGGGCGATGCCGCCGTAGGAGATCACTGAGGGGCGCTCCCCGATGATCACCCCGACGATCACCGGAATTCCGGCGACGATCACGGCGGTCAGCGGCGACACCACGCTCATCGGCCCCTCAGCGAGGGCTATATAGAACCACCACATGGCCAGGGCCATCACAGCGCCCGACGCTGCGCCGAACAGCATCGACCGCCAGGAGAATTCCCCGCCGACGAACGCGGCGGCGATCGTGATGATCACCACCGAGATCGGATACGACATGAGCACAACCCGCAGCGCGGCCACCCGGCGCGACGCGATGCCGCCGAGAAAGTCGCTCATGCCGTAAGCGGCGGCCGAAACCAGGGCGAGGACGACGCTGATCATGCGTGGTGTCGGGGTGAACTGGTGCGCATGAGTTCACGCTAGCAGCGCGCCGATACGAGAGTGGCCCGGCGGGTCACTGTTCAGATCAGTTCAACGTTGGTCGAGCGGATGCTGCCTGCTCGGCCGGGGCGCCGGCTCCTGCCGAAGCTTCCAGGCGAACGTAGGTGGCGCCATCCGTTTCGAGGGTTTCGGGCAGGATGTCACGTTCGATCGTGGTGGCGAGCGGCTTCTCGGTCACGAAGCAGAGCAGGATGACAGCCACAATGACGAGCGGCACCATGTAGAGGAACACCGGGGTGAGCGCGTCGTTGTAACCGCTGATGATGATCTGGTGGGCGGCCTCGGGAAGGTCACGCACCATGGCCGGGGTGAAGGAGTTGGCGGCACCGGCGCCACCGGCGGGCATCCGCTCGGTGAGTAGTTCGGTCAGTCGGGCGGCGAACAGGCTGCCAACCACGGCGGAACCGATGGAAGCACCGATCTGGCGGAAGTAGTTGTTCGAGACGGTCGCCGTTCCGACCTGGGAGTTCGGGAAGGAGTTCTGCACGATCAGAATGAGAATCTGCATGCTCAGGCCGAGCCCGAGGCCCATGACGGCGAGGTAGCTGCACAGGATCCAGATTGGCAGGGTCGGGGTCATGGTGGAGAGCAGCACGAGGGCGACGCCGACGATGATCGTGCCCACGATCGGCATCCACTTGTAGCGGCCGAACTTGCTGACCAGCCAGCCGGAGCCGATCGAGCTGATCAGCAGCGCGGCCATCATCGGGATCATCAGGAAGCCGGCCTCGGTGGCGTTCGCGCCGGTGACCATCTGCAGGTAGGTGGGCAGGTAGGCGAGGGCGCCGAACATTGCGATGCCGGTGATGAGGCCGGCTACGGTCGTGAGGTTGAAGTTGCGGTCCTTGAACAGGTGCAGGGGCATGATCGGCTCGTTGGCGCGACGCTCGATCATGACGAAGGCCACGGCGGCGACGACGGTCGCGATGATGAGCGAGAGGACCAGCAGGGAATCCCAGTCGTAGGTCGTGCCGCCCCAGGTGGTGGTGAGCACGAGCCCGGTCGAGGCCAGGGCGAGCAGGCCCATGCCGGCGACGTCGAGCTTGGGGTTGGCATGGTCTTTCACCGGCAACCGCAGGAAGAAGACGGCGGTCACGATGGCGAGGGCGCCGAGGGGGATGTTCATCCAGAACGCCCAGCGCCAGCCGATGCCCTCGGTGAACCAGCCGCCGAGCAGCGGGCCGGCCACGGACGACAGCGCGAACACGCCGCCCATGATGCCCATGTATTTGCCGCGCTCGCGTGCCGGCACGACGTCGGCGATGATCGCCTGGGAGAGGATCATGAGCCCGCCGCCACCGAGGCCCTGAACGGCACGCCCGATGATGAGCCAGGTCATGTCGGGAGCGAGTCCGCCCACGATTGAGCCCAGGATGAAGATGCTGATTGCGCCGATGAACAGACCCTTGCGGCCGATCAGGTCGCCGAGCTTGCCGTAAACCGGCAACATGATGGTCGACGCGAGAATGTACGCGGTCGTCACCCAGAGCATGTGGTCGACGCCGTTGAGCTCGCCGACGATGGTCGGCAGCGCGGTGCTGAAGATGGTCTGGTCGAGCGAGGCGAGCAGCATGGTGACCATGAGCCCGGCGAAAACCAGCAGAATGTGACGCTTGCCGGGGTTGGCGGCGGCCTCGGCCGCATCGGGCTGCGGGGCAAGTGTGGTGGTCATGAAAGTTTTACGGATACCTCTCTGGCGAGCGAGATTGCTCGTGATTCAAGTTGTTCGGCCGCACCTTCGGCGTCGGTCGGGTTCATTTCGGCCCATTCCTTGACGGCCACGCGCACCGCCCCGCCGCACAGGGACAGCACCAGGTCAGCGGATGCCGCCTGCTCGGCTGGCGAGTCGCCCGCGAAGCGCGCGTCCCGCGCCACAAGGGCGGTGACCGCGCTGGCGACTTCGGTGGTCAGTTGGGTGAATTGGGCAAGCTGGGTGGTGAGTAGCTGCGGGTGCCGGCGCAGAATCTCTAGCCGGTCTTCCCGCATGGTCGGTCGGGTCGACGGCGGGCCGATGACGGTCAGCAGCAGGTGGATGACGGTGTCGAGCAGTCCGTTTTCGGCCACTCGGTCGCAGTGTTCGGCAAGCTCGGACTCTGCGATTTCGACCTGGCGGAGGCCGAGGATCGCGGCATCCTTGCTCTCGAAGTAGTTGAAGAAGGTGCGCGGCGACACATCGGCGAGCTCACTGATCACGTCGACCGTGGTGTGCTCGAGGCCGTCGCGGAGCACGAGGGTGACCGCGGCGTCTTCGAGCCGCAGGCGCGTTTCGAGGCGCTTGCGGTCACGCAGGCCGAGGTTCGGTTCAGTTATCACCTGGATAATTCTTGCGCTCAGTGCTTTTTTGCGCCACTGCACATTTACAGTGATGCAAGTTTCTCGGTGAATGCTCAGGTGGTTGTTCAGGTGCGGCTGCGACGATGGCAGCGCCCATGCCCCGCCATCACTGGAAAGTCTCGATGACCCCGCGCCTGCTGTTTCGTTCTATTGCCATTGCCGAAGCCGTCACCTGGGCGATGTTGATCACCGGGATGCTCCTGAAGTACGTGTTCGAGGTCGGCGAGGTCGGGGTGCAGATCGGTGGTTTTGTGCACGGTCTCGTCTTCATCGCCTTTGGACTGATGGCCCTGCTCGTGGGCGTGAACCAGCACTGGGGCGTACGCCTCACTCTGATCGCCATGATCACTGCGATCGTTCCGTTCGGCACGATTCCCCTCGACCGAGGGCTCGAGAAGAACGGCCTGCTCGACGGCGGTTGGCGGCACACCCGCACCGACGACCCCCGCGATCACACCCGGGTGAGCGCTCTATTGCGGCAAATGCTGGCCCGCCCGGTGTTGCTGACGCTGGTCATGGGCATCGCCCTGGTCGGGGTCATGGCCACCCTGCTCCGGATCGGCCCGCCCGGCGGCGCCAGCTAGCCTCCCCTCAATACGGACGGGGCCCAGGCCCCATCCCTGGGCCCAGTCTATAAACTGGGCCCTTGGACGGGGCCTGGGCCCCGTCCAAGGAGACGGAGCGCGAAGCCGGCGGGTCAGCCAAGGGTCGCGGGCGGCTGCGGGGCGAGGCCCACGCGGGGGTGGCGGGCCGTCGCGGCCAGGGCGAGTGCGGCATCAGCTCGGGCGAGGGGGAAGGTCGTTCCAACCAGGGCCGAGAACGGATGCCGGTGCCAGGCTCCCCCGAGATAGGTCACCGCCTGCGCCAGGTCGCCCGGCGTGTAGTTGTGCACGCCGCGCACGGTGACCAGGCGGCGCACTATCAACTCCGGGTCGAGCAGCACCGGGTCATCGGGCGAGACACTGCCGACCAGCACGACCACTCCGCCGACGCCGATCAGGTCCAGCGCGGTTTGCACGGCCGGCCGGGCGCCGCTCAGCTCGAGGGCGATCGTCGGCTCGGCGGCAGCGGCATCCTGCATCGCGGCGAGTACGCTCGCCACCCCGGTCGGCGACTCGCGCGGCGCGCTCGGGTCGGCGACGGCGGCGGCCCCGAAGGCGAGCGCGAGCTGACGCCGGGCGGGGTCCGGGTCACTGACCACCACGAGAGCACCGGCATCCGTCGCCATCGCGCAGGCCGTCACCCCGAGCATCCCCGCGCCGGTCACCAGCACGGTCGCTCCGGCCAGCGGCACAAGAGCGGATGCCGCCCCCAGCGCCGCGACCACCGTCGCGGTCGCGCAGGAGGCCGGCGCCAGAACCGTGGCCGGCACGTGTTCGTCGACGACCACGACCGCTGTTCCGGCACGCACCTGCACGTGGGTGGCGAATCCGCCGCTGAGTTCCCAGCCGCGCTGCATACGCTCGTGGCCGTATTTAACCAGCTCGAGGCACTTGTGGGGCAGGCCGCGGCGGCAGCGCACGCAGGTTCCACAGCTCACGGCGACCGACCAGACCACCCGCTGCCCGACCCGCAGTGGCATTCCATTTGCGGCATATGACTGATCGGTGACGGCCACGATGCGGCCGACCTGCTCGTGCCCGAGCACGAGCGGCTTCGAAGCGAGGCGGTGGCCCAAAGCCGTGTGCACGTCGGAGCCGCAAATCGTGGCCAATTCGACCTCCACCAGCACGTCGCCGGGCCGAAGCAGCACCCCGGGTACCGCCACGCACTCCAGGGGCAGGCCGACACCCGACCAGACCATGGCTTCGGCGGCGCGCGGCAACACGACCTCCCGGCCGACGCCGAGAGTGAGGGCCGGCAGCGTCACCGGTTCAGCGATTGGATCGTGTTCGGGCATGGCTACTCGATCGTTTCCTCACGCAGGCCGAGCAGTTCGGCCAGGTCGGCGACGCTCGCGACGACGACGTCGGCCCCGGCATCCTCGAGGGTGTCGGTGTCGTGCGTGCCGGTCAGCACGCCCACGACCAGGCCGGCGCCAGCGCTCAGGCCGGAGAGCATGTCGCTCGCCGTGTCGCCGACGACGACCATGGCCGCGACGCTTGACGCGCCGGTACGGAGCAGCGCGGTGAGCGGCAAGTCGGGGTATGGGCGGCCACGGCCAGCTTCGGCCGGGCAGAGGCTCACATCGATGAGGTCGCTCCAACCGAGCGCATCGATGAGCGTGTCCTGCGTCGCACGGGAGAAACCGGTGACGAGGGCCACTTTCACGCCGGCGTCCCGCAGCTCCTGGAACAGGTCGGCCGCGCCCGGGATCGCGGTCACCCCGACCTGTTCAACGAGTTCGCCGTAGGCCTTTTCGAAGGCCGCCGTCGCAGCGACCGCCGCCTCTTCGGAGTCGGTCAGCTCACGAAACACATCGAGCTTGGACTGCCCCATGGTCTCGCGCACAAAAGCGACGGCCTCCTCGAGGTCCTCGGCGGTATCGACCAGTCCGCTGCGCTCGGCGGCGAGCACGAACGCCCGCTCGACCAGTCCGTCGTCGCTCACGGTCGTGCCGGCCATGTCGAAGACGACGAGCTCAACGTCCACGTCTTCGGTGTCGAAATCATCAAGGTCCAACTCAAGATCAAGGGGTGCGGTGCTCATGGGGTGCCTTTCAGGGTGAGGGAGGGAATGGCGAAATTGCACACGGTCGAGATGACGTGTTCGGCCAGACCAAGCCCGGTGGTCATGCCGATTCCTGTGGTGGCCGCTACGAGGTAGACACCGGGTTCGGGCTGGTCGATGAGAAAGTCGGCACGCCCGGAGGCATAGACGCCCTGCCACCGCTCGAGCACCCGCGGGCGCCGCACGCCGAACAGTTCGGAGGTGAGCTGCAGCAGCTGTTCGAACGCATTCTCATTCTGGAATACAGAAACGGATGCCCCGCGATAGTGGGTGTCCCCCACGATCAGCGAGCCGTCCTGCAGTTGGGTATACATCTGGTTGAGGTCCAGTTCGGCCAGCAGCGGATACTCCCTCCGCAGCCGTTCGCCCAAAGTGGCTGCCGCCGGAAGGCTGGAAAATGCTCCGTAGCGCAGCAGCGACCAGCCGGTCAGCACCGGCGCGGGCAGCGGCGCGCGCAGGCCGGCGTCGACGCGCAGCATGTCGAGGCCGCACCGCACAATGCCGTCGCGCTCGGCGATCTCCGGGTAAAGCTGGTCGATGTCGTGGTTGACCGCCACGATGACCGTTCCGGCGTGGATCGGCCCGCGCGTGGTCGTGACCCGGCCTGGCCGTACGGCCGTCACCGCGGTGCGGTAGCGAAAGTCGACACCCCGGCTGGCCAGGTACGCGGCCAGACCGGCGGCGGCCTGGCGCGGATTGACCTGTAGGTCCCAGGGCAGGTGCGCGCCGCCCACCGCGGTGCCGTCGGCGAGCGGCAGACGCTCCGACACCTCCGTTGCGTCGAACAGCACGACGTCGGGCTCGCCGACGCCGAAGACCGACTCGGCTCCGCGCTGCGCCGCCAGCTCCCGCAGCACTGCCAGTTCGTCGTCGTGCCGGGCGAGCACGACCGTGCCCGACTCGCGCATCCAGACTCCGGCGTCCGCTTCGAGCCGCAGCCAGAGCGGGCGGGACCGCAGAGCGAATTCTCGGGCCGGCCCACTTTGCGGGGTGAAACACAGGTGCCCGAAATTGCGAACGGATGCCCCGCCGATGGCCGCCGCGCGGTCCACGACGGCCACGGACAGACCTCGGTCGCTGGCGGCGAGGGCGTGCCCGAGGCCCACGATGCCGCTGCCAACGACGACCACGTCGAAGCTGGTCATCGAAACACCCGCCGCATCCACATGGCCAGTCCTTCGACCGCGACCACCGTCACGAGAATCATGAGCACGATCGTGGTGACCAGGTCGTAGCGAGACCCCTGGCCTGCGTTCAGCAGGTAGTAGCCGACCCCTCCACCGCCCACCAGGCCGAGGATGGTGGCCGCCCGAATATTGGTGTCGAGCATGTAGAAGCTGTGTCCGATCAGGGCTTTCATACCCTGGGGAGCCGTGGCGCCGGCGTAGACCTGCAGCCTCGTCGCGCCGGCCGCTCGGAGGGCCTGTTCCGGACCGGGTCTGACCTCTTCGAGCGAGTCGGCGAGCAGCTTGCCGAGCAGGCCCACGCCGCCGATGGCCAGGGCGATGGTGCCGGCCTGGGTACCAAGACCAGTCACGACGATGAGCACGATGGCCAGGATGATCTCCGGAATGCCGCGGATCGTCACGAGCACCAGCCGAAAGCCGGCCCGCACACGTCTCGACGGCGCCACGTTGCGGGCGGCGAGCGAGCCGATCACGATCGAGGCGACGATCGTGAGAATCGTCGCGGCCAGGGCGATCGCGATGGTTTCGCCCATCGCCGCGAGCATTACCGGGGCGTCATAGCTTCCGAAGCTCGGCGGCCAGAACTTGGCGGCGGTCTCGGGCAAATACGACCAGACGGTGAGAAAGTCGCCCCACTTAATATCGCAGATCCAGACGCTGCCGATCACGATGAACGCGGCGAGCAGGCCCCAGACCGCGTTGCGCAGGCGGGCGTAGGTCCAGGGATGGTGCGAGGCATCCGCTTTCTGGCCGGTCACTCCGAGACGGCGCAGCAGCCGGTCGCCGATCCCGTGGCGGGTGGGCGCGAGACCGAGCATGACGGTGCGCACGGCGCTCGACACGATCTCCATGACCACACAGAGTGCGAAAATGACCAGCGCGATGCCGAGTCCGAGCGAGTAGTTGAGCGATTTGAATGCGTAGGACATCTCGAGACCGAGCCCGGCGACGCCGACGTAGCCGAGGATGACCGAACCGCGCAGGTTGATGTCGTTGCGGTGCAGCACGGTCGCTACCCACGACGGAAGCACCTGCGGCAGCACGCCGGAGAAGAATTCCTGCATTCGGGTCCCACCGGCGGCCCGAATTGCCAGCCGGGGGCCTTCATCGATCTGCTCGATCGCGTCAGCGAACATCTTGCTGATCATGCCGATCGAGTGGATGCCGATCGCCAGGATTCCGGGCAGGGTGCCGAGTGAGAACATCAGCACGAACACCATCGCGAGCACGACGTCGGGCACCGCCCGGGCCAGCACGCCGAGAAAGCGGGCGACGGCCATCCACCCACGACCGGGCGAGGTGTTCGCGGCGGCGAGCCAGGACAGCGGCACCGAGAAGAACGCGGCAAACAGGGTTCCGAGCAGCACGAGGCCCACCGTGAGCGCGGTCAGGTAGAGCAGCTCACCCGGCGCGGGAAAGCTTATGATTCCCACGCGGGCGAAAAAGTTCTGGGCATTCCCCCAGCTCGCTACCATCTGCGGCAGCGAGATATCCACGCTGATCAGCGAGAAAACGGATGCCACCACCAGCGCCACGAGGGTGAGTGCGGCCGCGATTTTCTGCGGGTGAGCGCGGCGTTGCGGGGCCGGCGTGGCCGCATCCGCTTGGCTGGCTTGGGGGCGTTCGAGCGTGAGCGTCACCGGCGGTTGTCCCGCGCCGAGCTGAAGGTCGCCAGGTCGAGCTCGCCCTGTTCGTCGGGCTCGCCCGCTTCACCGGTGCCCAACTCGGTGCCCAACTCGGTCTCGATCGCGTCGAGCTCACCGGTCGAGGTCGTGACGCGGCCGTAGATCTCCATCACGTTCTGCTTCGACAGCCCCTGCGTTATGGTGTCGAGCACCACCTGGCCGTGGCGCAGGCCGACGATGCGATCGCCCCAGGACAGGGCCAGATCAACCTGATGCAGGCTGCACACCACGGTGAGACCACTGTCAATGGCGATCTCCCGGATCAGTGCCATGACCTGGGCGCTGGATTCCGGGTCGAGCGAGGCCACCGGTTCGTCGGCGAGCAGAATGCGCGGGTTCTGCATGAGTGCTCGCGCGATGCCGACCCGCTGCTGCTGGCCGCCCGACAGGGTGTCGGCGCGTTGGTAGGCCTGGGCGAGTAGTCCCACCCGGTCGAGATGGCCGAGCGCAGCCAGCTTGAGGTCGCGGCGGTACCCCCAGAGGCCCAGTCTTGGCCCACGCACCCGAAACAGGGCGCCGGTCAGCACATTTTCGAGCACGGTCAGCGACCCGACCAGTTCGAACTGCTGAAAGACGAAGCCGACCTGACCGCGCAGCGCACGCAGCGGCCGGCCCTTCAGGCTCGATACCGCGGCGCCGAGCACGGTCACCGAGCCCGAGTCGGGCCGGTCGAGGCCGTCGAGGTGTCGCAGCAGGGTGGATTTGCCCGAACCGGACAGCCCAAGCAATACGACAATTTCGCCGCGGCCGACCGTGAGCGACACGTCATTGAGGGCCGTCGTCTCGCCGAAGGTTTTGGTGATGTTGCTCACGTCGATCACCGGTTCCGCGCGCGAAGCGGAACCGGTGGTGACGCTGGACTTACTGGTTAGCCCTGGCACTGCGAGGCCGACGTCTTCACGCAGATGTCGCGAATGGTGTCGTAATACTTGTCGTCGACCGGCTCGGTCGCGTAGAACGTATCGCGAAAGGCCTGGGTGTCGGCGCTCGTCACGCCCGACGCGATGATGTCGTCGATGGTGACCTGGCCGAGCACCTCGGTGAGCTGG
Organism: Cryobacterium sp. N19; assembly: GCF_002929595.1. NCBI lineage: Bacteria > Bacillati > Actinomycetota > Actinomycetes > Micrococcales > Microbacteriaceae > Cryobacterium > Cryobacterium sp. N19. The sequence goes on along the minus strand of NZ_PJJR01000052.1, from coordinate 407,346 downwards.
GTCTTCAGTTCGGTCGGCAGGGTGTCAGAGACGACGATCGGTGCACCGGGAACCATGGTCTCGGCGATGACCTTGACCTTGTCGCTCTTGGCGACCTCGCTGTCCTCGGCGAAACCGACCTCACACTCCTTGCCCTCGCCGACCTTCTGCACGCTCACGTCGTGCTTGCCGGCGAACACCGGGGTCACATCGGAGACCGGGTCGACGCCGGCTTCGAGCAGGTTGTAGGAGGGGAACAGGTATCCGCTCGTCGATGACGGGTCGACGAAGCAGACCTTCTTGCCGGCGAACTCGGCGAGGGAGGTGATGGCGCTGTCTGCCGGAACGATCGCCTGCGAGTAGTAGCCGGGCACCTCGCCCTCGGTCGTCACGATCGAGGAGATCGGAGTGATGGCCGCGCCGTTGTTGGTGGCGGTGATGTAAGTGAAGCCGGAGAACGAGGCCACGTCGATCTTGCCGGCGATTGCGGCTTCGATGAGGGCGGCGTAATCGGTGGACTCGTGGTATTCCACGGTCTTGCCGGTCTCCTGCTCGATGTAGTCCATCAGCGGCTGGTAGTTGGTCTGGGTATCGACCGAGTCGGGAACCACACCGAACACCAGGGTGTTCTCATCGGCGGCGTAGCTGACGCCGTCGATGCCAGTGCCGGCCGCGTCGGCGGTGTCCGCCGAGCAGGAGGCCAGGCTCAGGGTGAGCAGAACTGCGGCGCCGGCGGCGAGGGCCGTCTTGGCGCCGAGAGAAGTGGTGCGTGAAAAAGCGCTGTGGATTGCCACGTGAAACCTTCCTGAGTCGAGGGCATTACGTGTAGCCACGTTAGGCAGGCCGCGCCAACAGCACGGGAGCCCGGGGTAACCGGCAGGTGAACGCGCCGTGGCAAGTGCGCGAGCAGGAATCCGCTCACCCACGCGGATGCCCGCGCCCGCTCACTCAAACGGATGCCCCGCCCGGTCAAAGCCACTCGGGTCACATGCACAGTTTCGCGGCAGCCCCGAGCGGTACCGTGTGCATGCCACACCGATCGAAGGAAATCCTAAGTGTTCACGAGCCCCTACGGCCCCGTTGAGATTCCCACGCAAAGCATTTTCGACTACCTGTTCGGGGACCTGACCGAGGCCGAGCTGGATCGCACCGCCGTCATCGACGGTGCCAGCGGGGCCGCTCTCAGCTACCGCACCCTGGTCGATCAGATCACCCGGGTGGCCGGCGCTCTTGCCGCCGACGGCGTCGGTCCCGGCACGGTCGTGGGCCTGCTCTGCCCGAACACGCCGGAATTCACGGCCATCTTCCACGGGATTCTGCGCGCCGGAGCCACGGTCACCAGCATCAACTCGCTCTACACTCCCGACGACATCCAGCGCCAGCTCCACGATTCCGGTGCGACCTGGCTCGTGACCGTCACCCCGCTGCTGGCCGGCGCCAAGGCGGCAGCGCACGCGGCGGGCATCTCCGACGAGAACATCGTGGTGATCGATGGTGAGCCGGGGCATCCGTCGCTGGCTGATTTACTTGCAGTGGATGCCGCCGCCCCCGCCCTCAGCATCGACCCCGCCACGCACGTGGCTGTTCTCCCCTACTCTTCGGGCACCACGGCGGCGCCGAAGGGCGTCATGCTGAGCCACCGCAACCTCGTGGCGAACGTGCAACAGGCCCGCGATCTGATCGGGGTTATTCCAGACGACAAAGTGCTCGCGCTGCTGCCGTTTTACCACATCTACGGAATGACGGTGCTGCTGAACCTCGCCTTCAAACAGCGGGCCTCGCTGGTCACCATGGCCAAGTTCGACTTCGTCGAGTTTCTGCGCATGATCCAGGATCACCGCTGCAGCTACGTCTTTATCGCGCCGCCGATTGCGGTGGCCGTGGCGAAGCATCCGCTTGTAGAGGAGTATGACCTGTCGAGCGTGCACACCATCCTCTCGGGGGCAGCCCCGCTCGACGGTGCTCTCGCCGCGGCGGTGGCCACCCGGCTGGACTGCCGCATTCTGCAGGGCTACGGCATGACCGAGGTCAGCCCGGTGAGCCACCTGATTCCGATCGACGCGCCACACCTGTCGCGCGCGTCCGTGGGAGTGACCGTGCCGAACATGGACTGCAAGCTCGTGTCGACCGAAACCGGCGAAGAGATCGAGATTCCCGAAGACGGGGTCAGCGAGCCCGGTGAGCTGCTGGTGCGCGGCCCGAACGTGATGCTCGGCTACCTGAACAACGAGAAGGCCACCCGCGAGACCATCGACGCCGACGGATTTCTGCACACCGGCGACATCGCCACGGTCAGTGCGCTCGGCGAGGTGACCATCGTCGATCGCAGCAAGGAGCTGATCAAGTACAAGGGCTACCAGATCGCTCCGGCCGAGCTGGAAGCGCTGCTGCTCACCCACCCGCGCATCAAGGATGCCGCGGTGATCGGTGCAGCGGATGCCGACGGCCAGGAGATCCCGAAAGCCTTCGTCGTCGCCGTGGCTGAGTCGGCGGTCACGGCCGAGGAGATCATGGCCTACGTCACCGAGCGGGTCGCCCCGCACAAGAAGGTGCGCGCGGTGGAATTCATCGACGCGATCCCGAAGTCGGCGTCCGGCAAGATCCTGCGCAAGGACCTGCGCGCCAAGGAAAAGGCGGCCGCCGTCTAGCCGTGCGGGCGAGCCAGTACCCGCTGCCGGACATACGGTTCCAATCGGGCATGCGCGCGACGCGACTTTTCACTTCGGTCTGACTTGCCCTCTCACTGAGAGCTACAGTGAGGGCGCAGTGAAGACGTGTCAGGGATCGCTTTCACTTCTCACCTTTCGGAGGCGATGCCGCGAGATTGACGACGGCCTGCACCGCGGCGTGGTCCGACGGCCAGCCGCCGACATAGCGCTTCACGTTGATGGCGGCCTTGCGCACGGGGACGCCGGGCGTGACGAGGAGCCAGTCGATGCGTTTGAGATTGCGCTGCGGCGAGCGATAGTTCAAAAACGTTCCCCACTCTTCGGTGAGACGTTCGTCTGCTGTGTTCCAGGCATCCAGAAGCAGGCCCTGGCCGGTTAGGCGGTCATAGGGGGCGGTATTCGCATCCGTATTGAAATCGCCGGTCACCACAGTGGGAAGCTGCGACGCCAACACGATGCGTCGAATTACGTCGGCGGATCGCAGCCGCGAGGTACGGGAGCGGTGGTCGAAGTGCGTGTTCACGGCCTGGAAATCGACGCCCATGGCGAGATCGTGAAAGACCGCGTCAACGACGACGCGCGGAGTGTGATTGCCCCACGAGGTGGAGCCCGGCCGCAACGGAGTGTCAGAGAGGGCCGTCTGCTTCCATTCGAGCACGCGCAGTCGACGTGAATCGTAGAAGATCGGGCAGCCTTCCCCGCCCTTGTTGGCTTCCCGGCCATATCCGATCGAGCGGTAAGGATCGCCGAGCGCGTGGCGCACGAAGTTCGCCTGGTCGAACAGTGCTTCTTGAACGCCGATCAGTGCGGGCTGTTCCGCCGCGAGCAGACGCTTCAGTATTGGCCGGCGGCGCACCCACCGATCGGGGCTGCGCGGGTTGAGATGCGGCAGGCGCCGACGGATGTTGAAACTCATGACATGCAAATCCGGCGCGGCGACGGGGCCGATGAGTGCGCTGTCTGTCATGGGACCAGCCTATGGCGAGCGTTGTACTCCCGATCCGCAGTAGGTCGCACGCAGCGCCACGCTGGCCGGGCGAGGCGACCGGTAGACTTGCCGGGTCAAGCATCCGCTATCTCGGGGAGAATTCCACACGTGACCGCTGTTTCCAACACCTCTTCCCGCGGCGTCGCCGACACCGTTTCCAATGCCATTGCGACACCCGAGAAGGAGCAGCCCTACGGCGCGCTCGGGCTCAAGGCCGATGAGTACGCGAAGATTCGCGAGATTCTGGGCCGCCGCCCCACGAGTGGCGAGCTTGCGATGTACTCGGTGATGTGGAGCGAGCACTGCTCCTACAAGAGCTCGAAGATGTACCTGCGCCAGTTCGGCGACAAAGTCACCCCCGCCATGAAGAAGAACCTTATGGTCGGAATGGGCGAGAACGCCGGCGTGCTTGACGTCGGCGAGGGCTGGGCCGTCACCTTCAAGATCGAATCGCACAACCACCCCTCCTACATTGAGCCGTTCCAGGGCGCCGCCACCGGCGTCGGCGGCATCGTGCGCGACATTATCTCGATGGGCGCCCGCCCGGTCGCCGTGATGGATGCCCTGCGTTTCGGCGACATCACCGACCCCGACACCGCCCGTGTCGTACACGGCGTGGTCTCTGGCATCAGCTTCTACGGCAACTGCCTCGGCCTGCCCAACATCGGCGGCGAAACCGTGTTCGACCGGGTCTACCAGGGCAACCCGCTGGTCAATGCGCTCTCGGTCGGCGTGCTGCGCCACGAAGACCTGCACCTGGCCAACGCCCGCGGCGTCGGCAACCAGGTCGTGCTGTTTGGAGCCCGCACCGGCGGCGACGGCATTGGCGGGGCATCCATTCTCGCCTCCGACACGTTCAGCGCCGGCGGCCCGACCAAGCGCCCCGCAGTACAGGTCGGCGACCCGTTCGCCGAGAAGGTACTCATCGAGTGCTGCCTCGAACTGTTTGCCGGCAAGCTCGTCGAGGGAATTCAAGACCTCGGCGCGGCCGGCATCAGCTGCGCCACTTCTGAGCTCGCCTCCAACGGCGACGGCGGCATGTTCATCGAACTCGAGAAGGTGCTGCTGCGCGACCCCACGCTCACCGCCGAAGAGATTCTGATGAGCGAGAGCCAGGAACGCATGATGGCGATCGTCACTCCCGAGAAGCTCGAGGGCTTTCTCGCCGTCACCACCAAGTGGGACGTGGAAACCAGCGTGCTCGGCGAGGTCACCGACACCGGCCGCCTTATCATCAACTGGCACGGCGAAGAAATCGTCAACGTGCTGCCACGCACCGTGGCCGTCGACGGCCCGGTCTACGAGCGTCCGCTCGCGTACCCGACCTGGATCGACGCCCTGCAGGCCGACACCGCCTCCGTACTTCCCCGCGCGCTCGACGGCGAGACCCTGCGCGAGCAGTTCCTTGACCTGCTCGGCTCGCCGAACCTGGCCGACCCGAGCTGGATCACCGACCAGTACGACCACTACGTGCAGGGCAACACGGCGCTCTCCTTTCCCGACGACGGCGGCATGATCCGCGTCGACGAAGAGAGCGGGCTCGGTTTCGCGATCGCGACCGACGCGAACGGCCGCTACTGCCAGCTCGACCCGTACCGCGGCGCGCAGCTGGCCCTCGCCGAGGCATACCGCAACGTCGCCGCGACCGGCGCCGTTCCGGCCGGCGTCAGTGACTGCCTCAACTTCGGCTCCCCCGAGAACCCCGAGGTCATGTGGCAGTTCCGTGAAGCCGTAACGGCCCTCGCCGACGGATGCCTCGAGCTCGAGATTCCCGTCACCGGCGGCAACGTGTCGTTCTACAACCAGACCGGCGACCAGCCCATTCACCCCACCCCGGTCGTGGCCGTGCTCGGCGTGATCGACGACGTCGCCCGCCGCATTCCGAGCGGCTGGCAGGACGACGGGCACAACATCTACCTGCTCGGCGAGACCCGCCTCGAGCTCGACGGTTCGGCCTGGGCCGGCGTCGTGCACGACCACCTTGGAGGTCGTCCGCCGGTCGTGGATCTCGGCCGCGAGAAGGCCCTGGCCGGCCTGCTGCACGCCGCCTCGAAGGAAGCCCTCATCGACAGCGCCCACGACTTGAGCGAGGGCGGGCTCGCCCAGGCCCTCGCCGAAGCCGTCATGCGCTTTGGAGTGGGCGCGCGCGTCTGGCTGGGTGACATTCTGGATCGGGACGGGGTGGACGCATCCACTGCCCTGTTCTCCGAATCGGCCGGTCGCGTCATCGTTTCGGTGCCGCGCGAAGACGACGTGAAGTTCCTGGGCCTCTGCGCCGGCCGCTACATTCCGGTGCTGCGCATCGGAGTGACGGACAACACCCTGCACGCCCTCGAAGTACAGGACGTCTTCGCTGCGACTCTCTCCGAGATGCGCAATCGTCACCAATCCCCTCTCCCCGCCGCCTTCGCCTAACCCCCCAGCTCGCGAGAGCGCAAAAAGTGCCCGATTGAGAAGCCCAATCGGGCACTTTTTGCGCTCTCGCGAACCTGAACGAGCTTTGGGGTGTGGATAACTCATTTGACACCGAGACGGCGCGACACACTGTTGGCATGAATCGAGCTCGCAGGCTGCCGCTGGACTTCGAGGGGCGTCCATTCAGCACGGCCGAAGGCAGTGACGCGGGCCTGTCCAAGAAGCGGATGCGCGCGTCCGACCTAGCGCGCCCCTTTCCTGCAACGCGCACCCCGCGTGCAGATAGCAGCTCGGCAGACCTTCTCATCCGCGCCTACGCACAGCGGATGTCCGAATCAGACTTCTTCAGCCATGTGACGGCTGCGCGCGTGCACGGGCTCCCGATGCCTTTTGCCGTTGAACACACGCAAACTATTCATGTCTCGACGGAGGAACCCACCCTGCGCGACCGGGTACTCGGTGTCCGCGGCCACCATGTCGCACCCAAGACGGTCACCGTCGTTGCGGTGCGCGGCGTGCGCGTCACAAGTGCGGTGGACACCTGGTGCCAGCTGTCCACCATGCTTGGGCTCGACGACCTCATCCGGATTGGCGACACGCTCGTGCGCCGCAAGCATCCGTTCGCCGAGATGCGTGACCTGCTCGCCGCCGTTCGACGGTATTCGGGGCGACGGGGCGTCAAGCTGCTGCGCGAGGCGCTGATCTGGATACGACCCGGCGTCGATTCACCCCGCGAGACCGACCTGCGGCTGCTCATCGTGCGGGCCAGCCTGCCCGAACCGGAGGTCAATGCCATCATCATGAGTCGCACCGGGGTGAAGCTCGCCACCGGCGACCTGGTCTTTCGCCGATATCGTGTTCTGCTCGAGTACGACGGCGGGCAGCATCGCACCGACGAGAACCAGTTCCACTGGGATGTTGACCGCCTCGACGCGCTCATGGAGGAGAGGTGGCGGGTGATCCGCATCAACAAATCCCACCTCCACAATCCCCCAGAGGTGATCCGCAGAGTAACGGTGGCGCTCATGGCCGGTGGCTGGCGTCCTGTCGCGAAAGCGCAAAAAGTGCCCGATTGAGAGGCTTAATCGGGCACTTTTTGCGCCTTCGCGAGGAACGAGAGTCGCTACTCGCGACCGGCTGAGACCCACTGGGGGTTGAATGATCGGGCCGCGACGATGCGGTCCGCGAGCGCGTCCAAGCGCGCTACGTGTGCGGCATCGAGACGGATGTTCGTGGCCGCGAGATTTTCGTCCACTCGCTCGGTGAAACGCGACCCGGGGATCGGGGACAGAGCAAGCCCGAGGGTGCGACCCTTGTCATAGAGCCAGGCAAGCGCGACCTGCGCTGGTGAAACTGCCGCCTCGCGAGCCACCGCGATCACCTCGTCGAGAATGGGCTGGTTGGCGGCGAGGGCATCCGGGGTGAACCGGGGAAACTTATGCCGCCCGTCTGCATCAGTGAGCGCGCTGCGGTCGAATCGCCCGGTGAGCCACTGGCGACCCAGAGGCGAATACGGGACGAACCCGACGCCCAACTCGATCGCGGTAGGGACAACGTGCCGCTCGACGTCTCGGCTGATAATGCTCCACTCGGACTGCACTGCGGCGATCGGGTGAATGGCGGCAGCGCGGCGCAGCTCGTCACCAGTCGGTTCGGAGAGACCGATGTGGCGAATCTTGCCCGCCTGAACCAGTTCGGCGAGGGCCCCGACGGTCTCTTCGATAAGCACGTCGGGGTCGACCCGGTGCTGGTAGTAGAGGTCCAGGTGGTCGGTGGCGAGGCGCGCGAGGCTCAGATCGATCTGCTCGAACACGTAGGCACGATCACCACGGATGCCGCGTGCACCGATTCCCCCGCCCGAAAGGATGCCGAACTTGCTCGCCAGCTGCACCTCATCGCGTCGGGTGGCGATCAATCGGGCAATGGTGCGTTCGCTCAACCCGTTGCCGTAGACGTTGGCCGTGTCGATGAAGGTGAGGCCCGAGTCAACGGCGTGCGTCAGCGTGCGCAGGGCATCGTCGGGATCGATCGGGCCGTAGACCGGCGTGAGCGACATGCCTCCATAGCCCTGCGGGCTGACGGTGAGTCCGTCTCCCAGTGTGACTGCGGTCTGGATGGCGGGCGATGAAGTCATCTTGTCAGGATAGCCGCGCGGTGCCTCGGGGTCCCTCGTGTTACGTGCCGTCTCACGAGAGCGCAAAAAATGCCCGATTGAGAGGTCCAATCGGGCACTTTTTGCGCTTTCGCGTGAACACCTAGAGGAACGGCTCGCCGATGAGGGTCTCAGCTCGCTCCCAGAGACGACTCGCGACCGCTCGGTCTCGGGAGGTGCGGGTCGCCGGCTGACGGGTTGGCGCACCGCGGGTGAGCAGGCGCGGGCCGAAGTAGTCGCCGCCGTGGGCATCCGGGTCGATCGCGGCACGCACTGTCGACCAGGCTCCGTGATGCTTGCCCTGCGCGCCGACCAGCGTTTGCAGGCCGTCGATGACCCGCTTGGCCGGGGTGATTTCGTTGACACCGGGAAGGGTGGGGGTCAACCCCGAAATCGAATATCCCGGATGCGCCACCAGCGACTGCACCATGCCCGCCCCATTGGCCCGCAACCGTCGATCGAGCTCGAACCCGAACACCTGCATTGCGATCTTGGACTGCGCGTACGCCTTCCACCCGTTATACGTGGTGGCCAGCTGCAAATCGTCAAGCGAGGAATCCATCAGCCGGGAGATCAGCGACCCGAGGGACACGACCCGGCTGCCGGGAGTACGCCGCAAGGCCATGAGCGACCCCGCAGTCAAAGCAAAATGCCCGAGAAAGTTCGTCGCAAAGACCAGCTCGTTGCCGTCGAGGCTCACGGCGCGATCCGTCGGCGGGTGCACGATTCCAGCGTTGAGAATCAGGCCGTCGAGGCGAGGAAAAGCGCGCAGGGTTTCGCTGACGTCGCGAACTGACTGCAGATCGGCGACATCGAGCTGCAACCCCGAAACGGATGCCCCCGCCACGCGGGCGCGAATCGCCGCGGCCGCGGCATCCGCTTTCACCGGGTTACGGCAGGCGAGCACGACGTGGGCGCCCGCGCCGGCGAGCTGCTCGCTAGTGAAGTAGCCGAGGCCGGCGTTGGCACCGGTGACGACAAAGGTCTTGCCGGTCTGGTCGGGCAGAGCCCGCGGGTTCCAGTTCATGAGTCCTGCTCGGCGACGAGCTGACGCCCGAAAACGTCTGTCTCGACGGTCACAGCGCCGAGATCTCCGAGCCGGCGGGAGTCACGACGCCGAGCTCGGTACGTGCGCGGTCGGCGGGTGCGGAAGCGGGTGCGGCTGCGCGGGAGCGGCCTGCTCGGCGACAGCAGCGGAAGTCGGTGCAGAGCCGGCGGCCCGCCCCGGCTGCACAGCATCCCCTCCGGCGATCTTCACGTGGTGGTGGATGACCTCGGCGATGATGAAATTGAGAAACTTCTCGGCGAAGGCCGGGTCGAGGTGGGCCTCCTCGGCGAGGCCGCGCAGCCGATCGATCTGCATGAGTTCACGCGCCGGGTCAGCGGCCGGCAGCCCGTGCGCTGCCTTGAGCCGCCCAACTTGCTGGGTGAACTTGAATCGCTCGGCCAGCAGATGAATGAGCGCGGCGTCGATATTGTCGATGCTTTCGCGAATGCTGTGCAACTGCGCAATCGCAGCAGCGTCAGCGTCGCCGGGTAACTCCTCGTGTACGACCATACTTTTACGATAATGCATGGCCTAAGCGGATGCCGCCGCCTCCCGGCCGCCGGGCCGCAGCCAGCTGAATCGCAAGCGTTTCTGCGTCAGCAGGATGCCGAGCAGCACCAACAGCGCCCCGGTCGGCTCGTGCCAGGAGAATGTTTCGGCCAGCACGAGCACCCCCAGCACCACGCCAACGACGGGCGTCACGTAGGTAACCGTGGACGCGTTGGTCGGCCCCCAGGCGCGCAGAACGTTGATGTTCCAGATGTAGGCCAGGCCGGTGCCGAGCGCGCCGAGGGCCAGCAGGCACAGCACGATCGGCAGCGTCAGGTGCACCGGGCTCGAGGCCAGAACTGGGGTGAGCAGCAGCATGATCCCGCCAGCGATGCCGATATTGAGAAAAGCAAACGTGCTCGCGGCAATTGGGCGCCCACTCAGAAACCGGCGGGTGTAGCCGAAGGTGAAGCCGTAGCAGACCGCAGCGCCGAGGCAGGCGAGCTGGCCCCAGAGGTCGCCGGTGAGCGAGGAATATTGCCAGGGCCCGATGATCACGACGACACCGATGATGCCGAGCACGACACCGGCCACCTGCGCACGCACGAGCTTCTCCACCCGAAACGCGAGTGTCGCCATGAGCGCGGTCATGATCGGAGTGACGGCGTTGTAGATGCTCGCGAGGCTCGAGGAGACGTACTGCTCGGCCCAGGCGAAGAGCAGGTGTGGAATCACGCATCCGCTAATTGCAATCACCAGAAAGTGCAGCCACACCACGCCTTCCCGCGGCAGTACCGGCCCGTTGCCTATGCGCGGACGGTTCACCAGCACGATCAGCCCCAGGGTCAGCCCACCGAGCACGAGCCTCGACCAGGCGATCTGCCCGAAGCTGACCCCGTCGAGAGCGATTTTCATGAACAGAAAGCTAGAGCCCCAGATCAGCCCCATACCGAGAAATTGCAGCAGGATGAGGCTCTTGCTGGCGGGAGGGGTCGGGGACACGTTCCGAGCCTATAGCTGGCGTCGGCGCACCAGTGCCGGCGCCAGAGCACAAGGTCGGAAAAGCGCCGAAGAATGGCAGCGGATGCTGCACGCCCCCCGCCTGACGTCCACCCCGGTCAAGGCGACGAAACCCGGTCTCGCCGGGTCGTCGCCGCATAACTCCTGCAATCTGTCGCCGGCGGCAGTACCGTGCCCCCGATTATGCGGAACTGAAAGTCCGCCATGAGCAATTTGCAGGAATTATGACGGATGGCTCGGGCTGCCTCGGTGGCTAAGCCAGGAAGTCCTCGCCAGGACCGGCCGAAACGGCCTCGAATCGGCCGTCGCGTCCCAGATTTTCTGAATTCGCCACCAGCCAGGTGCCGAACACAACACCTACTGGGACGTGTCGGCCCCGGCGCTCTGCTCCGCATCGCTTCCAGATTCCGGGACCGGACCGGCCGCACCCGAAGCAGCCTCAGGAGCACTTCCCGCGCTCGGACCAAAGCCGCCCCGCGGCCCGCCGCCGCTGATGGTGCCGCTTGGACCGGCCGGTCGCAGGCTGCGGTAGGTGACGAACCGGCCCTCGAACGCATCAAGGCGTGCCTCGAGCCCGGCGCGCACGGCCGGCCACTCGTCGGCGAGGATCGAGTAGACGGCGCTGTCTCGCCAGGTTCCGTCGGCGCGCGGGCGGTCGCGGCGCAGGATGCCCTCGAATGTGGCCCCGATGCCGAGGATGGCGGCGCGGGAACGCTCGTTGATGGCATCCGCTTGAATCTTGACCCGGCCGAAGCCGTTCTCGAAGGCGGTGCCGAGCACGAGCAGTTTGGTTTCGGCGTTGACAGCGGTGCCCCAGACCCGCGGGTCGTAGGCGGTCCAGCCGAGGTGGATCGACTCGTTTACCTCGTCGATGTCGGCGAGGGTCGTGGTGCCGACGACGTCGCCATCGTTGGGGCCGCCGAGCAGACGCACCACGTAGGGCAGGCTTTCCCACTGAAAGTAGTCGTGTGCCCATTTGATGAAGCTGTCGACATCGCGGTGCAGCGTGGCCGGGCCGCCGCCATAGCCCGCGGCGAAGACTTCGGGGTGCGCGATGGCGCGCGCCAAGTCGGGCAGCACCGCACTTCCGAGCGGTTGCAGCTGCACAAAACGACCGGTCAAGGTCAGGGAATGGGGTCTCACGGCGTTCACTCGCCTAGTGTGACAGGTCAAAGTGAGGAATTGTGCCCTGATTGTGCCAACCGGGCAGATTGGGGGCCCGGTTGGCGATTACTTCTAGTCGATCAGGTCGTGCCGCACCACGATGGCTTCACGGTCGGGGCCGACGCCGATCGCGGAAATGCGCGATCCGCTCATGCCCTCGAGGGCGAGTACGTAGTTCTGCGCGGCCTGCGGCAGGTCGTCGAAGGTGCGCACGCCGGTGATGTCCTCGGTCCAGCCGGGGAAGTTCTCGTAGATCGGAACGGCGTGGTGAAAGTCGCTCTGCGAGACCGGAACTTCTTCAACGCGCACGCCATCGACCGAGTAGGCCACACAGACGGGAATCTCGGCCAGACCAGTGAGTACGTCGAGCTTGGTCAGCACGAAGTCGGTGACGCCGTTGATGCGCGCGGTGTAGCGGGCGATCGGGGCGTCGTACCAGCCACAGCGGCGCGGGCGCCCGGTGGTGGTGCCGAACTCGAAGCCGTTGGAGCGCAGGTATTCGCCCGACTCGTCGAACAGTTCGGTGGGAAACGGGCCGCTGCCGACGCGGGTCGTGTACGCCTTGACCACGGCGATGACGCGGTCGATGCGGTTCGGGGCGATGCCGCTGCCGGTCACCGCGCCGCCGGAGGTGGCGTTCGACGACGTGACGAACGGGTAGGTGCCGTGGTCGACGTCGAGCATGGTGGCCTGGCCGCCCTCGAACAATACGGTCTTGCCGGCGTTCAGGGCCTGGTGCAACAGCAGGGCGGTGTCGGTAACCATGGGACGTAAGCGTTCGGCGTAACCGAGCAGTTCGCTCACGATCTCCTCGGCCTCGATGGCACGGCGGTTGTAGACCTTGACCAGCATATGGTTCTTCTGGTCGAGGGCTCCCTCGACCTTCTGGCGCAGAATGTTCTCATCGAACAGGTCCTGCACGCGAATGCCGACCCGGTTGATCTTGTCGGCGTAGGCCGGGCCGATGCCGCGCCCGGTGGTGCCGATCTGGCGCTTGCCGAGAAAACGCTCGGTGACCTTGTCGAGGGTGCGGTGATACGCGGTGATGACGTGGGCGTTCAGGCTTACCTTGAGCCGGGAGACATCGACGCCGCGTTCCGAGAGAGCGTCGAGCTCTTCAAAGAGCACCTCGACGTCGACGACAACGCCGTTGGCGATGACCGGGGTAACACCAGGACTCAGGATGCCCGACGGCAGCAGGTGCAGCGCATACTTCTCGTCGCCGACGACGACGGTGTGCCCAGCGTTGTTGCCGCCGTTGAACTTGACGACATAGTCGACCCGGCTGCCGAGCAGGTCGGTGGCCTTACCCTTGCCCTCGTCGCCCCACTGGGCTCCGATGAGTACGATCGCGGGCATTTAGTCTTCTCCTCGAATAACGAAAGCTTCGGTGGGCGGCGCCGGGTCGAAACCCGGGCTGCCGGTGTAAAGGGCCCCGATAATGTCGATGGCGTCCACGTCAGCATCCGTCAAAAAAGCCGTCAGGCGGGAGACCTCCTCGGCCTCACCGATCTCCTCGGCACCGCGGCGCAGCGCGAACAGGGCGCGGAGCACACCGCGGTTGGGTTCGTGGCGCCACGGAATGGGGCCGTGGCCGCGCCAGCCAGCCTTACGCAGGGCGTCGAGTCCGCGGTGGTACCCGACGCGGGCGTAGGCATACGACTCGAGGATGCGCCCCTCAGAGTGGGTCGCATCGGCCAGTTCAGCCCAGGCGAGCGGAGAGGTCGGATGCACCTGCACGACGCCGGCGATCTCGCTCCTCGCGGTTCGCCGCAGGGCTTCGAGCACCTCCGGTTCCGCGGGAAGAAGGGTCTCGGGCTCTGAAATCAAATTGTCGCCGGTCACACTGAATGCTATCAAGCCCGGGGCCGGTCTCCCCGGCGACGGGCCAGACGAGCCTGAAACGCCAGTCCCTAAATGGTTAGGCCTGGCTCTGCTGCCGCGCCGCGACCCGCCAGCCACCGTTGACGAACAGGTAGGTCGTCGACATGTTCAGCTCGGCGACGACCTCGCCGCGACGGGCGATCGCCTTGTAGACGACGACACCGGCGTGCTCGCCGAGGCGAATGATGGCGGGTTCGTGAATGCCGTAGCTCTCCCACGGAGCCGCCTGGTCGAAGTAGGCGGTGACCTGGTCGCGCGTAATGACGGCCCCCGGCACAATCATCAGACCGTCGTCGGTCATTTCGCGCTGGTAGTAGGCGCCGCCGTTCCCGCCCAGAATGGCCTCCCATCCGGCGTTTTCTTCGTGGAGGAGTCGGGCCGGAAGATCGTCAGTGATCGCAGTCATACCGTCACGCTAGCCCGTATTCAGCCCGCAAACCAGTAAAGATCAGAACCGGTGCTGAACCACCCAGGCATGCATGGTCACGGCGGCGGCCGCCGAGGCGTTGATCGACCGGGTCGAGCCGAACTGGCTTATTTCGACGATGGAATCGGCGGCGGCGATGGCCGCTTCCGACAGGCCGGGGCCTTCCTGACCGAACAGAAGCACGCAGCGTTCGGGAAATATAAACGTCTCGATGATGACGCTGCCGGGCACATTGTCGATGGCGATAATCGGCAAGTCACCCTTCAAACACCACTCGACGAACGCGGCGACATCCACGTGGTGCAGCACGTGCTGGTAACGGTCGGTGACCATGGCGCCGCGCTTATTCCAACGCTTGCGGCCGATGATATGCACCGTGTCGGCGCCGAACGCATTGGCGCTGCGCACGATCGAGCCAATATTCATGTCGTGCTGCCAGTTCTCGATGGCCACGTGAAACGGATGCCGATGCTCGTCCAGGTCAGCCACGATCGCGGCCATATTCCAGTAGCGGTAGCGGTCGATCACGTTGCGGGTGTCGCCGTGCTCGAGCAGGTCGGCGTCGTAACGGTCTTCGCTCGGCCATTCCCCCGGCCAGGGACCGACGCCGTAGGTTGAGCGCTCTGGCGTGGAGTTGTCGACTGCAGATTCTGGCACTACCCAACCGTATCCTGCCAACTCCGCCCAGAATTGGGGTTTCGGTGCGCCTAAATTCTGGCTAGGGTTTCGGTATGTCTAAAACGGATGCCCCCGCCCCTGACCGCGTGCTCGCCAAGGCTCCCACCACGGTCGCCTCCAGCCGCCTGCTCTGGCTGCTCGGACCGGCCCTCGTCGCCGGGGTCGCCTACCTCGACCCGGGCAATGTCGCGAGCAATATGACCGCCGGTGCCCGCTACGGCTACCTGCTGGTCTGGGTGGTGGTCGCCGGCAACGTCATGGCCTGGCTCATCCAATACCTCTCGGCGAAGCTCGGCATCGTCACCGGGGCGAGCCTGCCCGAGATCCTCGGCGTGCGCATGAAGCGGCCCACCGCGCGCAGGCTGTACTGGATCCAGGCCGAACTCGTTGCCATGGCCACCGACCTGGCCGAGATCATCGGCGGCGCGGTCGCCCTCAACCTTCTGTTCGACCTGCCGCTCATCTGGGGCGGCGTGATCACCGGCACCATCTCCATGGTCGTGCTCATGGTGCATTCTCGACGGGGGCCGCGCATCTTCGAGCGCGTCATCATCGCGCTCATGCTCATTATCACGATCGGTTTCACGGCCGGCGTCTTTATCTCCCCGCCGGATGGCGGTGGCGTGCTCGCCGGAATGGTGCCCCGCTTCGAGGGGTCGAACTCGGTGCTCCTCGCCGCATCCATCCTGGGTGCCACGATCATGCCGCACGCCATCTACGCGCATTCGTCGCTCACCCGTGACCGGTTTCCGGAGTGGCAGGGCATCGTGGCCACGCGTCGCCTGCTCTGGGCCACGAAGTGGGACGTCACCATTGCCATGGCGATCGCCGGAACGGTGAACCTGGCGATTCTGCTGCTCGCGGCATCCGCTTTGCAGGGTGTGGATGGAACCGACACGCTCGAGGGCGCTTACGCGGCGCTGAAGGACACGCTCGGGCCGATCGTTGCGACCCTGTTCGCCGTCGGGCTGCTCGCGTCGGGGCTCGCCTCGACCTCGGTCGGGGCTTATGCGGGGGCCGAGATCATGCACGGCCTGTTGCACGTGCGCATTCCGCTGCTGCTGCGCCGACTGGTCACGCTGATTCCGGCGCTGTTCATTCTCGGGGTGGGGTTCGACCCCACGCAGGCGCTCGTGCTCAGCCAGGTTGTGTTGTCGTTCGGCATTCCGTTCGCGCTGATTCCGCTGGTCTGGCTCACCGCCCAGCGCGGCCTGCTGGGAACCTTCACCAATCGCTGGTTCACGACCGCTGCCGGGGTCGTCTGCGCGTTGGCGCTGGTGGCGTTGAACGTGGTACTGCTCGTACTGGTGTTCACCGGCGCGTGACCCGGATACCCTGAGAGGGTTATGACGCACACGACCGGCGCGGCCGAGGACTACCTCAAGACCATCTATGCCCACACCGAGTGGCAGACCGATTTGATCACCCCGTCGGCGCTCGCGGTGCGACTGGGCGTGGCACCGTCATCCGTCACCGAAATGGTCAAAAAGCTTGCCGCGAGCGGGCTCATCACCCACGTTCCCTACGGCCCACTGGCGCTGACGGATGCCGGCCGGCTGCGTGCGACCGCCGTCGTGCGGCGGCATCGCCTGATCGAGACCTGGCTGGTCGGCGAGATGGGCTATGGCTGGGACCAGGTACACGACGAAGCCGAGATTCTCGAGCACTCCATCTCGGATCGCCTGCTCGAAGCCATCAACGCGCGGCTCGGTTTTCCGGCGCACGATCCGCACGGCGACCCGATTCCGGCCGCCGATGGCACCGTGCTGCGGCCGCCGGCCGTGCTGCTGGCCGACGCCACGGTCGGGCACCGGGCTGCCGTGCTGCGAATCAGTGACCGCGACCCGTCCGTGCTGCGCGAGCTCGCCGCCGACCTGATCGGGCCGGGCACCGAGTTCACACTCAGCGCGCCCTTGACCATCGTTCTAGCGGATGGCCAGAGTCGCCTGGTCACGCCCGCTGCGGCCGCGTCAATCTGGGTGACTGCCTGAGGCTGGGCAGCTTTCACGGACCGAGCAGCCCCAAGGGAATTACCGCAATTCCGTCAGTGCGCCGATAGGCGACTTTTCCGGTCGTGATAACCGCCGAATCCACGAGGTCCGGG
The DNA here is from genome assembly GCF_002929595.1 of Cryobacterium sp. N19. Taxonomy (NCBI): domain Bacteria; kingdom Bacillati; phylum Actinomycetota; class Actinomycetes; order Micrococcales; family Microbacteriaceae; genus Cryobacterium; species Cryobacterium sp. N19. The sequence goes on along the minus strand of NZ_PJJR01000052.1, from coordinate 390,329 downwards.
CCGATCTCATCGGCCAGCCATCTCAGATGCCGCGTGTCCTTATCGTCTACGGTTCCGGACAGCTTTACTTCCAACGCCACCACCCGGCCGTCCGGTCGCTCGATAATGAGATCCACTTCGTGCTCGCCGCCGTGGGTTCGCAAATGATGCACAGATGCCCCCGCAGCTTGTGCATAGACGCGCACGCTCAGAGTCACCAGGGATTCAAACAGAGCGCCCAGCATCGGACCGTTGCGAAGTTCAGCCGGGCCGATATCTGCCTTATTGATGAGCGTCTCCGCTGAAACACGGAGGAGGCGCGCGGCCAGCGCAGGGTCGGCGAGGTGGTGCTTGGGCGCCTGCCCCAATCCTTTGAGGCGATTTCTGCTCGGCAGCCAGCCGGGAACCTGGTCCAAGAGCCACAGCTTGGTGAGCATTTCCCGGTAGTCCTGCGCGGTGGCTTTTGAGGGTTTGACTGCATCGCCCGGAGTCGCCGCGCGGATAATGCTGTCGTAACTCGCCGTCGTCGAGCTGGCTGCAGCGTAGGCCGCCAGCCACGCTCTGAGCGTTGCCGGACGCCTGACCGCATACCCCGCCTCGGGAAAATCGTGCTCAACGATTGCCGAGAGATAGCCGTCGAGCGTTGCCGATCTATATTCCTTCGTTTGGAGTCGGATCGCCGGAAACCCCGACCGCGTCACCTCGGAGGCATAGTCCTCCAAAGCCAGTGGGCTTGCGCCTTCTATTGCTGCAGGCGGGCCGGCAAGAAGAGTCGCTAGTGAGACTGTAGGCGGGGTGAGCTGCCGCTCGGAGAAGGCCATCGGTCGCATCCGCAGGTGCACAATACGGCCGGCACCGGAATGCGCAGGCGCCTTCGTCGGGCTTGCGCTGCCGGCCAGGATGTACTGACCTGGCCGTGCATCGTGGTCGACGCTGCGGCGAACGGTATCCCAAATCGCTGGAAACGTCTGCCATTCATCAAGCAAAACCGGGCGCGACAACCTCGTTATCCGCTCGCGGTCTGCCTGCAGCAATGCGAGCTGATCCGGATCGTCGAGCTGAATGATGGACCCAGCCCTCCGCGACGCTGTGGCAGTCTTTCCGACAGCCTTTGGCCCGTCGAGGGCGATGGCCGGCAACCCGGCGAGCATGGCTGTCAATTCGGCATCGACGATGCGCGGCGAGTAGTCCATAGGGCTAAGTTACCATTTCTGGGGCTCATACTTTACTGTTTCAAGTCCCTGTGCGTTACCGTTTCCGGAGGCCGTACTTTACTATTTCCGAAATTGGTGGCTGAGGCCCGTCGAGCGGCGACGTGGGAGCACGCGGCGGCATCCGCTTATTTGAGCGATACCCGTAACCGCGGGGAAACGTCGCGCAGCTAGGCTGAGAGTCGACGAAAAGGAGCGCCTGATGGCACGACGCGACGAGATCGAATGCTGGCTCACCGACATGGACGGTGTGCTCGTGCACGAGAACCAGGCCCTTCCGGGGGCGGCCGAGCTGCTGCAGCAGTGGACCGACTCGGGCACGCCGTTTCTGGTGCTCACCAACAACTCCATTTTCACCCCGCGCGACCTGAGCGCCCGGCTGCGTTCGAGCGGGCTGAATGTGCCGGAGGACCGCATCTGGACCTCCGCCCTCGCGACGGCGGATTTTCTGAAGTCGCAGGTTTCCGGCGGCACCGCCTTCGTGATCGGTGAGGTCGGCATCACGACCGCGCTGCACGAGGCCGGGTTCATCATGACCGAGACCGACCCCGACTACGTGGTCGTCGGCGAGACGCGCAACTACTCGTTCGAGGCGATTACCAAGGCGATCCGGCTGATTCTGGGCGGCGCGCGATTCATCGCGACCAACCCCGATGCGACCGGGCCCAGCAAGGACGGCCCGATGCCGGCGACCGGCGCGATCTCGGCGCTGATCTCCAAGGCCACCGGCATGGAACCCTACGTCGTCGGCAAGCCCAACCCCATGATGTTCCGCTCGGCGATGAACAAGATCGGCGCGCACTCGGAGAACACCGGCATGATCGGCGACCGCATGGACACCGACATCGTCGCGGGCATTGAGGCCGGGCTGCACACCATTCTCGTAATGACCGGCATCAGCGACGAAGCCGAAATCAACCGCTACCCGTTTCGGCCCGATGAGATCGTGGCCGGCGTGCACGAGCTGCTCTCGCCGGAGCTCATCGAGAGTGACGAGATCTAGGCGCCTCCTCCACAGGCGCCGGCCTACGGCGTTGCCCCGCCTGAGATCGCCACGGAACAGCCACCACCGAACGCCCCGGGTACCACCCTCCGCTGGTCGAGGATGGTCGAGCAGCCACGGGATCGCCGCGCCGATCTCGGGAACGCCATCATCCCCGGGTCGAGCGGGCCAAGGCAACCCCGCATCCGATCTCGGGAACACCCCCGTTGGTCGAACCGGCCAGAGCCCCGTATCTGATCGCGAGAACCGCAGCAACCCCTGGTCGAGCCTATCGAGACCGCCACAGTCCTGCGATGGCTGGCTGCGCCGCCCAGCCATTCCGTCGGTCGAGTGCAGTTCGGGCTACTTGTCCCAGTTGGGTTTCTCGGCTGGTGTGGCGGCGCGGTTTTGGCCGGCGGGGCGCCAGGTTTGGGTGGGGTCGAACAGGAGCGGGCCGCGGATCCAGGGGCGGCCGTCTCGCATGTCGATGTCCCAGCCGGAGGTGTCGATGCTGGCATGGCCGGCGTTGCAGAGCAGGACGGCGTTGTCGATGTCGGTCAGGCCGCCTTTCTGCCAGGGAACGACGTGGTGAACCTGGGTGAGGTGGGGTGGCACGGTGCAGCCGGGGATGACGCAGCCGCCATCGCGGGCGGCCAATGCTCGGCGGTGACTGGCGGTGAAGAACCGGTTGCTGGTGCCGAGGTGCAGGATTGTGCCGGTGTGGCCGAACAGGATGGGTTGGTAGCCGCCGGCGCAGATGAGTTCGTCGACTTGGTGGGGGGTGAGGGGGCCGTCGATGCCGTCGATCCAGCCGGCGCCGCGGCCGGCGAGGAGGTCGGTGATGTTGATGTGTACGAGCACGGTGGGGGCGGCGCCGCCCATGGTGGGGGTGTCGGGGTGCCGGGCTGCGGCTTCGAACGCGGCGCGGAGGATGCTGGCTTGCTTTTCACTACGGGAGCGGGTGTCGTCGGGTTGCTACGGACACGGACTGAGCGCAGCGGGACTGATCCTGTCGGGGCTGAGCGGGTCGGGTGGGTCGGTGCCGAGCGTGTCGCTGCCCTCCATTTTCGCACCCGCCTCGCCCGCCTGGCCAATTTCGGTGGCTTGGCCCGCCGCGGTGGCGTTCCGCGCCTCGCTGGTTGCTTCTTGTGCCGCTTCGTTGTCGCAGTTCTGGTTGTTCTGGCGGTTCTGGCCGTCGATACCCATCTGCGCGCCGTCGACCCCAGCTTCGGTCTCGCCGTTCTCGTCATTGTCGTTTGTGGTGTCGGGTTCGGGTTCGGTCTCACGGAACGCGACCAGCGCGCGCGGAGTGGCGTCGGAAACTCGACTCGTACCGGACGCCGCGCCGGAAGCCGTGCCAGAGGCGGTGCCGGACGCCGGGGTCGCAGTGCCTCCGGCACCGGGAACGGGGTTGGCCGCCGCGGCGGACAGGTACGCATCAAAAACGTTGCCAACGATGGCGCGGTCGAGGGTGGTGAACCAGCCGCTGAGGCTGTAGCCGCCGTTGCTGAGGGTGCCGAAGGTGAGCCAGCTGCGCCGTTCGGTCGGGGTCTCGCCGGGCGCGGTGCCGTCGGGGGCGAGGCGTGCCTTCCACTGGATGCCCTGCTGCCGCAGCAACTCCGGCGCGAAGGCGATGCCGGCACCGGGGAGCCCCTCGGTTTCGGGAGTGATCGCCCCGGAGCCGCTGGCCACCAGAGAGCGTTCGACCCGGTCGAGGTCCTCCACCAGCACGGAGGAGCGCAGGCCGTCGAGCACCTGCACGATCACCCGGGCCTGCTCCAACCCGAGCTCCCCGCCCTGCAGGGCCTCCCCGAGCACCGGGTAGATGGGGGCCAGCGGGCGGCCGAGCAGCATTCGCTGGCCGGCTTTCTCACCGAGCGCGGACCGCTGACGCACCTCGCTGCGGGACAGTCGGGCGAGGGTGCAGACGAGTTCGACGCCGCTGCGGCAGCCGAGCCGACGGGCCAGCGTCGGCGCAGCCAGAGCCGCCGCCGCACCCTCACCCGCCACGCTCGGAGAAGCCGCAGCACCCTCCGGGATCACGGATTCCGCAGCAGCCTTGCCCGAACCAGCCTTCTCCCGGGCGGCATTCTGCGCGGCGGCGGCACTCTGATCAACAGCAGCCTTCGCGGCGGCTTTCGCTGCGGCAGCATCAAAGTACTGGGAACGGCGCAGCACATCGGTCGTGGAGAGTACCCGGGCCCCGTCGACGACCCGGCCCACGCTCTCCACCGCCAGCAGCAGGGTCAGTGATTCTTCATCGCCCAGCAACCCCAACGACACCCCACCCAACGCCGCCAACAGAATCTCCCGAGCCTGCTCCACCGCCGCAACGACCGGGTTCGAACTGGCCTCGCTCGGGTTTTCCATGAACATGGGCGCCATTGCCTCCTTCACGCCAATTCTACCGTAGATCGAATACAAAAGCGAGAGAACCTCAAAAATAATCCCCGCGAGAAATTGGGCCGCCTGATTTACGCTCGTCACCAATGAGGCCACGTTTATGAGGAAAAACAGGGAGCATCAGGCGTGATTCATCGTCGAAGCGTCTACTGTAAGCGCCAAGCCTACGAATTTATGACTGATTTTTCATCACGAATGTGCCCAAACGTTTGCGCCGGGACCACAGAATCAACGTCAGCCCCGAAGGGCTTCAAAACTCAGCCACGAGCCCGCGCATTTTCGGGTGCTTCGTGCTCATGACCGCTCCAGGCTGGCCACAGCTGCCGGCGCGGCCGGCCGCGCCGGCAGCATCCGCTCGCGCGTGTAGCTTTCGGCCACGCGGTCGAACCTACGGGGCGCTCGTTCCCACGGTCACGAGCGCCGATCCATGCGGGGTCAACATCCGCTCCCGCACCAGAGACGACGCCGACGACCTCGTGGCCTGGCCGAAACCGCAACGACATGAACGAATGCCGCCCGTGCGCGGCGTGCATGTCCGACCCGCAGATTCCCACCACGGTGGAGCACACGAGCACCTCATTGGCGCCGGGAACGGGTATTTCGATATTCTCGAGCACGACATCGGTGGCGGAGTTGACCACGACGCGAACGATTGCTGAGGGCTGCCAGATCAGTAGACCGTGTAGCCGCCGTCGGCGACGAGTATCGAACCGGTGATGAACGACGCTGCTTCGCTGGCCAGGAAGACCACGCAGGGCGCGATCTCCTCGGGCAGGGCGAACCTTTGCTGCGGTGCGTCTTCAACCCAGTAACGCTGGAATTCGGGCCGGTCGACCGGTGCCATCTCGGTCTTGACATAGCCGGGGGCGACCGCGTTCACGCGGATTCCGAATGGGGCCCATTCGGCCGCCAGAGACTTGGTGAGATGGTGCACGGCCGCCTTCGAGGCGTTGTACGCGGGCTGCATTTGCGGGCGGTTGACGATGATCCCCGACATCGAGCCGATGTTGACGATGGCGCCCTTGCCCTCGGTGCGCATGTGGGCACCAACCGACAGGCTCGCTTTCCAGAGCGCGCGAACGTTGAGGTCCCAGACCGCGGCCCATTCGTCGTCGGTGACATCGAATGCCGGTGCGTGGTAGCAGGTGCCGGCGTTGTTCACGAGAATGTCGATCTTGCCGAGGCCGGTGATGGCTTCCTCGGTCATGCGGGCGACCTGATCGTCTTTGGTGATGTCGGCCTGGATAGTGACGAAGTCATACCCGGCAGCCTTGGCCTCCACCGCAACGGCGGCGTTGCGTTCGGCGCTTCGCCCGGCGATTGCGACGTGGGCGCCGGCCTGGGCCAGCGCGAACGCGAAGGCCTTGCCGAGCCCTTGGTTGCCGCCGGTGACCAGGGCTGTTCTTCCTTCGAGGCTGAATACATTCATGGTGGTGCTCCGTTTCTCTCGGGACTAGTTCGGGTAGACGATGGACTTGAGGCTGTCTTCGTTCCGATCACTGTCGAGGGCTTCCGCGACATGCTCCAGGTCGAATTTGCCGGTCACGAGCGAGTCGAGGTCGACCTGTCCGGAGGCGACCAGGTGGATAGCGGTCGGCCAGGTGTCCACGTAGCGGAAGATGCCGGTGACGGTCAGTTCCAGGTTTTGAATTTGCGACACCGGCAGGATCATCTCGGGGTTGCCGAGCCCCACCAGAACGACCGTGCCGGCTGGCCGCACCGAGCGGATGCCGCTGTCCACGGCCCGCGCGGAACCGCTGGCGTCGATGAACGCGTTCACGTCAAGGCCCAGCGTTGCCGGGTCTTCGGCCACGGGGTCGATGACCCGGGTGGCTCCGAACTTTAGCGCACGCTCACGCTTGGCTGCAATCAGGTCGGAGACGATGATCTCGCTCGCGCCGAAGGCCCGCGCGGTCTGGGCGGTGATAATGCCGATCGGGCCGGCGCCGGCGATGAGAATCGATGACCCGGGGACGATACCAGCCTTGCGGATGCTCGCGATGGCGACCGAGAGCGGCTCCAGCAGGGCGGCAGCCTCAAACGACACCGAGTCGGGAATTGCGTGGGCGAATTCGGTCTGGATCGTCACGTAGCCGCAGAAGGCACCGTCGATGGGCGGGGTTGCGTAGAATTCCATCTTGGAGCACAGGTTGTACCGGCCCGCGCGGCATTCCCGACACAGCCGGCAGGCGCGCTGCGGTTCCACGGCCACGCGCTCCCCCACGCGAGCGGGATCGACGTCCACTCCGGCCGCCACGATGGTGCCGCTGAGCTCATGGCCCAGAACCAGAGGGGCATCGACGATGAAGTCGCCGATTCGGCCTTCGCGGTAGTAGTGCACGTCGGAGCCGCAGACGCCGACCGCGGCCACCTTTACAAGCACCTCATCGGCGCCGGCCGTGGGCACGGCACGGTCCTCGATCGTCAAGTCCTGTTGTTTCAGCAAAACGCTCGTTCGCATTGTCGCCGGGAGCGTGGATGAACTGGCCATGACTAGTCTTCTCTCTGAACTGGGTGGGATTCGTAGGGACTGAAAAATAGGGCTCGGCCGGAGACGATGTATTCGGCGCCCAGGGAGCGGGCGGAGTCGGCCACCACTGAGGTGACGCCGCCGTCAACGCCGACCGGCAACATCCGCCAATCGAACGACCCGATGGGTGCGGTCGAGGGCGACGAGTCTGTGGCATTGCCCTGCGATGGCCAGGCCCACAATCGGGTCAGTCAAACCCGCCCCGGCCTTCGCAGCGGCAATCGCCGTGGTGAAAGTCGCCCACGAATCCTCGGGGTGCTGCTCGCCGTATGAAGGCACACGCTACTTCCAGCACCGAAACGTCGTTGTCGCTCACATGAACCCCGGACACTCTCTTTTGTCTAGATCTTTATCCTGATGGGGCCGTACTCAAATGTCAAGTTGCCCGCTCATATGAGAGAATTAGCGTGCGAGAATGGATACTCGCGTAGAGCCCGAGGTCAAGGAGAGTCATGGATATCGGTCCCAGCGAACTTGTTCAGATGGCTTTTGTCGCCCAGCAGCACTATCGCGCCGGAAAATCTCTCGTCGAAATCGCGGACGATATCGACATGTCACGCTTCAAAGTCGCTCGTCTTCTCGCGCGCGCCCGAGAAACCGGGCTCGTCACCATTCGGGTGAATACCCCCGGCACCCTGCACGCCGATCTCGCTTCTCGACTGGCGAAGGCCTACGGACTGAACCGGGCGATTGTGGCCAACACGACCACCGATCTCAGCCCGGCCATTCGCACCGAACTGGGGCGGATTACGGCCAACCTGCTTATCGAGATCGTCACGGAGTCCGACGTGCTGGGCATTGCGAGTGGACGCACCCTCACGGCCATCGTGGATCAGCTCGACCGGCTCGCGCCTTGCGATGTCGTGCAGCTCACCGGCCTGGCCGGGGATCCCAGCCAGACCTCCAGCGATCTGGTGCGACGAATCTGCGAGATTTCTGGCGGTCGCCCGTACCCGATCTATGCCCCGCTCGTCGTTTCCGATTCGCAGGCTGCCGAAGCTTTCAAACGTCAGCCATCCATTCAAGCCACATTTCAGCGGATGAGCCGAGTCACCAAGGCGGTGCTCGCGGTCGGCAGCTGGGAACCACCGGAGTCGCAACTCAGTGATGGCCTCAGCGGCGAGGAGCGCGCCGAACTGCTCGCACGCGGCGTACGCGCCGAGATCAGCGCCACCCTGCTCGATGAGCGAGGCCAGCGCGTGCCGGCCCTCGAGGGCCGCACGCTCGCGATCGACATCGACCAGCTGCGTGATATTCCCGAGGTCATCGTCGTGGCCGGTGGTGCGAAGAAGACGGAGGCGTTGCGGGCGGCGCTCAATACCGGGATTGTGACGATTCTGGCGACCGATTCCCACACGGCCCAACGACTTCTGGGCGGCGCCCAGCGAGTTCAGTGACCCGGCGCACACGCAAACGGTTTCGCCGCTGGCGAGAAAACTTTCTCGCCAGCGGCGAAACCGTTGTGTCAATAGGACGCTAGCTACTCGCCCTGTCCCGGCAGGTTTTCAAAGGCGATATCGCCCGTGATGAGGTTGCCAGCGATCAGTTCACTGAGCGCGTCGAGGAACGTCGGACGGTCGCTGACAACGTGCTCGATAGCGTCACCGACGTTGTCGGTCGTGATCGGGGGCATGAGGTAGACGAGGTTCTTGTCGACGTCTTCTCCGCGGGCGATCTTTGCGGCGACCGCGACACCGGTGGCGAGCTGAACGGTACCGTTCTGCAGGCTCGTGCCGATGAAGTCACCGTTCTGAACAGCGTTCAGGCCGTCTTCGATGCCGTCGATACCCACAACGGGCACGCCCTCGATGCCGGCTTCGCGCAGCGCCTGCACGGCGCCGAGGCCCATGTCGTCGTTCTGGGCGATGACACCGTCGATGTCGCCGCCGAACGCGGAGATCCAGTTCTTGACCTTGTTGATGGCTTCGTCGCGGCTCCAGTTGGCCGTGTCCTTGGCCAGAACGGTGATTCCGGGGTTTTCGGCCAGGACGTTGTCGATTCCCTGGCCACGGTTGATTTCACCGGATCCGCCGAGGGGGCCCTGCAGGATCACGACATTTCCGGAGCCGCCGAGGGCTTCCATCATCATCTCGGCTTCCTGCTCGCCAGCCGCGACGTCGTCGGGCTGAACGCTGCCGGCAACTTCGGAATTGTTCAGCGTTGCGTTCACGTCAAGGAACGGAATGCCGGCAGTCTTGGCCGCAGCAACCTGCGGCTGGAGGGTCTCGAGCTGCACCGGTACGACGACGATGGCGTCAACGGCAGCGCTGATGTACTGGTCGATCTGGTTCGCCTGGGTGCTGACATCCATGCCCGCTGAATTCCAGAGAATGTCAATGTCATTCTCTTCCGCATAACGGTCGATGCCTTCCTTGCCCTCAGTAATGAACGACGACATGTCGTAAACCGTCACACCGATCGTGACCCGGTCGCCGGCGTCCGCGCCCTGATTGGCCGTGGGGTCGCCCGCGCCGCACGCGGTGAGCGAGAGCGCGGTGAGCCCTGCAATCGCGATTCCGGTCGCGCGACGGATGTTGCCTGTGATCTTCATTGATTCCTCCGTGTTGAGTTTCCCGGTGCCGGGAGTGGATGGCGCCAGTGCGAATGCACGTGGGCCAAGTGCGTGGCGACGAAGCTAAACGCGTCGTTTGGAGGCCCAAACGTCGACCGCGACGGCCGTGACGATGAGCACCCCCTTGATGACGTCCTGCCAGTAGGCGGGGACAGTGAGGATATCGAGTCCGTTATTGAGGGTTTGAATGAGCAGGAGCCCGAGCGCAGTGCCCCAGATGGTGCCGCGGCCACCGAGCAGGCTGGCGCCGCCGATCACGACGGCCGCAATGGCGTCGAGTTCGTAGCCCTGGCCAAGGTTCGGCGACCCGCTGATCACGCGCGAGGAGAGCATAATTCCGGAGAGCCCCGCGAGCGCGCCGCTGATCGCGTAGACGCTGAACAGGATGCGCCCGGTTTTGACACCGGCGATCTCGGCGGCCAGACGATTGCCGCCGACGGCGTAGACGCGCATCCCGTAGGCGGTTCGCTTCATCATGATGCCGAAACCCACGATGCTGACGATCATCAGGATCACGGGGATCGTCAGCCCGAAGATTTCAGTGTTGGCGATCTGGCCGTAGGCTTCCGGCATCCCGTTGATTGGTGCGCCCCCGCCCACGACGAAGGCCAGGCCGGATGCCAGGGTAAGCATGCCCAACGTCGCAATGAACGGTGGCACGTTGATCACCGAGACGACCAACCCGTTGATCGAACCGGCGATGAGGCCCACGGCCACGGCCACGAGCAGTGCCAGCCAGATGCGGTCGGGGAACGTCTTGGCGGTCAGGGCGCCCGACATCGCACTGAGCGCGATGATGCTGCCGACGGACAGGTCGATACCGCCGGTGAGAATAACGAGGGTCTGACCGAGTGCGATCAGCGCAAACGGCGCCGCAGCGATGAGGATCGTGACGACATTGTCGACGGTTCCGAATCGTGCGCTGCGATAGAGGAAGAACGAGATGATGAGAACCATCACGATCACCATCGCGTAGCGAACCGCGAGGTCCTGCAACCATTTGCCGGAGAATCGTCGCGTGGTGTCCTGGGTAATTGTCATGCTCAGTTGTCCTTCTGCTTGTTCGTGGACGGGTCTGCACTGGCGGGAACGGTCAATGCGGCGGGGTCGATGCCATCGAGTCCGCTGGCCAGCCGAAAGATCGTGTCTTGCACCCCGGGATGCGCCAGCTGCTCGGCGTTGAGCTCACCGGCGATGATGCCGTTTCGCAGGACAAGTGCCGTGTGCGACAGGCTCAGAATTTCCGGCATATCGCTGGATGCCATGACGACGGCCATGCCTTCCGCTGCGAGGTCGACGATGATGCGGTAGATCTCGCTACGGGCACCCACGTCAACACCACGGGTCGGCTCATCGAGGATGAGGACGTCAACCGGGGAGGTGAGCCAGCGTGCGAGCACCACCTTCTGCTGGTTACCTCCCGACAGCGTCTCCATGGACTGGTCCAGGCCTCGGCTGCGCAGCTTCACGGCGTCCATGGCTTCGCGAACCTGCGAACGTCGGAGGCCCTGCCGCAGCAGTCCCCCCGCCGAGAATTGCTGGATCCGGGGCAGCGTGGCGTTGTCGAGCACACTCATCGAGAGGATGGCACCGGCACCCTTGCGATCCTCCGGTACAAAGGCCATGCGTGCCGCAATTGCCGCTGCCGGCGTGCCTCCCTTGACCGTGACACCCTTCACGGCAATCGAGCCGGCCGTGCTCTTGCGAATGCCGAACACAGTTTCCAAGAGTTCCGTTCGACCGGCGCCGACGAGCCCTGCCAGGCCTACGATCTCGCCGCGGCGCACGGTGAGGCTGAGTGGGGCGCCAGCACCGATGACCTGCAGGTTGTCGATCGCCAGCACGATTTCTGTTCCAGGCTCGGGAAGTTCGGGAAAGAGGCCTTCGAGTTCGCGACCGATCATGGCCGTGACGATGTCGTCGTCGGTGAGGTTGCGCAGGGGCTCATCGAGCACGAGCTCACCGTCCCGCAGCACCAGAACGCGGTCGGCGAGTGCGCGCATTTCTTCCATCTTGTGAGTGGTGAACAGGAGGGCGACTCCGCGGTCGCGCAGGGTGCGCATTACCTCGATCAGCCGGCCAACTTCACGCTCAGCGATCGCGCTGGAGGGCTCGTCGAGCAGAATGACACGTGCTCCGGTGTTGGTGGCCTTCACGATTTCGACGATCTGGCGCAGGCCGACCGGCAGGCTCCCCATGCGTTGAGTCGGCTCAATATCGACGCCGAAGACGTGCAGAATCTCCCGCGCGGAGTCGATCATGGCCCGGCGCCGCAGGCCCAGCGGCCCGCGCAGTTCGCGGCCGATGAAGATATTCTCATAGACCGTCATCTCGAGAACAGAGGCGAGTTCTTGCGGAACGATGGCGACCCCGAGACGATACGCCGCCTGCGGATTACCGCTCGGCAGGCTCTCTCCACGCACCAGCACTTCACCAGAGTCTGGCCGGTACTGGCCGGACGCAATCTTCATGAGCGTGGATTTGCCGGCGCCGTTTTCACCCGCCAGAGCAGTGATGGTTCCGGGAGCCAGCGACAGCGAGATCCCCTTGAGCACCGGTACGCCACCGAATGCCTTGGTCAGGTCGCGGCACTCCAGGGTGCCCAATTCGTCTGTCATTAGCCTCACCTTTCGCGCAAGGAGTGCTGGTGACAGAGCCTCATTGCGATCAACCACGTAAAACGGATGTTTTCAAACTCTAACCTCAAAAAATACATATGAGAAACTAGCGTGCACAAATGAGCGAAGTGCTAACCTTGAGCGCCGCCAAGGTCAATGGAAGAGAGTTGCGTTGAAACGGAATGATGAAGAACAAATGGCCGACGTGGCGACACGTCACTTCATCGGCAACCGGTCGAGAATCGAGATCGCTGAAGAGCTCGGAATCTCCCGGTTCAAGGTTGCCCGGCTCCTGGAACAGGCGATTGAGCTGGGGATCGTCACGATCGATATCGGAATGCCCGGCGTCGTCGATCTGGACATCTCCATTGCCCTCCAGAAACGTTTTGGTCTGAAGCGGGCCATCGCCGTCATGACCCCCAGCCCGCGCCCCGAGGTAGTGCAGGAAGCCCTGGGGCGAGTCGGCGCCCAACTTCTGAGCGAGATCGTCGTCGACGGCGACGTGCTGGGCGTCACCGCCGGTCGTACGCTCAGCCACATGGCCCATCACATTGGCGAGATCGCGCACTGCGAGGTTGTGCAACTCGCCGGTGTTGCCGGACCGGTACGCGAGAACGGTATCGACATCGTGCGTCGCATCGCCCAGGCATCCGGCGGTAACGCCTACCCGATTTTTGCACCCCTGCTGGTGAAAGATCGTGCGACAGCTATAGCGCTGCGCAGCGACCCGGTTATTCATGAGACCTTCCGCCGCTTCGACGGCGTCACCAAGGCCGTCGTCGCCATCGGAAGCTGGAATCCACCGGATTCCCAGCTCTACGACAACGCCCGAAATATCGGTGTGCTCGACGATTTGCTGAGCCGAAACGTGTTGGCCGAGGTAGCAGCCACCCTGCTCGATCCGCACGGCCAGGAGATCGACACCGTCGTCGACCGGTCGGTGGCCGTCAGCTCGGCTCAGCTGCGCGCCATTCCCGACGTAATCGGCCTGGCTGGCGGCACTCTCAAAGCCGCGGCGGTGCGCAGCGCAATCGACAGCGGACTCATCACCTCGCTCGTCACCGATACCGGTTTGGCCCAACGGCTGTTGAGCCAGCCGGTTTAGAGCGCGTTATCGGCGCGTTCCGTCCGACCTCAACTCACAACCAGACCTGGAGTAACCGCATGCATGCAGACCTGACCGGCAAAGTCGCCGTCATCACCGGAGGAGCCCGCGGGCTCGGCTATTCACTCGCGACCGCTCTCGCAGCCCAGGGTGTCTCCGTTGGCCTGATCGACCTGCTCGACGGTGTCGCCGAATCTGCAGCGACTCTGGCCCGCGACTATGGTGTGGCCACCGCGAGTGTTCGGGTCGACGTGACCGATGCCGCGGCGCTGGATGCAGCATTCTCCGCACTGGAGTCGAAGTTGGGAACGGCTAACCTGCTCGTGACCGCCGCGGGGATGACGCTGTGGGGCGATAGCGTCGACGTGACGCCGGCGGCCTGGAACAAGGTGATCGAGGTGAACCTGAACGGGACCTTCTTCGCCAGCCAGTCCTTTGCGCGGCGACTTCTCGCATCTGGTGCACCGGGATCAGTTATCTTCATCGCATCGATGTCGGGCCTCATCGTCAATGTCCCCCAGTTTCAGGCGTCCTACAGCGCGTCCAAGGCAGCGGTGAGCCACCTCGCCAAGTCTCTAGCCGTGGAATGGGCGCAGTCCGGAATTCGTGTGAACGCGATAGCTCCCGGTTACTTTCTGTCGGATATGACCCGGCAGTTCACCACGGAGAATCCTGACCTGGCCACCCAATGGACCAGCACGATCCCGCTCGGTCGCATGGGTGAGCCCGAAGATCTGCACGGACTCACGACGTTCCTCGCTTCGGATGCGTCCGCGTATATCACCGCGCAGACCATCGTCATCGACGGTGGCTACACCGCGCTTTAGCCCTGCTTCAGGCTGAAAGAAGCTGCAGGCGGCGGCTGGCCTGCCGGCCGCATCCGCTCGCGCCTGCAGCCGGCCGCGCGGGTCAGGCCGGGCCGGTGCCCATGATGGTCGCGGCCAGCGGTTCGGCCGAGGCTCGGCTTACGAAGCAGTAGTAGTTGCGCGGGCCGGTGGTCCACTGTTCGTCGGTGATCGGGTAGCTGCCCTGCATTTGCAGGTTCGGGTAGGCGCCGGCGGCGTTCAGGTCGAGGATGCCGGGTGCCGTGCAGAGCAGGTTGATCTGGGCGGCGAGCGCGGCCTCGCCCGGAAACACGGTGGTCGTGTCGCCGCCGAAGCTGCCGCGATGGACCAGCTGGGCGGTGTGTGCGACGGCGCAATCGACCACCGTGAACTCTTCCTCCCACGGCGAGACATACGGTTCGAGGCACTCGCCACCGAACAGGGTGTTCCACTCGTGCGCACCGGCGGCCTGCACCGCGGTGATCTCCGGGGTCCGGGTGGGCGTGGGGGTCGGCGTGGGCGTCGGCGTCGCGGATTGGGTCGGTGCCGGAGCCGCTACCGGACTCGCGACCAGACGCTGGCCGAGATAAAACAGCCCAACCAGCACGATGAGGGCAAGCAGCCCGACGGCGGTCCAGACTAGGGTGGCCTGCGTTCCCCCGGCAAGGACTCGCCGGGACCGGTGTCGACTCGGCGCCTCAGTGTGCGTTGGCTGGTCGGCTTCGGCCTCGGCTTTGGCTTTGGCGTCGGCCAAGCGGATGCCCGCGCCCGCGTCGGGCGCATGAGTATCCGTTGCAGATACCGGCAGCAACTCGGTTGCGGCCGTGGCCTGCGCCTCGAGAGGCTCAGGCGCGACAACGGCCGGTGACGCCGGCGCGAGCTGTTCGACAGAGGCGACCGTGGCCGTTTCGTGGTCGGCCGCGACGGGCTCAGCAGCAACAACCTCTGCCCTTACTGGGGCGGCCGTCACCGGACCGTCCGTGACGGGTTCGACGGCTGCCGATTCGCTCATAATCGGTTCGCTCACGGCCGGCACAACGACGGCCGGGATGACTGCGGCCGGAACTTCGGCCGTTGGAATGGCTGGGGCGGGATCGGCTGCGGCCGCCACGACATCGGCCGCGCTGGGCTCGGCCCCTGCAGTGGACTGCTGGTCCGGCTCTGGCTCACTATCACTCGGCGGAATGACTTCGGGCTCGGCATAAGTGGCCGGTGCAGCGTCATCCGCGGAATCAGCGGCGCCGGCGGCGGCAGCTTCTGCTTCGACCGGTTGGGGCAGCGGGGTGGTCCACCAGGGAGCCGGCCCGGCCGGAACTGCCGGAACGGGCGGCTCAACCGGCTCGGCGACCTCGGGCTCGTCGACGACCGGCTTGGCTCGGCGCGCACGGCGACCAAAGCGGCTCGTGGGTGCGGCGGTATCCGGTTTGGCGGCATCCGTTTTAGCATCGCCTGTAGCTTTGGCAGCTGAGTCGTCCGGCGAGTCAGCCCCGGCACCGGTGGTTTCCGGGTCGAGCTGCGACGCGAGCCAGTCGATTCCCCGCTCGTCGTCTGATGCCACTAGTTGAGCCCCAGGTCCTCAAGGGAAATCGCGGCGTAATAGGGGTAGCCGGCGGCCTCGATCACTTCGCGAGCACCAGTGTTGCGGTCGACCACGACGGCGACGCCGGCGATCTCGGCGCCGACCTTGAGCAGGGCTTCAATGGCGGCCAGGGGCGACCCGCCGGTGGTCGAGGTGTCTTCGAGCACGATCACGCGCTTGCCGGCGAGGTCTGGCCCCTCCACCTGGCGGCCGCGACCGTGGTCCTTGGGTTCCTTGCGCACGACGAAGGCGTCGTAGGTCGCGCCGCGGGCCGCGCCCTGGTGCATGACGGCGGCGGCGATCGGGTCGGCGCCCATGGTCAGGCCGCCGACGGCGACGACATCGGGCACGTCCTTGATGAGATCGAGCATGACCTGCCCGATTAGGGGGGCAACCCGATGGTCAAGGCTCACCCGGCGCAGGTCCACGTAGTACGTGGCCTTCTTGCCGCTGGTGAGAACGAAGTCTCCGTGAAAAACGGCCTCGGCCGAGATGAAGTCGATGAGTTTCTGCCGCGTATCAGTCACAATCGCCAGTTTAGGGCATGCCCGACAGCCCCCTCCGTGTCCAGAACACGAGGCGGGGGCAGGGTATTTTCCGCGGGGTTGCGAGTTTTGACGTGTGGCGGCGTCCCGCGCACGCCGATTGTTGAGCTTGTCGAAACACGCGGAGGCCTCCGGAACGCCTCAATGTCTGAGCGGGGAGCGGGTGACCCCCGCCCCCGCCGACACCCAGAAAACACAAGCAAAAGCCGCAAAACAAGCCGGCAAGCGGCTCTTTTCGCAGGCCGCTCCCGTGAATCTCGGGGGCGGAGCCTAGAAGATGCGAACCAGGTTGCGACGCTCGGTCTGACGGTAGCCGTCGCGGTGAACCTCGACGACGAGGGCTGCGATGGAAACAACGGCAACGAGCAGGATGGCGATGAGGATGAACACGAGATGCCTTTCGAAGGAGGTGGCGTGGCCCGGCACGGAGGCGACATTGCTCGTGTGTGACCCTCTCATTTGACCACTCCTGACCGTGCAGCACAATCGTATTATTCTGCATGCATTGTGTAGGTTGGCTACATGGACGTGCAACGACTCGAACTGCTCCGGGAACTCGCCGACCGCGGCAGCGTTACGGCGGTCGCCCTGGCCACTCACCGCACTCCGTCGGCGGTCTCCCAGCAACTCAAGGTGCTCGAACGCGAAGCCGGGTTGCCGCTCACGCAGCGTCAGGGTCGCGGACTCGTGCTCACCTCGGCTGGCCGCGCCCTCGCCCGCAGCGCAGCGGATGTGGCGGTATCGCTCGCGAAGGCCACCGCGCTCTGGGACGAATTCCGCAACCACGCCTCGGGTGAAGTGAGCCTGGTCACCTTTCCCACGGCCGGCCAGATGCTGCTGCCCGGCGTCATCAAGATTCTGGGGCCGGACCTCCTGCTCAACTGCGCCGATGAAGACCCGGAGCTGAGCGACTTTCCCGCCTTCACTGCCGAGTACGACATTGTGCTCGCGCACTCCATGAGCGGCCAGCTCTCCTGGGCCGGGCGTGGCCTCACGGTTGTTCCACTCATGACCGAGCCGCTGGATGTGGGACTGCCGGTGGGGCATCCGCTCTCCGATCGCGCCTGGGTTGGCCCACGCGACCTGATCGGCGAGACCTGGATCGGCGTGACCGACGGCTACCCGTTCGAACGCATTCTGCACGCGATCGAGCAGGAGGCCGGCGCCCGCCTGTCGATGTCGCAGCGGTTCGCCGACCTTGCGCTGATCGAATCGTTCGTGATTGCAGGGCTCGGCATTGCGCTCGTGCCGCGGTATACCTCGGGTGGCGGGCAGCCCGGTCGACTCGTGCTCAAACCGCTGCGCGGCATCGAATCGCAGCGGCAGATCGTGGCTCTGATGCGCCCCGACCGAGCCGAGCGCTTAGCCGTGCGCACCGTCATCCAGGCCCTGCAATCCGAGGCCGCCAAGGTTGAGCAATCCCACAGCACCGCAACAGCTCGTTGAGAGCGCAAAAAGTGCCCGATTGGATGGGCCAATCGGGCACTTTTTGCGCTCTCGCGGGGTGTGACTAGGCGTTTTGGGGGAAGCCCAGGTTGATTCCTCCGTGGCTCGGGTCGAGCCAGCGACTCGTGACCGCCTTCTCCCGGGTGTAGAAGTTCACTCCGGCGGGGCCGTAGGCCTTGGCGTCACCGAACAGCGAGTTCTTCCAGCCGCCGAAGGAGTGGTACGCGACCGGCACCGGAATTGGCACGTTGATGCCAACCATGCCCACCTGCACCTCGTTCTGAAAACGGCGAGCAGCTCCGCCGTCATTCGTGAAGATCGCGGTGCCGTTGCCGTACTGGCTCGCGTTGATGAGGTCGAGACCCTCCTGGTAGCTGGCCACGCGCACGATCGACAGCACCGGGCCGAAGATCTCGTCGAGGTAGACGGCGGAGTCGACGCTGACCTTGTCGAACAGAGTCGGGCCGAGCCAGAAGCCGTTGGGGTCACCGTCAACCTTGACGCCGCGGCCGTCGATGACGATGTCGGCGCCGTCTGCCTGGGCGATGTCGATGTAGCCAGCCACCTTGTCGCGGTGCACCTTCGTGATCAGCGGTCCCATGTCGCAGCCGCGCGTGCCGTCACCGACCGTGAGGCCCTTGACCCGCTCGGCGATCTTCATGATGAGTTCGTCGGCCACGGGCTCAACGGCGACGATGACGCTGATGGCCATGCAGCGCTCACCGGCGGAGCCGAACCCGGCGTTGACGGCGGCATCCGCGCTCAGGTCGAGATCGGCATCGGGCAACACCAGCATGTGGTTTTTCGCGCCGCCGAGGGACTGCACGCGCTTGCCGTTTCTGGCCGCGGTCTCGTAGATGTAGCGGGCGATCGGGGTGGAACCGACGAAGGAAATCGCCTGCACGGTGGGGTTCGCCAGCAGGGCGTCGACAGCCTCCTTGTCGCCGTGCACGACGTTGAGCACACCATTGGGCAGGCCGGCCTCGGTGAAGAGCTCGGCGAGCCAGTTCGACGCCGAAGGGTCTTTCTCGCTCGGCTTGAGTACGACGGTGTTGCCGGCCGCGATCGCGATGGGGAAGTACCAGAGCGGCACCATCGCCGGAAAGTTGAACGGGCTGATGATGCCGACCACGCCGAGCGACTGACGAATCGAGTAGACGTCAACGCCGGTCGAGACGTTCTCGGAGTACTCGCCCTTGGTCAGGTGCGGCATCCCGAGGGCGAATTCGACGACCTCGAGGCCACGAATAATCTCGCCGAGCGCGTCGGAGGTGACCTTGCCGTGTTCGGCGGTGAGGATGTCGGCCAGGTCTCCCTTGCGCGCGTTCAGCAGCTCGCGAAAGTTGTACATGATGGTCTGGCGGCGAGCCTGGCTCGTGTCACGCCAGGCCGGGTAGGCGGCCTGAGCGACGGCGACGGCTGCGTCGAGGTCGGCGGTGCTCGCCAGCAGCACGTTCTTGGCGACTGTGCCGGTGGCCGGGTTGTAAACGGGCGCGGTGCGGGTCGAGGTACCGGCGGCGGCTTCGCCGTTGATGTAGTGCTGAATGGTCGGGGTGTCAGTCATTGTGAAAATCCTTAATGGTTGGAACGGTTAGGCGAGAAGGTCGAGGCTGAGCACCTCGTCGTAGATGGCGAGCGCTTCGGCCACCTCAGCGTCGGTGACGACACAGGGCGGCACGACATGGATGCGGTTCTCCATCAGGAACGGCAGCAGGCCGCGGCCGAGCAGTTCGGCCTTCACCCGGGCCATGACGGCGGCGCTCACCGGTTCGCGGGTGGCCGGGTCGGCGACGAGTTCGAGCGCCCAGAACACGCCGACACCGCGTACCTCGCCGATGATCGGGTGCTTGGCCTGCAGGGCCTTGAGGCCCGGCTCGAGCACGTCGCGCCCGATGCGGGCCGCGTTCTCGACGATGCCCTCGGCCTCCATCGCGTCGAGGGCGCCGACGATCGACGCCATAGCGAGCGGATGCCCGCTGTAGGTGAGCCCGCCGGGAAAGACGGTCTCGTCAAAAGTTGCAGCGATGGCATCGGAGATGATCACGCCGCCGGTGGGCACATAGCCGGAGTTGACGCCCTTGGCGAAGGTGATCAGGTCGGGCACGACGTCGTAGGCCTGGAAGGCGAACCAGTGGCCGGTTCGGCCGAAGCCGCACATGACCTCGTCGAGAATCAGCACGATGCCGTATTTGTCGCACAGTGCGCGCACTCCGGGCAGGTAGCCGGCCGGCGGCATCATGATTCCGGCGGTTCCCGGAATCGACTCGAGCAGAATGGCCGCGACCGAGGCCACACCCTCGCCCTGGATGACGCGTTCGAGATGGTGCAGCGCGCGGGCGCACTCCTCGGCCTCGCTGGAGGCCCAGAATTCGCTGCGGTAGAGGAACGGACCGAAGAAGTGCACGTGTCCGCGCGCGAATTCGTTGGGAATGCGACGCCAGTCGCCGGTGGCGACCACGGCAGCTCCGGTGTTGCCGTGGTACGACTTATAGAGGGAGAGCACCTTGTCGCGACCGGTGTGCACGCGGGCCATGCGCATGGCGTTTTCATTCGCATCCGCTCCACCGTTGGTGAAGAAGACCTTGTTGAAACCGGCCGGGGCACGGTCGGTGATGCGCTTGGCCGCCTCGCCGCGGGCCAGGTTGGCGGTGGACGGCGCAATGGTCGTCAACAGCGCGGCCTGCTCGGTGATGGCTTGCACCACGGCCGGATGCTGATGGCCGATATTCACGTTCACCAACTGACTCGAGAAGTCAAGATACGAACGTCCGTCATGATCCCAGACGCGGCAGCCCAACCCGCCGGCGATGACGAGCGGTCTCAATGCCGCTTGTGCCGACCAGGAATGGAACACGTGCGCCCGGTCGAGTTCGCTGGTGTGCGCGTTGAGAGTTTGTGTGCTGGTGTCAGTCACGTATATCGCTGGCTTTCTGTGGTGTTGGTATGAACGGGTGGTTTGGTGAATCGGAAAAATTGTGGGCCGGGCGGCCCTCGCGGGCCGCCCGGCAGGTGAGCTAGTTGCCGCCCTCGTTGAGGGTGACCTCGGTGGGCTTCCAGTCGGTGCCCATGACATCGACGCCGTCAGCCTTCAGCTCATCGAGTGCCTTGGTCACGTACTCGTTGGAGTACGCGGTGGCGGGCGGGTCGGTGGTGATGATGGTCGCCCCAGTCTCATTCTTGGTATTCATGGCGATGTCGACCGTGTTGGCCCAGGCCGCTTCGTCGATCATTCCCACGCCGTTGCTCGACGGGAAGATGAGTTTGCTGACCTCGTTGGTCATCCACAGCTGGTGGCTCTCGCCGAGGGTCGAACCGGCCGCGGTGACGATACCGGCCGCTTCGGACGGGTTGTTGGCCGCGTAGATCCAGCCCTTGATCGACGCCTTGATGAACTTCACCGTGTTGTCGGCATAGTCGGCGTCACTTTCGAGTTTGTCGGCGTTGGCCCAGATGGAGTCCTGGAGCATCGCGGTGCCCTCGTCGTTCCAGTCGATGACGTTGAGTTCATCGGGCTGGAACAGCTCGCCGGTGTCGGGGTTGATGGTTTCCAGAACCTGGGCGTACTCGTTGTACGTCATGGCCTGGGCGGCATCGATATCGCCGGCGAGGAATCCGGTCATGTCGAAGGCCTGCTGAATGAGGTTGATGTCGCCGAGCTCAACGCCGGCTTTCTGCATGCCGGCAAAAAGTTCCCACTCGTTGCCGTAACCCCAGCTTCCGACGTTCTTGCCCGCGAGGTCGGCCGCGGTCGTGATGTCCTTGTCCTTGAGCGAGATCTGGGTGGTGGCGCTGCGCTCGAAGATCTGGGCGACGTCGGTGATGTTGGCGCCCTGCTCGATCGAGCCGAGCACCTTCGGCACCCAGGAGATGGCGTAGTCGGCGTCGCCGGCGGCGAGTACGTCCTGCGGCACGATGTCGGCGCCGCCTTCGTCGATGGTGACGTCGAGGCCCTCATCTTCGTAGTAGCCCTGGTCGAGCGCGGCGTAGTAACCGGCGAACTGGGCCTGCGCGAACCACTGCAGCTGCAGGGTGATCGGGGTGAGATCGCCGGCGGCATCCGTTGAGGGAGCAGTGCTCGCCGTGCTGCAGCCGGAGAGAACGAGCGCGCCGACGGCCGTGATTGCGCCAACCCATGTGATGCGGTGTTTCATGGTGCCTCCTTGGTTACTGGTGCTGTGTGTGGCGGGGTGGGTGGTCTAGCCGCCGGAACGGCGGGTGACAAGCTTCTCCACGATGAGAGCTGCACAATAGAAAGCGAGTCCGAGAATGATCGAGCCGAGCACGTAGGCCCAGGCCAGCCCGTAGTTGCTGCTCGACGCGGCCGAGGTGATGGACTTGCCGAGGCCGCCGACCGGTCCGCCGAAGTACTCGGCGATCAGGGCGCTGATCACGGCGAGCGACGATGCGATGCGCAGCCCGGTGAAGACGAACGGCAGCGCGGTGGGCAGGGTGACCGCCCGAGTGGCCTGCCAGCTGGTGACGGCGTAGGCACGCATCAGGTCACGGTGCACCGGGCGCACCTGGCGCAGGCCCTTGAGGGTGTTGAAGTAGACCGGCACGAACACGGCGAGCGCCGCGACCAGCTGCCGAGCGGTCTCGGCGCCGGCGCCGAACATCGTGTAGAGCACCGGCGCGAGAGCCACGATCGGCACCACCGAGAGGGCTGCGACGATCGGTGCGGCCATCTCATCGAGCAGGCGGGCGAGCGCCGCCACGATCGCCAGCGCAATGCCGAGCACGGCGCCGATGACCAGGCCGATCAGGGAGTTACGGCCGGTGACCGTCATTCCGCCGGCGACATTGTTCAGATTGCCGGCGAATTCGGCGCCGATCGCAAACGGTGCCGGCAGGATGAACGCCTTGATCGCCAGCCCGGTGACCAGGCCCTGCCACAGCAGAATAACGGCCACCCCGAACACGATCGGGGCGAGTACGGTCTGCAGCAGTCCGGGCTGGGCGGTTCTCATCGCGTCTCGACCCCGCGAGCTCCGGTCTTCGGCACGACTCCCGTCGGCAACCCCGTGCCCGATGAATCGGGGTCGCCGTGCAGCAGATCGCGCACCTCGCTGAGGGAACGAAAGAAACCCTCGTCTTCGCGCAGGTCTTCGCCGCGGCCACTCATATCGCCAAGCCCAACGCCCACAATAGAACGGATGCGTCCGGGCCGTGGCTCCAGCACCACCACCCGGTTGGAGAGAAACACCGCTTCGGGAATGGAGTGGGTGACGAAGACCACGGCGGCCTGAGTTTCGGCGCAAATGCGCACGAGTTCGTTCTGCATGCGCTCACGGGTCATCTCGTCGAGGGCGCCGAACGGTTCGTCCATGAGCAGCAGGCTCGGGCTTTCGGCGAGCGCGCGGGCAATCGCCACGCGCTGCTGCATACCGCCGGAGAGCTGGTCGGGATAGTGCGCCGCGAAGTCGGAGAGCCCGACCAGCGCGATCAGTTCGGCGGCACGCCCCCGCCTCGCCGCCTTACCGACCCCGTGCAGCTCGAGCGGCAGCTCGATATTGCCGGCGACCGTGCGCCAGGGCAGCAGGCCGGCCTGCTGAAAAGCGATGCCGTAGTCCTGGTCGATGCGGGCCTGCCGGGCCGGTTTGCCGAATACCTCGACGCTGCCGCTCGTGGGCACGTCGAGGTCGGCGATGAGTCTCAGCAGCGTGCTCTTGCCGCATCCGCTTGGCCCGATCAGGCTGACGAATTCGCCGGGCGCGACGTCAAGGCTCACGTCGTCGAGGGCGGTGACGCCTGGACCCTTGCCGGCGGCGAAGATGCGGCTGACGCCGTGCACATTCACTGCGGGCACATCGACTGCGGGCACATCGCCTCCGGGCACATTCAGTGTGTCGGTCATGCTACTTCTCCCCTGCGAAAACGACGAAGGAACAGCCCGATCAGGCCCACAAAGCCGGCGGCGACGAGGCCGACCAGGATCGATCCGAAGATGGGTGCCCAGGGCTTGCCCGGGTCGTTGCCGGCCGCGCCGGCGTACTCAACGATGAGCCGGCCGATGCCGCCGCGCAGCCCGATCGATACCTCGGCGACGACGCTGCCGACGACCGCGCTGACCGCGGCCAGGCGCAGGGCCGGCAGCAGGTAGCCGACGCTGGCCGGCAGGCGCAGCCGCCACAGCGTCTTCCACCAGCCGACCGCATAGCAGTGCATGAGGTCGACGTAGTTGGCGTCGGGCGAGGCGAGGCCGCGTAGGGCGCCGATCGACACCGGGAAGAACGCGAGGTAGGAGGCGATCAGGGCCACCGACATCCAGCTTTCCCAGGTGAATTCGCCGAACTGGATCTGCGCGCCCCAGCGCCGCACCAGCGGGGCGATCGCGATGAGCGGCACGGTCTGGCTCAGAATGATCCACGGCAGAATCGCCGACTCGGCCAGGCGAAAGCGCTGCATCAGCAGGGCGAGGGCGAGCCCAACGGTCACGCCGACCAGCCAGCCGACCGCGGCGATGCCGAGGGTGAACAGCGAGCCCTGCAGCACCGCCTGCCACAACGGCAGAGCGGATGCCGCGCCCGTCACCGGGTCGAACAAGCGCTCGGCCATGACCGCGAGGTGCGGCATGGCGAGGTCGGTCGTGCGCGGCAACACCGTGATGCCGCCAAGAACCACTCCGTCGGCGGGTCCGAGCGTTTTGTAGAGCTCCCAGATCAGGGCGAGCAGCACGAGACCGGCCAGGCCGAACAGACCGCCGCGCAGCCGCGGGTGCACGACGGCGCTCCGGCGGCGGGACACGCGCGGTTTGGGTACGCCAAGCGCGCCGCGATTAAGCGGTGCGCTCTGCTCGGTCTGGGTGGTCATCCGCTTATTTCTTATTACTTCTTAGCCGTGATGGCGTCGGTCAGAGCCGGAATCACGGTCTCGCCGTAGACGCGCATCGTTTCTTCCTTGTTGTCGTGCTGCAGGTAACCGGCGAACTGGTCGACCCCGAGCTCCTTGAGGGCCTCGAGCTTCTCGATGTGGTCCTTCGCCGTACCGAGCAGGCAGAACCGGTCGACGATCTCGTCGGGCACGAACGCGGCGTGCTCGTTGCCGGCCTTGCCGTGCTGGTTGTAGTCGTAGCCCTCACGGTCTTTGATGTAGTCGGTGAGCGCCTTCGGCACGGCGGAATCGGCACCATACTTGGTCACGATGTCGGCCACGTGGTTGCCGACCATGCCGCCGAACCAGCGGCACTGGTCGCGCATGTGCTCCCTGTTCGAACCGACATAGGCGGGGGCGGCGACACAGAATTTGATCTCCAGCGGGTCGCGCCCGGCGTTGGACGCTGCGGTGCGCACGCTTTCGATCATCCACTTGGCCACGTCGAGGTCGGCCATCTGCAGGATGAAGCCGTCGCCCACCTCGCCGGCGAGCTTGAGCGCGAGGGGACCGTAGGCGGCGACCCAGACGTCGAGGCTCGACCCGCGGCTCCACGGAAACTGCACCGTGGCACCGTTGTATTCCACCGGGCGGGAGTTGGCGAGCTCGCGAATGACGTGGATCGATTCGCGCAGGGTCTTCAGCGTGGTGGGCGCACCGTTGGTGGTGCGCACCGCCGAGTCGCCGCGGCCGATGCCGCAGATGGTGCGGTTGCCGTACATCTCATTGAGGGTCGCGTACGTGGATGCCGTGACTGTCCAGTCCCGCGTGGCCGGGTTGGTGACCATGGGGCCGACGATGATCTTGCTGGTCTCGGCCAGGATGCGGCTATAAATCACATACGGTTCCTGCCAGAGCAGGTGCGAGTCGAAGGTCCAGACGTGGCTGAAACCGTGCGCCTCGGCCAGTTTGGCCAGTTGCACGGTGCGCGCCGACGGCGGGTTGGTTTGAAGTACTGCTCCGAAATCCATGTCCTGTCCCTGTTATCCGGTTCTTGGCCTAAATCAAGTACTGGCTCAGGCCGCGCTTGATGTAGCGACCGTCACCCTTGGCGCCGAGATAGGCGAAATCGTCGACGACGACCTTGCCTCGGGAGATGACGGTATCGACGTGGCCGTCGATCTCGTAGCCTTCCCAGGCGGAGTAGTCCATGTTCATGTGGTGTGACTTTCCCACTCCGATAGACGTGTGCCCGTTCGGGTCGTAGATCACCACGTCGCCGTCGGCTCCGGGAGCAATCACGCCCTTCTGGCCGTACATGCCGAACATGCGTGCCGGGGTGGTGGAGCAGACTTCGACCCAGCGTTCGAGCGAGATCTTGCCGTCGACGACGCCCTGGTAGAGCAGGTCCATGCGGTGTTCGACCGAGCCGATGCCGTTGGGGATCTTGGAGAAGTCGGTCAAGCCCATGTCTTTCTGGCCCTTCATGCAGAACGGGCAGTGATCGGTGGAGACCATCTGAATGTCGTTGGTGCGCAGGCTTTGCCACATGTGGTGCTGGTGGCCTTCAGCCTTGGCGCGCAGCGGCGTCGAACAGACCCATTTGGCTCCTTCGAAGGTGCCCCACTCGTCGCTCTCGGCGCCGAGGTTGTCCTCGAGCGAGAGGTAGAGGTACTGCGGGCAGGTCTCGCCGAACACGTTCTGGCCGTTGTCTCGGGCCTGCGCAATCTGGTCCACGGCCTGCTTCGCCGACACGTGCACGACGTAGAGCGGAGCGCCGGTGAGGTTGGCGAGCATGATGGCTCGGTGGGTGGCTTCTTCTTCGGCCTGCCAGGGCCGGGTGAGACCGTGGTAGAGCGGGCCGGTGTTGCCGGCGGCGACGGTCTGCTGCACGAGCAGGTCGATGACGCTGCCGTTCTCGGCGTGCATCATGATCATGCTGCCGTTCGTGGCGGCACGCTGCATGGCCTTGACGATCTGGCCGTCGTCGCTGAGAAAGACCCCCTTGTAGGCCATGAACAGTTTGAAGCTCGAGACGCCTTCGTCGACGAGCGTGTCCATCGCGGTGAGGGAGCTGTCTTGCACGTCACTGAGGATCTGGTGGAAGCCGTAGTCGATGGCGCACTGGCCGGCGGCTTTCTGCTGCCAAGCGGCATAGCGCTCGAGCACGTCTTCGCCGGCGTACTGCACGACGAAGTCAACGATGCTCGTGGTGCCACCCCAGGCGGCCGCGCGGGTTCCGGTTTCGAAGGTGTCGCTGGCCTGGGTACCGCCGAACGGCATTTCCATGTGGGTGTGGGCGTCGATGCCGCCCGGGATGACGTACTTGCCGCCGGCGTCGATGACGCGGTCGACGTTGCTCGCCACATCGAAACCGAGCAGGGTGGAGCCGGGTGCGAGCACGGCGACGATTTTCTCGCCATCGATGAGCACGTCGGCGAGGCCTCGACCCGTGGCGTTGACCACGGTGCCGTTCTTGATCAAAGTCTTCATGGCATCCTCTTCGCTGAAAGTGTCAGGGGTAGCGGATGCTGCCGGCTGCGTTTTGCAGGCCGGCCGGCAGCATCCGCTTGTGGCCTAGTTACTAGGGGGCGACGAGGGGCTCGTAGGAGTCGGGGCGACGGTCCCGGTAGAACTGCCAGGAGTTGCGCACCTCGCGGATGACGCCGAGGTCGAGGTCTCGCACGAGGATCTCCTCGGTATCGGTCGAGGCGACCTCGCCGACGTAGTTGCCCTTGGGATCAACGAAGTACGAGCTGCCGTAGAAGGTCACGGCTTCGTCGCCGAACTCGGCCTCTTCATTGCCGATGCGGTTGTTGGCGCCGACGTAATACTGGTTGGCGACGGCGGCGGCCGGCTGCTCGAGCTCCCACAGGCGGTTGGAGAGGCCGGGCTTGGTGGCCGAGGGGTTGAACACGATCTCGGCGCCGTTCAGGCCAAGTGCACGCCAGCCCTCCGGGAAGTGGCGGTCGTAGCAAATGTAGACGCCGATCTTGCCGTACGCCGTGTCGAACACTGGGTAGTCGGTGTTGCCGGGGCGAAAGTAGAACTTCTCCCAGAACTGCGGCAGGTGCGGGATGTGGTGCTTGCGGTATTTGCCGAGGTAGGTTCCGTCGGCGTCGATGACCGCGGCGGTGTTGTAGAGCACGCCGGGCTGTTCTTCTTCATACATCGGCACGACGATGACCATCTTGTACTCGCTCGCGAGCTTCTGAAAGCGCTCGACGATGGGGCCGGGCACGGCCTGTGCGTAGTCGTAATACTTGGCGTCCTGCACGATACCGAAATACGGCCCGTGGAAGAGTTCCTGAAAGCAGATCACCTGCACGCCCTGGGCGGCCGCGGTGCGCACGAAGCCTTCGTGCTTCGCGATCATGGATTCTTCGTCGCCGGTCCAGGTGGCCTGGGTGATGGCGGTTCGAACAATGTTTCTTTTGTCGGTGCTGGTGCCGGTCGTACCCGTGTTCATGCTGTGCCTTCCACTTGCTTTCGTTAGTCAAGGGCCGATACGAACCGCGCTGTTCGTATTGTTATTATTTGACGTAAACATTTCAAATGTGTTTCTCTGTGTATCGCACGCATTAATCATCCTGTCGTCCGACGCAGCCAGGGGCAAGAGCAATGCAGAACTTTATCGACGAAATCGAACAACGCACGCCCGCAGGCATCGCCGCGGCCATCGGCCGACTGATTGCCTCCGGGCGACTCGCGCCGGGCGACCGTCTGCCGACCGTTCGAGTGCTCGCCGGCGAGCTCGGCGTGAGTCCCGCCACGGTCAGTCATGCCTGGCAGGCCCTCTCAGCCGTCGGCCTGATCGTGTCGCGTGGTCGGGGCGGCACCTTCGTTCAGGATGCCGCGCCCAAGTGGCTGCCGGCGCGCAGCCAGTCAATGGTCGGCCCGATCGGCCCGGCCCGCCTCGATCTCTCCCGCGGCACGCCCGACCCGCGGTTGTTGCCAGCGCTCGGGCCGGCCCTCTCCCGGGTATCGCAGCGCGCGGTGACGCCGAGCTATCAGGACCTGCCCATCCTTCCGGAGTTGCTCGAGGTGCTGCGCGGGTCGTGGCCGTACCCGGTCGAGACGATCACCATCGTCGACGGTGCCCTCGACGCCATCTCGCGCTGCCTCGACGCGGTCACCCGGTTCGGCGACCGGGTCATCGTGGAGAACCCGTCGTTTCCGCCGTTCTTCGACCTGCTCGACCAGCTCGGCCTCGAGCGACTCCCGGTAGCGGTCGACGAGCACGGCATTGTTCCGGCCGACTTCGCCGCGGCGCTGAAGCTCGGCCCGACCGTGGTGCTGCTGCAGCCGCGGGCGCAGAACCCCACCGGCGCCTCGATGACGGCGCATCGGGCCGAGGAGCTGGCCCGTCTGCTGCGCGCTACGCCGGCGAGCGCCGACACCATCGTGATCGAAGACGACCACTCCGCCGAGATCAGCATCGCCCCCGACGTGAGTCTCGGCCACTGGCTGCCGGAACGCACCCTGCACGTGCGCAGCTTCTCCAAATCGCACGGCCCCGACCTGCGCATGGCCGCGCTCGGCGGCCCGGCCGCGCTGATCGACCCGATCGTATCGCGGCGCATGCTCGGCCCCGGCTGGACCAGCCGCATGCTGCAGACCATTTTGCACGACCTGCTCACCAACGGCGAGAGCATGGCCCAGGTCAGCGAGGCCCGCCGCATCTACTTCGCCCGCCAGCGTGCCCTCGCTGATGCCCTAGCCGAGTTCGGGCTTGACGTGGTGCAGGCCGACGGCATCAACACCTGGCTGCCCGTGCAGAACGAGCGGGATGCCATGGTGCGGCTCGCCGCCTCCGGCATTCGCGTGGCTGGCGGTTCGCCGTTTCTGGCCGCCCCGGATCTGTCCAACACTGGCGGCCCCGCATTCATTCGCGTGACCGCCGGCGCCCTGCCCGACGATATCCGACCGGTGGCCGAGGCGCTGGCTGCGGCGGCGCATCCGCTTGATTCGGCCGTGCACCCCATCGGTGCGCGCTGGTCGTAGCCGGATTCGTTCGCTTAGGCCTCAGCCCAGCTGGCGCAGCCGCGGGGCCAGGTCACGCTCGAACAGGTCGAGAAAACGCTTCTGGTCGTGGCCGGGCGCGTGGAAGACCAGGTGGTTGAGGCCTGCGTCGAGGTAGGGCTTGATCAGAGCGACGGCTTCGTCGGGGTCGGAGGCGACGATCCAGCGCTTGGCGACCTGCTCGATCGGGAGCGCATCGGCGGCGGCCTCCATCTCGAGCGGGTCGTGAATGGACTGCTTCTGCTCGGGCGTGAGCGACAGCGGGGCCCAGAACCGGGTGTTCTCCAGCGCGGCCTGCGCGTCGGTGTCGTAGGAGATCTTGATCTCGATCATGCGGTCGATGTCGTCCTGAGCGCGACCGACCTTGTCCAGCCCCTCGGCGACGGCGGGAAGGAGTTTCTCGGTGTAGAGCTCCATACCCTTACCCGAGGTGCAAATGAAACCGTCGCCGGCACGGCCGGCATAGCGGGCCACGACGGGGCCGCCGGCCGCGATATACACCGGCACCGGGGCATCCGGAGTGTCGTAGAGGGTGGCGCCGACGGTGGAATAGTACTCACCCGTGAAGTCGATGCGCTCGCCGGTCCAAAGCTGCCGCATGAGGTCGACGGCCTCGCGCAGGCGCGCAAAACGTTCCTTGAACTCGGGCCACTCGCCCTTGTAGCCCGTGGCGATCTCGTTGAGGGCCTCGCCCGTTCCCACACCGAGCATGATTCGCCCGGGGTACAGGCAGCCCATGGTTCCAAAGGCCTGCGCCAGCACGGCCGGGTTGTAGCGGAACGTGGGGGTCATCACCGACGTGCCGATCTGCACCCGCTTGGTGCGTTCGCCGAGCGCGGCCATCCACGCCATCGCGTAGGGCGCATGGCCGCCTTCGTGGCGCCACGGCTGAAAGTGGTCGCTCACGGTGACGCTGTCGAGCCCGTGCTCTTCGGCCATGACGCCGAGTTCCACTAGCTCTCGCGGTGCGAACTGCTCCGCCGACGCTTTCAATCCCAGCTTCAACATGCGCTCTCCCTCTTGTCGTACCCAATATTCGCACTGGCCGGTCCCTGCTACGGTATTCGTGACCACCAATTAGGTTTTATTGGTTGAGCTTGCCTCGATTTGGGCAGCAGGTCTCTGGACAATCCAGTCTCCCGTGCCCAAAATAATGAGGTTCTGCATGCGTCATTCTCGTTTTCTGTTCATCGGCGTGGCCACCAGCGCCGCTCTGCTGCTCAGCGGATGCGCCGCCGCCGCAACACCGGCCGCCACCCCGGCCGAGTCCCCCGCTGCCAGTGCGAGCTACCCGGTCACCGTGGAGAATTGCGGCACGAACCTCACCGTCACGAAGGCACCCGAGCGGATCGTGTCGATCAAGTCGTCGGCGACCGAGCTGTTGCTCGCACTCGGCCTCGGCGACCGGATCGTCGGGTCGGCCTTTCTCGACGGTCCGCTGCCCTCGGAACTCGCCACCGCGGGCGCCGACCTCAACGTGGTCAGCGACTTTCTGCCCGGCCAGGAGGTGGTACTCGGCCTGAACCCCGACTTCATCTACGGCGGCTGGGAATCCAACTTCAGCACCGACGGTGTGGGCGAACGCGACGCCCTGACGGCGCTCGGCGTCGGCACGTACGTCTCACCGGCAGCGTGCAAGGGCGACTTCATGCCGAACCCGCTCACCTTCGACTCGGTGTTCACCGAGATCGAGGAAGCCGGCGCAATCTTTGGCGTCGAGTCCGCCGCCGCCAAGCTGGTCAGCACCCTGAACGACGACCTCGCCGGACTGACGCCGTCGACCGCCGGAACCACCACGGCCCTCTGGTACTCCAGCGGCACCACCACCCCCTACGTGGGCGCCGGCATCGGCTCACCCGAAATGATCATGGACGCCGCCGGGCTCACCAATATCTTTGCCGATGTGCGCGACACCTGGACCTCGGTGGGCTGGGAATCGATCATCGAGGCCAACCCGAGCGTCATCGTGCTCGTCGACGCCACCTGGAACACCGCCGCCTCGAAGATCGCCCACCTCGAATCGGACCCGGCCACCCAGGTCCTCGATGCGGTGAAGAACCAGCGCTACATCATTTTGCCGTTCGCCTCCACCGAGGCCGGGATCCGCAACGTAGAAGCGGCGTCGTCGACGATCACCCAGTTAGCCGACCTGAACGAGTGATCTCCTCCCCCGTGACGCGAAAGCGGGTGAAGTGTTGCTTCAGCAGGGTTGAGGCAACAATTCACCCGCTGTCGCGAACCTGGCGGGGGCTCGCGTGACCCGGAGTGCGTACCTCGGGTGGTTCGTTGCGGCCTCTATCGCGCTCATTCTCGTGTGCGCGGTCGCGGTGACCATTGGGCCGGCAGCCGTCAGCCTCGCGCAGGTGGCGGGCAGCATCGGCGCCCACCTCGGGCTCGCGGCCCCGCCGGTACCAGTGTTGGTCGACTCGATCGTCTGGCAGCTGCGGCTCCCCCGGGTGCTCACGGCCGCGCTGGTCGGCGCCGGCCTCGCCCTCAGCGGCGCGGTGATGCAGAGCGTGACGCGCAACCCCCTCGCCGACCCGTACCTGCTCGGGTTGTCGAGCGGGGCATCCGTCGGAGCGGTGTGCGTGGTCATTCTCGGCATCGGATTCGCCTTGCCGGCCGCAGCCTTTCTCGGCGCGCTGCTCGCTCTTGTCGCCACGCTCAGCATCGCCCGGGTCGGTGGCACGATCACCCCGGTGCGGGCCGTGCTCGCCGGGCTGGCCATCGCCCAGCTCGCCGGCGCGCTGACCTCGTTCATCATCTTCTGGGCCGCCAAGGGCGACTCCTACCGGGAGATTCTCAACTGGCTGCTCGGCTCCGTGGCCGGCGCCACCTGGGAGAGTGTCGCGATCGCCGGAACGGCCGTTTTGGTCGTGGGCACCGGCATCCTCTTGTCGGCGACTCGGCTCGACGCGTTCGCGTTCGGTGACACCTCGGCGGCGAGCCTCGGCATCAACGTGAACCGCACCCGCTGGGCGCTGCTCGGATCGGTGGCCTTGCTGACCGGTGCCATGGTGGCCGTCAGCGGCTCGATCGGGTTCGTGGGGCTTATCCTGCCGCACCTCGTGCGCGGCGTCAGCGGGCCGGGACACCGCCGACTGCTGCCGCTCGTGGCCGTCTGCGGCGGGCTGTTCCTGGTCATTGCCGACACGCTCGCCCGCACAGTGTTCGACCCGCGCGAGCTTCCCGTGGGGATCATCACGGCGTTCATCGGCGTGCCGGTGTTCATTCTGCTGATCAAGAGAAAGAAGTCGCACCTGTGGGCGTAGACCTCGACCAGCTGTCGTTCTCGATCGACGGCACCAGAATTCTGCGGAACGTCTCAGCGTCGCTGCCCACCGGCAGCGTCACCGGCCTGCTCGGCCCGAACGGCGCCGGCAAGTCCACCCTGCTACGGCTCATTGCCGGCATCGACAAAGCGGATGCCGGCACCGCCGCCCTCGACGGCGTCTCGGTCGGGTCACTGAACCGGCGCGACGCGGCCCGACGCATCGCCCTGCTGGAACAGAATGCTGCACCGAGCGTGGAGCTGACCGTGCTCGAAGTCGTGCTGCTCGGGCGCATTCCGCACCGCACCAGGCTCATGGGCTCCTTCAGCGGCGACGAGGATCGCGCCGTCGCTCTCGATGCCCTCGAGGCGGTAGGTGCCCTAGCGCTCGCCGACCGGTCCTGGCACACCCTGAGCGGCGGGCAGCAGCAGCGCGTGCAGATCGCGCGGGCCATGGCGCAGCAACCGCGCCTGTTGCTGCTCGACGAACCGACCAACCATCTCGACGTGAGCGCCCAGCTTTCGCTGCTCGGCCAGGTACGGGAGCTCGGGGTGACGTCCATCATGGCCCTGCATGATCTCAATCTCGCGGCGGCGTATTGCGACCACATTCTGTTGCTCGACGGCGGCCTGCTGGTGGCCTCCGGCACGCCCGCCGAGGTGCTCACCCCGGAGATCATCGGCGCCGTCTACGGCGTGGACTGCTTCATTCTGGAGCATCCGCGCGGCGGGCATCCGGTCATCGTCTATTCGGCGGCGGTGTCGGCGTGAAGCGAGTCACGGTTTTGGCCGGCGGCGTCGGCGGTGCCCGCTTCACTCGCGGGCTGCTCGCGCACCTCGCCGTTGTCGCCCCGGACGCGGCCGTGACGGTGATCGTGAACACCGGCGATGACATGTGGCTCGACGGGCTGCGAATCTGCCCCGATCTCGACACCGTCATGTACACACTCGGCGGCGGCATCAACGAGGAGCAGGGCTGGGGGCGCCCCGACGAATCCCGGCGCGCGTCGGCGGAGATCGCCGCCTACGGCCGCGGCTGGTCGTGGTTCACCCTCGGCGACCTCGACCTGGCGACGCACATCGTGCGCACCGACCTGCTGAGAAACGGCTCAACCCTGTCGCAGGCCACCGAATTTCTGTGCCGCCGCTGGCAGCCCGGGGTGCGCTTGCTTCCCATGAGCGACCAGCCGGTCGAAACCCACGTATGCCTCACCGAGAATATTGATGATCACACGGCGGGCGACTATATTCACTTTGAAGAATGGTGGGTTCGGTATCGGGCTCGAGTGGCGATCACCGGGTTCGAGCAGCGCGGACTGGCCGACTCGGTCGCCGCACCCGGTGTGCTCGCGGCCATCACCGAAGCCGACCTCGTGGTGCTACCACCGTCGAACCCGGTCGTGTCGGTCGGCACGATCCTGGCCGTGCCAGGCGTGCGCCAAGCCCTGCGTGCCACCCGCGCGCGCGTCGTCGGGGTATCCCCGATCATCGGCGGCGCGGCGGTGCGCGGCATGGCCGATGCCTGCCTGCACACCATCGGCGTCGAGACCAATGCTCTCGCCGTCGGTCTGCACTACGGCGCGCGCACGAACGGCGGAGTGCTGGACGCCTGGCTGATCGACGAAACGGATGCCGCGGCGCTGCCCGCTCTCTTGCATGCTGGCATCCACTCTGCTGCTGCGCCGTTGTGGATGACCGACCTGCCCGCGACAACCGCGATGGCCGCGGCCGTGCTGGCTCTTGTCTGACAAGAAATCTCGCGAATCTGCATTGGTCTGGCTTCGCTCAACTGGCTGCGTTGATCTGGCTGCGTTGATCTGGCTGACCTGATTCGGCTGACCTGATCTGGCTTGATTGATTGATTGATTGATTGATCTAGCTTGATTGATTGATTGATTTGACCGGTGTCGCGAGCTAGACGTTACTTTTCCCAGGTGGGCTTCTCAACAGCGGTGGCGGCGCGGTTTTGGCCGGCGGGGCGCCAGGTGTGGGTGGGGTCGAAGATGAGGGGTCCGCGGATCCAGGGGCGTCCGTCTCGCATGTCGATGTCCCAGCCTGAGGTGTCGATGCTTGAGTGGGCGGCGTTGCAGATCAGCACGGCGTTATCGATATCGGTGAGGCCGCCCTGGCGCCAGGGGACGACGTGGTGAACCTGGGTGAGATGGGGTGGCACGGTGCAGCCGGGGATGACGCAGCCGCCATCGCGGGCGGCCAACGCTCGGCGTTGACTGGCGGTGAAGAACCGGTTGCTGGTGCCGAGGTGCAGGATTGTGCCGGTGTGGCCGAACAGGATGGGTTGGTAGCCGCCGGCGCAGATGAGTTCGTCGACTTGGTGGGGGGTGAGGGGGCCGTCGATGCCGTCGATCCAGCCGGCACCGCGGCCGGCGAGGAGGTCGGTGATGTTGATGTGCACGAGCACGGTCGGGGCGGCTCCGCCCATCGTCGGGGTGCCCGGGTGTCGGGCGGCGGCTTCAAACACGGCGCGGAGGATGCCGGCCTGCTTCTCACTACGGGAGCGGATGTCGTCGGGTTGCTGCGGGCACGGACTGAGGAGGTGCGGACTGATCCTGTCGTACGCCCGGTTCCCGGCGCCGTCGGCGCCGGGAACCGGGTTGGCCGCGGCGGCGAACAGGTGCGCGTCACTCAGTTGACCGGCACAGACGTTGCCGATGATGGCGCGGTCGAAGGTGGTGAACCAGCCGTTGAGGCTGTAGCCGCCGTTATTGAGGGTGCCGAAGGTGAGCCAGCTGCGCCGCTCGGTCGGGGCCTCGCCGGGCGCGGTGCCGTCGGGGGCGAGGCGAGCTTTCCACTGGATGCCCTGCTGCCGCAGCAACTCCGGCGCAAACGCGATGCCAGCACCGGGCAGGCCTTCAGTTTCGGGAGTGATCGCACCGGAGCCGCTGGCCACCAGGGAGCGTTCGACCCGGTCGAGGTCGGAGGCCAGCACCTCGGAGCGCAGGCCGTCGAGCACCGGGTAGGTGGGGGCCAGCGGGCGGCCGAGCAGCATCCGCTGCCCAGCCTTCTCACCGAGCACGGCCC
This sequence comes from Cryobacterium sp. N19, assembly GCF_002929595.1. Taxonomy (NCBI): domain Bacteria; kingdom Bacillati; phylum Actinomycetota; class Actinomycetes; order Micrococcales; family Microbacteriaceae; genus Cryobacterium; species Cryobacterium sp. N19. The sequence continues at coordinate 354,393 of NZ_PJJR01000052.1, read as the reverse complement.
GCTGACGTACTTCGGAGCGAGAGAGGCGGGCGAGGGTGCAGACCAGCTCGACGCCGCTGCGACAGCCGAGCCGCCGGGCCAGCGTCGGCGCAGCCAGAGACGCCGCCGCACGCGCCACGCTCGGAGAAGCCGCATCAGCCGCAGCACCCTCCGGGATCACGGATTCCGCAGCAGCCTTGCCCGAACCAGCCTTCTCCCGGGCGGCATTCTGCGCGGCGGCGGCACTCTGATCAACAGCAGCCTGGGCGGCGGCTTTCGCTGCGGCAGCATCAAAGTACTGGGAACGGCGCAGCACATCGGACGTGGAGAGCACCCGGGCCCCGTCGACGACCCGGCCCACGCTCTCCACCGCCAGCAGCAGGGTCAGTGATTCTTCATCGCCCAGCAACCCGAACGACACCCCGCCCAACGCCGCCAACAGAATCTCCCGAGCCTGCTCCACCGCCACAACGACGGGGTTCGAACTGGACTCACTCGGGTTTTCCATGAACATGGGCGCCATTGCCTCCTTGACACCCATTTTACCGCAAATCGAACACAAAAGTGAGAGAAACTCAGAAATAGTCTTGCCAGCAAAGTTGATCGATCAATCCATGATTGCCGCTCTTGGCGCCTCTCCCGCCCGTCAATACGTAAACCGTCGCTCGCAATTCACGGCCTCAGCGTCGTGGTGCCACTTGTGCGGTTTCGAAGTAGTAGACGATTCAGTATCACGAACTAGAACAGAGCGCTCGTGTGCGGCCCAAGTCCGATCAGTCGCGCGGCTTCGAGGTCGGCCGCGGTGTCGACGTCGCGCCGCAGAGACGAAGTCGGCGGCAGGTCGAGCACGACGTGTCCGTCGCCCTGGTGCGCATCGCGGGAGCCGAGACCGAACCGCGGCGTGACCATGACTCCTACGCGGGCGAGCAGGGTCGTCGTGCCCACACCTTCGGCATCGGGCACCATCGAGCGCGGCTGCGCTGCGGCGAGCGCGAATGCAGCGTCGATGTCACCTGGCCGCAGGGCGGGCAGATCCCCGGTCATCACCGCCAGATTTACTTGGGGATAGGCGAGCCGAGCGGCAGCGATGCCCTGCACGATCCCGGCGTTCAAGCGGGCATGCCCCGTTTCAACGACCGGCGCCTCCGGCACGATGACAGCACCGAGCCCGCCGAGCAGCGCGCCCAAACGCGCACTCGCGGTCACCACGAACACGCGCTCCACAGCGGATGCTGCCACCAGCGCCGTCACCGTGTCAAGCGCGAAAGCGTCGGCGAGCGCCGCCCGCCCCGGCCCGACACCGAGCCGGCTCTTCGCCTCGGAGCTTCCCTTCACCGGGACGACGACGACCCAGTTATCGGCCAACGATTTCAACCCGAACGCCAACGGCGTCATATGTTGGCTTGGCGCGAGAATCCCGGGTGGCGAGAACACAATCGTTTTCCTGCGCCGCGAGGGCCACCACGGCGTCGTAGACGGCACCACCGGCAATGCCCAAGTTCGCGAGTAAGGCTGGCAAACGAAAGGCCGTTTCGGCGGTCATCACAAGGGGCAGAGCAAACCGCGACGCCAGGAGCCGGGCTGCCGTTTCAGGCGCAAGCCGGGCCTCGCTCGGCAATCTCGTGAGCACCGAATAAGTTTCCGCCAGAGCGTGACCCGCCAAGGCGACTTCACGCCCCTGCCACCAGTCAACGACAGCGTGGTGCGCTGGGTGGGTCGTGACGAGCAGTGGCACCGCCACACTGGTATCGAGTGCGAGCACCTTCAACGACGTCCGGCATCGATCAGGCCGAACATGGTGTCATCGTCTATGGCCGTCGAGGACGTAGCGACGAGGACCCCGTCTTCGTCGACGAGCCGAGCCGTTCGCCCTGCCGGTACAACCTGCAGCCCGCTGCCGTACTGAGAAATATCCACGGTTGAACCGGGATGGAGCCCCAGCGCATCGCGCAGGGCCTTGGGAACCATGAGACGCCCGACCGCGTCGAGGGAACCTTCCATAGGGAATACGTTACCAGCGACTTCCCGCTCCAGCTAGGGCGATCCCTGGCGCGCCCGGCGCGCGGTAGCCTCAAGGGTCGACTGCAAACATCCGTCGACTCGATTACGTTCGCTTTGAACGGCCCAGGAGGTTCCATGTCACTCACCACTCAGTCCCGCACGTTGCCGATGGCCATCATGATCTACCTCGAACGCAGCGCCAGCGCGAAGCCCGCCTCCGCTGGAGCAACCTTCACCGAAAATGCGGTCGTCATCGATGACGGCAAGACCTACATGGGCGAGACGGCCATCACCGCCTGGCTCGCCGGCGGCGCCGCCGAATTCGAGTACACGACCACCCAGCTGCGCACCGAGAAGGACGAGTCGTCGACGACCGTCGTCAACCGCGTCGAGGGCAACTTTCCGGGCCGCAGCGTCGACCTGAACTACCGCTTCGAGCTCGACGCCGAGAGCGGCCTGATCCAGGCCCTCACCATCTCGATCTAGCTTTTACCGGCCGCTGCAGCCAAGCCGGCCGCGAACCCCTCGGCATACCCTTCAGCGCGCGCTTCGGCTGTGCCGAGTCGGAACATGTCGGTGTCGCTCGGGCGCTGCAGCGCCCGAGCGCCAGCGGCGTCCAGCTCGCCGACCAGTCGTCCGAGTCCGCGCACGACGGCGACCGGGTTGCCGCTGGTCTTGCCCTTGACCAGATCGGCGGCGCCGGCGATCTCGTCGGCGACCGCCGCGACGGTGACGTCGAGGCGACGACCCGAGACATCCGCTGTGCCGCGCAGGTCGTCGAGCACGGCGAGCCCTGCCGCGCCAATGGCGATGTCGGTCTGGCCTTCCCGCCAGGGGCGCCCGGCGGTGTCCGTGATCAGCACGCCGAGGCGCAGCCCGGTGCGTTCGCGGAGGGCCGAGCAGATCGCCCGCGCCGACGCGTCCGGATCGACCGGCAACAGCAGCACCACACCCTCGGGTGCATTGCTCGTGTCGACGCCGGCCGCCGCCATGACGAGGCCCTGCCGGTTCTCGACGATGCGGGTGACCCCGCCCGGGTGCGCCCGCGATGCTACGACGCGCACGGTCTCGTCGGTGATCGCCTGTTCGCGGTCGGCGGCCTGAACGACGCGTCCCTCAGCTTTGGAGACAATCTTGCTGGTCACCGCCACAATGTCGCCGTCGGCGAGGCGGGACTGCGCGGCTTCAGCGATCAGGTCCGCGAGGTCGTCGCCGGCAGTGATCTCGCCGAAACCCCCGAGCGTGAATACTTTGAGACCGAACAGCTCCATGGCGCCCACTTCGGCGGCGGCAGCGTCGGGCAGCGAATCGTGCGGCATCTAGCGCACCAGTTTCGGCAGAACGGATGCGCCGAAGACGTCGATCCACTGTTTCTGGTTACGGCCAACGTTGTGCAGGTAGATACGGTCGAAACCGAGGTCGACGAACCTCTGAATGTATTTGCGGTGCTCGTCGGGGTCGGCCGAGATGATCATGCGACCCTCGAAGTCCTCCGGGCGCACGAGTTTGGCCAGCTGCTCAAACTCGAATGGCGAACGGATGTCGCTCTTCGGAAATCGCATGCCGCCGTTCGGCCACTCGTGCAGCGCATTGGCCCTCGCCTCTTCGTCGGTCTCGGCCCAGCTCAGGTGCAGCTGCAGCACCCTGGGCATCGTCGAGGGGTCTTTTCCGGCCTCGCGCGCACCGTCGTCGAATTTGCCGAACAGCATCGAGATCTTCTCCAGCGGGGCGCCGACCGTGATCAGGCCGTCGGCCAGCCGACCGGCGCGCTTGGCGGTGACCGGGCCGGCGGTGGCGACCAGAATCTCGGGGGCAACCGGCGGCATGGTCCACAGCCGGGTCGACTCGAGCTTGAAGAACTGGCCGGCGTGCTTGACGTCCCGGCCGGCCAGTGAGCCGGCGAACAGTTTGGAGATGATCTCGATGGCCTCGAACATGCGGTTGATGCGCTCGGGGGCCTCGGGCCAGTAGCCGCCCACGATGTGTTCGTTCAGAGCTTCTCCACTGCCCAGTCCCAGCCAGTGTCGGCCGGGGTACATCGAGGCGAGCGTCGCCGAGGCCTGGGCGACCATGGCGGGGTGCCAGCGAAACGTCGGGGCGGTCACGCCGGGCCCGAAGTTGCCGGTGGTGCGCTCGGCGATCGAGGCGAGCACGCCCCAGACAAAGCTCGACTGCCCCTGCGCCGGAACCCAGGGCTGAAAGTGGTCGGCCGCCATCACACCGGTGAAACCGTGCTGCTCGGCGTACGCCGAGAGTGCGACCGCTTCGGCCGGTGGAAACTGCTCCAACATGGCCGCATAGCCAATTTGCAATTGGGTCACTGTGACCTTTCCGCGCTCAAGAATGTTGTACCCATTCAACCGCACCACGGCCGGGGTCGCTTCCGATACCGCCGCCTGGCATCCGCTTCAGGCTTATAGGCTTGACGAATGCGCATTGCCACCTGGAACGTCAACTCCGTTCGTGCCCACTCCGGGCGAATCGTCGACTGGATGGAACGCGAGGACATCGACGTTCTCGCCATGCAGGAGATCAAGTGCAAGCCGGAGCAATTTCCGTCGCAGGCGTTCGAGGATGCCGGCTACGACCTGGCCATTCACGGCCTCAGCCAGTGGAACGGTGTGGCGTTCGCGAGCCGGGAACCGATGACGGATGTTGTCACCACCTTTCCGAATATGCCCGGCTTCCAGAAGGGGTCAGTTGGCCCTGACCAGCCTCTCGAGGCGCGCGCGCTCGGCGTGACCGTGACCGACCTGCGGCTGTGGAGCCTCTACGTGCCGAACGGTCGCGCGCTCGGCGACCCGCACTACGCCTACAAGCTGGCCTGGCTGAAGGCGCTCCAGACCCACGCGGCCGAGGAACTCAGCCAGCACCCCGCGCTCGCGCTGGCCATGATGGGCGACTGGAACGTCGCGCCGCGCGACGAAGACATGGGCGACCCGAGCTTCGTGCCCGGGCTCTCGACCCACATCTCTGTGGCCGAGCGGGCCGCGTTTGACGCCTTCGAACGGGCAGGACTGACCGACGTCGTGCGGCCGATCGTGCCCGAAGGGTTCACCTTCTGGGACTACAAGCAGCTGCGTTTTCCGCGCAACGAGGGCATGCGCATCGACTTCATCCTCGGCTCCCCCGCCTTCGCCGATCTGGTGACGGATGCCAGCATCCACCGCAACGAACGCAAGGGCGACGCCCCGAGCGACCATGTGCCGGTGCTCGTCGACCTCGATCTCGGCGGCGATGACGACGACCGCCCGATGATTTTCTAGATGGCTCTCACACCCCCACCCGCGTCAGCTTCCGTCACCGTTTCCATCACCCGCACGGTCGATCCGGCGCGCTTCACCGAGGCGAGCGAGTGGGTGAAGCACGGTATCAACCTCGCCCACAAATACCCCGGGTTTCTCGGGTCGGGTTGGGTGCGGGGCAGCGAGGATTCCGCCACCTGGAACAGGCTCTACCGCTTTTCCAACCACGAGAGCCTTGAGGCCTGGGAGAACTCCGACGAGCGCACCGAGTGGCTCGAGGCCGGAACCGACCTGGTGCTCGACGCCCACGTGGAGAAACGCACCGGCATCGAGGGTTGGTTCGACGGCATGCAACCGGAGCCGGGAGAACCTGCCCTGGTGCCGCCGCCGCGCGGGAAGCAAGCGATCAGCATCTGGCTCGGCTTCTTTCCGGTCAACCTCGTCTTCACCCTGCTCGTGACCTGGTTCGTTCCCGGCTGGGGCGACCTCGCGACGGCGCTCAAGGTGCTGCTGACCACCCTCGTGCTCACGCCGCTGATGGCCTACTTCGTGCTGCCGTGGGTGACCCGGATGCTGCGCCCCTGGCTGCAGAAACAGCCCCGCTGACCAAGGCCAACACCAACACCAACGGCATCCGTCGGCGAGAAGCCGACGACGGATGCCGCCCAGGTGTGAAGCGCGAGGTGCGTTAGACGGACACCTTTTCGGGCGCCACGTACTTCGAGTGCGCCTGTTCGGCGGCCAGATCGAACTCGGCGTCGATCTCAGCGTTGGGCTTGTAGGTGAGCAGCGAAACGACGACGGCCACGATCAGGCTGGCGGCGAAGCCCGGCACGATCTCGTACATCACGCCGGCCAGGGGGGAATTTCCCCAGATGAACACGACGACAGCGCCGGTGACCATCGAGGCGAGCGTGCCCCAGGTCGAGAGCTTCTTCCAGAACAGGGAGAGGAGTACGACCGGTCCGAACGCGGCACCGAAGCCGGCCCAGGCAAAGCCGACCAGCGCGAGGATGGTCGTGTCGCGGTTCAAGGCGATGATGCCGGCGACGACGGCCACGAGCAAAACTCCGATACGGCCGAGCATCACCAGGTGCTTCGACGAGGCGTTCTTCTTGCCGACGATCTTGTAGAGGTCTTCGACCAGCGCCGAGGACGAGACGATCAGCTGCGAGGAAATGGTGCTCATGATAGCGGCGAGAACGGCTGCCAGGACCAGACCCGCGATGAACGGGTGGAACAGGGTCTGAGCCAGCATCAGGAAGACCGTTTCGGGGTCGGCCAGAGTCAGGTCCGGGTTCTGCTGGAAGTAGGCGATGCCGATGAGGGCGGTGGCGACGGCGCCGAGGGCGGTGAGAATCATCCAGCCGATGCCGATGCGGCGACCGGCCGTGGCATCCTGCGGGGTGCGCATGGCCATGAAGCGCACGATGATGTGCGGCTGACCGACGTAGCCGAGGCCCCAGGCTGCGGCGGAGATGATGCCGAGGGCGGTTCCACCGGCCGTGAGGGAGAGCAGGTCGGGGTTGAACTCACGAATGGAGTCCAGGGTGGCCGTGATTCCGCCGGTGGCATTGAGGGCCACGACGGGAATCGCAATCAGCGCGACCAGCATGAGAATGCCCTGGGCGACGTCGGTGAGGGTGGCGCCAAGAAAACCGCCGAACAGTGTGTAGAGCAGGGTCACTCCGCCGACGATCAGCATGCCGGTGAGGAACGTCGAGCCGAAGGACGTCTCGAAGAACACGCCGCCGGCGACCATGCCGGAGGCCACGTAGAAGGTGAAGAACACCAGGATGATCACGCCGGAGACGATGCGCAGCAGGCGTGATGAGTCTTTGAGCCGGTTCTCGAAGAAGCTCGGGATGGTGATCGAGTTGTTTGACACGAAGGTGTAGGAACGGAGCCGCGGGGCCACGAACTTCCAGTTCAGCCAGGCGCCGATGGTCAGGCCGATGGCCATCCAGGCTTCGACCAGGCCACCCACGTAGATTGCTCCGGGAAGGCCAAGCAGAAGCCAGCCGGACATGTCGGAGGCTCCGGCGCTCAGGGCTGCTGTGCCCGGTTTGAGGCCTCGGCCGGCGAGCATATAGTCGTCAAGATCTTTCGTTTGCCGAAAGGCAAAGTACCCGATGGCGACCATGCCAACGAGGTATAAAACGATTGCGATTAACTGAAATGTTTGATCCGTCAATGGGATTCCTTTGTTGGGATGCCCGACGTACTGGACGTGATTACCCGAGGTGCCGGGCAAGCTCAAAGCTCCAGTCTCGCAGAAACACGGGCTTTTTACCATTGTTTGTCCCCCATTTACTCATCCAGCTCGCGAGGGTGTGCGATCCTGAGTGGTCATGCACACAAATGACAGAGCTGTCGGCGTTGACCGCAAACTGACCAATTATGCCGACCGGGATTTCAGCAAATTCATTCGGCGGGCCTTTCTTGCCTCGGCCGGATTGGACCCCGAAGACCTCGACCGACCGGTCGTTGGCATCGTCAATACCTCCTCGGATTTCACGACCTGCCACCGGGATATGCCTCAGCTCATCGAGAGCGTGAAACGCGGAGTACTCGAGGCCGGCGGCCTGCCCTTCGTCTTTCCGGTCATGTCCATCGGTGAAATTCTGACCACCCCCACGAGCATGCTCTTTCGCAATCTCATGGCCATGGAACTCGAAGAGCAGCTCGGCAGCCAACCGATGGATTCGGTGGTTCTGCTGGGAGGCTGCGACAAGACCGTGCCGGCCGAACTCATGGCGGCAGCGTCTGCCGACATCCCGGCGATTTCGCTCGTCGTCGGCCCGATGTCCGTCGGAAGCTACAAGGGCGAACGGCTCGGCGCCTGCACCGACTGTCGCCGCCTGTGGTCGGAGTTCCGCGCCGGTACGATCGACGAGACCACCATCGGCGAGATCAACCAGGAACTCGCGCCGACCGCCGGTACCTGCATGGTGATGGGTACGGCCTCAACCATGGCCTGCGTCGTTGAAGCGATGGGAATGTCGCTCCCCTTCGCCGGCACCGCACCGGCCGTCTCCGCCCACCGGCTGCGGCTCGGCGTGCAGACCGGCCGTCGGGCCGTCGAGATCGCCGCCGCCGACCGCCGACCGTCGCAGATCATGACTGCGGGGGCATTCCACAACGCGGTGACCGTACTCGCTGCCATCTCCGGTTCGACGAACGCGATCATCCACCTGACCGCGATTGCCCGGCGGCTCGGCATTGAGCTCGACCTCGACGACTTTCACGAGATCGCGGCGCGCACTCCGCTGCTGGTGGACTGCAAACCGGCCGGCCAGAACTACCTGCCGGACATGCACCGCGACGGCGGGGTGCCCGCCCTGCTCAAAACCCTGTCCCCGCTGCTCGACCTCGATGTGCTGACCATCACCGGCCAGACCCTGGGCGAAGCCCTCGACGGAGCCGTTGCTCCCCAGGCCTGGCAGAGCACGGTGCACGCGCTCGACGATCCACTCGGACCGACCGGTGCGCTCGTGGCGTTGACCGGCTCCCTCGCGCCGGACGGCGCCGTGATCAAAGTGGCAGCGGCATCCGCTCACCTGCTGGTGCATGAGGGGATCGCTGCGGTGTTCGATTCCCTCGATGATCTGGAGGCGCGGCTGAACGATGAGAGTCTCGCGCTGACCCCGGATCACGTGCTGGTCATGCGCAACATCGGCCCGGTCGGGGCCGGCATGCCGGAAGCCGGATCGATTCCCATCCCCCGCTATCTGGCCCGGCAGGGCGTTCGCGACATGGTGCGCATCTCGGACGGGCGCATGAGCGGCACCGCCTATGGCACGATCGTGCTGCACTGTGCACCGGAGGCCGCGATCGGCGGGCCGCTCGCCCTGGTTCGTGACGGCGATCGGATTCGGCTCGACGTGCCCGGTCGCACAGTCGACCTGCTCGTGGACGACGAGGAGCTCGCCCGTCGGCGTGCCGACCTGCAGCTGCCGGCCCTGCCTGCGCGCGGCTGGAGTCGACTGCACGCGTCGACGGTTCTGCAGGCCCCAGAGGGTGCCGATCTGGCCTTCCTGCAATAGGTACTGTTGCGCTAGTTGTCAGGACGGGTCGAGCAACTGCGCCAAGTGGATGCCGCAGCGGTCGCTGAGATCCTGCAGCTGGGTTCGGCAGGAGAAGCCATCGGCGAGCATCACGGTCGCAGCCGCGGCGCCGCGCACCGCCGGAAGAAGTTGCTGTTCGGCCACGGCGATCGACACGTCGTAGTGGCCGCGCTCCACGCCGAAGTTGCCGGCCAGCCCACAGCATCCGCCCAGTTGGGTCAGTTCGGCGCCGGCCTGCTGCAGCAGCGCAGCGTCGGGGCTCCAGCCCATCACGGCGTGGTGGTGGCAGTGCGGTTGGGCCACGACGGTGGTGCCTTGAAGGTTCGGCGGCAGGTAGTCGGGGAGCGTCGCCAGAAATTCGGCGAGCGTATGGGTGGCCGCGGCCACTGGCTGCGCCGCCTCATGGCCGAGTAGTTCGAGGGCGTCGGAGCGGAGCACACCGGTGCAGGAGGGCTCGAGTCCGACGATCGGAATACCGGCGTGCGCGACCGCGGCGAGCTGGCCGACGGTTTTGCCGAGAATGGTGCGCGCCGCATCGAGCTGCCCGGTGGAGATCCAGGTGAGGCCGCAACAGAGCGGCTGCTCGGGGATCTGCACGGTGCATCCGGCGGCTTCCAGCACCCGCACTGCGGCACGGCCCACCTCCGGCGTGAAATAGTTCGTGAAGGAATCCGCCCAGAGCAGTACCGGGCGCGCATTCTCGGCGCTAGGGCGCGGCTCGCGAGCCTGAAACCAGTCAGTGAAGGTCTGTTCGGCGAAGGTTGGGATCGAGCGACGGTGGTCGATGCCGGCCAGCCAAAGAGCCAGTCGGCTCAGCAGGGGCAGCCGCACCAGCCGGTTGAGCAGCTTCGGGGCGACGGAGGCCAGGCGAGCCCACCTTGGCAGCCAGCCCAGCGAGTAGTGGGTGATCGGGCGCAGCCGACCCTTGAAACTCTGGTGCAGCACCTCCGCCTTGTAGGCCGCCATGTCCACCCCGGTCGGACAATCCGAGGCGCAGCCCTTGCAGGACAGACACAGATCGAGGGCATCGTGCACTTCCGGTGAACGCCAGTTCGCGCCACCCTGGTTGATCATCTCCTGCAGCACCCGGGCCCGGCCTCGCGTGGAATCCTTCTCCTCCCGGGTCGCCAGGTAGGAGGGGCACATCACGCTGTCGCCGGTGTTCTCGGCGCGACACACGCCCACTCCGGTGCAGCGGTGCACGGCCTGGCTGAAGTCGCCCCCGTCAGAGGCATAGGACAGGGCCAGCCCGGTGCGCACCGACGGCGCGTGCGCCGAGCGGATGTCCGCATCCAGCGGGCGCGGATCCACGACGATCCCCGGGTTCAGCACGTTGTCCGGGTCCATGATGGCCTTCACCGAGCCGAACAGGGCGAGCGCAGCCTCGGAGTACATGATGGGTAGCAGCTCGCTCCGGGCCCGGCCGTCGCCGTGCTCGCCGGAGAGCGACCCGCCATAGCTGGCCACGAGCCGGGCCGCATCCGTCATGAACGCCCGGAATCGGGCCCGGCCGTCGGCGCGGCCGAAGGGAAAATCGAGGCGGACGTGCACGCAGCCATCGCCGAAGTGCCCGTAGGGAAACCCGACCAGGTCATGCCCGCGGAGAAGCTCGTCGAAGTCGCGCAGGTAGGCGCCGAGGCGCTCCGGCGGAACGGCGGCGTCTTCCCAGCCGGAATGGGCCGGTGCCCCCACCGGCGACCGACCGGCCAGTCCGGCGCCGTCTTCCCGAATCTTCCACAGTTGGGCGGCCTGGCGCGGGTCGGTGATCACCCTCGCGTCCACCGCGGAATCGATCCGGCTCACGCGCAGGGCTCGGTCGCTGACCTCCTGCGGGTCTCCGCCGGACACCTCGATGAACAGCCAGGCCGTGCCGGCCGGAAGGTCGGGAACGGCCTCTCGGCCTTTTCGGGTGCGCACGACATCGACGATGCGCGAGTCGAGCCCCTCGCAGGCGGTCGGCTGAAAGGGCAGCACGGCCATGACCGCGTCGCCGGCCGAACCGATGTCGGAGAAGCCGAGCACGACCATCCGCTTGTGAGCGGCGTCGGCGACCAGGCTGACGCCGGCTTCCAAGACGATCGCCAGGCTGCCCTCACTGCCGACCAGCGCGCGCCGCAGATCGAAATCGCGCTCGGGCAGCAGATGTTCGAGGGCATAGCCGGAGACCTGGCGGCCGAAACGGCCCAGTTCGGTGCGGATGGTGCCGAGCTCACCGCGCACGAGTTCGCGGAGGGCGTCGGTTTGGGGCGAGGCGGGGGTGCCGTCGCCCCCGAGAAAGAGCCGTTCGCCGGTTCCGGTCAGCACGTCAAGGTGGGTCACGTTGTCGGCGGTTCGGCCGTAGGCCAGGGTGCGCGAACCGCAGGCATTGTTGCCGATCATGCCGCCAATGGTGCAGCGGGTGTGCGTCGACGGGTCGGGGCCGAAGCGCAGACCGAGCTTGAGCGCCGCCTGCTGCAGGGTGGCGTGCACCGTTCCCGGCTGCACCACCGCCGTGCGGGCCTCGGCGTCAATCGACACGACCTGGTTCAGGTACCGGCTGAAATCCAGGATGACGCCGGCACCGATGGCGTTTCCGGCCACCGACGTGCCGGCGCCGCGCGAGGTGAGGGGAATGCCCCGGTCTAGGCAGAGCGCCAACGTCGTGGCCACGTCATCGACGTCGCGCGGCAGCACGACGGCCGACGGAACGACGCGGTAGAGCGAAGCGTCCGAGGAATACGCCGCCCTCGTCGTGTCGTCGTCGCGCACATGCCGCACCCCCCGGGAGCGCAGAGCGGTGGCCAGAGATTGCGGCTGTGCGACGACGGTGTGCATGGGTAGCAATGCTACCGGCGTCGTATTGTGCACAATGCGCTCCGAAAGTTCTTAGGCCCGAGTCTTTGACTCCCGCCTCAAATTGGATACAGTATCCAAATGAGTCTTTGCAACGATGCAATCCAACCGACACTCGCTCCGGCGCACGTTCCGGCACCCTGTGGCCGGAGCACGCGATGACCGGCACGACGAATGACTGGCTCGGCCTCGCCACCCAGCGCGTTCTCGTGGCGGGTGCCGGGGGAATCGGCACCGCCTGCGCTCTCGCATTTCTGGAGGTTGGTGCCCAGGTTGTCGTGGCCGATCTCAGCCCAGAGCGTCTCGCCGAGCTGGATCCCCGTATCATCGGCGTACAGGCAGACCTGACGACCACGGCCGGATGCGAGAGTGTGGTCGCCACGGTGGTGGAACGCCTCGGCGGCCTCGATGTGCTCGTGCACGCCGTGGGGATCAACCATCGGGTTCCCGTGCTCGACCTGAACGACGACGACTGGCAACGCATCCTCGACGTCAACCTCTCCAGCGCATTCCGTCTCGGCAAGGCTGCCGGCCGAATCATGATCGATGCCGGCTACGGGCGTCAGGTATTCTGCTCCTCGGTTTCGAGCACCCTCGCCCACGCCGACCACGCGCCGTACGCGGCGAGCAAGGGCGGCCTCAACCAACTCGTGCGGGTGATGGCGCGCGAATGGGCCGCCTCCGGCGTCACGGTCAACGCCATCGCGCCGGGTTACACCGAGACCGAGCTGACCCGCGCACACCTGGACCGGCCCGGAATGCGGGACCACTACACCGAGCTGGTGCCGGCCGGCCGGCTCGGCACCGTGGATGACCTCACCGGTTCCATGCTCTTTCTGGCCTCACGCCAGGCGGCCTTCGTCACCGGTCAGGTGCTGTTCATCGACGGCGGGCGGACCCTTGTCTGATCGGGCCGTGATCGAACACGCACAGGGCGGGCGTCTTCCGCTGCTGTCCCCGTCCGACCTCGACCCCGCCGGGCGACGCCTCTACGACGAGATCATCGCTCCCCCGCGCGGCGACGGGCCGTTCCTCGTGGTCGACGATGACGGGCTGCTGGCCGGCCCGTTCAACGCGCTGCTGTACTCCCCCGCCCTGGGTCAGGCCGTTTCGGCCCTCGGTGCCTCGCTGCGTTTTGCCGGCACGCTCGAGAACCGCACCCGCGAACTGCTGGTGTGCTTGATCGCCGCCGTATATGGCTGTGAGTACGAGTGGTACGCCCACAGCCGAGTGGCGGCCACGGTCGGAATCACGCCGCTTGAATTGCGGGCGCTTGCCCAGGGGGTGACGCCCGAGACGGCCACCGAGGCGGAGGCATCCGCTCTCGCCTTCGCGCTGGCGCTCGTGCGAGACCGCGCCGTCGATGCGGCCACCCACGCTCGGGCGGAACAGCATCACGGCCACGCCGGCCTGGTCGAGATCACCATCTTGGCCGGGTATTACCAGCTGCTGGCCGGTCTATTGATCGCGTTCGACGTTCCCGCTCCGTCTGGCGTCACGGAGGTCTCCTCATGATCGACACCGATACCGGGTCGCCGCTCGGCGGCATCAAGGTCGCCGATTTCTCCCGGGTATTGGCCGGTCCGTTCGCCTCCATGATGCTCGCCGACTTTGGAGCCGACGTCATCAAGATCGAGCACCCGGCCGGGGACGACACCCGGGCCTGGGTTCCGCCGGTCGACGCGAACGGCATGGGCTCCTACTTTGCCAGCGTGAACCGCAACAAGAGATCCGTCGTTTGCGACCTGCGCACCGAAGCCGGGTTGGCCGAAGCCCGCAGCATCGCCCTCGCCGCCGACGTGGTGATCGAGAATTTTCGTCCGGGCGTGATGGAAAAGTACGGACTTGACGATGCTTCGCTCCGACTGGAGCGACCGGATCTGGTCTACTGTTCGATCACCGGTTTCGGTACGGATGCCGGGGCTCACCTTCCCGGGTATGACCTGCTGGTGCAGGCCGTCGGTGGTCTCATGAGTGTGACCGGATCCCCCGATTCCGAGCCCAGCAAGGTGGGCGTCGCGCTCGTCGATGTGATCACCGGCCAAAACGCCGTCGTGGGAATCCTCGCCTCACTGCGGGTGCGCGATCGCACCGGGCAGGGGCAACGCGTGGAGGTGAACCTGCTCTCCTCGCTGCTGGCCGGCATGGTCAACCAGTCGTCGAGCACGCTCGCCACCGGAACGGCGCCGCGCCGAATGGGAAACGCACACCCGAGCATTGCGCCCTACGAAACCTTCAGCACCCAGGATGGCCCGATCGCCGTAGCGGTCGGCACCGACAAACAATTCGTCAACCTGGTGCGCGTACTCGGTCTGCCCGAGCTGGCCGACGACGACCGTTTCGGCAGCAATACCGAGCGTCTGGCCCACCGGGCTGCGCTCAAGGAACTGCTCGAGGAGCGCTTGCAGCATCGGCCTGGCGCAGAGTGGTCGGCCGCTCTGCTCTTGGCCGGAGTACCGGCCGGCAAGGTGAACTCGATTCTCGAAGCGCTCGAGCTTGCCACGACGCTCGGCCTTGCTCCCGTCGTGGACGTGACAGACGGCTCCCGTACCAGTCGGCAGATCGCTAACCCGATTCGCCTCTCCCAGACCCCCGCGCGCTATCTGCGACCGCCACCGTTGCTCGGCGAACACGCCGGAGCCACGTTCAACACCACAGCACTGAATACCACAGCAACCACCACGACCAGAAGGACAGCCCATGCTTGACACCTCAGATCTCATCGGCATTGAATCCCTGCTCACCGACACCGAGATCGCCCTGCGCGGAGAAGTTCGTTCCTTCGTCGACTCGTCGATCAAACCAAACATTGCGAATTGGTACGAGAAGGCGATTTTTCCGCTCGAAATTGTGCCGGAAATGGCCAAGCTCGGTCTTCTCGGCATGCACCTCAAGGGCTACGGCTGCCCCGGGCGCACGTCGGTGGAGTATGGCCTCGCGGCGATGGAACTGGAGGCAGGCGATTCCGGGCTGCGCACCTTCGTGAGCGTGCAGGGCTCCCTCGCCATGAGCGCGATTCACAAGCACGGCTCCGAGGAGCAGAAGAACGAGTGGCTGCCCCGCATGGCCGCCGGTGAGATCATCGGCTGCTTCGGCCTGACCGAGCCGACGGCCGGGTCTGACCCGGGAAGCATGACCACCTTCGCCCATCGTGATGGCTCCGACTGGGTGCTGAACGGCACGAAACGGTGGATCGGACTCGCCTCGGTGGCCCAGGTGGCCATCATTTGGGCGATGACCGGAGACGGTATCCGCGGGTTCATCGTGCCCACCGACACTCCCGGCTTCGTCGCGACCCCGATCGAGCCGAAGCTGTCGATGCGGGCGTCGATCCAGTGCGAAATCCAGCTCACCGACCTGCGACTGCCGGAGTCAGCGATGCTGCCGAAGGCTCGCGGTCTGCGCGGACCATTCGAGTGCCTCAACGAGGCGCGCTACGGCATCATCTGGGGCGCGATGGGCGCTGCCCGAGACAGCTACCTGACCGTTCTCGACTTCTCTCGCGAGCGGATGCAGTTCGGCAAGCCGCTCGCCGGCTACCAGCTGACCCAGCAGAAACTCGTCAACATGGCACTCGAAATCAACAAGGGAACCCTTCTGGCCCTGCAGATCGGGCGGCTCAAGGACCTCGGAACGCTGTCGACCCACCAAATCTCGGTGGGCAAGTTGAACAACTGCCGGGAGGCCATCGAAGTCTGCCGGGAAGCGCGGGCCATGCTCGGCGGGAACGGCATCACCCTGGACTATTCCCCGATGCGCCACGCGAACAACCTGGAAAGCGTGCGCACCTATGAAGGTACCGATGAGGTGCACACCCTCATTCTCGGGCAGCACATCACCGGCATCGCGGCCTTCCGCTGAGTAAGTGTGAGTGAGGGGTGGGTTAGAGTCATGACCGTGACACGACTAACTCCCCCCTCGGTGACCGGCCCCCGGCCATCGACGGCCCCGGAATTCGTCCTCAAGGAGCTGCGGCGGCTGATCGTCGTCGGCGAGCTGGTTCCCGACCAGCCGCTTCGCCAGGACACGCTCGCCGAACGCCTCGGGGTGAGCCGGGTGCCGGTTCGCGAGGCACTGAACACGCTGGCAGCCGAGGGTCGGGTGGTGCACGAGCCGCACCGTGGCTACCGGGTGGCGCGGTTGTCGTTGGGCGACCTGCTGGAGGTCTACCGACTTCGGCAGCTGCTCGAGACCGAAGCCGTGCGCACGACCATGGCCAATCCGCCGGCCGGCGTGCTGAGCGATTTTCGCGACGCTGCCCGCGCGGTCGAAATCGCCAGCGACGGTGGCGACCTCCTGGCGATGACCGAAGCCAATCGACGGTTTCACTTCGTGCTGGTGGCGGCAGCCGGGCTGCCGCGGCTGGAACGTATTGTCGGAGCCCTGTGGGACTCGACCGAGGCCTATCGGCTGCTGTACTACGAAACCCCCAGCAACCGGGAGCGCGTGGAGAGTGAACACTCGCAAATGGTGGAGGCTTTCGCCGCCGGCGACACCGACCGGCTGATCCAGCTCCTGGACGATCACCGGCGACACGCCACGAACGCGCTCCGTGCCCTGCTGACTTAGAGCACCAAACTCGTCCAAACTATAGCCGGTAGGATTTTACTATGGCACGAGACGACGCACCGGAACGCACAACGCACGCTGACAAGGTCTACGCCCTCTTGTTCGGCCAGTTGATGAACGGCACGTTCGATCCGGGTGCCGCGCTGAACATTCCCACGCTGTCGCGCGAGTTCGAGGTGAGCCAGACTCCGATCCGCGAGGCGCTCGCCCGTCTCGAACACACCGGGCTCGTGCATCGCGAAGCTCTTCGGGGCTACTTCGTGGCACCGCTGTTCAGCGAAGTCGAGCTGGATAAGCTGATGGAAGCCCGGCTCGTGCTCGAGCCGGCCCTGGCTCTGGAGGCTGGCCGGCGGGTGACGCCGGAGTTCCTCGCGAAACTCCTGGTGCCGATCGATGACCTGCTGCGCCTCTCGGAGTCCCAGGTGGTGCGTTCCTTTCGGGAGTACTGGTCGGCTGACGAGGATTTTCACTCTCTCATCGCCGAGCAGTCGGCGAACCCCTTTCTCGAGGGGGCCTATCGGTCCCTCGGCGGTCAGGTGCAGCGCTTTCGCCTGTTCGTGAAACTCGGTTCAGCGGATGCCCGGTTCGCTGCTGCAGAACACCGGCAGATCTACGATGCTTTCGTGGCGCGTGCGCCCGAAGCCGCTGCCGACCTGATGCGCCACCACATCGAGAGCGCCCGGTTGCGCGCTCTCAGTGATCGCAAAACCATCCTCGCGAACGAATAGCGGCGATTCGCCGGGTCAGACGACGCGAAAGCTCAGCTCGCCGATTCCGTCGACACCACCACGAACCTCGTTGCCGGCCACGATGGCGCCCACTCCGGCCGGAGTGCCGGTGAAGATCAGATCGCCCGGCCGGAGGGTGACGAAGCGCGACAGCGACGCGACCACTTCCGGAACGGACCAGATCTGGTCGGCGAGATCGCCGTGCTGGCGACTGTCGCCATCCACGCTCAGCCACACGGTTCCGGCAGCCGGATGGCCGATTCGGGCTGCTGCCACAAGCGGGGTGCAGGGGCCCGAGAAGTCGAACCCCTTGGAGAGATCCCACGGCCGCTTCAGCGCCTTGGCCTCGTCCTGGAGGTCGCGGCGCGTCAGGTCGATCCCGGCGCCGTAGCCCCAGACGTGGCTGAGGGCATCCGCTACCGTGATATCGCTGCCGCCGGCGCCGATCGCCACGACGAGTTCCATCTCGTAGTGCAGATTGGCGGTCTGCGGCGGGTAGGGCACCTTGTGCGGGGCGATCCCGAACTCCGGAACACCCTCGTCGACGGCGAACACGGCATCGGCCGGCTTGGCGAAGAAGAAGGGGGGCTCCCGATCGGGGTCGTTACCCAGTTCGCGCGCGTGATCGGCATAGTTGCGCCCCACGCAGAACACCCGGCGCAGGTAGTAGCGATCATCCGAGTCGATGATCGGAAGGCTGGGCGCGGTCGGCGGCGAAGAGACGGCAGACAGTGGATTGATCGGGTGCATTATTTCACTATAGTATGCTCTCAGTAAGCAAACTATAGGCGGGATCGAATCAATGAAGACTCACGTCATCGTCGCCGGAGCGGGCATCGTCGGACTTTCCACCGCGTACGAGCTCACGCGCCGAGGCCACCGCGTGACCGTGCTGGAGAAGGAACGCGGCGTTGCGGCGCACCAGACCGGCAACAATTCCGGCGTCATCCACTCCGGCCTGTACTACACCCCCGGAAGCCTGAAGGCGACGCTGGGCCAGGCCGGGGCCATTTCAATGGAGCGCTTCGCGAAAGACAACGGAGTCGCCATTGATATCTGCGGAAAACTCGTTGTCGCCACGAGTTCGTCTCAGATACCAGCGTTGGAACGACTCTACGAACGCGGCCAGGCCAACGGAGTGGGCTGCAGCATCGTCAGCGCGTCCGAGGCGCGCGAGGTTGAGCCTCACGTCAACGCCGTGGCCGCGTTGAAGGTGCCATCCACCGGCATCGTGGACTATCGCGGCGTGTGCGCCGCACTGCGTCGGCTGATCGAGCAGGGCGGCGGTGAAGTTCTCTTCGACCAGAAAATCGTCGGCGTGACGACCCATCCGGACGCGGTGACGGTCACCACGAAAGTGGCGGAATATCGCGCCGACGAGTTCGTGAACTGCGCCGGACTGCACAGCGACCGGGTCGCCAGTCTGGCCGGCCTGAAACCCGACGTGCGGATCATTCCGTTTCGGGGCGAATACTTTGAGCTCACGCCCGAGTCGACGCACCTGGTGAACGGCCTCATCTATCCGGTGCCGAACCCGGCGTTTCCGTTCCTCGGAGTGCACCTGACCAAAATGGTCAAGGGGGGCGTTCACGCCGGACCCAATGCCGTCTTCGCCCTCGCCCGCGAAGGCTATACCTGGCTTCAGATCAACCCCCGGGATACCTGGGAAAGCGCCAGATGGCCAGGTTTGTGGAAGTTGGGCAAGAAGTTCTGGCGAAACGGACTCGATGAGGTCGCCCGTTCCCTGTCGCAGAAGCGCTTTCTGGCGAGCCTGCGCGAGCTCGTTCCCGCACTGGCCGACGACAGTCTGGTGCCCACCCACGCCGGAGTACGCGCTCAGGCCATGCGACGAGACGGCAGCCTGGTCGACGATTTCTACTTTGAACGCGCCCCCCGGCAAATTCACGTGCTGAATGCGCCATCCCCCGCCGCGACGGCCGGGCTGGAAATCGGCCGGGCTGTTGCCGATGAATTGGCAGCCCTACGATGACCGAGCCGACGCGCGTGGTGCTGCCGCGCATTCTGGTTCCGGCCGCCCTGCCGGCGCGGGATCGCGGCAACGGCGCATCCACTGTTGCTCTCGTCACCAAAGCGATTGGCGCAGACACTTTTCTCAATGGCCTGACGACCTTCGAACCTGGGGCAGCGATCGGCCACCACAGCCACAACTGTATCGAGAGCGTGGTCGTCGTTCAGGGTGAAGCAGTCGTGAACATCGACGGCGTTGACACACGGTTGTCGACCTTCGACACCACCTTTGTTCCCGCCGATATTCCGCATCACTTTCGCAATGCGTCGCTGGTCAACCCCATGCGCATCCTCTGGACCTACGGGTCAGCCGATGCGACCCGCACAATGGTGGACACCGGCGTCACGGGCCGGATCGACGGCGAAGACCACGGTTAGCCCCTTCCCGTTGAACGGCGCTAGGCGCGCGCGTCGCCGAATCTGCGGTCGACGAAAGCGTGATGGGCGATGCCGAGGTGGGCAGCCATGAGCGCGGCCGCCACCTCGGGGTGCTGTTTCAGGATGGCGACGGCGAGATCACGGTGAAACGCCACGCTGCGGGCGATATCCTCGTCGGAGTAGTAATAGAAGGTACCCAGCGACAGTGACGACGCCGTGAGCGTGCGCACGATCTGAACCAGTCGGGGGGCTCTGGCCGCCGCCAGAATGAGATCGTGGAACTCCTGGTTGTTCGTCAGGAGTTCCGCGCGATAGCTCGGCGACCGCGCTTCAATGATCGCCTCCATCGCCCGCACCGATTCAAACAACGCATCGGCTTCATCGTCCGAGCGGATGAGCGCGGCCAGCCCCGCCGCTTTGGACTCCAAATTTTGTCGCAGGTCAAAGACTTCGTCGATGTCCGAGCGGGTCAGCTGCGCCACGAAAGCACCCCGATGGGGTTCCGTGATGACCAGACTTTCCTCGGTCAACCGGCGCAAGGCCGCACGCACGGGAGAACGGCTGACGCCGAGCTCAGCGGTGAGAACGGACTCGAGCAGGTGCTGGCCTGGTGGATAGGCACCCGACACGATGCGGCCCCGCACCACCGCGTAAACGCTGTCGTCTGCACCTGCCATTGTTCTTCCCGTTCTCAGTTGACTCGGCTGCTGTACAGCAGCTGTAGCTTAGCGTCAGTGTTCTCGCGACATTTTCGCCCGGGGGTCATGGTGCGACAAACGTTCCAGCAGGTAATCAACCTCGGCCTTGGTTGTTTCTGTCATTCGGCCGGACGGTGACCGTTGGGCTGCGGAAGCGAGAACACCACGGCGCGCGAAGACGTACTTGCGAACCGCCAGACCGATTCCCGGCTGCTGCTCGTAACGAATTAGCGGCAGGTGGGCGTCGAACAGGTCGTGGGCCGCGTCGCGGTTCCCCGCAGCGGCCAACGCCACCGTGTCGACGAGCATTTCCGGAAAGCAATAGCCGGTCATGGCGCCGTCGGCACCACGTTCCGTTTCGAAGTCCAGAAAGAGGCCGCCATTGCCGCAGAGGATCGACAGCCGAGGCATGCTGCCGTCAGCTTCATAGCCGCGCAGGGTGGTGATCTTCTCGAGCCCCGGCCAATCCTCGTGCTTGAGCATGAGGGCGTTGTCGTTCTCGAGGGCAATCCGTCGAATCACCTGGGGCGTCATCACCACCGAGAAGGTCAGCGGGTAATCCTGGATAACGAACGGTGTTTCGGCGCCGATGGCCGCACTGGCACCCGCGTAGTAACCCACGATTTGATCGTCGGTGCGCAGCGAAACGGGTGGGGCAATCATGACGCCCGCCGCTCCGGCATCCATCACGGCCGCCGTTAGGGCCTGCATCGCCGCAAAGCCCGGTGCGGACGCTCCGACGATGATGGGAAAGGTCGTGCGTTCCACGAACCGCGTGGCGATCCGCACGGCTTCCTCGGCCGAGAGCTTCGGTGCTTCGCCGAGCTGTCCCAGAACGGTCAGCCCATCGACACCAGACTCGTTGTAGAACTCGATCAGGCGGTCGAGCGAGACGTAGTCCACCGCCCCGTCCTCGAGGAAGGGGGTGGGGGCGATGGCGTAGACCCCGGCGGTAGAACGCGAAAATGCTCCCACCTTCGCCATCGTGCTAGCCGTGTGCGCAGTCATCCGCTCAGACACTGGCGATCAATCCTCCATCAATACGAATGGTCGACCCGGTGATGTAGGAAGCCGCCTCGCTGGCCAGGAACGCGACCGTTTTGCCGTACTCATCGGGGGTGCCGTAGCGGCCGAGCGGAATAGCGGCTTCGCTCTCGGCGGTCACGTCGGCCACCGCACGATTCTCGCGTGTCGCCTTCGCTTCGTCGAGAAAGGCGATGCGGCCAGTAAGGATGCGGCCGGGCAGCACGGTGTTCGCGGTGATGCCATCGCCACCGACTTCGCGTGCCAGGGTCTTTGACCACCCGACCAGGGTCGACCGCAGGGCATTCGACAATCCCAGATTCGGGATGGGGGCGATCACTCCCGAACTCGTGTTCGTGATGATGCGACCCCACTGTCGTTCGCGCATTCCGGGAAGCACTCGATCGGTCAGTGCGATCACCGGAAGGACCATCGATTGGAAGTAGCTGGTCCACTCTGCGGCGGGTACTCCGCTGACCGGCGTTGGTTTGGGTCCGCCGGTCATATTGATGAGGATGTCGATTCCGCCCAGGCGCTGTTCAATCAGGCTGACCTGTCGGTCCATCTCGACCAGATCGGCGAGGTCCCAGGCGAAGGCTTCGGCTCGGCCTCCGGCGTCGGTGATGGCGCTGACGGTGGCAGCGGCCCCCGCCAGGGTTCTGCTGGCGACAGCGACAGAAACGCCCTCGGCGGCCAGGGCGCGGGCGATGGCTCCTCCCAGGCCACCGCCGGCACCCAGCACGAGTGCCGTTTTCGTTCCGATTCCTAGGTCCATGGTGATCCTTTCGTTGACGTGCCGGCGGTCAGTTCTCGTTGCGCGCGAGCGTGGATTCGAGCAGCCAAGCTACCGCTGAGTCAATGTGATCTGCCGTGCCCGGAGGTGCCGGGTTCTCGCGCAGGGAACGAATCGTTTGCTCGTAACGCCCTGAGGTGCCGGCGAGTACCGTTCCCGGCAGGCCGATGTCATTCAGCTGGTCGATGGCCCGATGAACCTCATGGGATCGCCGCTCGGCGTGCATCACGTGCGTGCGCACGATGGCGTTGAGAAATTGCGTGAATCCGGCCTGGTTGATGTCTTCGAGAACCAGGTACAGCTCGTCCCGAACACCCTGGCTCTCGGCCGCGATCAGGCATTCCACTCCGAGTGCTTCCAGCCCCTTGGTGAGCACCGTGCGCAAAAGCTTCAACGTCATGGCATCGCCCGGCTCACCATCGGCGAGTGCACGGGCCGGGGCCTGAATCGTCGCGAAATCGGCCAGCGCGGTTTCCGCTCGAGGCCCGGCGAGCAGGATCGGGGTCTGCAACCCGGTGAGTGCGATGGCGCCCATGATCGCGGCGTCGACATACGCGACGTTCCTGGCGGACATCCGCTGGCCCATTTCTTTCTTGCCCGCGGTGGTCGCGGTACTCAGATCGACGTAGACCGTGTCGGCACGAAGAAAAGGCAGGGCGGCTTCGGCCGCGCTGTCTGCGACATCGCCGGGCACGCAGGCCCAGACCCGATCTACCTCGCCGAGCCACTCGCCAATGGTTTCCTTCAACTCGACGTCGAGGTGCCGGGCGCATTCCCGGGCTTGCGATGAGGGGAACGAATCGCACAGCACCACGTCGAATGCCGCTGCCGCGGCGGCAGCATAGAGCCGTCCGACCTCGCCACAACCGATGATGGCCAGCTTCATTGGGTTCCTGTCCATCGAATTGATTGGGTTCGCACTAACTGCATTGATCCCGACTGTACGAAATTTAGACAATCCTGTCAATGTTGAGGAATTACATGCCGATAATTCGGGTTTGTTGACGTAGATGGTACGACGAATGTATAAATGTACAGAGGGATGATCACATTCCCAAGCCCGCTCGAACCAATGAAGTTTGGAGCACACAGCTCATGACCATCCGCTCTCGTTCAATCCCGCAACGACGCACAGTACGCATTGCCATTGCCGCTCTCGCGGTACCGGCCCTCTTTCTCACCGCCTGCAGTGACGGCGGCGGCGCGGCCGGCGGCTCCACCGCCCTGTCCATTGCGGCCGGGGGCACCGGCGGTGTGTACTACCCGCTGGGTGGCGGTATCGCCACAATGATCGGCAACGACATCGAGGGGTATAGCGCCACCGTCCAGGAAACGAACGCATCCGTCGACAATCTGCTTCTGATCCAGACAGGCGCGGCCGACTTGGCCCTCGTGGTGGGCGATGTGGTCTCCGATGCCGTGGATGGTGTCGGTTCCTTCGCGGACAATCCTGCCGACATCTGCTCGCTCGGTAACCTCTACAACAACTACATGCAGCTGGTCACCTCGTCCGGCACCGGCATTGAAAGCGTTGAAGACATGAAGGGCTTGCGCGTCTCCGTCGGATCCCCGTCCTCGGCCACCGAAGTCGGCGCCGTCCGCATTCTCGAAGCCGCCGGCATTAACGTAGAGACCGACATCGACCGCCGCCAGCTCGGCGCCGCCGAGACCGCCGACGCACTGCGCGACGGCACGATTGACGCCGGCTTCTGGTCTGGCGGCCTCCCCACCGGTGCGCTGGTCGACTATGCCAGCACCGGCGACATGGTGCTGGTGAACTTCGGCGAATACGCCGATGCTCTCGCCACCGAATTCGGTGCCTACTACGTCGAACAGGACATCCCGGCCAACACTTACGAGGGCCAGACCGAAGCCGTGTCGGTGATCGTCTCGCCGAACCTGCTGGTCGCCAGCAATGACATGGACGAGACCCTGCAGGAGCAGATCACGGCAGCCATCTTCGACAATAAGGAAGCCTTGATTCAGGTGCATCCGGCAGCCGAGGAACTGGACGCCGCGACGGCCGGTAACGTTCCCTACATCACCACCTGCGCGGGCGCCCAGACGTACTTCGACCAGGCCAGCTAAACCGCGATGCGCAAGCCAGCCGTTGCCATCGCGGCGGCGCTCGTCACACTCACCGTCGGCGCTTTCGGCCTCGTCACCGCCTTCGGGCCGGTCGGCGCCAGCGCCGACGGGGGCGGCGAACGGATGATCGTGGTCCGTGACCAGGACGGCGACGTGCTGGCCAGCCTTCCGCTGAACGGAGACTCGTTCTCCGTCAGCTATCGCAATTCGATCTACCAGACCATGGCTGAGGAACGCTACGTCGTTGCCGCCGACGGAAAATACGAACTGGTCGAAATAGCGGCCGATCAGCTGGCCGTGATCGAAGAGTATTACGCCGTGCCCGACGCTCCGCGCCGCGCATCGCCCGGCGACCGACGCGCCTATGTCGTCGAGCCGGACCCCAGGCATCCGGCCGTGTTCGAGGCGCTCTCGATCGCGGCAACCGACCTCGGCGAACGAACCATTCACATTCCCGGGTCGTCGCCCTACGCACTCTGGCAGCTTGTCGACGATGCCGCCCCCTACCTAGTACTTGAGATCGAGGAGACACCATGACCCAGGAAACGGGCGGCAGCGCAGCCGTCAACACCAAATCACCGCCGAGCGCACCGGGCGGCACCGCATCGGACCTGCTCGACGAGGCCGATCCCAAAATCGATGAGGAAGCGCTACTCGCGGAGTTCGATGCTGAAATACCCGCGCGCAAGCTCAGCGGTGTTCCCCAGCTCGTGGTCAAGATCATGGGGGTCGCTCTTTCCCTGTTCGGTCTGTACTGGGTTTTCAACCCGATGGCCTCGCAGTTCTACCTCCCCGCATTCCTGATGCTCGCCCTGTCGGCCACCTTTCTCGCCTACCGTGGTTGGGGCAGCAAGAACAAGGCCAAGGCCCCGGGCGCGAAAGACAACCCCCGCGTCGCGGACTGGTTACTCGCCGTGGTCGCGGTTGTGCCCTTTGCGTACATCATCTCCGACTGGGACGCATTCTTTCGTCGGGCGATCATTCCCACCGACCTCGACGTCATCATGGGCACGCTCGCCATTCTGGTGACTCTCGAAGCCGCGCGCCGCACCGTGGGTCTGATGATCCCCATTGCCGTCATTGTCTTCTTCGCCTACGCCCATTGGGGTTCCTATATTCCGGGCGTGTTCGGCACCTCATCGTTCGACTGGTCCCGCCTCGTCGGTCACAACATTATGGGCACCCAGGGATTGTTCGGCGTTCCCACCAATGTGGCGGCCACCTTCGTGATTCTGTTCACCCTGTACGGCGCCGTCCTGACCGGTTCCGGGGCGAGCAAATTTTTCATCGATCTCTCGTTCGCAGCCTTCGGACGATCCGCTGCAGGCCCTGGTCGCACTGTCACCCTGGCCGGCTTCCTGCTCGGCACAGTTTCCGGTTCCGGCGTTGCCACCACGGTGACCCTCGGTGGAATCTCCTGGCCACTGCTGCGCCGTGCCGGCTACCCGCGCGAGCACGGCGGCGCCCTACTCGCGGCTGCCGGTATCGGCGCGATCATGGCTCCGCCGATGATGGGTGCTGCGGCCTTCATCATCGCTGCTCTGCTCGGCGTCTCTTACCTGCAGGTGCTGATCTGGGCCATCATTCCGACGATCCTGTACTACTTCGGACTCATCCTCTCCATTGAAATGGACTCGCGCCGCTTCAAGACGACCGACGTGAAGATGGAGGTGAAGCCGATCGGCAAGCTCCTGCTGCGGTTCGGCTACCACTTCAGTTCGCTCGCTGCGATCGTGGTGTTCATGTCGTTCGGGATGACGCCGTTCCGCGCCGTTGTCTACGCCACGGTGCTTGCCCTCGTGCTGAGCTTCTTTGATCGCTCGTCGTGGATGACGCCACGTCGAATCTGGGACGCCTTGGCCACGGGAGCCGCCGGCGCCATGTCGATCATCCCCGTGATGGCCGCGGCCGGCCTCATCGTCGGCGTGCTCACTCTCACCGGCCTCGGGCTGAAGCTGGCGGGCATCATCGTGTCCGCCGCCGGCGGCAACCTGCTGCTGACGGCCATCCTCTCCGCTGTCGCGGTCACCCTGCTCGGCCTGGCCGTTCCGGTCACGGCGAGCTTCATCATCTCCTGGGTCATCATCGGTCCGGCCCTGCAGGACGTCGGTGTGCCGGCATTCGCCGCGGCCATGTTCATCTTCTACTACTCGGTGCTCAGCGAGGTGTCCCCGCCGACGGCGCTGTCGCCGTTCGCAGCATCCGCTATTACCGGTGGCAAACCCATCACGACGATGTGGCTGACCTGGAAGTACACCCTCACGGCCTTCCTGGTGCCATTCGTATTCGTGCTGTCCGAGGCCGGGATCGGCCTGCTCCTGCAGGGTGGGGTCTGGTCAATCGTGCTGGCGACTGTGACTTCCCTGCTGGCTGTCGCCGCTCTCGCTGTCGCAACCGGCGGCTGGCTCTGGGGCCCGGCGAAGTTGCCGGAGCGGCTCCTGATCGGTGGCGGTGCCTTGCCGCTCGTCACCCTGTCCCTCCTCCCCATGGCCATCGGGGTCGGCATGATCGTGCTGGGAATCGTCGTGCACCTGATCGGGCGTCGGCGTCGGGCCGCCGAGACAGCCGAACCGGCAGTCTCACACAGCGCCACGGCCTGATCCGCGGGGTGACCAAGCGTGTTGGTCGCCCCCCGCTTCACCCTGTAGACCACATTTCGCGCTACGTGAAAGGCTGCCCATGCGTCTCTGTACTGTTCGTGAAGGTTCGTTTGAAATCGCCGCCGTCATCCTTCCTGACCGCGGAGCAGCGCTGATTCGCGATCTCCTGCCGGGCTTCACGGGCGACGTGCTTGAGGTCCTGACTGCGGGCACAGCGGATGCGATCGAGGCGGCAGCTCTCGCCGCTGACGCTTCGATCTTTCGCCCGACGGATTCCGTGACGTTCGGTGCGCCGTATCGGCACCCCCGCATGTTGTGGGGCATCGGATTGAACTATGTGGAACATGCGTCGGATCTCGCCGAGGGCGTACCGGACGAGCCAGCCTCGTTCATCAAGGGCGACCACACCATCATCGGTCCGGGCGAGAACATCCCGATCCCCTGGCAAAGCATCCGCACCACCGCTGAGGCCGAACTGGGCATCGTGATCGGACGATACTGCCGCAACGTTGAACCGGACGATGCGTTGGGCTATGTGGCCGGCGTGGTTCCGCTCCTCGACCAGACGGCCGAAGATATCCTGCAGAGAAATCCCCGGTTTCTGACGCGGTCGAAGAACTTTCCCGGGTTCTTCTCCTTCGGGCCGGGCATCGTTCCGTTGTCAGAAGTGTTTGAGTCCTACGATTCTTTGGCCGACGTCACGGTGTCAACGGTCATCAACGGTGCCGTTCATCGCAGTAACACCGTTTCAAACATGCGCTACGACCCGGCTTTCCTCATCAGCTTTCACAGCAAGGTCATGCCGCT
Organism: Cryobacterium sp. N19; assembly: GCF_002929595.1. Lineage (NCBI taxonomy): Bacteria > Bacillati > Actinomycetota > Actinomycetes > Micrococcales > Microbacteriaceae > Cryobacterium > Cryobacterium sp. N19. Next base: position 326,557 of record NZ_PJJR01000052.1, on the reverse strand, counting down.
CTATCCCGGCGATATCATTTCGACCGGAACGCCCGGTGCGGTGCAGGTTCGGCCGGGGGATGTCGCGGAGTGTCGCATCCCGGGGATCGGTGTTCTGCAGAATCCCGTTGTGGACCAGTCGCGCTAAAGCGCAGTCACGCCAGCAGGGCCGCGACGACGATCAATGCCGGCATTGAGAGGATCGTCGTGAGTAACACGGTGTCGCGGGTGACGACGATCGCCCGGTCGTAACGCGAGGCGAAGTTAAAAATGTTCTGCGCGGTCGGCAGGGCCGACACGGCGACGACCGCGAACAGCTGGGCGCCGTCGAGATCGAACACGAAATGACCGAACAGGTACGCGATGATCGGTGCCAGTACGACCTTGATCACCGTGGCCACGACGACCTGTTTGCGGCCGGTGCCTGCCTGCAGCAGGCGCTGGCCGTGCAGGGACATGCCGAACGAGAGCAAGACCATGGGAATGGCTGCTCCGCCGATGAGCTCGAACGGTGCCAGTACCGGGTCCGGCAGGGTGATGCCGGACACCGCAACGACCACACCGGCGAGTGAGGCGAGAATCATCGGATTGCGAAACGGTTGGGTGAGGATCGATCGCAGGGATGCCCGGCCGTGGGTGGCCAGGTCGAGAATCGCCAGAATGGTCGGGGCCAGAATCACCAGCTGCAGCAGCACCACTGGCGCCACATACTGGGCACTGCCGAGCACATAGATGGCCACCGGCAATCCGATGTTGTTGACATTGATGTAGGTCGCGCTCGACGCACCCAGCACCGTCTCGGCCAACGGAGTGCGAAAGAACAAGCGGGACGCCACCACATAGAGCAAAGCGCCCACGAGGACCGTGCAGACGATGGCGGCCAGAAACTCGGAGAACAGCACCGAGACGTCAGCGTGCGAGAGCACGGTGAACAGCAGCGCGGGGGTCGCGACGAAGTACGCCATGCGGTTGAGCACCCGGCCGGCGCCCGCCCCGACCAGACTGAATCGCTCGGCGAAGTACCCGATCAGGATCACAAATCCGATAATCGAAAACCCGACCAGAACACCGCCCATTTAGTTGAGCCTACGGGTTCACTCAGCTGATCTCCCGCGCGGCCCTTTCGGTCGTGCGATCGACGTTGCTACGATCCAAGCATGCCCCGACTCGACGTTCCTGGCGCTTCCCTCTACTACGAGACTCAGGGAGACCCCGCCTCGCCAGCCCTGCTGCTGATTCACGCGGGCATCGCGACCCTGCGCATGTGGGATCCGCAGGTAGCCGCCCTCGCAGCGCACCACTACGTCATCCGCTTCGACACCCGTGGTTTCGGTCAGACCACGGCCGAGAATGTGGAATTCTCCAACCGAGCGGATGCCACGGCGCTGCTCGATCATCTCGGCGTCGCTCGCGCCACCCTGATCGGCTGCTCACGCGGAGGCACGATCGCGATCGACTTCGCCGTGGCGACGCCCGAGCGAGTCGCGGGCATCGTGACGATCGGGTCAGGGCCCAGCGGGTTTCCCGATGTGGAACTCACCGAGAAGGAAGATGCCCTGTTCGACAAGCTGGATGCGGCCTTCGAAGCCCGCCAGTGGCCGCGGCTGGCGCGGCTCGAGGTTGCGCTGTGGGCGGTTGGACCCACGCGCAAGGCGGCCGACGTAGATCCCGCTTTTCTGGCCCTCGCGCAGGAACTGAATCTGCGCAACGTCATCCACGCCACGGAAGCGCCGATCCTGATTCCGTTGGAGCCGCCGGCGCTCGACCGGGTGAGTGACATCGACGTTCCCGCGCTGGTCACTGTGGGTGAGCTCGACGTCACGTCATCGCTGGCGCAGTACGAGTTCTTGTTGGAGATGCTGCCGCAGGCCAGCGGATGCACGTTCCGCGACACCGCGCACCTGCCGAGCGTCGAGCATCCGCTGGAGTTTCAGCGCGTACTGATCAGCTGGCTCGCGACCAACAGTCTCTGATCCCTCTTCCTCTCCTGCTCCGGGCAGAAACAAACCGCTGCCCGGTTCTCCCACACCCGAACCGGGCGACCCGAGTCAGGAGCGGCGCGCGCCCAGGCGCTCCAGCAGGCGCTCCTCGGCGTCGTGACCGGGCGCGATTCCGGCCGGAATGCGCAGGTAGAAGAAGACGCCGCCGACCCACCACAGCCCGAATAACACCCAAGGCTCGAACGACAGCGCCGCCGGCATCCCGGGCATATACAGGCTGAGCAGGCCCAAGCACAGGGCGGCAGCGGCGACGCCGATCACGACTCCGCCATTACCCTTGCCGCCCACGCGCAGCGGGCGGTCCATTTTCGGTTCGCAGCGGCGCAGCACCACGAAGGCGACGGCCACCAGAATGTAGGCCATGACGATGCTCGGGGCACCGGAATCCACGAGCCAGCCGAGCATCTGCGTGCCGAAGAACGGCGCCACAAACGACAGGGCACCGATGAAGGAGAGCGCGTTGGTGGGGGTACGAAACTTGGGGTGCAGCCTGCCAAACCAGGCCGGCAGCATGCCCGAACGCGCCATGGAGAACATCAGGCGTGAAGCGCCGAGCAGCAGGGAGTTCCACGAAGTGAGAATTCCGGCGATTCCGCCGGCGATGAGCACCTTCGCCATGACATCGCTGCCGAACAAGGCGCCCATAGCATCCGCTGTGGCGATATCGGCCTGGCCGATGGCGGCAGCCGGCATCGACGACGAGGTGGTGAGTACGATCATGACGTACCAGATAGTCGCAAGAATCACAGCGACGACGACAAGCTTGCCGATCTGTCGCGGCGCCACATTGACCTCTTCGGCCGACTGCGGAATGACATCGAAACCCACGAAGAGAAACGGCACCACGACGAGCACGGCGAAGAATCCGCCCATGCCGCCCGTGAAAAACGGTTCCATGTGCACGGTCGAACCACCGGTGAACGACCCGAGCACGAGCATCGCGCCGACGATCAGCAGGAACAATACGACGAAGGTCTGCACGACACCGGCCAGTTTCACACCACGGATGTTGATGCCCGTGATCACGACGGCGGCCACCGCTCCCACCAGCGCCCAGGTCAAATACACCTGCTCGCCGGCGATCTGCCAGAGCGGAATCTGACTCAGGTCGGGAAAGAGGTACCCGGCCGTGCGTGGCAGTGCCACGGCTTCGAACGCCACGATGGTGACGTAGCCGCCGGTGATTGCCCAGGATCCGACGAACGACCAGCGCGGCCCCATGGCTCGCAGCAAAAAGTTGTGTTCGCCGCCGGCCTTGGGCATGGCCGCGGTCAGCTCGGCGTAGGTGAGGCCGACGATGCCCATGATGATGCCGCCGGCGATCATGGCCGTGACGGCACCCAGCGTGCCGGCGTCGTTGATCCAGCCGCCGGTCAGCACGACCCAGCCGAAGCCGATCATGGCTCCGAAGCCGAGAGCGAGCGCATCTCGATTTCCAAGGACTTTGAGCAGAGAATCCGGCGTGTGGTGATGGTGCGTGGTAGTGATGGTGTCCCCGATTGTTTCGGCTCACGTCAACGCTGATGCGACGTCGGATGGTGTGCTGGCCGCGAACCGGTCGGCCCGCCGCGAGCGCTTGTCTGCCTTGATTCTGTCACCCCGGCGGCGCCGCAGAACGTTATCCGTGGCCGACCCAGCGATCCATTGACCGGTAAACGCCGAAAACACGGCCGGCGACGGCGTCCCACGCGGTCAGCGGCAACACGCCGCGGAGCACCTTCGACAGATTCACCGTCCACGGCAGTAACAGCTGCGGCTTGCCGGCGAGCATCGCCCGCCAGACCCGATCCACCACGTATCCCGGCGTCATCAGTGGGGTGAGCAACGGCCCGCGCGCCCCCGTGAACATGCCGGTGTCGATGTAGCTCGGGCACACCGTGGTCACCTTGACCTGCCCGTGGCCCTGCTGCACTAGTTCGAGCCGCAGCGAATCGCTCCAGCCGATCAGGGCCGCTTTCGAGGCGGCATAGACACTCATGCGGGGGGTGCTGAGGGTGCCGGCGGCCGACGCGATGTTTACAATGCGTGATTCGCGGTATCCGCTCGCAATCATCGCCGGCAGAAACTCGCGGGCGATGTACATGGGCGCGAGCGCATTGATCTGCATCGTCGGGCGGGTGTCGGCGCCGTTGTCGTGCTCCCAGAAATACTTGCCGCGCACGATGCCGGCGTTGTTGATGACCACGTCGGGGTCGCCGACCTCGGTGCGCACCCGCTGCGCCGTCTGCGCGATGGCCCCCAGATCGGCGATATCGACAACGTAGGGCGCGATCGTCGTGCGCCCGTTAGACCGATCGTTCAGGATGGCGGTGGTCGCCGCGAGCGCGGCACCGTCGCGATCCCAGAGAATGAGCGCTTTCGCCCCCTCGGCGACAGCGCGCTCGGCATACAGGCGGCCCATTCCCATGGCTGCTCCGGTAATCAGCACGCGGGCTCCGGCGACGGTTCGACTCATACTCCCATCATGCCGCCTGCGGCGGCTTGGCGGGACTACGCTCGATGCAGCGCGCGATTGCGGCAGACCGTGGGGAGGTGCGTATGGACTTTCGGACCCTCGCGATCATCTCCGTGGTCGCCCTGCTCGGGCCGCTTTTGGCTACACCGCGCCGCTGGAACATTCCCGTCGTGATCGGCCAGCTCGCCGCCGGCGTGATCGTCGGCCGCACGGGTTTCGGCCTCATCGACGCGACCGACCCTACGCTGACTCTTCTAGCGGATGTCGGATTCGCGTTAATCATGTTCGTGGCCGGCACGCACGTGCCCGTTCGCGCCGGTGCGATTCGCGCCGCCCTCGCCACCGGCCTGGTAAGGGCAATTCTCGTGACCGTCTCGGCGACCGCCCTCGGCGTGGCGATCGCGATGGTCTTCGGAACCCAGCATGCACCCCTTTATATAGTGTTGCTCGCCTCCTCGTCCGCCGCGCTCGTGCTGCCGCTCATTCACTCGCTGGGGCTGCGCGGCCGATCGATGCTCGAGCTGACCGCGCAAGTCGCGATCGCCGACATCGCAGCGATCGTGGCCCTGCCGCTGGCCATCGACCCGCCCAATGCCGGCCGCGCCGCCCTCGGCGCTGCCGCTGTCGCGCTTCTGGCCGTGGTCATCTACATTGTGTTGGCCAGGCTCGAACGCAACGGCTCTCGCGTAAAGCTGCACAAGCTGTCGGCCAATCGCAAGTTCGCTCTCGAGCTGCGCATCCAGCTGGCCATTCTGTTCGCCCTGTCGGCCGTGGCCGTGTTCAGCCACGTCTCGGTCATGCTCGCCGGCTTCGCTTTCGGCCTCGCCGTCGCTGCGGTCGGCGAACCGCGCCGACTGGCCCGCCAGCTGTTCGCCCTCGCCGACGGATTCTTCGGGCCGCTGTTCTTCGTCTGGCTCGGCGCCTCGCTCGCGCTGCGCGACCTCGCGGACCACCCGGAGATGATCGTGCTCGGCCTCGTGCTCGGTGTCGCCACCCTGCTCACCCACGCGACCACCCGCGTGCTCGGACTCCCCCTGTCGTTCGGACTGCTGTCGGCGGCCCAGCTCGGCATTCCGATCGCAGCGGCAACGATCGGCACCCAGTTGCGCGTGCTCGCCCCCGGGGAGGCAGCGGCCCTGCTGCTGGGCGCGCTCGTGACCATCGCGGTGACCGCGGTGGCGAGCGGATGGGCCAAGCCGCGCGCGGCATCCGTTTCGCCGGTCTGACCGGCAGCCGGCGATCGCCGCCTGCGCCCGCTCCGCGGACTCGGCCGGGTCACGATCGCTGGCCCATTCCTGACGGAATCGCGGGGGTAACCGCAGGGTGGGCACGTGGTCCTGCACGAGGTGCAACTCGTCAGCGGTCAACAGGAACCGAGGCATTGCCGCCCCCGCCCCCAATGATTCCATCACGCGTCCCCGTATAGTCCTTCACCGCCTACCGAGAATGCGCGCGCATCTCGGGCCAGCATCCGCTTTGCTGCACACGATCGTCCTGGGCGTAGTTAGCAGCCCTGGGAAACGCCCATTCGCGTTTGTGGGCCTCAGACGAACATCAGCACGATGCCGGCCACACCGGCGAGAACACCGATGCCGAGCAGCACCAGGCCGATCAGGCGCAGACCCTTGCCGTCGAGGTCGGGGTCGTGCGTGCGGCACTTCTCGGGCTGGCGATTGCGAAACCAAACGCGTACGTCATCTCCGGGCGCCAGGTGGTGCGTCTCCTGGGTGTCGGCTGAACGCTCGTGCACATCGCCGTCGTTATCAAACCAGCGGATGACCGTGGCCGGCCCCGCCTGTGCTGTTCCCGACGCTGTTGTTCCCCACGCTGCGATCACGGCGGTCGTGCGCGTCCAGCGGCCACTGATGCCGCGCACAGACAGCCCGACGATATAGAGGACTGCACCGATGATGAGGCCGACGAGTGTGAGAATCTCGCTCATGATGCCGGCGAAGTCGAGCGCGTGCACTGCCACCGCCATCCGTTGTCACGTGGGTCGTATATATCGAGGTTCCCTGGCGGCGCAAGCACCACTGGCTAAATCGTATCGTTTCACGTCAGGCCAGCAGGCCCGTCTAGGCTGAATCCATGCGATTTGGACTCTTTGTACCCCAGGGCTGGCGACACGATCTGGTCGGAATCGAACCGGCGGCGCAGTGGGCCACCATGAGCGGCCTGGCCGCGCACGCTGATGCGGGCGCCTGGGAGTCGATCTGGGTGTACGACCACTTTCACACCGTTCCGGTGCCGAGCGAGCAGGCCACCCACGAGGCCTGGTCGCTCATCTCCGCTTTCGCTGCGACCACGAAACGGGTGCGCCTCGGGCAGATGTGCACCTGCATGAGCTACCGCAACCCCGGCTACCTGGCCAAGGTCGCCTCGACCGCCGACATCATCTCCGGCGGCCGCATCGAGATGGGCATTGGGGCCGGCTGGTATGAGCATGAGTGGCGCGCCTACGGCTACGGGTTTCCCGGTCCAGGCGAGCGCCTCGCTCGGCTCGACGAGGGTGTGCAGATCATGAAGCAGGCCTGGACCACGGGCACGGCGACCCTCGACGGTGTGCACTATCAAATGGATGGCGCGATCTTTCGGCCGCTTCCGTTGCAAGCCGGTGGTCTTCCCATCTGGATCGCCGGCGGCGGCGAAAAAGTCACCCTTCGCATCGCCGCGCAGTACGCCGATTACACCAACTTCGACGGCTCACCGGACGGCTTTTCGCAGAAGAGCGCGCTCCTGGCCGAGCACTGCGTGGCTCAGGGAACCGACTTTGGGCGCATCGTGCGCTCGGCGAACTACAACACCGTGATCGGCGCGACCGAGGCCGAAGTTGCCGAACGGCTGAACGCGATCGAGGCCCGGGTGGCCCCCTATCTCGGTGCCGAGGGAGCCGAGAAGTTCATGGCCGAGTATCGAAGCGGCAAGGCGCAGGGCGTTGGCACGCCGGAACAGGTCGTTGAGCGTCTGACCGCCATGAAGAAGCGCGGCCTCGGCTACGCAATCCACTATTTTCCCGAGGCGGCCTACGACCGTTCCGGCATCGAACTGTTCGAGCGCGAGGTCATGCCCGCCCTGAAGCAATGATGCTCACCGACAACGAGGTACCGGCCTGGTGGCGCGGCCTCGGCCTGCCCGGACTGGTCGACCTGCACACCCATTTTCTGCCAGAGCGGATGCTGCGGCGCGTCTGGGCGCACTTCGACGAGATCGAACCGCTGATCGGCCACGAGTGGCCGATCCACTACCGCGACGATCAGGATTCGCGCCTGGCGACGATGCGGCGCCTGGGCGTGCGGCGCTTCACCGCGCTGTCCTACGCGCATCGCCCGGGAATGGCGGCTTCCCTGACCGATTTCTCCCTCGAACTGGCAGCGGAGCACGCTGATTGCGTGCCGAGCGCCACGTTCTACCCGGAGGAGGGCGTGCTCGAGCAGGTGCAGTCCGCCCTCGATCGCGGCGCTCGGGTGTTCAAGATTCACGCCCAGATCGGGGGATTCGACCTGCGCGAGCCCCGGCTCGACCCGGTCTGGGGGCTGCTCGCCGATGCCGGGATTCCGGTCGTGATCCACGTCGGCAGCGGGCCGGTGTCCCGGCCGGGGATCACCGGGCCGGACAAGCTTGCGGGAGTTTTGGCGCGGCATCCGCTGTTGACGGCCGTCGTCGCCCATCTCGGCGCCCCGGAATACGGCGAGTTTCTCGATCTCGCCGAACGCTACCCGTGGGTGCACCTGGACACCACCATGGTCTTCACCGATTTCTTCGAGCAGTTCGCACCGTTCGACCCGGCCCTGCTTCCACGGCTGGCCGACCTGCCCGACCGGGTGGTGCTCGGCAGCGACTTTCCCAACATTCCGTACCCGTATGCGCACCAGCTCGAGTCCCTCGAACGCCTGCGCGACCGGGAACCGCGGCTCGACGACGACTGGCTGCGCGCCGTCTGCTGGTACAACGGCCTGCGGCTGATCGGCGAATAGCCTCTATCGGGCGGCGCGGTAGGCGGCGCGCTGCTCGGGGCGGAGGTGCTCGGTGGCGTAACTCAGGGCCGTGCGCGGCATCTGCGCGGTGTGCTGGTCGAGAAATGCGAGCAGCAGGTTTCGGTCGATGCGCTTGCCGACCTCGCGCAGCATCCAGCCGACGGCTTTGTGCATCAGCGGCTGCTTGTCGTTCAGCGGGAGCGCGGCGAGCTCGAGCGTGGTGCTCGCGTCGCCACGCATGATCAGGCCGAGCGTGCCGACCATCGCCACGCGGCGCTCCCACAGAATGTCGCTCTGTGCCAGCTCGGTGAACACGTCGCGCGAGAGATCAAACCGGTACTCACCGAGCAGGGTCGGAGCTGAGCAGTCGACCAGATCCCAGTTGTTGACCCGGCCGCGGCCAAGGGCCCTGAGGTAGGCCTCGGCCAAACGCGTGCGGGCCGCATCGTCGCGGGAGGCGGGCTTGCTCGCCCGCTTGAATTGGGCAACCAGAATCAGCAGTCCAGTCATGCGGTGCTCGTGAATAGGGCTGTCGAGCAGCAGATCGACCTCGTTCAACGGCAGGTCGACGAAACGCTTCACAACGGTGCGCAACACCGGAACTTTCATACCGATAAATACGTCACCCTCGCCGTACTGGCCGGGACCGGTCTGAAAGAAACGAGCAACGCCGACGGCAAGCTCGGGGTCGGCGAGCACGGCGAGATCTTCGGTGACAGCGGAGGCCGTCGGGGAACAGGGCATCAACGCAGACCATCGCGGTCGCATTTCTCAGGTGCTCGTGCAGAACTGCGGAGATTCTCGATCGGTGCGGGCGTGCCTGCTACACAGAGCGCGTATCGAAGGGTGCGGTGCACGACGACGGCGAGCAATCTCCGCAGTTGTGTACCGCCACTCCGGTAAGAAGTGCGCGAACGGGGCCAATGCGGCGATTCTCAGCGCGAAAACCCGGCCAGGCACGTTGTTCGTTGCAAGAAATCGCAAGAAAACGCCGCGCGGCGCCCGATATTCTGAAGGTGTGTCTTTTTGGCGCGCACGCCCGCCGCAACCGCGGCACACACTCGAATCGGAGGTTCCCATGTCGATATCTGTTGAAAAAACACACGTAGCTAACGCTCTGGTCGGAGAGCCCGAGGTTCTCGAAGACACCCTCGCCAAGCACCCCTCCTGGCTCAGCCTCAAGGCAGCCGCGACGGCACTGCAGGGTGTGCAGTCGCAGAACGGGTCGATCACCGACGCCGAACGGCACACGGATGCCGCAGCATCCGTTTCGCGCATCACCGCAGCCATCACCGACCTCGCGCCGCACTTTGCGCACGACGCCGCGTACCTGGCAGCCCTGGTCACCGACTTCGATCGCTGGGTGTCGGAGGAATTCGGCGTGCCCGACTTCTACGACTCCCTGATGGCCTTTCAACCGCAGCAGCACCGCGTGAACGGGCTGCGCCACCTCGTGGTGTTCCCGATGTACACGCAGAACGGCAGCGCCAACCGCCTGGTTGAAGCCGTGCTGATCGAGGTCATCTGGCCGGAATTCGTCGGCGAACTCGAAGCCGGCTACACGAACAAGCTGTTCGTGCCGATTCGTTTTCTCGACTTCACCCCTGGCTATGACACCAACTCAGCCGTGCTGTTTCCCGAGACGGTCGCCATGCGCGAAATTCCGACGTTCACCTGGGGGGCGATCTTCGCCGACCGTGAAGCCGCCCGTTTTCGCCGGGTTGTGCGTGCGGCCGCCGAAATCACCCGGCTCGAGCTACCCGCCGACGCCGCCGCGCTACTGGGCGACCAGCACCTTACTGAAGAAACCTTCGTGATGTGGGACCTCATCCACGACCGCACGCACATGCGCGGGGATCTGCCGTTCGACCCGTTCATGATCAAGCAGCGCATGCCGTTCTTTTTGTATTCGCTCGAGGAGTTGCGCTGCGACCTGACCGCGTTTCGTGAATCGGTCACGATCGAAGGCAGTGAGCTGGCAAGCCCCGAGGCGCGTCGGCACGCGAAGCTGGTGCAGTACGCGGTCATCTTCGACCGCATCTTTCGGTTCGCCATCACCGGTAACCGGGTGCGCAACTATGACGGCCTCGGCGGTCAGTTATTGTTCGCTTGGATGCACCAGCACGGTGTGCTGCACTGGACCGACACCCGCCTCAGCTTTGACTGGGATGCCGTGCCCGAGGTGGTCATTGCACTCGGAGCGCAGATCGACGAACTGTACTGGGCGTCGATCGACCGGCCGAAGAAGGCACACTGGCTCGCGGCCTACGAGATGATCTCGAAGACCCTCACGCCCAACCCCGCGTCGACCTGGGCCCGCGGACTGCCGCTCGACGTACTCGCCGGCGCACCGAAGGGCTACACCGACCAGGTTCTCGACGACGAATTTCCGCTGTCGATGTTCTTCGAAGCGCTCGAGAAGAAGATGCGCACGGTCATCGAATCCACGGCCGGCATCACCGGCAGCGCGGTCGGCTGATGAGCGCCAGCTCGGCCGTCGCTGGTCGCACCGTGCTGATCGCCGGTGCGACCAGCACGGCCGGGCTGGCCGTCGCGCGCTCACTAGCGGATGCCGGCGCGCACGTGATTGCCGTCGGCTCCGCTCGAGCACGACTCCAGTCGGTGCTCGACGTCGCGCCGGACGCCGCGTTGTATGAGTGCGACCTGACGGATTTTGCCGCAGTGACCGCTCTGGCGGCCCAGGTCTCCCCCATCGACGGTCTCATCCACCTCGTCGGCGGCTGGCGCGGCGGCGGCGGGCTCGCTGGCCAGACCGATGAGGACTGGGATTTTCTGCACTCGCACGTGGTCACCACGCTGCGCAATACCACGCGGGCTTTCAATGCCGACCTGCTGGCCTCGTCGGCCGGGCGGCTCGCCATTGTCTCGAGCGTGTCCGTCGACCGGCCTCTAGCTGGCGGCGCAAACTATGCGGCCGCGAAGTCCGCGGCCGAGACCTGGGTGCGCGCGGTCGGTCAAGGATTTACGAAAGCCGGCGACACGGCCGCGGCCGTGATTTTCGTCGTGCGTTCGCTGGACGGGCTCGAGACCGAGCTGGCTACCCGCGTGAGCGGTTTGTGGGACGAGGCGGCGGCATCCGCTAATGGCAGCCGGGTGCTGCTTGCGTCGGAGGATCCCGCTAGCGTGTAGTCATGAGCACCACAGACTCCCCCCTCAGCGACGAGTGGCGGAGGCCCACCCCCAGCGGGCCGAGCCTGCGTAAGGACCTGTGGGTCGCGCTGGTTCTGGCCGCCGCGACCGCCGTGAGCGTGTCGCTCACCCGTACCTCCGGCGTCTTCAGTGACTCCCCGGTGTGGATCGTGGCGTTGTGGGTCGCACTCATCACCCTGCCGCTCGCGCTGCGTCGTCGCTGGCCCGAAGTCGTGGCTCTGACGGCCTCGGTGGTTTTCGCCGCCGGCGCCATGCTCGAAGCCAGCGACATGCTGTTCTCCAATATCTGCCTCTATATTGCTCTCTATTCGGTCGGTGCCTGGGGCCGCCACCGCATCGCCGCCAAGTGGGTGCGGGTCGCGATCGTGGCCGGCATGTTCATCTGGCTGTTCGCGCAACTGATCGTGCAGGCCAACCAGCTCACCATGATGCCCGACCTCTCGCGCGACGGCTTCTTCTCCCCCTACGCGGCGTTCGGCGTTCTGCAGGTCTTGATCAATCTGGTCTATTTCGGTGCGGCCTGGTATTTCGGCGAATCCGCGTGGATTTCCGCGCGCAACGGCGCCGCCCTGAAAAGCAGCACCGCGGAGCTCGTAGCCGAGCGCGAGCGCACGGCCGCCCAGGCCATCACCCTGGAACGGGTGCGCATAGCCCGCGAGTTGCACGACGTCGTCGCCCACCACGTGTCGGTCATGGGCGTGCAGGCCGGCGCGGCCCGGCGCATCCTCTCGAGTGACCCCGGGCAGGCGGCCGACGCGCTCACCATCATCGAACAGAGCGCGCGCAGCGCGGTCGATGAACTGCACACCATGCTCGGAGCCCTGCGTGGCGACGATGCGCCGGGTAGTGAACCCACCAGCCAGAGCAGCAGCACGCGCGGCATCGCCCAGCTCGGCGAACTTGCCGACGAGAGCCGCACCGCCGGCGTTCCCGTGCGCTTGTCGATCGTGGGCGATGAACGTGCGATTCCCGCCACGATCGGCCTGAGCATCTATCGCATCGCCCAGGAAGCGCTGACCAACACCCGCAAACACGGCGGCCCCGGCGTCAGCACCGACCTCCGCTTGCGCTACGAAACGGATGCCGTCGAGCTCGAGATCACCGACGACGGCGTCGGCCCGCGGCGACAATTCGCCGCGGCGCTGCCCGGCGGCGCGAGCGCCGAGACCACCGGGCTCGGACAGCGGGGCATGCGCGAACGGGTCGCTGCCGTCGGCGGCGAACTGCACCTCGGGGGACGACCGCGCGGCGGCTACCTCGTGCGTGCCCGGTTTCCGCTCATGAAACGAGAGAACGCATGAGCGAGCCGGCCGGCATCCGCGTGCTGCTCGTCGACGACCAGGCTCTCGTACGCGCTGGGTTTCGTATCATTCTGCAGTCCGAGCCGGGCATTCTCGTCGTGGGCGAGGCCGCCGACGGCGCCGCCGCTCTCGTTTTGGCCCGAACGTTTCAGCCCGACGTCATCTGCATGGACGTGCAGATGCCCGGCGTCGACGGCCTCACCGCCACCCGGTCCATCGTCGACGACCCGTCGATCCACGCCGCGGTGCTCATGCTCACGACCTTCGACCGCGAGGAATACCTTTTTGCCGCACTGCAACACGGCGCGAGCGGTTTCATCCTGAAGAATTCCACGCCCGAGGCGCTGATCGAGGCCGTTCAGGTGCTCGCCCGCGGCGATGCCCTGCTGGCCCCGGATGTGACCCGGCGCGTGATTGAGCGATGCGTGAACCCGGGTGGGGCATCCGTTTCACCGGTTGCAGCGGTGCCGAGCGAGCTGCAGGAGCTGACCGAGCGCGAGTCCGAGGTCTTCGCGCTGCTGGCCCAGGGCCTGGCCAACGCCGAAATTGCCGCGCAGCTCTTTCTCGGCGAGGCCACGGTGAAATCACACGTCTCCAAGGTGCTGATGAAGCTCGGGCTGCGCGACCGCATCCAAGCCGTTGTCTACGCCTACGAGCACCGCGTGATCGTGCCCGGAGGCGCGCTCGAGGCGTAGCTCCGCCGCCCGGTGGAGACCGGTTCACCCGCCAGGCGGATGCGTCGCCTGAACGCCCCGCGCTACCGTGAAGGCACACGCAACGAGAGGGCGAGCATGCTCGACATCAGGGGAGTCACCAAGAGCTATGGCATCAGAGAGGTACTCACCGACGTGAGCTTCACTGTCGGGGACGGCCGCATGACCGGCTTCGTCGGCGCCAACGGCGCCGGTAAAACCACGACAATGCGAATCATTCTCGGCGTACTCTCGCCGGATACGGGCACCGTTTTCATCGACGGCGTGCCGGTCACCGCGAGCGACCGCCGCCGGTTCGGCTACATGCCCGAAGAGCGCGGCCTCTACCCGAAGATGAAGGTCGCCGAACAGCTGGTGTACCTGGCGCGCCTGCACGGGCTGACGCCGGCATCCGCTCGCCGCAATACTGCCGACCTGCTCGAGCGTCTCGGGCTCACCGAACGCGCCGGCGACACCGTTGAGTCACTCTCGCTCGGCAACCAGCAACGCGCGCAGATCGCCGCCGCGCTCGTGCACGATCCCGAGTTTCTCGTGCTCGATGAGCCATTCTCCGGCCTCGACCCACTCGCGGTGGAGGTCGTGATGAGCGTGCTCGCCGGCTACGCCGCCCAGGGCGCGCCCGTGCTGTTCTCCTCGCACCAGTTGGACATCGTCGAACGGCTCTGCGACGACCTCGTCATCATCGCCGACGGCGAGATTCGCGCGAACGGTTCCCGCGAGGCGCTGCGCGAGCAGCACAGCAGCCCCCGCTTCGAAATTCGCACGCAAGGCGACACTGGCTGGGTCCGCTCGCAGCCGGGCATTACCGTGATCGACTTCGACGGCGACTTCGCCGTTTTTGAAGCCGAAACGGATGCCGCCAGCCAGGCCGTTCTGCAGCACGCGATCACGCTCGGCGCCGTTCACAGTTTCAGCCAGCAGAGGCCCACCCTCGCCACCATCTTCAAGGAGGTCATCGCATGAGCAACGCTACCCGCCCGGTGCACACCGCGCCCACCTTCGCCCAGAGCGTTTGGCTGGTCTCCAACCGGGAGATCACGGCCCGCCTGCGCAGCAAGTCCTTTCTGATCGCGACCGGCATTCTGCTGCTCATCTCCGTGGCGTCGGTCGTCGTCGGCAGTCTTCTCAGCCAGAACACGACTCTGACCAAGGTCGCCGTCGTCGGCACGGCCATCAGCGTCGTCGAACAGACCGAAGCCTTCGACATCGTCGAATCCGACACGGTCAAGGAAGCCGAAGCGCTCGTGCGCGACGGCTCGGTCGACGCGGCCGTTGTGCCCTCTGGCAGTGCCGATTCGCTGCTCGGAATCACGGTGATCGCCCTGGATTCAGCGCCGATCGATGTTCTCGGCACGCTCAGCGTGAGCCCCGATCTGAAGATTCTCGAGCCGGCCTCGCAGAACGGTTTTCTCGCCTACCTCGTTGCCATTGGCTTCGGCATCATCTTTCTCATGTCGGCGACCACATTCGGTGCCACTATCGCCCAGAGCGTCGTCGAAGAAAAGCAGACCCGCATCGTCGAAATTCTCATGTCGACCATCTCGGTGCGGGCCCTGCTCGCCGGCAAGGTGCTCGGCAACAGCCTGATGGCGTTCGGGCAGATCGTGGCCATCGGATTGCTGGTCTCCGTGGGCTTGGCAGTGACTGGGCAACGGGTGCTGCTGGCCGATGTGGGCCCGGCCATCATCTGGTTCGCCGTGTTCTTCGCCTTCGGATTCGTGCTGCTCGCCTCACTCTACGCGGCCACCGCCTCGATGGTGTCACGGCAGGAAGACGTCGGCTCGGCGACCTCGCCGGTGCTGTTCCTCGTCATGATCCCGTACTTTCTGGTGGTCTTCTTCAACGACAACCCGCTCGTGCTGGCGATCATGTCGTACGTTCCGTTCTCCGCGCCGGTCGGCATGCCGGTGCGAATCTTCCTCGGTGACGCCGAGTGGTGGGAGCCCGTGGTCTCCCTTGTCGTGCTGGCCCTGTCGACGATCGTGGTGATTCTGATCGGGTCGCGCATCTACTCCAACGCGCTGCTGCGCATGGGCGCCCGGGTGTCGCTGCGCGAAGCCTTGCACAAGTAGGGCGGACAGCCAGCCGAATGCGGGAGGATGGAGGGGTGACCCAACTCCATGATCTGTCCTCCCGCGGTTTCGCCTCCGATAACTACTCCGGCATTCATCCGGAAATTCTGGAGGCGATGAGCCAGGCCAACGGCGCCCACCAGATCGCCTACGGCGAAGACGTCTATACGGCGCGGCTGCAGGAGGTCTTCGCCGACCAGTTCGGCGCCGGCGTCGAAGCTTTTCCGGTGTTCAACGGGACCGGCGCCAACGTCACCGGGCTGCAGTCGATGCTGCCGCGCTGGGGCGCCGTGATCTGCTCGGCCACGGCGCACATCCACAACGACGAGGGCGGAGCCCCCGAACACGTCGGCGGGTTCAAACTGCTGCCGGTGGTCACCCCCGACGGCAAGCTCACCCCCGAACTCATCGATCAGGAAGCCTGGGGCTGGGGCGATGAACACCGCGCCCAGCCGCTCGTCGTGGCCATCACGCAGACCACGGAGCTCGGCACCGCGTACACCGTTGACGAAGTGCGCGCCATCGCCGATCACACCCATTCCAAGGGAATGACGCTGCACATGGACGGTGCCCGCATCTCCAACGCCGCCGCGAGCCTCGGGGTGCCGCTCCGCGCCTTCACCCGTGACGCCGGCGTCGACGTGCTCAGCTTCGGCGGCACGAAGAACGGCATGATGCTGGGTGAGTGCATCGTGGTACTGAACCCGGCGACATCCACTGGCTTGAAGTTTCTGCGCAAGTCGAACATGCAGCTCTCCAGCAAGATGCGCTTCGTCTCGGCGCAACTGATCGCGCTGCTCGAGCGCGACCTGTGGCTGCGAAACGCCTCCCATTCCAACGCAATGGCGGCCCGGCTGCGCGGCGCTCTCGAAGGCGCCCTTGCCGATGGCACCATCACCGGCCTGGCCTTCAGCCAGGCCACCCAGGCCAACGCCATCTTCGCTACCCTGCCGGCCGGCGTCGCCGACCGGTTGCGCGAGTCGTTCAGGTTCTATGACTGGGATGCGTCGAAGAATGAGGTGCGCTGGATGTGCGGCTTCGACACCACCGAGGACGACATCGACCAGTTCGTCGCCGCGATCACCCGGGAGTTGTCATGACCTTCAGGGACCAGCCCTGGCTCGCCTCGTACGCGCCGGGCGTTCCCGGCACGATCGAGGAGACCACCGAAACCCTCACCGACATGATGGAGACCTCGGCCGAACGGTTCGCACCGTGCATCGCCCTGGACTTCTTCGGCGAGACCACCACCTACGCCGAGCTGGGCGAGCAGATCTCCCGCGCCGCCAACGGCCTGCGCAAACTCGGAGTGAGCCCCGGCGACCGCGTTGCCATCGTGCTGCCGAACTGCCCGCAGCACGTCGTTGCGTTCTACGCGGTGCTGCGCCTCGGCGCCATCGTGGTCGAGCACAATCCGCTCTACACCGACCGGGAGCTGCGCCACCAGTTTGAAGACCACGGCGCGAAGGTCGCCATCGTCTGGGACAAGGTCTACGAGTCAGTGCGCACTTTTCCGGGTGATATGGGGGTAGCGGATGTCGTTACCGTCGACCTCACCCGCGCGATGCCGTTCTCGAAACGGCTGGCTCTCAAACTGCCGATCAAGAAAGCCCGGGATGCCCGCGCCTCGCTCACCGCCGCACCCGGAAAGGGCGCAATCACCTGGGAGTCGATCGCGGGCGCTCGCAAGCTGCACCCCTCGCACCAGCGCCCGCTGCTGACCGACACCGCCGTGCTGCAGTATACCAGCGGCACGACCGGCACCCCGAAGGGCGCCATTTTGAGCCACTACAACCTGCGCGCCAACGCCGCGCAGGGCTCCGCCTGGGTGGCGGGCCTCCGCCCCGGCGATGAAACCGTCTACGGCGTATTGCCGATGTTTCACGCCTACGGCCTCACCCTGTGCCTCACCTTCGCGATGAGCATCGGCGCCCGCCTCGTGCTGTTTCCGAAGTTCGATGAGAAGCTCGTGCTCGACGCCGCCAAGCATGCGCCGCCCACCTTTCTTCCGGCAGTGCCCCCGATCTACGACCGCCTGGTCACGGCCGCAGCAAAGAAAAGGGTGAGCCTCGCCGGCATCCGCTTTGCGATTTCGGGCGCCATGAACCTGCCGGTGTCGATCGTGGAACGCTGGGAGAAGGCCACCGGCGGACTGCTGGTCGAGGGCTACGGCATGACCGAGGCGTCACCGATCGTGGCCGGCAACCCGATCGGCCCGAGCCGCCGCCCCGGAACGGTGGGCGTGCCGTTTCCGAGCACCGACATTCGCGTCGTCGACCCCGACGACCCCACGGTTGAGCTCGGCTTCGAAGAAGAGGGCGAGCTGCTCGTTCACGGCCCCCAGGTCTTCTCGGGCTATTGGGACCGGCCCACCGAGAGCGCCCAGGCGCTGCTGCCCGGCGGCTGGCTGCGCACTGGCGATATCGTGCGGGTCTCCGCCGACGGCTTCATCACCGTTGTCGATCGCATGAAAGAGCTCATCATCACCGGCGGTTTCAACGTGTCGCCGTCCGAGGTGGAAGAAGCGCTGCTGTCGCACCCCGACATCACCGATGCGGCCGCGGTCGGCCTTCCGAGCGCGAACGGCGGCGAAGACGTCGTGGCTGTGGTGGTACTGCGGTCCGGTACGGAACTCGACGTGGCCGCGGTGCGCGAGTACTGCCGCACCCGCCTGTCGGCCTATAAGGTGCCGCGCCGCATCGTGGAGGTCGACGACCTGCCGCGCAGCCTGCTCGGCAAGGTGCTGCGCCGCGAGGTGCGAAACCGTCTGCAGGGCAAGTAGCCGGCGCAGCTAACCGTGGTTGGGGCAGTAGGACCGTAGCTGCTTTTGGTACAGGGTCTCCGGAAGGAAGTCCTGCACCTCCCCCATGGTCGGCGCCGGCGTCGGCTGCCCACACGCGAGCATGGTGGCGATGAGGCCGTTCGTGGTTGTCGTGAGCAGTCCGGAGCCCACCTCGCTGCCGGAGCAGCTCAGGTCGAAGGCAACCTGAATCTGATTGGTTTGAAAACCCATGATGGTTGTCCCCACGAGTGGAACGGACGGTTTCGCCGCCTCGAAGTCAACCTGCGGATGCCCGAGGTCCGTCGTCTCCGTCTGCCCGGTGACCGAGCGTGGCCGGCTCCGCATCCTGCATTGGGTGCCAGGTCAGTTGCGCATCGTGCTGGCTGCAGGCAACCGGTTCCGGGCTCGAAACGGATGCCGTCGGCGTCACGTCCGCAGGGAAGAAAGCGCTGCAGCCGGCCAGCGCGACCACGATCGTGGTCGCCACTGCCAGTACTCCGACGGAACGAGACCTGGCCTGATTCATCACGGTCCCACCCCTTGTCGTCACATCGCGTAATGACACCCTAGACGGAATAGTGCGCAGTCTGCAGCGTTATAGATCGTGGGTCAACGCAGCCCCGCCTACGTTCCTCGATCAAAGGATTCGCCCATGACCCTCATTGCAGACACGAACCGTCGCGCCGACACCGCATCTCCTCTCATCGAGATCCTGGCCGAGCGCTGGAGCCCGCGCGCCTACGACAAGAGCGCTGTCATCGACGAGGCCACCCTCACGACCGTGCTCGAAGCGGCCCGTTGGGCTCCCTCGGGCAGCAACCGGCAGCCGGCCCGGTTCATCGTGGCTCGGCGCGGTTCGGCGAGTTTTGTCAAGATCCACGATGCCCTCAAGGGGTTTAACCAGGTGTGGGCCGATTCGGCATCCGTTTTGATCGTCAATGTGGCGCAGCTGCCGGCGGAGGGCGAACGCCAGAACCCGTGGGCGCGCTACGACCTCGGCCAGTCCGTTGCGCACCTGTCGATTCAGGCCCAGCACGAGGGACTGCACACGCACCAGATGGGCGGATTCGACGGTGCTGCCATCGCGGCGGCCTTCGACCTCACCCCCGAGCAGGACGTCGTCACCGTCACGGCGCTGGGAGTGCTTGGCAATGCCGACGATCTCACCGCCGAGCTGCGCGAGCGCGAGGTTGCTCCCCGCACCCGCCTCCCCCTCAGCGAGTTGCTCCTCAGCAACGACTAGTTCTGCCCGTTTTGCGAGAGCGCAAAAAGTGCCCGTTTGAACACGTCAAACGGGCACTTTTTGCGCTCTCGAGGGGCGGCTAGGGGCGGAGGAGCACCTTGATGGCCCGGCGCTCGTCCATCGCGGCGTAGGCCTCGGCCACCTCAGCCAGCGGCAGCTGCAGGTCGAAGACCCGGCCAGGGTTGATCTGGCCGGAGAGAACCTCCGGCAACAACTCCTCGACATAGCTCCGAACGGATGCGACGCCTCCGTTCACCCCCACGTTGTTTCCGAAGAGGGTGCGGATCGGCAGTTCGGCGCCGCCGTTGGGAACGCCGACGTAGCCGACCATTCCGCCGGGGCGAGCCGAACGAATGGCCTGGTCCATGGATTCCTGGGTTCCGACGCACTCGAGCACATAGTCGGCGCCGATACCGTCGAACAGGGCCTTGACGGCGGCAACACCCTCATCGCCGCGCGCTTCGACAATGTCGGTCGCGCCGAATTCGCGGGCCACAGCCTGGCGGTCGGCGTGGCGGGACATGGCCACGATGCGGCTCGCACCGAGGCGCTTGCTGGCAAGGATGGCGCAGAGTCCGACGGCTCCGTCACCAACGACGACCACGGTTGAGCCCGGCTCCACGCCAGCCGAGACGGCCGCGTGGTGCCCGGTGCCCATGACGTCGGCGAGGGTGAGCAGGCTTGGAACGAGGTCATCGCTCGGAACGGTGGGCGTGGCAACGAGCGAACCATCGGCGTGGGGAACACGCACGCGCTCGCCCTGGGCTCCGTCGGCGAATCCGCCGAGCTGGTCTTCGGCGCCCCACCAGCCGCCGTTGAGGCAGGAGGTGCTCACGCCGTTCTGGCAGTTGACGCAGGTGCCGTCACAGTCGTAGAAGGGGGCAATGACGAAGTCTCCCACCTTGATCGTCGAAACACCGGCACCAATGGCTTCGACGATGCCGACGAATTCATGGCCGATACGGTGCGGCTCTTTGGTGGGGGCGATCCCCCGGTACGGCCACAGGTCGGACCCGCAGACGCAGGCGGCGACCACCCGAACGATGGCATCGCCACCGGTCGAGAGGACGGGTTCGGGAACTTCTTCGAGGCGAACATCCCGTTCGCCATAAATCACAGTTGCGAGCATTGTTCGAGCCTATCCGGGCGAACCTGTGCCTCGCCTCCGTGTTCGTTGTTCGCGCGAGAGCGGGAAATGTGCTGCTTCAGTGCTGCTGAAGCGACGAATTTCCCGCTCTCGCGTCACGGGTTAGAGCAGGTCTTCTTCGAGGGGAACATCGAGCAGCGCGGGAGCGGATCCCACGGTGAGCGCATCACCGTCTTCCGCGAGCGCCACCAGCACCGTGTCGCCGTCCCGAATATCGCCGGCGAGCAAGGCCCGCGCCAGGCGGTCGTCGATCTCGCGCTGCATCAGGCGCCGCAGTGGACGAGCACCGTAGATAGGGTCGTAACCACGCTCGGCCAGCCAGCGGCGGGCATCCGGTGTCACGGCCAGCTCGAGGCGGCGCTCGGCGAGCCGCTTCTGCAACCGGTCGACGTCGAGTTCGACGATCTCACCGAGCTCTTCGGTCGTGAGCGAGGAAAACACCACGATGTCGTCGAGCCGGTTGACGAACTCGGGCTTGAAGGCCTGCCGCACCAGGCCCAGCACGGCCTCCTCCTTCTGCTCCAACGACAGGGTCGGATCGACCAGAAACTGCGAACCGAGGTTTGAGGTGAGCACGAGGATGGTGTTGCGAAAGTCCACCGTGCGACCCTGGCCGTCGGTGAGGCGACCGTCGTCGAGCACCTGCAGCAGCACGTCGAACACCTCGGGGTGCGCCTTCTCCACCTCGTCGAACAGAATCACCGAGTACGGGCGACGCCGCACGGCCTCGGTGAGCTGCCCTCCCTGCTCGTAACCGACATACCCCGGAGGCGCTCCGACCAGGCGGCTCACCGAGAACTTCTCGCCGTACTCACTCATGTCAATGCGCACCATGGCTTTTTCATCGTCAAACAAAAACTCGGCGAGCGCCTTGGCCAGCTCGGTCTTGCCGACGCCGGTCGGGCCTAGGAACAGGAACGATCCGGTCGGCCGGTCGGGGTCGGAGATGCCGGCGCGCGAACGTCGCACGGCATCGGCCACCGCCCGCACGGCGCGCTTCTGGCCGATCAGGCGGTGGCCGAGCTCATTTTCGAGGTTCAACAGCTTGTCGGTTTCACCCTGCAGCAGCCGGCCGACCGGAATTCCGGTCCAGGCGGCGACCACGGCGGCAATGTCCTCGCTCGTGACCTGGTCGTTGACCATGCGCGGGCCGACGGATTCTTCCTTCTCGGCGTCGGCGAGCGCACGTTCCATCACCGGGATATCGCCGTAGAGCAGCCGGGAGGCCTTTTCGAGGTTGCCCTCACGCTGGGCCCGGTCGGACTCGATGCGCGCGGTGTCGAGCCGCTCGCGCAGTTCGCCGACCCGGTTGAGCGAGGCCCGCTCGTTGTCCCAGCGCGCCTGCAATTCTTTGAGGCTGGCCTGGCGTTCGGTCAGATCATCGCGCAGCTTGACCAGCCTCGCCTTCGAGGCGTCGTCCTTCTCCTTCTTCAAGGCGAGCTCTTCGAGCTTCAGGCGGTCGACGCTGCGCCGCAGCTCGTCGATCTCCACCGGCGAGGAGTCGATCTCCATGCGCAGCCGGCTCGCGGCCTCGTCGATCAAGTCGATGGCCTTGTCGGGCAGCTGGCGCGCGGTGATGTACCGATTCGAGAGGGATGCCGCGGCCACGAGAGCAGAATCGGCGATCGTCACCTTGTGGTGGGCTTCATAACGTTCCTTGAGTCCGCGGAGAATGGCGACGGTGTCTTCCACCGACGGTTCGTCGACGAGCACGGGCTGGAAGCGGCGCTCGAGCGCGGCGTCCTTTTCGATGAATTCGCGGTACTCGTTGAGTGTGGTGGCGCCGATCAGGCGCAGCTCGCCACGGGCCAGCATGGGCTTGAGCATATTGCTGGCCGCGACGGAACCTTCGCCGCCGCCGGCCCCCATGAGGGTGTGCAGTTCGTCGACGAAGGTGATGATCTGCCCGTCGGCGTCGTTGATCTCCTTGAGTACGGCCTTGAGCCGCTCCTCGAACTCACCGCGATACTTGGCGCCGGCCACGAGGGCGGCCAGGTCGAGGGAGACCAGCTGCTTGTCTTTGAGCGAGTCAGCCACGTCACCGGCCACGATGCGCTGGGCCAGCCCTTCGACCACGGCGGTCTTGCCGACGCCGGGCTCCCCGATGAGGACCGGGTTGTTCTTGGTGCGCCGGGTGAGCACCTGGCTGATCCGGCGAATCTCGGCGTCGCGCCCGATCACCGGGTCGAGCTTGCCACTGCGGGCGATGTCGGTGAGGTTCACCCCGTACAGTTCGAGGGCCGTCTTGGCGTCTTGCTGCGGTGGTTGCTGACCGGCTTGCATGAGCTGTCTCCTCTAAAGTTGAGCCTTGCTGACTCAAGTTTAGTACCAGACGGCTGGCCACCGAAATAGGCAGCCCAGGACTAAATAATTGAGCAGTTTGTTCGGCAAATCGCCCCTGGAACCAGTCAAATAATGCAGTTTGTGTCGTTCATATTGGTCGAATTGTCAAACTTCTGCCCGTTCACTACGCTCTGAATCAACCCGTCATTGCCGACGTCCTACTCGACGCGCATGTCTGGCACGCCCGTCACGAGTGAGGTTGAGAGATTATGGTGCAGCAACGCGAAGCCATCAGCAGGCTGCCCGCCTACAAGCAGGGCACCGCGGCCGGCGACTCGGGGGCGTATAATCTCTCCAGTAACGAGAATCCGTACCCACCGCTCGCCTCGGTAACGCAGGCCATCGCATCCGCTCTCGGGGAGATTCACCTGTACCCGAGCATGGCCGTCGCCGAGGTCACCGAGCGCATCGCGGAGCGGTTCAACGTATCGAGCGACAATGTGGCCTTCGGAGCCGGGTCGGTCGAGGTGTTGTCACAGATCATCCACGCGAGCGCGGGGGCCGGCGACGAGGTCATCTTCGCCTGGCGTTCGTTCGAGGCCTACCCAATTCTGGTGCAGGTTGCCGGAGCGACGCCCGTCGCGGTCGCCCTCACCGCCGATGAGTGCCACGACCTGCCAGCCATGGCCGACGCCATCACGAGCCAGACCCGGCTGATTTTGGTCTGCAACCCCAACAACCCCACCGGTGCGTTCGTCACGGCCGACGAACTGCACGCCTTCATGGCGCGGGTGCCCGAGAACGTGCTGGTCGTCGTCGACGAGGCCTACGTGCACTTCAACCGGGACACCGCCTCGGCCGTTGGCATCGACTTTTTTCGCCGCTACCCGAACGTGGCCGTGCTGCACACTTTCTCCAAGGCCTACGGCCTGGCCGGTCTGCGCATCGGCTACGCGATCGCGCCCACCGCGGTCGCGGCCAACCTGCGCCGCGTTGCCCTGCCGTTCGGCGTGACCGCCCTCGCCCAGCGCGCCGCCCTCGCCTCCCTCGACGCCGAAGCCGAGCTCACCCTGCGCATCGACGAGATCGTCGCCGAACGCACCAGGGTGCTCGCCGCACTACGGGCGAGCGGATGGCGCGGCGCCTCCTCGCAGGGAAACTTCGTTTGGCTGCGCACCTTCAACGACACCGACCGGGTAAACGCGGTGTTCATTGCCGAAGGTATCCTGGCTCGGGCTTTTCCCGGCGAAGGCCTGCGCGTGACGATCGGCACGGCAAAGCAGAACGACCGTTTCCTGGTCGCCGCGAGCGCCGCTCTCACTCCCGCCGCCGTCTAACCACCCTCAACGTTCGGCCGCAGGTTCCCGCGCGCCGTGTCAGCATGAATTCAAAGGAGAATTTTCCAGCATGAAGCACACCAAATCCTTGTCCGGCCTGGCCCTGGTGGCCGCGAGCGCCTTCGCACTGAGCGGCTGCGCGGCCAGCGAGCCGGCAGCATCCACTGCAGATGACATGATCACGATCGGCATCAGCCAGATCGTGCAGCACCAAGCACTCGACGACGCCCGCGAGGGCTTCAAGAAGGCCTTTGCCGACGCCGGCTACGTCGAGGGCACCGACATCGAGTTCGACGAGCAGAACGCGCAGGGCGAGCAGGCCACCGCGAGCACCATCGCAGCCAAGTTCGCCGCCGACAAGGTCGACCTCGTGCTCGCCATCGCCACGCCCACCGCGCAGGCCGCCGCTCAGACCATCATCGACATCCCCGTACTGTTCACCGCGGTGACCGAGCCCGAAGAAGCCGGACTGGTCGCAAGCTGGGAGAAGCCGGGCAGCAACATCACCGGAACCAGTGACCTGAACCCGGTCAAGGAGCAGCTCGAGCTGATTCAGGAGATTCTGCCTGACGCCAAGTCGGTCGGCGTGATCTACAGCTCGGGCGAGGTCAACTCCGATGTGCAGGTTGAGCTCGCCAAGCAAGCAGCGAAGGACCTCGGCCTGACCATCAAGGAAGCCACCGTCACCAACTCGAGCGAGGTCGCCCAAGCCACCGAGTCGCTCGGCGACGTCGACGCCATCTACATCCCCACCGACAACCGCGTCACCGAGGGCCTTGAAGCCGTCATCCAGTACTCCGAGGCGAACCAGATTCCGCTGTTCGGCGCCGAAAACGGGCAGGTCGAGCGTGGCGCCATCGCGACCTACGGCATCAGCTACACCGACCTCGGCTACCAGACCGGCCAGATGGCCATCCGCATCCTCGAAGACGGCGAGAACCCGGCCGACATGCCGGTGGAGACCCTCGACACGATCGAATTCATTCTCAACCCGGTCGCTGCCGAGCGCATGGGCGTGACCCTCTCCGAGGAACTCATCGCCAAGGCCGACCGAATCATCGAATAACAGCCACTCCTCTACCGAAGGAATAACCAGATGAACGCGGCTCTCGAACTCGGCCTGCTCTACGGAATCATGGCGTTGGGTGTCTACCTGACCTTTCGAATCCTCAACTTTCCCGACCTCACCGTCGATGGAAGTTTCACGACCGGGGCCGCCGTAGCCGCGTCGCTCATCATCAACGGCGTGCCCGCTCCCCTCGCCACCCTTGCCGGGGCGGCGTCGGGGGCGGTGGCCGGCCTGGTCACCGGCGTTCTGTACACCAAAGGCCGCATCGACGGCCTGCTCGCGGGCATCCTGACGATGATCGCCCTGTGGTCGATCAACCTGCGCATCATGGGCAAATCTAATTTGCCCCTGTTGCGGGAGGATACCCTGATGACCCCGCTGCGTGACGCCGGTCTGCTTGGCGGGGCCTGGAGCATCCTGATTTTCGCCGTCGCCGCCCTCGTTATCAAGTTCGCGATCGACTGGTTTCTCAGCACCGACCTCGGCCTGTCGATTCAGGCGACCGGCAACAACGAGCAGATGATCCGCAGCCTCGGCGTCAACACCCACCGCACGACCATTCTCACCCTGGCGATCTCGAACGGACTCGTCGCCCTGTGCGGCGCGCTCATCGCGCAGTACCAGGGCTTCGCCGACGTCAGCATGGGCATCGGCCTCATTCTGGTCGGGCTCGCCTCGGTCATCGTCGGCCAGGCCGTCTTTGGGCGTCGCAACATCTTCCTCGCGTCGCTGGCTGTCATCGGCGGCGCCGTCATCTACCGCCTGGTGATCTTCTTCGCCCTCGGCGCCGGCCTCAACCCCAACGACATGAAGCTCATCTCGGCGCTCCTCGTCGTCGCCGCGCTGCTGCTGCCGCGCTGGGGCTTCTTGAAACGCATCCCCTCGCTGCGCCAGATGCGTTCCGCCGCCGCCGTGAAACCTAACTACGTGAAAGCCAACTAGGAGTCTCATGCTGCTCATCGAGAACATCACCAAGACTTTCTTTCCCGGCACGGTCAACGAACGCGTCGCGCTGAACGACGTGTCCCTGCAGCTGAACACCGGCGATTTCGTCACGGTCATCGGCAGCAACGGCGCCGGCAAATCCACCCTGCTCAACATGATCAGCGGCAAGCTTCCGATCGATTCCGGCGACCTGTCAATCGATGGCAGTTCCGTCAAGCGGATGCCCGACTACGCACGCGCCGCGTACGTCGGCCGCGTCTTTCAGGACCCGATGGCCGGCACAGCGCCCGACCTGAGCATCGAGCAGAACCTGGCGCTCGCGCTTCGCCGTGGCAAGCGTCGCGGGCTGGCCTGGGGCGTCACCCACAAGCGCCGCGAGTTCTTTCGCGAAGAGCTTCTCTCGCTCGAGCTCGGCCTCGAAAACCGGCTCAAGGCCCGGGTCGGGCTGCTCTCCGGCGGCCAGCGTCAGGCGCTGTCACTGCTCATGGCGAGCTTCACCCAGCCGCGCATCCTGCTGCTCGACGAGCACACCGCAGCGCTTGACCCCCAGCGGGCCGAACTGGTCACGACGCTCACCGAGAGCATCGTCGCCAAGCACCACCTGACCACCCTCATGGTCACGCACAACATGGAACAGGCGCTTCGCCTCGGCAACCGGCTCATCATGATGCACGAGGGGCAGATCATTCTCGACGTCGACGCCGAGCGCAAGGCCACCATGACCGTGCCCGACCTGCTCGCCGAGTTCGCCAAGATCAAGGGCGCGTCCCTCGACGACCGGGCGTTGCTCGGGTAGTTGGAGACGACGAGAAACGCCGACTCGGCGCTGCGTTGGTGCGCGGGCCGAGTCAGCGGCTTTTGCGGTTCAGCTGCTTAGCGGGCGAGAAACTCGATCGCGGCCTGCTTGAAGGCGCGGGAGCTCACCGCGTTCATGTGGGTGCGGGCGGGCAGCCAGAGCACCTCGGAGTCGGCGGCCAGCGCCGCGAGCTCGGCGGTTCCGGTCGCGAGCACGTCGCGGTCGCCCGTGACGAACAGCAGAGGCCGCACAGGAACGGATGCGCCGGGCTCGAAACGTTCCTTCTTAATCGCAGCGACCAGCCGCAACAGCGCGGGGGTGTTAGCACCCGGCGCAAGCTGCATCAGTGTCATCAACGAGGCGGTCGACTCGTGGGCGATCTCCTCGGAGTCGGATAGAAATATTAGAGCCGCATCGAGATCGAAGTCGGCGAGTGGATCCTCGGCGCTCATGCCGCCGAGGACCGCGCGATTGACCAGGTCGGGCCGCTCGGCGGCGAGTTCCCAAACCAGGCGCGACCCGAGGGAATAGCCGACCAGGTCGACTCCGGAGGCTGGATCGCCCGCCTCGCGTGGCCTGGCACCGGCGAGGGCGAGCACCTCGAGAACGGCGGCGCGCAGGCGGCTGGGGGCGTAGGCATCCATTTCGAGCGGTGCGGCGCTCTCGCCGTGGCCGAGCAGGTCGACAGTAAATACGCGCCGGCCGGCGGCTGTGAGGTCGCGCAGCCAGCCGGTCGCCTCCCAGTTGAGGGCGGTCGACGAGGCGAAACCGTGCACGAGCAGCACCGGGGCAAGGCCAGCGTCGACGGCGGGTTCGTGCTGCTGCCAACTGGTGAGCATTTTCTAGTCCTCGTCGAGCACGGCCGAGAGGCGTACGCGGCGTTTCGGCGCGGCCTCGGCCGGCACGGTTCCCACGATGCCGGCAGAATCGTCGGCGACCGTGAACGTGATCAGCGGAGTGTCAACGAGCACCACGTCGCCGGGCTCGCCGTGCAGCGTGAGCACGATGCCGGCGATTGGTGACGGCAATTCGACCGACGACTTCGTCGTTTCCACCTCGACGAACGGCTGGTTGCGTTCGACCTGGTCGCCGACCTTGACGAGCCATTCGAGCACGGTCGCTTCGAGCAGTCCCTCACCGAGGTCGGGCAGGGGAAAAGAGATTTCAGCCACGGCGGTACTCCAATACGCGTTGAACTCCGAACAGAATTCGGTCAATGTTGGGAATGTACTCGTCCTCCAGGTCGCCGGACGGGTACGGCACGTCGAAGCCGGTCACCCGCTCGACCGGCGCGCGCAGCGTGTCGAAGCAGCTCTGCGAGACGAGCGCGGCCACCTCGGCGCCGAGGCCAGCGGTGTGCGGCCCCTCGTGCACGACGATGGCGCGACGGGTGCGCGAAACGGATGCCGCCAGCCCCGCTTCGTCGATCGGCTTCAGCCAGCGCAGGTCGAGCACCTCGAGTTCGATGCCGTCTTCCGCGGCCAGCTCCGCCACCTGGAGGCAGCGGGAGACCATGGCGCCCCAGGCGATGAGGGTCGCATGCTTGCCCGGGCGGGCGATCACCGAGCCCTCGAGGGCGGAAGTGTCTTCGTCAGCAGCCAGGTCGACCCCGGCCTTGTTCCAGTAGCGCGCCTTCGGTTCCATGAAGATGACCGGGTCGGGCATCGAGGCGGCGTGCTTGAGCAGGTGATAGGCCTGCTGCGGGTTGGCGGGCGACACGACCTTGAGTCCTGGTACGTGCGCGAACAGCGATTCGAGGCTTTCGCCGTGATGTTCGGGGGCGCGAATTCCGCCGAAGCTGGGCACGCGCAGCGTCACCTGCATCGGCAGGGTGCCACGGCTGCGATAGTTCATGCGAGCCAGCTGGGTGATGATCTGATTCACGGCCGGGTAGGCGAAGCCGTCGAACTGCACCTCGGGAATCGGGTGAAAACCCGCCATGGCCAGACCGATCGCGGTACCGAGAATGCCGGACTCTGCCAGCGGGGTGTCAAAGACCCGGTTCGCGCCGAAGCGCTGCCGCAGGCCGTCTGTCACCCGAAAGACACCGCCGAGCACGCCGACGTCTTCGCCGAAGATGAGGGCGCGGTCGTCGGTGTCGAGAATCTCGCCGAGCGCGCGGTTGATGGCCTGCTGCATGGAGAGCTGCAGGAGCGGCGTCTCCCGCACGAGTTCTAACGTGTCAGACATGCTCGGATTCCTCTCTCCACTGGCGCGCCTGGGCGCCGAGCGTCGGGGTTGATTCTTGAAAAACGAAGTTGAACATTTCGCTTCCGGGGCGGCTTTCGAGGGCCACCACGCCGTCGCGAATCTCGTCGGCCCGCGTTTGGGCATCAGCGTCGGTTTTGTCGAAGAAGGCCGCATCGGCCACGCCCTGCTCGACCAGCACCGAACGAAACCGCCTGAGAGGATCTTCGCCGCCGTCGATTTTCTCGTCATCGAGGGTGCGGTAGCGGCCGGGGTCGTCGCTCGTGGAGTGCGGGCCGCGCCGATAGGTCATGGCCTCGACCACGACCGGGCCGAGTCCGGCGCGGGCGTGGGCGACCGCGCGCTGAGTGGCGTCCAGCACGGCGAGCACGTCGTTGCCGTCGATCCGCAGGGCCGGCATGCCGTAGCCAGCAGCGCGAGCGGCGACCGA
Source organism: Cryobacterium sp. N19 (assembly GCF_002929595.1). Classification (NCBI taxonomy): domain Bacteria; kingdom Bacillati; phylum Actinomycetota; class Actinomycetes; order Micrococcales; family Microbacteriaceae; genus Cryobacterium; species Cryobacterium sp. N19. Next base: position 296,652 of record NZ_PJJR01000052.1, on the reverse strand, counting down.
GCCGCCGGCCACCTGCTGCTCGGTGGGCACCGAAATGGCCCAGCCGTTATTCTGCACGAAGAACACCACCGGCGCCTTCAGAATGGCGGCGAAGTTCATGGCCTCGTGCACGTCACCCTGCGAGCTCGCGCCGTCGCCGAGAAACGCCAGACCAACGCCGAGACCGTCCGGCGAGGCCCCGTTCAAAGTCTGACCGTGCGCCCAGCCGACCGCGTGCAGCACGGATCCGCCGACAACCGCCTGAAATGGCGCGAAGTGGCTGGCGACCGGGTCGTAGAGCCCGCCGTGCCAGATGGCCTTGTGGGTCGACATGTACTCGACCATGTTCAGGCCGAGCGTGTACGCCACGCCCATCTCGCGGTAGGTCGGGAAGACGAAGTCTCGGGTCGTGTCGACGGCGAAGCCAGCGCCGACCTGGGCTGCTTCCTGGCCGAGCATCGGCGCGTAGCCCGGAATGAGACCCTGCCGCTGCCAGGCCACGGCCGAGGTATCGAGCTGGCGCACGTTCGCGAGCATTCGGTACAGGTCGCGGAGGCGGGCCGGGCCTGGAGCTGCGGCATCCGCTTGAGAAGGGGGCAGGGTGTCGAGCGTGGCAGCGAGTGCGCGAGGCGCCATGCTGGCTCCTTCCATCGATGGGCGGGTCACAGTAAAGTTAGTGACTTTGCCCAGCGTTCGCCACAGTGACTAATTGGAGTGCACAATCTGCGAATAATTGTGCGTATTTGAGTCAAATCACCGTACAGTTAGTACATTCATCACCACAGCATTACCGGCACGCGAAAGGTCACCTCATGGACATCGATTCCTTGGATTCCCGCCTCGTCACCCTGTTCTGCGAGCGCCCCAAGCTCTCGGTGCTCGAGGCCTCGCGCCGGCTCAAGGTGGCCAGGGCAACGGTGCAAGCCCGACTCGACCGGCTGATGAGCCGCGGGGTGATCAAGTCGTGGGCTCCGGCGCTCAACCCGAGCGAGTTCGGATTTCCGGTCACCGCCTACTGCTCGCTCACCGTGCGGCAGGATGCCGGCCACGCCGTCGTCGTCGCGGCCCTCGCCAAGATTCCGGAGATTCTCGAACTGCACACGGTCTCCGGCGACAGCGACATGCTCGCTCGGGTCGTCGCCCGGTCGAACGCCGACGTGCAACGGGTGCTCGACCTGATCGTCGCGACGCAGACGGTCGTGCGCTCCTCGAGCGTGATCGTGCTCCAGACCCACATCGAGGCGCAGGCTCTCGCCCTGTTGCAAGCCACGGCCGCTCCCACCAGCGCCCCCGGACCGGCCGATTTTCGTGGCTAATTCAGGAAATTTGGCGACCTCCGGCTCGCGGCGCCCAGACGAGTGCGGCGAAACCATCCCGCCCAGGAGGATCTCCTGAATTAGCCACCGCGCAGCCCCGTGAGACACCAGGTTGAGCGCGGGCGGGCAGCCTCCCGTGAGATAATAAGGGTTGGTCCCTTTTTCTTACGGAGCTCCCACACCTATGGCCCATTCCCTCAGCACGCACGAGATCGCCCGCATCGTCGGCAGCCAGTCGTTCTCGCGCGGTGAACGATACGCCCGCAACGGACACGTCACCGAACAGTCCTGGGCCGCGTCGGGAACACACCTCACCGGTCGCGTCAGCGGCACCAGCCCGCAGCCATACACCGTGCTCGTGTCTTTCACGCTGAATGCCGCCGGCCAGGCCGTTCGAGCCAGCGGTACCTGCACCTGCCCGATGGGGAGCAACTGCAAGCACGTCGCCGCTCTGCTTCTGGCCAGCCGCAGCACGCCCGCCGAGCTGAACGCCGAGCGCACCGCCTCCAACGTGCGGGCCATCGGCGACCGCCGCACCCCCGTCTTCGAATCGACCTTCGTGCCGGCCGCCTACCAGCCACCCGCCCCGGCCCCCGTTGTTCCCATTCGCCCGCCGGTCCCCGCCTGGCGCGCCGCCCTGGCTCCTTTGGCCAAGCCGACCGGCGAGGCCTCCATCAGCACGGCCCTCGCGCTGCAATTCGACCTGCTCGACCCCGCTTACAGTCCCAACCGGCGCCCTGGACCCCGTCGCCTCGGCGCCCGCCCCATGGTCATGGGCAAGAAGGGCAAGTGGATTCGGGGCAACCTCACCTGGGACAACCTGTCTTGGACCCCGGGTACCTACAACCGCGGTCACCGCAAGATTCTTAACGCCCTCTACGCCCTCTCGGCCACCGGTCAGCGCTATTACAGCTACACCGACCACTGGCTCTACCTCGACAACTTCGAGAACAAGGCCCTCTGGGACCTTCTGCACGAAGCCCGGTTGAGCGGTCTGCCCATGGTCTGCGCGACGGATGCCCAGAATCCCGTTCTGCTCTCCCCGACGCCGGCGACGCTCGAGATCGACATTCGCCGCGACGACGAGGGGCTGCTGTTGACCCCACTGCTCGTACTGAACGAGCAACTGCATCGCGGTGCCGAATTCGGATTTATCGGGGACCCTGCGCACGGTGCGTACACCTTCATGAGCCCGGCCGACCCGCTCGCGACCGGCAAGCAGCTCACGCTCGCCCCGTTGAATGCGCAGGTCAGCTCCGAGATTCGGGCCCTCGCGGTCACCGGCGGCTTCGACATCCCGGCCGACGATGAGGCCGCGTTCCTCACCGACTACTACCCATTTCTCCAGCAAAAACTGAGCCTGACCAGCCACGACGCCTCATTTGAGCTGCCCAAGACAGCCCGTCCGCAGCTCGCACTCACCATCACCCACCAAACGGATGCCCGCATCACCCTCGCCTGGGAGTGGCAGTACGTCGCGCCCACCGACACAGCCAAGCCCGCCGCGGCAACCACTGCTGCGACCGGCGGCTTGGGCGGAGCTACTGCGACCGGCCCGGCGGAGGCATCCTCTTTTGTTGCCGCTGCCGACCACGCCGACACCACGACTGCCGCGGTCGCCATTGAAGCCGTGCTGTACCGCCACCCCCTGCGCCCCACGCCGGGCGACACCCGCTTTCGCGATGCGACCCGCGAGAGCGACATCCTGCATGAGGTCGAACGCACGATTGCGTCGTTCGTCGCCATCTGGCAGCCCGCCACCCCGATCAGCCAGGCGCGATTGCTCGAGCACTCCGAGCTGCGCGGTGCCGTCATGATCAGCTTTCTCGGTGAGACCGTGCCGAAGCTCGAAGCGGCCGGCATCGTCGTGCAGGTCTCGGCCGACGCCCCGAGCTACCGCGAAGCCGACGAAGCGCCCGTGATCAGCCTCGCCACCTCCGAAAGTACCGATACCCGTGACTGGTTCGACCTCGCCGTCACCGTGACGATCGAGGGCGAAGACATTCCCTTCGACGACCTCTTTCGCGCGCTGGCCACCGACCAGGACCTGATGATCCTCGACAGCGGCACCTATTTCAGCCTCGACCGGCCCGAGCTGCAGCAGCTCCGACGCCTGATCGAAGAGGCGCGCGGTCTGCAAGAGAGCAACGCCGGTACGCTCGGCCTCAGCCGTTTTCAGGCCGACCTCTGGGACGAACTACAGCTGCTCGGTGTCGTCGCCGAACAGGCCGCCACCTGGCGCAGCGCTGTCGAGGGATTGTCTGAGGCCGCACCGATCGCCGAACGTCCGCTTCCGCCGGCCGTGCACGCCACCCTGCGCGCCTACCAGCAGACCGGGTTCGACTGGCTCAGTTTTCTCTACGACCACCAGCTCGGCGGCGTGCTCGCCGACGACATGGGGCTCGGAAAGACCTTGCAGGCCATCGCCCTCATCGCCCACGCTCGCGACACGCAGCGCGCCTCGGAAGGCACCGCCCGCAAGCCGTTCCTCGTCGTCGCCCCGACAAGCGTCGTGTCGAACTGGGCCGCCGAGTGCGCCAGATTCGCGCCCGACCTCGCCACGGTCGCCATCACGCAGACCGCTGGTAAGCGCGGCTCCAGCCTGCAAGACGAAATGGGCCAAGCGGATGTCGTGATCACCTCCTACACGCTCTTTCGCCTCGATTTCGAGGAGTACAACGCCCAAGACTGGGCCGGCCTGCTGCTCGACGAAGCCCAGTTCGTGAAGAACCACCAGAGCAAGGCGCACGTCTGCGCGCGCCGCCTGCGCACCCCGTTCAAGCTGGCCATCACCGGCACCCCGATGGAAAACAACCTGATGGAACTGTGGTCGCTGCTTTCCATCACCGCGCCCGGCCTGTTCCCGAGCCCCAGCCGCTTCGCCGACTACTACCGCAAACCCATTGAAACGGATGCCGACGCCGACCGGCTTGCGCAGCTGCGCCGCCGCATCCGCCCATTCATGCTGCGGCGCACCAAGGCCGAGGTTGCCAGCGATCTGCCCGAGAAGCAGGAACAGGTGCTCGAACTCGACCTGCACCCGCGGCACCGCAAGGTCTACGACATGCACCTCGCCCGCGAGCGCCAAAAGGTACTCGGCCTGATCGAGGACATGAACGCGAACCGGTTCGAGATCTTTCGCTCGCTCACCATGCTGCGCCAGCTCAGCCTCGACGCAAGCCTGTACGACGCGAAGTATGACGCGATCCCGTCGACCAAACTCGATGCCCTTCTCGAACTGCTGGAGGATACCGTCGCTGAGGGCCACCGCACGCTCATCTTCAGCCAGTTCACCCAATACCTCGGCAAGGCGCGCGACCGACTCGACGCCGCTGGCATCAGCTACTCCTATCTCGACGGCAAGACCCGCAACCGGGCCAAGGCCATCAGCGACTTCAAAGAGGGCACCAGCTCGGTCTTCCTGATCAGCCTCAAGGCCGGCGGATTCGGCCTCAACCTCACCGAGGCCGACTACGTTATTCTGCTCGACCCGTGGTGGAACCCGGCGACCGAGGCCCAGGCCGTCGACCGAGTGCACCGCATCGGCCAGACCAAGAACGTCATGGTCTACCGCCTCGTCTCCAAAGACACCATCGAGGAGAAGGTCATGGCCCTCAAAGCCACCAAGGCCCGCCTGTTCGAGAGTGTCATGACCGACGGCGCCCCAGCCGGCACCGCCCTGACGGCCGCCGACATCCGCGAGCTCCTGGCCTGACTCGCCCTGCCCGCCTTCCCGGCGCACCTATATGGACGGGGCCCGGGCCCTGGGCCCAGTTTATAAACTGGGCCCAGGGCCGCAAGGTGGGCCGGCAACCGCCGAACGCCCCGCTGGCGTATACAGGCTGAGCAGCCAGAGCTGACACCCAGCGTTCACCCAGCACCCCTAGACTGCACGCGACGGCCCCACCTCGCACCCTGCAGAAACGGTCCTATGTCCAACATCTTCGATCGGATCGACGCCCGACTCGCGACGACGCTCACCCCGAGCCGCCGCCTGATGCTGCAGCGGCCGCGCACCCTCGTGCTCGGTTTTCTCGGTCTCCACACGGTGTTCCTGTTCGCGCTGCTGCCGACCATCCTCACCGGCGGGGTTCTGGGAGACCTGCCGCTGTACCGTACCTGGGCTGAACTCGGCCTGGAGCACGGCGTGTGGCAGGGTATCGACACCGAGTGGGTGTACCCGATCGGCGCCATGCTGCCGATCGCCTTGGCGGGCATCGCCGGCCCCCTGCTCTACCAACTGCTCTGGTTTCTGATGACGGCCGCGTTGAACGCCATCGCGGTCGGGGCGCTCACCGACTGGGGTCGGCGCCGTAGCGGCTTCAAATCGGCCTGGTACTGGCTGTTCGCGTCGTTTCTGCTGAGTCCGGTGGGATTGCTGCGGCTGGAAGGAATCACGGCGCCACTGGTCATCGTCTCTCTCCTGCTGCTCGCGAAACGGCCGGTTGTCGCCGCAGCCGTGCTGACCCTCGCCACCTGGATCAAGGTCTGGCCGGCCGCCGTCGTGCTCGCGGTGGTCACCGTCTCGCCCCGCCGTCGCACGGTGGTGCTCACCGGCGCGGCCGTGTCGGCGGGGGTGGCGACATCCGTTTGGCTTCTGGGTGGCTGGCAATTTCTCACCGGATTCGTCACCGAACAGTCCGACCGTGCCCTGCAATTGGAAGCGCCCATCACGACTCCGTGGGTGTGGCTGGCCACACTTGGCCACCATGGCACGGTCATCTACGAGAATTTCGCCATCGCCACCCGCGAGGTGAGTGGTCCAGGCACCACCCTCGTCGCCTCACTGATGACGCCGGTCATGTTCGGTACCATCGCGGCGATCTTCGTACTGATGCTCATTGCTCAGCACCGCCGAGCGGATGCCGCCCAGCTGTTGCTGGTCGGCGCCCTTGCCCTGGTCAGCGCCTTCATCGTCTTCAACAAGGTGGGGTCACCGCAGTACATGCTGTGGCTGGTGCCGGTGGTTGCGGTGGGTGTGGGCACCAGCTGGGCCGAGTGGCGGGTGCCCGCCGTGCTGATGCTGGCTATCTCGGGACTGACAACACTGATCTTCCCGATCTTCTACCTGCCGCTCATCGACGGCGACCTGTTCTCACTGCTGCTGCTCACCGCGCGCAACGCTCTACTGGTCGTACTGTTCGGCTGGTCGGTCAAGCATCTGGCGCGACTGGCCTGGGCTGCGCCGGGTCGAGAGATCTTGACCCGTCGCACACTCCCAGTCGGCCAAGGCAGAATAGACGGGTGACCACGACGACGACCTTCGCCCTCATCCGCCACGGCCAGACCGATTGGAACGCCGCCGCGCGAATCCAGGGCGCCACCGACATTCCGCTCAACGACGTGGGGCGCGGCCAGGCAGCGGATGCCGTCGCCCCCCTGAAACGCTATGACTGGGACTTCATCGTCTCGTCGCCGTTGTCACGTGCGGCCGAAACCGCCGACCTCATCGGCGAACAACTCGGACTCGACGAGGCCCGGCGCATTCCGGGTCTGATCGAGCGCAACTACGGGCCAGCCGAGGGGCTCAGCGCCGGCTCGGAACTCGACGCGCTGCGTTTCCCCGGCGGATTCCACGGCGCCGAGACCGAGGAAGCTGTCGCTGCTCGGGGTATCGACGCCCTGCGCGAGCTGGCCAGCGAGCACCCTGGAGCCCGCATCATCGTCGTCGCGCACGGCACGCTCATTCGTTTGAGCCTCGCGCAGGCTCTCGATGCGCGCATCGAGAGCATCAGCAACGCCTCGCTCAACCTCGTGCACCATCACCACGCGCACGGCGACGACACTATCGTCTGGCAGCTCGACGTGTTGAACGGTGAGCCGCTCGTGCACGCCTGACCTGGTCAATCCCCTAGCGGCCGGTCGACACCGTTACGGTGAACTTGGTGTTGCGGCCAACCTGGCGGGTCGAACCGACGATGCGGGTGAGCATCGGGCGGTAACCGAGGTGCGTGTTCCACACTGTCCACAGCTCGCCGCCGGGCGCGAGCACCCGGGCCGCGTCGTTGAACAGCTTCTCGGCGAGGCCGGCATGCACCGACGCTCCAATATGAAACGGCGGGTTGAGCAGAATCAGGTCGGCGGAGTCATCGGCTTGGCCGGACAGGCCGTCGGCGCGCACCACGGTGACCCGATCGGCCAGCGCGTTGGCATCGACGGTTGCGCGAGCGGATGCGACGGCCACGGCCGACTGATCCGTCGCCAGCACTCGCAACAGCGGTCGCTGCGCGGCCAGTGCCGCGGCGAGCACACCGGTACCGCAGCCGAGGTCGATGGCACGTTCGGCGTCGGGCTTCATGCGGTCGAGCACCTCGAGCAGCGCCCGGGTGCCGATGTCGATGCTGGTTCCGGCAAAAACGCCGCCGTGGCCTCGTACTGTCAGGTCGAAGTCGTCGTGCTTCTCACTGTGCGGCCAGTCGGTCGTTGACGTGGCCAGGGGCGACGAGGCAATCAGCACGCGGGACTTCTGGCGGGCCGGGCGCACGTTGAGGGCGCCGAAGTGGCGGCGCAGCACCTCGTTCATGCTCACGGTCATGTGCTTGATGCGGCCGCCGGCGAAGACGATCACATCGGGCGCGGCGTACTTCGCGATGGCGCCGGCGATCTCGTCCAGCTCATCGAGGCTTTTTGGCAGCTGCAGCAGCACGACGTGGGCGTCCTTCAGCAGTTCTTCGCCGAGCGGAAGGGAGCGGTAGGCATCCGTCAGGTTGACGCCGGAGGCGTTGCTGTCGAGCGCGTATTCGCCCGAGAGCGCGTCCTGGTAGACGCGAATACCGCGCGCGTTGTGCAGCGCTGCGGCACCGAGGGTGAGGGCGCCGTAGCGGTCCTCGAGCACGACGACTCCGCCGGAACGGTAGGCGGCGAGCGCGCCGGCAGCTTCATCGAGAATGAGCCGGTCGCTGGCATCGACGGCGAAGAGGTTCTCGGCCTCGATGTCAGGCCTGCGGCGCAGTCGGTCGAAATCGAATTCGTTCACGTTGTCTACTGTGCCTTTCAACGGCGTAAACGTGTTGGCGTTCCGCGGCGCGGACTGGTCGTGCGTGCCCGATTCGGACATGGTTCCCCCTGAAAGTGGTGCTGGTGCAACCAGTTCGTGCTGTGAAACAAAAACGTGGAGCTGACTATGGTCTGGGCTGCCGCCAGATGACAATCTGGTTGCTGCGCCTGGTGCGAGTGCCCGCCTTCATTGAAATGACGTCGCCGGCCGAGCCAGCCGCGAAAACGCGGCGGCCCGGACGGTTCAGTAGTTCATCGGCGAGCGTCGATTCCAACTCGCGCACACGGTTTTCGAGACCGCGCACGTGATCCTCGAGTTCGAGGATACGACGGATGCCTTCCAAACTCACGCCCTCCGAGCCCAGTTCCGCAATTTCACGGAGCTTTGCCACGTCGAGCATCGAGTACCGTCGGCTCTTGCCGGGGGTGCGTTCCGGGCTGACGAGGCCCAGGCGATCGTATTGGCGCAGGGTTTGCGGGTGCATTCCCGCAAGCTCAGCGGCCGTGGAAATCACGAAAACCCGGGTGGTCTCGTCCATGATCAGCCCTTCGCCCGCGCGATCAATTCATCGCGCGGGTTTTCCTTGGGCAGCGCTTCGGCGAACGCGGCAAGTTTCTCTTCCGCATCCTTCGAGAGGTGCGAGGGAACCGCGACCTGCACAACAGCAAGCAAGTCGCCCGTGCCCTTGGCCGTGGTGACGCCGCGGCCCTTGACCCGCAGCACGCGGCCACCGGGAGTGCCAGGGGCAACGCGCAGCTTGACCGGGCTGCCACCGAGCGTTGGCACCTCGATCGTCGCGCCGAGGCTGGCCTCGACGAAAGTCACCGGCACGGTCACGCGCAAGTTGAGGCCATCACGTTCGAACACCGGATGCTTGCGCACGGTGATCGTGAGCACGATATCGCCGGTCTCGCCGCCATCGGGGCTGGGCTGGCCCTTGCCGCGCAGACGAATCTTCTGCCCGTCGGCGACACCGGCCGGAACCTTAACCTTGATCGGTCGACCATCCTGCGTTTGCAGGCTGATCTGGTCGCCCTGCGTCGCCGTGATGAAGTCGATGGTCGTCGAAGCGATCACGTCTCGACCGCGGGTGGGCGCGCCCGACCCGCGGTAGCCGCCGGTGGGGTTGCCGAAGCCGCCCCCACCGCCACCACCGCGCCCGAACATACCCCCGAGGATATCGTCGAAGCCGCCCTGCTCGAAGGTGTAGCTCTGCTGACGGCTTCCGCCGCCGAACATGCCGCCGAAGGCGTCCTCGAACCCGCCGCTCTGGGCCCGGCCGCCGGGCGCGGCGAACCGCGCCCCGCTGCCCATGGCCCGAACGGCGTCATATTCCTTGCGCTGGGCTGGGTCATTCAATACCGAGTGCGCCTCGCTGAGCTCCTTGAACTTCGCCTCAGCGGTGGGGTTCCCCGGGTTGGAATCCGGGTGGTACTTGCGAGCCAGCTTGCGGTACGCCTTCTTCAACTCGGCCGGCGTGACATCTTTCGATACCCCGAGAACCTTGTAGAAGTCTTTGTCGAACCAGTCCTGGCTAGCCATCGCTCGGTACCTGAACGACGACCTTGGCCGCGCGCAGCAGCGTGGAGCCGAGGTAGTACCCCGTCTCCGCGACGTCGCCCACGGTTTCGGTGTCGACGGCGGCACTGGGCTGCTGGAAGATCGCCTCGTGCATGGTCGGGTCGAACGGTTCGCCGACCGTACCAAACGAGGTCAGTCCGAGACGCTCAACGCTCGCCCGCAGCTTGGCCGCGATCGTGGCGAAGGCGGAGTCGGGCACGAGATCGCCGTGCTTTTCAGCACGGTAGATGTCGTCGAGTACTGGAATCAGCACCTTGACGATATCCCCGGTCACGCGCTCTTTCTCGATGGCACGGTTGGCTTCGGTGCGCCGACGGTAGTTGGCGTACTCGGCCGTGACGCGCTTGAGGTCGGCGAGGTGTTCGCTCGTCGGCTCAGCAACTTCGCGCTCCGCCGCGTCCAGAATGTCCTGAACGGTCAGTTCGTCTTCTTCGATGCCATCGGCCGAAGCCGCCGCATCGCCGTCAGCAGCGGATGCCGATTCCTCCGGCAGTCCCGCACCCGCCGCGGCGGTGCCGTCATCGGGCACCCCCGCAGCGTCGTTGTCTGGATGTTTCTTGTCAGCCATAGTTGCGGCCTACTTCTTCTTCTCGTCTTCGTCGTCGTCCACAACCTCGGCGTCGACAACGTCTTCGTCTTTGTTCTCGTCGGCGCCGGTCTCGTCGGTGCCGGCTTCGTCAGAGCCGGCTGCGGCATCCGCTTGGCTGGACTTGTAGATGGCCTCGCCGAGCTTGCCCTGGCTTTCGTTGAGCTTGTCGAACGCGGTCTTCACCGCGTCCTCGTCGTCGCCGGCGAGAGCAGACTTGAGGGCGTCGACGTCAGCCTGCACCTCATTCTTCACGTCTTCGGGCAGCTTGTCGACGTTGTCCTTGATCAGCTTCTCGATCGAGTAGGCGAGCTGCTCGGCCGTGTTGCGGGTCTCGGCGACTTCGCGCAGGCGCTTGTCTTCTGCGGCGTGCTCTTCACCCTCGCGCACCATGCGCTCGATGTCTTCCTTCGCGAGCGAGGAACCGCCCGTGATGGTCATCGACTGCTCGGTACCGGTGCCCTTGTCCTTGGCGGACACGTGCACGATGCCGTTGGCGTCAATGTCGAAGGTGACCTCGACCTGCGGAATACCGCGCGGCGCCGGAGCGATGCCGGTGAGCTCGAAGGTTCCGAGGTTCTTGTTGTCGCGGGTGAACTCGCGCTCGCCCTGGAACACCTGAATCGCAACGGACGGCTGGTTGTCGTCGGCCGTGGTGAAGGTTTCGCTGCGCTTGGTCGGGATGGCCGTGTTGCGCTCGATCAGGCGCGTCATGATGCCGCCCTTGGTCTCGATGCCGAGGCTCAGCGGGGTGACGTCGATGAGCAGAACGTCCTTACGCTCGCCCTTCAGCACGCCGGCCTGGAGCGCGGCGCCGACAGCGACGACCTCGTCCGGGTTGACGCCCTTGTTCGGGTCCTTGCCGCCGGTCTCGCTCTTGACGAGCTCATACACGGCGGGCATGCGGGTAGAACCACCGACGAGAACCACGTGGGCGATGTCGCCGACCTTGACGCCGGCCTCACGGATGACGTCCTGGAAGGGCTTCTTGGTGCGGTCGAGCAGGTCTTCGGTCATCTTCTCGAACTGGGCGCGGGTGAGCGTCTCGTCGAGGTTGGCCGGACCATTTTCGGTCAGCGACAGGTAGGGCAGCTGGATGCTCGTCGACATGCTCGAAGAGAGTTCCTTCTTGGCCTGCTCGGCAGCTTCCTTGAGGCGCTGCTTGGCGATCTTGTCCTTCGACACGTCAACGCCGGTGGTCTCCTTGAAACGCTTGATCAGGTGATCAACGATGCGCTGGTCCCAGTCGTCGCCGCCCAGGCGGTTGTCACCAGCGGTCGAGCGCACCTGAATCGTCGAGAAGTCGTCGTCCTTGCCCACCTCGAGCAGCGACACGTCGAACGTTCCGCCTCCGAGGTCGAAGACCAGGATGAGCTCGTCTTCCTTGCCCTTGTCGAGGCCGTAAGCCAGCGCGGCGGCGGTGGGCTCGTTGATGATGCGCAGCACGTTGAGTCCGGCGATCTCGCCGGCCTCCTTGGTGGCCTGACGCTCGGCGTCGTTGAAGTACGCGGGCACGGTCACGACGGCGTCGGTGACCTTCTCGCCCAGGTACTGCTCGGCGTCACGCTTGAGCTTGGCGAGAATACGCGCCGAAATCTCCTGCGGGGTGTACTTCTTGTCGTCGATGCCGACGGTCCAGCCGGTTCCCATGTGGCGCTTGACGCTGGAGATGGTGCGGTCGACGTTGGTGACGTTCTGGCGCTTGGCGGTTTCTCCGACGAGAACCTCGCCGTCCTTGGTGAACGCGACCACCGAGGGGGTGGTGCGCAAGCCTTCAGCGTTGGCGATGACGGTGGGTTCTCCACCTTCGAGCACGGCCACCACAGAGTTGGTGGTTCCGAGGTCAATACCTACTGCACGAGCCATGTGGGTTGTTCTCCTTCAATCATGTGCGAAACGAACTACAAAGTAATCTCAAGACTTGAGCCTCGATGACTCAAGTCTCCCAGACCGGCTTGGCCACTGTCAATTCTGGCGGCTGAAAGTTGAGTGTGAGTGACTCAACTTTAGAAGAGCGGATGCTGCCGCCTCAGCAGCGAGACTGCCAAACCCACCTGTTTACCCCGGGGCAGTAGATTGTGCACGTGACCGAGACTGTCGCCGTAGACGCTGGTGCCGCTCCAACGCGCGGGCGGGTGGTGGCCTGGGCGTTCTGGGACTGGGGCTCGGCAGCGTTCAACGCCGTCGTCACGACCTTCGTCTTTACGGTCTACATAACAGGCTCATCCTTCGGCGACGAAGACGTCATCTCGGCCCAGCTCGGTTGGGCGCTGGCGATTGCCGGCCTCGTGATCGCCGCGCTGGCCCCAATCACCGGTCAACGCTCCGATACCTCCGGCCGCCGCAAGTTCTGGCTCGGCGTCAACACCTTCATCGTCGTTGCACTGACCATAGCCATGTTCTTCGTGCAGGCGAGCCCGAGCTACCTCGTATTGGGCCTGTTCCTGGTCGCCGCAGGCAACGTCTTCTTCGAATTCGCCGCGGTCAACTACAACGCCATGCTCGCCCAGGTATCAACGCCGCGCACGATCGGCAAGGTGAGCGGGTTCGGCTGGGGCATGGGCTACCTCGGCGGCATCGTGCTGCTGCTCATCGTTTACTTCGGCTTTATTCAGCCCGAGGTTGGCCTGTTCGGAGTGACGGGCGACAACGGCTTGGCTGTGCGTGTGTCCATGTTGCTCGCGGCCGCCTGGTTCGGCCTGTCCGCGCTCCCCGTGCTGTTGCGGGTGCCGGAGTACCGGGCGCCTCAGGCTGCACGCCGCGAAAGAGTCAGCTTCTTTCGAAGTTATATTGTGCTCGGCCACGACATTGCCCGGTTGTGGAAGACCAGCCGCCAGACGGTGTACTTCCTCATCGCGAGCGCGGTGTTCCGCGACGGCCTGGCCGGCGTCTTCACCTTTGGAGGAGTACTCGCGGCATCCGTTTTCGGATTCTCCCCCGGCGAGGTCATCATCTTCGCCATCGCGGCGAACGTGGTGGCCGGTATTGCCACCATGAGCGTCGGCGCGCTCGACGACCGCCTCGGTGCGAAGCCCGTGATCGTGACCGCTCTGGTCGGGCTGCTGGTGAGCGGGCTCCTGGTGTTCTTTCTGCACGACGGTGGGCAGATCGTGTTCTGGACCGCAGGGCTGGCACTGTGCTTGTTCGTCGGTCCGGCCCAGTCGGCCAGCCGCACCTTTCTCGCCCGACTCATCCCGGTGGGCCGCGAGGGCGAGGTCTTCGGGCTCTATGCCACGACTGGTCGGGCCGTGAGCTTTCTCGCCCCGGCTGCCTTCGCGCTGGCGGTGACCATCTTCGGCGAGACCTACTGGGGCATTCTCGGCATCATGCTCGTGCTGCTGCTCGGACTGCTGCTGCTCATTCCCGTCTCGGCCAAACAGCAGCAGATTCGGTAGCTGGGCGCCAACAGGCGTTTGCCTGAGCATCCGCTGAAATGAGGCTGTTCCCTCGCTTGGAGGCCAGAAGCCGGACAGACTGAAGCGCATGACACTTACCCAGCTCCAGAAGGCCGAACTCTTGCTCTCGCTGCACGTGCCCGGCGAGCCACTCATCGTGACCAACGTGTGGGATGCCATCACCGCCAAGATCGTGGCCGACGCCCCCGGCGTCAAGGCCCTCGCCACCGCGAGCCACTCCATCTCGAATGTGCGCGGCCTGCCAGACGGCGAAGGCCTCTCGCTCGATGAAGCCATCATTGCCGCCACGATCATCGCCAGCGCGGTGGATCTGCCGGTCTCGGCCGACTTCGAAAAGGGGTATGCACCGGATGCCGCGGGCGTGACCCGCAACGTGCGTCGCCTCATCGAGGAATCCGGCATCGTCGGCATCAATATCGAGGACTCAGTCGGCGCCCCGAAAGCGCCCCAGTTCGACATCGAGACCGCCGCCGCCCGCGTGGCCGCAACTCGCGCCGGCGCCGACCAGAGCGGCATTCCGCTCGTCATCAACGCCCGCGTCGACACTCTGGCCGGCGGCGGCGACTGGGACGAAGCCGTCGCCCGCGCCAACGCCTACCTCGGCGCCGGCGCTGACGTCATCTTCTTCCTCGGCCTGACCGACGAGGATAAGGTGGCCCGCGCGATCGAGCAGGTCAACGGCAAGATCTCGGTGATCGGCGCCCCGGGACTCGTGCCGCTGAAGCGCCTCGCCGAGCTCGGCATCAGCCGAGTCAGCTTCGGCCCCGGCACTCTAGGACTAACCCTCGCGGCCCTGCAGGCCGCGGCCACGAACCTCACCGCACTGGGTGAGTACCCCGCCGACCTCGGGTTCAAGTTCGCCCTGTAAGCCGCCCGCGCATCGAGGCCATCAGCATCCGCTTCTCAGCGGATGCGGGTGGCCTCGTTGTGCTCGATCAGTTGCCAGGTCGCGCCCTCGTCGGCGGAGACCCAGCCCTCCCACTTGTAGCTGTTCGGGGTGATGGCGGTGAAGTTCCAGCGGATCGGGCGGCCGTCGGTTCGGGTGCCCTCTTGCCGCACGCCGTGGCGGTACGGGGTGGCTATGAGCTGGCAGTACTCGCCGAGAGTCGGCGCGAAGTAGCTCACGCGCCAGGCGCCGGCCAGGGAATCGTAGACGCGCACGGTGGTGGCGACGGTTTCAAACCCAGACGGATGCGTCGTGCTCGCGACCACCTCGATGTCTTGCACGGCGCGGCCGTCGAGAATGAACGCGACCATCCAGACAAAGTCGCGTTCGATCCACTCGCCGGTGGCCTCGTCGAGGCGGGTGCCCTTGGCTGCCCAGGAGCCGACCATCTGGCCGAAGCGATGCATGCGCCCGGGGTATTCCGGGGTTGGGCCGGCAGCGATGAGCGCCTCGTCGAATCGGGTGGGCATGGAGGTCATACCCAGATTTTACCCGAACCGACGTTACGTTCGACGTATTACGTTTGCGGGGCTCGCGGGCATCCGCTTACCCCCAAATGGGCGCGTCAGCGGGAGATGGCGGTGCGGTGAAAGTTTTGGAACGATCTCGACGCCGTCGGGCCACGCTGGCCCTGGTAGCGGGAGCCGTATTCGCTCGAGCCGTACGGCTTCTCGGCTGGGGAGCTGAGCTGAAAGAAGCACAGCTGGCCGATCTTCATTCCGGGCCAGAGCTTGATCGGCAGGGTCGCGACATTGCTGAGCTCGAGCGTGACGTGGCCGGAGAAGCCGGGGTCGATGAACCCGGCCGTGGAGTGCGTCAGGAGGCCGAGGCGGCCGAGTGAGCTCTTACCCTCGAGCCGAGCAGCAACGTTGTCGGGCAAAGTGACCTGCTCGTAGGTGGCGCCGAGCACGAACTCGCCCGGGTGCAGAATGAACGGCTCGTCGGGCTTGGTCTCGATGAGGTGGGTCAGCTCTGGCTGGTCTTCGGCCGGATCGATGTAGGCGTACTTGTGGTTGTCGAACAGCCGAAACAGGCGGTCGAGGCGCACATCGATGCTCGAGGGTTGGATCATCGCCGGGTCGAGCGGCTCCAAACCGATTCGTCCAGCATTGAGTTCGGCCTTGATATCGCGATCGGAGAGCAGCACGGTGCCAGCCTAGCGGCGCGGGGTTGATATGCTGGCACGGTTCCGATTGTTGTTCATCCACGGTCGGGCGCGCGGATGTAGTTCAATGGTAGAACTTCAGCTTCCCAAGCTGATAGCGCGGGTTCGATTCCCGTCATCCGCTCCCTGCAAGCCCGGTCGCGTTCTCACTGGACAACTTCGCGCGGTGTTGCCGGTCTCCGACCCCACACAGTTGTCTAGTCAGCCCATTTCTCCCGTCTCCGGCACCGGCACCGGCACCGGCACCGGCAAAGCGTCCATGGCCTCAATCCCCGCGCCGATCTGGGCGCCGTCGGTCGCGTCGATCAGGGGCGCCTGCCAGCCGCCGAAAGCGAAGCCACCGGCGGTGTCTTCGTCGGGGCCACCGGGAGCCTGCGCGACTCCGTCGAGCGTGGTGAACAGGTCGATGTGGATGCGGCCGGCCATGACGGTCTCCTTGCAACGGAACGTGCCGACATGCTGGCCGTCCACGATCGCGCTGTCAAGGAGCCAGAGCGAGCCGGGTCACCGTGCTCGCCCGAAAACCACAAGCGGGGCAGGGGCGTTCGAGCACCCAGTTTCAGTCAGACGTGTCAGGAACAATAGGCATGGCTTCATGTTAGCGACCAAGCGGCGTGGCGCTCCGGGCGAACTGTCATGGTGCGCCCGATACCGTGGAGACAGGATAGGGAGACAGATGACGGTACTCATTGCTGGATGCGGCGACCTCGGCACCGAGGTGGGCCTGCGGTTCGCCCAACTGGGGCACCGGGTGGTGGGACTGCGGCGCAACGCAAGCGTACTGCCCGCCGAAATTGACGGGCAATCTGTTGACCTCAGCATCACAAAACCCGTTATTCAAGCAGACACCGAGTTCGTCGTCATCGCCATCTCCGCTGGCAGCCCCACCGTAACGGCTTACCGTGCCGCCTACCTCGACGGCCTGCGTAACCTGCTGGATGCGATCGATGACGCGCAGGTCACGCCGCGACGCGTGCTGCTGGTGTCATCGACCGCCGTCTTTGACGTCAACGACGGCAGCCGGGTCGACGAGCAGACCCCCGCCAACCCGAAACCCGGCACCGATTCAATCGTGCTTGACGCCGAGCGGATGCTCCACCAGCGCCTGCCCGCCGCCACGGTACTGCGCCTGGCCGGTATCTACGGCCCCGGCCGGGAACGGCTGATCAAGCAGGTACAAAACGGTGCCGGGCTTTCCGCCCAGTCGCGCCACACCAACCGCATACACCGGGACGATGCGGCCGCCGCGATCGTTCATCTGCTTCTTCGCACTGAGCACCCGGCTCCGCTCTACCTCGGCGTCGACAACGCGCCGGTGCCGGCCAACGAGGTGCTGACCTTTCTCGCGGCCGAGCTCGGCCTGCCCGCGCCAACCGTCGATGAGTCAAACGAGCCGACCTCGAACCGCGAAAGCCAGCGCGGCGGCGACAAGCTACTCAGCAACCAGCTCTTACGTCAAACCGGGTTTACATTCAGCTATCCATCGTACCGAGAGGGCTACCGAGCGCTTCTCTCCGGGCGAGGCACGCGGCACCGCTAGGCCCGCTCCTGCCGAAATACCTACGTTGTTGGTCCGGCCGGGCCGTCCTCGGAGCCCGATGCGATGATGACTGCCATCGAAGTCAACAGCAACCCGAGCCGAGTCTGGTCTTCCGGCGTCACGTTGCGGGCGGCGTGAGCGAACAGCACTTGAAATTCGTTTTGAAATTTCGCCGCAGTTGCTTGCGCCGCCGGGGTCAGTTCCAGCAGAAGGCTGCGTCGGTCGTGGGGGTGCGGCACGCGGGTGAGCATATCTAGGGCCACGAGATGACTGGAGATCGCAGTTACGGCGCCCGTTGTCATCTCCAGGGACTCAGCGAGCATCTTGGGGGTAATTCTTCCAGCCTCGGCTACCCGGGACAGGGCGCGCAATTCACTGCTGGACACGCCGATCTCGGCCGCGACCTGACTGCGGTTGTGGTCCATAGCGCGAAGGAAAGCGAGAGCCGGTACCGATAGGCACTCCTGGGTGCGTGCCAAGTTGATTGCTTCATCCATGCGTTCCTGACCTCTGGTCGTTACTAATTCCCCGCACTGCAGGTCCGTGTCGTTGCCCGTATCAGGGCTTTCCGTTCCGCCAGTGTATCGGAGCGATCAATTCCTAAAGCTTCTCACAACGTGAATAGTTAAAAGTTTGAGTTACTTGCCGTATATTTGACAATCCGGTGAGTCAGTGGCCCCCACCTGGGGCTCGCAGACCTATGCGCCCATGAGCTCACCACAATGAAATGGATCAGGCGATGCAGAGCTACCGGTTGACGATCAATGATGACTGGTTTTACCTGTCGAACGAGTACAACATCGCAGATTTGAAGGCAACCCTGGCCTCCGCCGTGCATAGCGGCGGTGGCTTCGTGGACATCGTCAGCTCCGTGCAAGCGCAGGTGTCCCTGCTGATCACTGCTTGTTCGGTGGTGAAACTTGAGACCATTGCCGAAGAAGACCTGCCCGACGCCGACTTAGGGTCATCGATCGTCGGACCGACTTATATCGATGAAGACTATTGGCTCGACTGAGCGTTTCACGACGGCACACGCAGAATTCGCTGACCTGCAGCCACTGTTCGGGATTAACGTCAAATCGGCGATTTTGCGCCATTGACGAGAAGCAGGCACCTGAGTACGTTCACGCGAACAGCGCACCTGCATTGCGCCCGCACACCCACTGACAGCACGACTGACTGAAAGGTAGTCTCATGAGTTTCCTTGGATTCCTCCTGCTCGGCCTCATCGCCGGCGCCATCGCGAAGGCAATCCTGCCCGGTCGCCAGGGCGGAGGCTGGTTCATCACCCTGTTACTCGGCGTGGTCGGCGCATTCCTGGGCGGCTGGCTCGGCGGACTCCTGTTCAACGTGAACCTAGGCGATTTCTTCTCCCTGACCACGTGGATTCTCGCCATCGTAGGATCGCTCATTGTTCTTCTCATCTACGGGGCGATCACGAGCCGGCGCAAAGCCTGACCCAGTCCGCCGCCGAAAGGCGGCGCTCCACCCAGTGCGGCGCCCAGTTTTTGGGTGCCGCACTGTTTTGTGCCGACCCTGTTACACGTGTCCACACCCATTTGGGGATATCGGGGCCACAATTAGTACCAATCCGAAGCGGATGGAGCTCCGAACACATAGCAACCACGGGTTGACCCGTGAATCACATAGGAGGCACCTGAAATGCGCACATCACCCAATCGTCTGATCGCCACCATCTTCGGCGCGGTCTACGTTCTCGTCGGACTTCTTGGCTTTGCCGTCACTGGCAGTGTCGGCTTCATCGCCACCCAGGGCGGACTACTCCTCGGCATCTTCGAGGTCAACCCGTTGCACAACGTTGCGCACCTTTTGATCGGTGCCGCCCTACTCATTGCCGGCCTCTCCAACGCCATGGCAGCCAAGGCCACCAACACCACTATCGGTGCCGTCTACCTGCTCCTTGGTATTGTCGGGTTCTTCATCGCGAGCACCTCGTTGAACATCCTGGCGCTTAACACCGCCGACCACTTCCTGCACCTCGCCAGCGCGATCGTGCTTCTGGGTGTCGGCCTCACCGCCGATAAGACGGTTCGCACCCACGCCACGGCCTGACAACCGGCAACACTCCATCCCTTCGCAGCAGATCATCCAAGGAGCATCATGTCCGCGGTCATTCGCACCTGGCTCGGCTTCGCCGCTCTCGGCGCCGCTCTGATCCATCTGGCCGTGGGCGTAACGGCTCCGTTTCCCCTGTCGGTTCTTCTGGTCGGGTTCGGCATCGCTGAACTCGGCTGGGGAATCGCCACCCTCGCCACCGGCCGTGTCATCACGCCGCGCATCGTCGTCGGTGCGGCCCTCATCCCGGTCTTCATCTGGGGCGTGACGGCCGCGCTCGGCAGCGGACTCGGCGTCACAAGCGCCCAGACCGGTCTGCCGCTGTACCCGATGGTCGTGGCGTCACTATTCAACATTTTCCTGGCCGCAACGGTGGCCATCGCCCTGCGGCGCGCACCGAACGGAATCCCTACGGCCGTCGGTGCCGCCTCGCCCGGCACGTTAACACCCGGCTCACCAACACCAGGCGGCTGGCGTTTTCTCACCGGACTAGTCGTCGGAGGATTTCTGCTCTCGGCGCTCACCACCCCGGCCCTCGCCGCAACCGAGGTCGGCTCGCACGCGGTGCCCCATGGTTCCCACGGGGTTACCGAGTTGATCGTGCCGGACTCGGGCGGCCACGGGTCACACTAGGTTCCTCGCAGACAAGTGAAACGGGCCCCGCCGGGCAGCAGTGTCAGGCGGGCAGCCCGGTTTCCGGGTCGGTCGATGCCGATCCCGACACACCCAGTCCGGCCAGGTCGGCCACCGGCGGTACCACCTCAATGTTCATGAATCGCTTCACGTTCTCGTCGACGATGATGTCGCTCGGCCGCAACGGGCGGGTCAGGTACAGCCCGTCCAGACTGGTCAGCCGGCTCAATGCCACATAGGTCTGGCCAGGGCTGAACACCCGGGCACCGAGATCCACAATGGCTCGCTCGTACGTCGCACCCTGCGATTTGTGAATCGTGACCGCCCAGGCCAGCCGCAGCGGAAACTGCGTGAATTCAGCCACGACATCCCGACTCAGCTTTTTGGTCGCGGCGTTGTAGGTGTACTTGTACTTCTCCCATACGGTCGGCTCGACCTCGTGCACGTCACCGTCGATATCGACGAACACCGTCGAGGTAACCTTGGTCACCGTGCCAATGCTGCCGTTCACCCAGCGCGGGCCTCCATCGAGCGGTGAATCGTTGCGCAGAAACATCACCTGCGCTCCCACCTTGAGCTCGAGCACCTCGTCGGCCGGAAACTGCTTGCCGCCGAAATCCCCGGTGATGTCAGCCTTCGCGGTGAGTGATTTGCCCGACAGCTTCTTCAAAGCGGATGCGTTGATGCGGTTCACAGCGTCGTTGCGGGTCGCCAGGGTGATCAGGCCCTCGCTCGGCGGCGTTCGTGCTCCCGCACCATTCAGGGCACCACCGATCTCGGGAGTGACCTGGCCGTGCCGTACAGCGTTGAGCATCAGCTTGAAGTCATTGTCGCGCTGGCGATGAATCTCGGTGAGCTCAAAGATACGCAACTCCGCGTCACGCCAGACCTTCGCATCGAAGAACCACATCGACCGATAGTGGTCGGCGAAATAGGCGCGCTCGTCGGGGCCGCCCGGCACCGGGGCGAGCTGGTACGGGTCGCCGAACAGCACGATCTGCACCCCGCCGAACACGTCGAATGGCCGCTGCCTGGCCTGGCGCAGGCTGCGGTCGATCGCGTCCATGAGGTCGGCGTTGACCATCGAAACCTCGTCGATCACGAGGGTGTCGATGGTGTTCAGGAGCTTGCGCACCTGGTCGTTCTGGTCGATCGGACTGTCAGCGATCACGCCGATCGGCAGGCGAAAGAGCGAGTGAATGGTCTGGCCGCCCACGTTCAGCGCGGCGACGCCGGTGGGCGCGGCGATCACGATCTGTTTGCTGGTGTTCCACGACAGGTGGTTCAGCAGCGTGGACTTACCCGTTCCGGCCCGGCCGGTGACGAACACGTTCTGCTTGGTGCCCTCAATTGCCGCGAAAACCAGCGCCTGTTCACGGCTGAGCGGAATCTCTGACACGGCACACTCTCTCTGACAGTCAAATGCTGCACAAGACCAGTGCAGGGGACATCCCACTGTAACCGCCCAGCCCGCACTGGCGCGAGATGGCGCGTGGCCGACTGGCCGTCCCACCTCCCCATACAATATTCAAGTGACCATTCCGGCCGAACAGCATCGGGCGAGCGGGCGCCGCGGCAGTATGCTCCGGGCCGTACTCGCCATCGTCGTGGTCGCCGGGCTGCTCGCGGCTGGTCTCGCCGGCACCATCAGTGCCCTCAATCGCACGGTGTACAGCGCCGGCGGCTTTGTAGAGCAGTACCTCGACGCCCTCGCCCGCGGCGACACCGTCGGAGCCCTCGCCCTCGGCGGCGTCATGCCCAGCACGGCCGATCTGGCGGCCTGGGGGCTGACCGACGAGGTCGCGAAGGATCTGCCGGAGACGCTGCTGCGGGCATCCGTTTTGGGCGGTCTCGACAATATCGAACTCGCCAGCGCGACCGACACACTCGCCACCGACGACAGAACCGCCCAGACCGTGGTGTTCGACTTTGACCTGAACGGCACCGCGTCGAGCATGGTGTTCACCGTCGAGCGGGCGGGTACCTTCGGCGGCGTTTTCAACGCCTGGGCTTTCAGCACCAGCCCCCTCGCCGTACTGCAGGTCTCTGTACTGCACGAACGGTCGTTCACGGTCAACGGCCTCACCCTCGATACGCGCGCCCACAGCGCAGCGGATGCCCCCGCCACGTTCTCCACGTCCGCCGCGTATCTCGCCTTCGCTCCGAACCGCTACACCTTCGAACACGAGTCGGCCATGCTGACCGCCGAGAAGGCCACCGTGCGCGCGACGGTGGCCGGTCCCACCGCCGTCGAGGTCAACGCCTTGCCGAACGAGGCTATGGTGGGCCAGGTGCAGTCGGAGTTGAACAAGTTCCTCGACGACTGCGCCACCCAGACGGTGCTGCAACCGACCAGCTGCCCGTGGGGCATCACCATCGACGACCGCATTGAGAGCACTCCGGCCTGGTCGATCACCGCGTACCCCACCGTCGCGCTCACGCCCGGCGAGCTGTCGTTTGAAATGGGTGCCACCCCCGGGCAGGCCCATATCGTGGTCGACGTGCAGTCACTGTTCGACGGCGACGTCAGCACCCGCGACGAAGACGTACCGTTCACGATGGGGCTCAGCGTGGTCGTGCAGCCGAGCGGCGCCCTCGCCATCCAGCTGCACTAGGCCCGGCTAGTTGCTCGGGGTCTGAGCGTCGCGCTGGGCGATACGGGCCAGGTTCGCGTTGTAGGCGATCAGCTCGGCGTCCTCGTTGCGGTCGGCCTTGCGGTCCAGCCGCTTGGTGACCTTGGTGTCATCGCGGCTCCACATGACGGCCACGACGACGGCGAGCACGAAGGTGGGCAGTTCGCCGATTCCCCAGGCGACGCCGCCGCCCATCTGCTGGTCGGCGATGGCCGAAAGCCCCCAGGTGCGACCCATGGCGCCGTACCAGTCGGCCAGGAGCAGCCCGGTGCCGCTCATCAGGGCGAGGCCGAAGAAGGCGTGGAAGGCCATGGTCACGAGCAGCAGCAGCAGACGGAAGGCGTAGGGCAGCCGGTACGGCACCGGGTCGATGCCGATCAGGGACTGCACGAACAGGTAGCCGGTGATGAGAAAGTGCACGATCATCCACTGGTGGCCGATGTGGTCCGTGGTCGCCCAGCTGAAGATCGAGGTGTAGTAGAACACCCAGAGCGAGACCCCGAACAGTATGGCGGCGACGATCGGATTGGCGACGATGCCGGCGAAGCGGGAGTGCACCGCGGTGAGGATCCACTCGCGGGCGCCACGACTTCCATCCTGCCGTTTGACGATGGCCCGCGCGGCGAGCGTCACCGGGGCGCCCGGCACGAGCATCAGGGGTACGAGCATGGTCAGCATCATGTGCATGAGCATGTGGGTGGAGAACAGGTACTTCTCATAGACGTTCACGCCACCGTTGGTGATGTAGAACAGGGTGAGCATGCCGAGAATCCAGAGCACGCTGCGGTAGATCGGCCAGGCGTCACCGCGACGATGCAGTCGCCAGACTCCGGCGAGGTAGAAGAAGATGCCGAAGGCACAGAACAGAATCCAGGCGAGGTCGAAGTTCCACTCGGTGAAGTAGCGCGAAAAAGTCAGCTCGGGCGGCAGCAGTTCACCGGTCAGAATCTGCGCCGGCGTCGACTGGGGAATCTCCGTTGCGACCACCTGGGCGACCGGAGTGGCCGTGCGGGCGAGGGCTGCGGCGACACCGGAGGCGAGGCCCATGAAACCGAGCTCGGTCACGACCAGCCACCAGAACCACGGGCTGCGCGCCGGTCCCGAGCGCTGCATCCGCTTGATGAAGAATTGGCGGTGCAGAATGCCGAAGCCACCGAGGGCGATGAGGGCGGTGACCTTGACCAGCACGAGAATACCGTAGGGGCTCGACAGGTTGTCCCAGCTGCCGATGCGCAGCTCGGCGCTGACGTAGCCCGACGCAGCCACGACGATGAAGGAGATCAGCGCGAGCGAAGAATACCGCCCAATCACCGAGCGGATGCGTTCGCCGTCCAGTTGGGTGCGCAGCACGATGATGGTGAGCAGGCCGCCCAACCAGATCGCCGCGAAGACGAGGTGCAGGCCGAGGGCGGTGATAGCGGCGTTGTGCCCGGCAGCGCCCGCGGAGTGCCCCTGCTGGGCCATGGGTAGCAGCGAGGTGAGAGCCAGCACGGTCACGAAGACCAACGCGGTCTGGTTGCGCACGGCGAAGCACAGCACCGTGACGCCGGCGGCGATCAGTGTGGTGGCGAGCCAGGCCTGCCCCAGTTCGATCTGGCTGAAGAATTGGCCGACCGTGGCGCTGAACTGATCGCTGATTCCGAAGGGCACGTTGGTGACCTGCAGAAAGGTCAGAAAGCCCGTGACAGCGGATGCGACGGCGAACACGGCCGCCGACGCCGCGGCGAAGTCCAGGGCGGTGCCGAACTCGCGTTCCTTGGGGCTGAGCGCGAAGAGAGTGAGCACGAGGGCACCGATCGTGCCGGCCGCCGCGAGGTTGACCACGAGCTTGGCGATGGGGAGCCCCCAGCGCACCACCGGTCCCGGGTCGGCCAGTAGCTGGGCCGAAGCTCCGCCGCCATAGGCCAGGGCAACAAGGGTGGACAACACAGCGACCAGCAGCAGGGCTGCCGGTCCGAGAACGCGGACGAGACGGGGCACCTGCCCAGCTTATTCGCCCGACCCTGGGCATCCGTCGCGCCTGGTGCGTTCATGGGCAGCAACGAAGGACGCCGAGCGGTGAGTTTGCCGCTCATCTTGGGTCGAAACTCACGGCTCGGCGTCGGTAACTCACAGCTCGGCGTCAGAAGAGTGCCCGGGGGGCCCCGGCAGCCACCCGAACACGCGAAACGGATGCCACGGGCCTGAAAAAGGGGCGCCGACCGTAGTCGACGCCCCTTCTCTACAGCAAAAGCTACTTGGCGGCAGCCTTGAGCTTGCTTCCGGCGGTCAGCTTGACGCGGTGGCCGGCAGCGATGGCGATCTCTTCGCCGGTCTGCGGGTTGCGGCCGGTGCGAGCAGCGGTTGCGGTGCGCTCGACGCCCAACCATCCCGGGATGGTGACCTTGCCATCAGCGGCAACGGTCTCGGCCAGGGTTGCAAAGAATGCGTTCAGAACGCCGTCAACGGCGGCCTGGCTCTGTCCGGAGTCAGCGGCAACCTTGGCAACGAGCTCGGTCTTGTTCAGCGACTTGTCAGCCATTGAGTGTCCTCCTCGGACCTTCGTCTGTATAAACAGCGATATTCGTAATACGGATGCTCCTCGAGAGAGAAGCCCCGTTGGTCGGTTCGACCGAGTTGAAATCTAGCATTGATCCGCCAAAATCCCCGGATTTACGGCGATTTCCGACCATTTCAGGGCAGTTTCACCCTCTCGAGCACTCGATTTTCGCTCTCCGCGAAACATCCGCGAACACAAAACGGGATGCCGACAATAAGTCGACATCCCGTTTGGATGATTCAGAGGCCGTCGAAGACAAGCTTCAGCGGCTGCCAGCAGAAGTTACCAGCTGGACTTGGTGATGCCGGGCAGCTCGCCGCGGTGCGCCATGTCGCGAAAACGAACGCGCGAGATGCCGAACTTGGAGAGGTGGCCACGGGGACGACCGTCAACGGCGTCACGGTTGCGCAGGCGCACCGGGCTCGCGTTGCGCGGCAGCTTCTGCAGGCCCTTGCGAGCGGCTTCACGCGACTCGTCGGTGCCGGCCGGGTCGACCAGGGCCTTCTTGAGCTCAAGGCGCTTGACGGCGTACCGCTCAACGATGACCTTGCGCTGGTTGTTCTTGGCAATCATGCTCTTCTTCGCCATGTTTAGCGCTCCTCACGGAAGTCAACGTGCTTACGGATGACCGGGTCGTACTTCTTGAGTACCAGACGGTCGGGGTCGTTACGGCGGTTCTTCTTGGTCACATAGGTGTAACCGGTTCCAGCCGTGGAACGAAGCTTGATGATCGGACGTACGTCATGAGCCTTAGCCATTAGATCTTCACCCCACGAGCGAGAACGTCCTTGACGACGCTCTCGATACCACGAGCATCAATAACCTTGATGCCCTTTGCGGACAAGGTCAGTGTGACCTTGCGACGAAGCGACGGCACGTAGTACGTCTTTTTCTGAACGTTCGGGTCGAAACGACGCTTGGTGCGTCGGTGCGAGTGCGAAATGTTGTGTCCGAAGCCGGGAACAGCTCCGGTCACCTGGCATACAGATGCCATGGTTACCTCCATTACCGAAGAGCGACTGCTCTTCCCAAGATCCCTTGTCGACGGGCAGAACCACATCAGCTCCGAGCAAACTCAGAACCGGGGGAGAATCGCCCGCAATGTACGCACACAGGCGTAGCAGCTGTCAACGCTACTAGATTCCCGCACCTCTCGCAAACTGAACTGGCCGCGAGGCGGGTGAAGTGTTGCTTCAGCGAGGTCGAAGCAACACTGCAGCCGCTTTCGCGAAACGGTTCATTCGGATGCCGCGGCCTTGGCCGTGCAGGCGGCGCACAGCCCGAAGACGTCCACGACGTGGGCGGCCTGGGTGAACCCATTCTTCGCGGCGACGTCTTTGGCCCACCGCTCGACGGCATCCGCTTCGATCTCGACCGTGAGGCCGCAGTTGCGGCAGATCAGGTGGTGGTGGTGCAGATTGGTGCTACAGGCGCGGTACAGGCTCTCGCCCTCCGGCGACTGCAGGGAGTCGGCGTCACCCTTGACGGCGAGGTCGGCGAGAGCGCGGTAGACCGTGGCCAGACCGATCGGAGATCCGGTGGCGTGCAGAGCGGAGTGCAGGGCCTGGGCACTGACGAAGCCGTCGTTTGCATCGAGGGCGCCCCGTACGGCCTCACGCTGCCAGGTGTTTCGCTTCATGCTTTCAACCGTAACGATGTTCGCGTGGGTCGGCGTGCATCCGTTTGGCCGGGCGCGCCTGCTGCAGCGACCAGCCGTCGAAGAACCAGGGCGAGCAGAAAGAGGGCGGCAGCCGTCAGGGCGATCGCCGGGCCGGCCGCCACGTCGAGGGAGCGGGACAGCAGCACGCCAACGACACCGGCCACCGCGCCGATTACGGGCGCGATGACGAACATCTGGGTGGTCGTGCGTGACACGAGGCGGGCTGCCGCAGCGGGGGCTGCGATCAGGGCGATGGCCAGGATGGCGCCGACGGCCGGCATCGCCGTGACGACCGTGGCCGTGATGAGCACGAGCGTGAGCAGTTCCATGGGCCATTCGTGATATCCGGCCGCGCGAAAACCGCCAACATCGAAGGTCGAGAACATGATTTGCCGGCCGAACAGCACGATGCAGAGCACGGCGAGACCCAGCACGACGGCCACGAGGGTCACGTCCTGGTCGGTCACTGTGAGGATGGAGCCGACCAGGTAGGAGTCGACCTTGACCGGCAGCGAGGGGTTGAGCCCCTGGAGCAGAACCCCGAGAGCGAAGCCGGCGGTGAGCAGAATGCCGGAGGCGACCTGATTGCCCTGACGTTTCACCCGCCCGATCATGGTCATGATGCCCACGATGAACACGCTCGCCACCGCGGCCCCCAGCGGGATACTCACGCCCAGGATGGCCGCGCCGACCGCTCCGGGAAACGTCGCGTGGGTGAGGGCCTGGGCGAAGAACGTGCGCTGGCGCAGCACGACGAGCGTGCCGACCAGGCCACTGAGTGCCCCGATCAGCAACGCGGCCAGGAGAGCCTGTTCGAAGTAACCCATCAGTGCGCCGCCGATCCCGCAACAACCCGCGTTCGACGCGGGCCGCCGATTCGGTCGAAGACGAGCCGTAGTACCAGGGCCAGCACGTAGCCGGCGACAAGAACGAGTACGACGGTGGCTCCGCTCGGCAGGTCGACTCCGCCGTTCACCGACGCTTCGTAGCCGAGCGCGAGCCCCACCCAGGCGGCCAGGATCGCGAAGCCGGCGGCGACCGGAAAGAGCAGCCACAGGCGATTGGTCACCAGCCGCGCCACGGCGCCCGGCACGATCAGCACGGCGAGCACGAGCAGGTTTCCCACGGCGCTGCTGGCCGCGACCACGACCAGGGCGATGGCAACGTTGAGCAGAATGTCGAGTACGAGCGGCCGGTAGCCGGCCGCCGCGGTGCCCTCCAGGTCGAAGGCGCGAAACACCTGCTCCTTGAGCGTGAACCCCACGATGATCAGCGCGATCAGGCAGACCACGACGGTCTGGTTGACCTCGGCCGGGCTGACGGTGAGCAAACGCCCGAAGAGCAGTGCGTCGAGCTGGCCGACGTAGTTTGTTTCCCGTGAAACAACGATGATTCCCACGCTGAACATGGCCGTGAAGACGATCGCGATCGCGGCGTCTGAGGTGACGGCCCGTCTAACGATCACCGTGAGCACGACAGCGGCAAGAAGGGCCGCGATCAGTGCTCCCACGAACAGGCCGTCGCGCCCGCCCCAGACGAATCCGATGGCCACGCCGGGAAAGACCGCGTGCGTGAGTCCGTCACTGATGAACTCGAGCCCGCGCAGGTTAACGAGCACACCCACGAGCCCGGCCACGAGGCTGAGCACGACGAGCACGAGCAGCGCCCTGGCCATGAACGGCAGGTCGAAGGCTGTGATGAGGGCATCCACTCAGTGACCTCCGTGGCCGGGAACCACGATGGTGTGCTCGTCCATTTCCACACCGACCGAGCCGAACGCCCTTTGCACGTTGGCCAGGGTCAGCACCTCATCGCGCGGACCGAAGGCCACCTGGGCGCCGTTGAGCAGCAGAACGCTCTCACACACGGCCCGAGCGAGGTCGAGGTCGTGGGTGGACACGAGCACCGCGACACCCTGTTGCTTGAGGCGTTTCACCGTTTCGATGAGGGCGTCCCGGTTGACCTGATCGAGGCCGTTGAACGGCTCATCCAGCAACAACAGACGCGGGGCGGATGCCACGGCGCGCGCCAGCAGACCGCGCTGCTGCTGCCCGCCCGACAGCTCACCGAAGCGTGTCTTGGCGCGGTTGCCCAGGCCGACGGTCTCGAGCGCCTCGGTCACGGCCCGGCGGTCGGCCCGAGCGGGCACGCGCCACCAGCCGAGGGACCGGTAGCGGCCCATCATGACGACCTGCTCGAGTGAGACCGGAAAATGCGGGTCGAGTTGGTCGGTCTGCGGTACGTAGCCGATGTAGCCGGCCGGTGCCGGCCACTGTCCGAGCACCTCGACAGTGCCAGCCGTGCGGGTGATGAGCCCGAGAATGCCTTTGAGCACGGTGGACTTGCCCGAGCCGTTGGGGCCGATCAGGGCAACGGCCTGGCCGGGCGACACGGTGAAGTCGATTCCGGTCAACGCGGCCTCGGGACCGTACGCGAACGACGCTGCCACCACTCGAAGAGCGGCGGCAGCGTTCGCTGGGGGGGTTACTTGAGAAGTGTTCTCGATCACGTGTTAACTATTGCAGGTCGGCGGGCAGCGGCGAGGGTGTGACGCCCCAGGATTCGAGCATGAGCGTTGCATTGTGCAGTTGCGCCTTGATGTAGGTGTCTCCGGCGCTTCCGGTCGGGCCGAGCGAGTCGACATAGAGAGCTTCGTCGCCGGAGTAGACGGTGACACCGGCTTCGGTCGCGATCGTCTCGGCGGTCTTGGGGCTGAGCGACGCCTCGGAGAAGACGGCCGTGACGCCGGTGGCCTTGATGGCCGCGACCAGGGCGTCGATCTCGGCGGCGCTCGGCTCGGCGTTGTCATCGAAGCTCGGAATCACGGAGCCGACATAGTCGATGTGGTACGCCGCGGTGAAGTACCCGAGGGCGTCATGATTGCTCACGAGCAGGCGCTCGCTCTCCGGTACGGTGTCGACGTTGGTGCGGATCCACTCATCAAGGTCGGTGAGCTGTGCCGTGTACGCGGTGGCATTGGCTTCGAAGGCGCTTGCATTGCCCTGGTCGGCGGTCACGAGGCCGTCGGTGATCGTCTGCACGATGGTCTCGGCGTTGTGCACGTCAGTCCAGATGTGCGGGTCGCCGCCGTCGTGGGCGTGCGCGTCGTCTGTGGCGGGCGCATCGGCTTCATCGGTGTGGGCATCCGCTTCGTCGGCGGTGTGATCCTCGCCGGCGCCGACCTCTGAGATGGTGATGCCGGTATCGGCGTCGATCGTGACGCCGTCAAAGCCCGAGGCGGCGATGGCGTCGTCGAGCCACTCTTCGAGTCCGACGCCGTTGATGACGAGCACGTCCGCGGCACCGAGCGCGGTCAGGTCGGCCGCGGACGGGTCGTAGCTGTGGGCGCTCTGGTTGGGCTGAATGAGCTGGGTGAGATCCACGCCGCTGGCGTTACCGATGACATTACGAGTGAAGTCGGCGACCTGGGTGGTCGTCGCGACGATTTGGAGGTCGGCGTCCGCGCCGTCGGCGCTCGCGGTCGTGCCAGCCGAGCACCCCGAGAGGGCGAGGGCGGTTAACGCGAGGAGTGCGGGAACGATAAAGGATCTCTTGTGCATCCCCCGAGAATAGCCTTGCTGATAATGATTGTCAAAACCATTAGCGGGTCGTTGCGATTACTCGAGCAGCAGGGCCGGCTCCTCGATGATGCTCGCGACGTCGGCGAGAAAACGGCTCGCGACATCACCATCGACGACGCGGTGGTCGAAGCTCGCGCCGATCGTGGTCACGAACCGGGCACGCACCTCACCGTCAACCACCCACGGCTTCTGCTTGATCGTGCCGAGGGCCACGATTCCGGCCTCGGGAAAGTTGAGAATGGGCGTACCGGTGTCCATGCCGAACACGCCGATATTGGTGATCGTGATCGTGCCATTGCTCATCTCGGCCGGGCTGGTCTTGCCGTCACGAGCGGTTATGGTGAGCTTCTCGAGCGCCGCAGCGAGTTCGAGCAGGCTCATGTCCTGCGCCTCCTTGATGTTCGGCACGATCAGCCCGCGCGGTGTGGCCGCGGCGATACCGAGGTTCACGTAGTGCCGCACGATGATCTCCTCATCGGTGAACGTGGAGTTCACCGTGGGGTTGCGGCGCACCGCCCAGATCATGGCCTTCGCCATGATCAGCAGCGGCGACACCCGAATGCCCGCGAAGTCGGTCGAGGCCTTGAGACGTTTGACGAATTCCATGGTGCGCGTGGCATCCACGTCAACGAACAAGCTCACGTGCGGCGCGGTGAACGCGCTCTTCACCATCGCCTGGGCAATGGCCTTGCGCACGCCCTTCACCGGGATGTGTTCGTCGCGATCCGTCGGCCATTCCGGTGTCTGAATGTTGCGGAACACACTGGCCTGGGTCGCCCCGCGCAGCACGTCTTCCCGCGTCACGTCGCCGACCGGACCGGTCGCCTCGACCAGAGACAGGTCGACGCCGAGGTCCTTGGCGAGTTTACGAATGGGCGGCTTGGCCATGACCGGCCCAGCGGATGCCGCGCGTCGCGTCGGTTCCAGCGGCTCGGCCCGCGCACGCACCGGCGCTTGGGGCGCCAGGGTTTCGTGGGCGACGCTCGAGGTGTGGCGCCGACGCCGGGTCGGCATGGTCGCGGCGGCGCCGCGGCCCACGAGCACGGGTTCGGGCGCCTCATCGCTGATGCTGCTGCCGGTGTCGGTGGCCAAGTCGGTGACGTCGGTGGTCTCGGCGACGGGGGCAACGGCATCCGTTTGAGAAACCGAGACGTCGGAGTTGATCGTGATGATGAGGGTGCCCACGTCGACGGTGGTTCCGGCTGCGACCAGGATTTCCCCGACCACGCCGACGAACGGTGACGGCAGCTCGACCAGCGATTTGGCCGTCTCAATTTCGACCAGCACCTGGTTGATCGTCACGGTGTCGCCGGGGGCGACCTTCCATTCCACGATCTCGGCCTCGGTCAGGCCTTCCCCGACGTCGGGGAGGGTGAATTTAGAAACGCTCATAATAGGCCTTTCCTGACGTTCATTAGTAGGCGAGAGCGCGGTCGACGGCTTCGAGCACCCGGTCGGGGCTGGGCAGAAAGTGCGTCTCGACGGCAGCCGGTGGAAACGGTGTGTCGAAGCCGGAGACCCGCAGCACGGGCGCTTCGAGCGTGTAGAACGCGCGCTCGGCGACCGTGGCGGCGATCTCGCTGCCGACGCTCACGAAGCCGGGCGCTTCCTGGGTGACGACGAGGCGACCGGTCTTCGCCACCGAACCGAGGATTGGTCCGTAATCGATCGGGGAGATCGAGCGCAGGTCGATGACCTCGAGGCTGATGCCCTCGGTGGCGGCGAGTTCGGCGGCCTGCAGCAGCACGCTCACCATGGCGCCGTGACCGACGACGGTGACGTCGGTGCCGGCGGACGCGACGCGGCTGGCGTGCAGCGGCGTTCCGCTCTCACCGAAGCGCACCTCGCCCTTGGGCCAGTAGCGGCTCTTCGGCTCGAAGAAGATTACCGGGTCGTCACTCGCGATAGCTTCCTGCATCATCCAGTAGGCGTCATGCGGGTTGGACGGGCTGACCACGCGCAGACCGGGGGTGTGCGCGAAATAGGCCTCCGGGCTCTCCTGGTGGTGCTCGATCGAGCCGATGTGTCCGCCGTACGGAATGCGGATGACCACCGGCATGATCAGGCCGCCCTCATGGCGATTGCGCATGCGGGCCAGCTGGCTGGTGATCTGGTCGAAACCGGGAAAAACGAATCCGTCGAACTGGATCTCGCAAACCGGGCGAAAGCCGCGCATGGCCAGGCCGATGGCGGTGCCAATGATGCCGGATTCGGCGAGCGGGGTATCAAGAACCCGCTTGTCGCCGAATTCGGCGATGAGCCCCTCTGTCACCCGAAAAACGCCGCCGAGCGGGCCGATGTCCTCGCCCATCAGCAGCACCTTGGGGTCATCCTGCATCGCTTGACGCAGTCCGGCATTCAGAGCCTTCGTCATGGGCAGCGAAGCGGATGCCACGCTCGTGTCGGTCGCAGCGTTCATCAGTTCTTACCCTCGTCAAAAGACGCTTCGTAGCGTTCCAGCCAGGCCTTTTGCTCAGCCACGAGCGGATGCGGTTCGGCGTAGACGTTGTCGAAGATCACCGATTGCTCTGGGCCGGTGATTTCCAGAGCGCGACGACGGGCATCGGCCGCGAAGTCGGCCGCTTCTTCATCGACGGCGTCGAGGAATTCCTGCTCGATGCCCCGGCCCTGCAGGTAGCTGCGAAAGCGCACGATCGGGTCGCGGGCCACCCAGTAGGCGAGTTCCTCCGGGTCGCGGTACTTGGTGGGGTCGTCGGCGGTGGTGTGCGCACCGACCCGGTAGGTGAGCGCCTCGATCAGGGACGGGCCCTGGCCGGAGCGAGCGTCATCCATCGACTTTGCCGTGACGGCGAAGCTCGCGAGCACATCGTTACCGTCGATCTGGGTGCCCGGCATGCCGAAGCCGCCGGCGCGCAGATAGAGCGGAGTGCGGGATTGCCGTGCGACCGGCACCGAGATGGCCCAGTGGTTGTTCTGCAGAAAGAACACCTGCGGGGTCTGGTAGCTCGCCGCGAAGACGAGCGCCTCGTTGGCGTCGCCCTGCGAGGATGCACCGTCGCCGTAGTAGACGATGACGGCCTGGTCGGTCTCTGGGTTGCCGGTCGCGGTCGACCCGTCGAGCTGCATGCCCATGGCATAGCCGGTGGAGTGCAGGGTCTGCGAGGCGAGCACGAGGGTATAGAGGTGAAAGTTTCCGTGCTCTTCGGGTACCCAGCCGCCGAGGGTGACTCCGCGCAGCATGCGCAGGATGTCCACAACGTCGAGGCCGCGGATCATGCCGACGACGTGCTCCCGGTAGGAGGGGAACACGTGGTCCTGCGGCCTGGTCGCGTAGGCCGACCCGACCTGGGCGGCTTCCTGGCCGTGGCTTGGCACCCAGAGGGCCAGCTGGCCTTGGCGCTGCAGGTTGGCCGCCTCGGTATCGAACTTACGCACCACGACCATGTCGTGGTAAAACCTGCGGTGGTCGGCCTCGGTGAGTCGGTTGAGATAGGGAAGAAACTCCTCGGCGGCGGCGTTGGGTTCGAACGCGCCGTTCGGAGAGATCATCCGCACGCAGGTCTCGGCCCCATCGAGGCCAAAGGGAGCGGATGCTGCAAGGCGTGGCGCAGTCGCGTCGTTTCGGGTGGCTGACACCGTACTAACCTATCTTCCGAGCTGGGTGATCGGCGGGAAGAGCGTCGACAAGATCCGCGCTCATTAGTAGGAGTGTCGCCACAGCCTGCTCCTCACCGATAGAAACTCGAATACCTTCGGGCGCGAACGGACGAACGACGAGGCCGGCCTCACCCAGCGCCTCGGCCACAGTGGTCGTTTCAGCACCGGTCGGCAGCCACAGAAAGTTCCCCTGGGGCGCAGGGATGTTCCAACCCTGTCGGGTCAGCTCCTGCCAGGTCGCATCGCGACGCGCGGCGATGACGCGAACCCGCTCGAGCAACTCCTTCTCCGCTTTCAGGGACGCGATCGCGCCGGCTGCGGCCTGCGCGGTGACCGAGAGTGGAATCGCGGTCGATCGGGCGGCGTTCAGAATATCCACCGGGCCGAGCGCATAGCCAACCCGCAGCCCGGCAAGGCCGTAGGCCTTGGAGAAGGTGCGAAGAACGACCAGATTGGGGTAGCGGGCGAGCAGTGGCGGGCCCTTCACGGCATCCGCTTGGGTGACGAACTCGATATATGCCTCATCGAGAATGACCAGGAGGTCGGTCGGCACGACGGCCATGAAGGCCTCGAATTCGTCCTTCGTGACGATCGTGCCGGTGGGATTGTTCGGCGAACAGACAATGATGACCCGGGTGTTGTCGCTGATCGCGGCGGCCATCTCGGGCAGATCATGGCCGTGATCGCTGCGATTGGGCACGCGCACGCTGGTAGCACCGGCGACGGCCACGAGGGAGGGGTAGGCCTCAAACGACCGCCAGGAGTAGAGCACTTCATCGCCGGGGCCGGCGGCAGCGAGAATGAGCTGGGCCAGCAGGGCCACCGAGCCGGAGCCGACATGCACCTGGTCAAGGTCGAGGCTGTACTTGGCGGCGAGGCGTTCGCGCAGAACCAGCGCCGAGGCGTCCGGGTAGCGGTTGTAGGCCGTTTCGGCCGTGACTGCCGCGATTACACCGGGCAGGGGGTCGAACGGGTTCTCATTGCTGGAGAGTTTGAAGGCACTGGCGGCGGCCGGTTTGCCCTGCTTGTAGGCCGGGAGGGCGATGATCTCCGGGCGCAGTCGGACTGAGGGGCGGTCTGAGAGGCTCACTCGGTGAGTCTACGCCCGGATATATTCGCTGTTGAGAATGAATGTTCGCTTGACTTTCGGCCGCCACGACCTGCATGGCCCGAGCCAGTGAGATAGTAGGGGCATGGCCAGATTCCTGATCCAACTGATCGTCAACGCGGTAGCCCTGTGGTTCACCGCCCTGCTCGTGACGGGGGTGCACGTCACGCCCTACGCGCCGGATGCCGGTGCCAGCGTGCTCACCTATCTTCTGATTGCGCTCATCTTCGGCTTCGTGAACACCGTTGTCGGCGGGGTGCTGCGCGTCATTGCGTTTCCGCTCTACATTCTGACGCTCGGACTGTTCGCGTTGATCGTCAACGGCCTGCTCCTGCTGCTCGTGGGTTGGCTTTCCGGTTTCCTGGGCTTCGGCCTCGTCGTTGACAGCTTCTGGTGGGGCGTACTGGGTGCCCTCGTACTCGGCATCATCTCCTGGCTGCTCGGGCTGATTCTGCGCCCGGTCACCGCACGCGACTGAGCTGCGGCAGGAAGAAACCTACTGCGGCGCAGGCCCTTCCGGCACGCGGCTGCCGCGCCACAAGACCGCCTCGCCCGCTTCGCTCCCCAGAACGTCGGTCACGGTGTCCCGAAAGCCCTGCAGGTTCGCCTCCGGAGATGCATCAATGAGCAGCGCTGTCTCGCGGTACGTGTCGAGGTTGTGAGCCGGCAGGGCGGCCCCGGCTGGCAGCGGTTCGGAGGCGAATGCCTCACGGCGCACGGTCACCCGGTCATCGGAGTCGGTCAGGCTGTCTCCGCCCATCGCAGGTACGATGTCGTCGCTGTGCTCGACCGTCAGGGTGGCTACGCCGTCCGGCACGGGCACCTTGGATTCGGGTGCCCCAAAGGTGGCCACCGCCTGCACGTTGAACCAACTGTACGCAGCCACCTGGGTGGCGATCAGGCCGCCCTGGGAATGGCCGGCAAGCACAACAGGGTCGGACGGTGCGATTCCGGCCGCTTTCATGGCGCTTATCACGGTCTCGAATGAACCCGCGGTCTGCCCGGCCATCGCGGTGATGTTGGAGGTGAGGTCTAAGGGGTCCGTTTTGGCGATGGCATCCCATTCAACGGTTCCACTGATGTAGACCGCCCACGACGGATGCTCGGCGTCGCCATAATTCTCGATGCGCACCTGCGGCTTCCCTGCGACGGCCTTCGGGATTCGCGCAGCAAGGTCACCGACACCAGTGGGTGGCGTCGGTTGGGTTGGAGTTCCCACGGCAGCCACGCTCACCGGACTTTCCCGGAACACGCCTCCGTTGCGCGCCACGGCCAAAACGCCGAGCGCTGTGCGTGAGATGCCGATGACACCCAGCCCTTCGTCACCGAAAGCCCGACCAACGGATCGCGGTGTACCGGCCAGGCCCCAAGCTACGTCGTCGAGCGACGAGGCCGCAGCTCGTACCAGGGCTACCACGTTCGGGTTCGTGAGAAGGCGGGGGTCGAGCTCGTCCGCACCGTTGCGGGCGGCCGGCGACCGGGAGGGCGAACGCAGACTTCCATGAAGCCCTATGTGCCCGACGCTGGCAACACCGGCCATGGAGACACCGAACGGCGTGCCTGCAAGGGCAAAAACGCCACCTCGAAGTAACCGGCCCAGGCCATACGCGAGATCTGCGGCACCCATCAATGCAGCCTCCCGGGCGACACGCTCCACGTATCCGTAACTTCTAGCCGCTGCAACGAGATTGTCCGCGATAACACCGCAGTACTCGTGAAGCGAATTCAGCCGGCCGGCCACCTGGAGCAGATCAGGCCAGGAGTCCTGGCCCAGCCAGTTCGTCGGCCAGTACGGGTCCAGATTGCGGATCCGATACGCGCGACCCACCCAGTCGGCCAAATCATCTCGCAGAACGTTCAGGAACTGTGCCTGGGCCAACACTTCATCGGTGGCAACGATGGTCGTACCTCCGACCGAGACGGTCAGGTCGCCGTCAGCGAGGCCGTCCCTCACGCCGGACAGAGCTCCTCCTCGAGGTAGATCTGGTTTCGCACGCTGGCCAGCGCCTCGTGCAGGTAGTGCAGCACAACATCGAGGTGTTGCACGATGTCTGCGACGCAGCCCGAGTAAGCCCGCTGAGATTTGGAACTCCAGAATTCGCTGGGGTCCAGGGCGAGCAACTGGCGACGTTTTCCCTCGATTTCGGCATGCAGGCCGAGCAGGAGATCGCGCTGGGAATGCATCATCACCAGGTGCTCAGGACTATGTGGCCCACCCGGCATCCGCCCCACTGCGTCCATGACACCTCCAGGTCGCGACGATCGTCGCAGAATCCGCGACGCATCCGGCTGCCCGTCGCGCAATCTGTGCACAGAGACCGAATACTGGGCGTGTGGAGAAGGCGAAACTGCTCCAGAATGGAAGACATGCCCTTCGCGTCACTCACCCCCGACGAGTCGACGCCGTTTCGAATCATTTTCGTCTGCACCGGAAATATCTGTCGGTCGCCCATGGCCGAGGTTGTGCTGCGCGACCTCGTCACGAAACTCGGACTCGGACGTCTCATCGCGAGCAGCTCGGCCGGCACCGGAGACTGGCATGTGGGTGAGCAAGCCGACGGTCGCACGATCACGGCCCTGGCCAAGCGCGGCTACGACGGCAGCCACCATCGGGCCCGCCAGTTTGACCCGCTGTGGTTCGCCGAGCACGACCTCGTCGTCGTGCTCGACCGCAGCCAGGAGCGCATTCTGCGCAACTGGGCCCTGGAGGATCGCGATCGCGCCAAGGTGCGCCTGCTGCTGAGCTTTGACGCCCAGCAGGCCGCCCTGTTTGACGTGCCTGACCCCTACTATTCCGACGATGCGTTGTTTGACGCCGTATTAGGCATGATTGAGAGGGCAAGTCACGCACTTGTGAAACAACTTGCACCCGCAATTCGACAGGGAGTCCGATGAGTCACCTACCCGTACAGGTTCTGAGCCCGCTTGATGGCCGCTACCGAGCCGCCGTTTCCGATCTGGGCGAGTTCCTGTCCGAGGCCGGTCTCAACCGGGCCCGCGTGCGCGTCGAGGTGGAGTGGCTGATCACCCTCACCGACCGCAGCCTGTTCGGTTCCGCGCCCCTGAATGACGAGCAGAAACTCGCCCTGCGCACGCTCGTGACCGACTTTGGTCAGCCCGAGATCGACGAACTGGCCGAGCTCGAGGCCACCACCCGCCACGACGTGAAGGCCGTCGAATACCTCGTTCGCCGACGCCTCGGCACACTGGGCCTCGATCACATCAGCGAGCTCACCCACTTCGCGGCGACCAGCGAGGACATCAACAACCTCTCCTATGCCCTCACCGTGCGGGATGCCGTGCAGACCGTCTGGCTGCCCAAGCTGCGCCTCGTGATCGAAGCACTTCGCAGCAACGCGCTGGAATTTCGAGCGGATGCGATGCTGGCCCGTACCCACGGGCAGCCCGCGACGCCGACCACCATGGGTAAGGAACTCGCCGTGTTCGCCTACCGCCTCGAACGCATCGTGCGGCAGATCGAGGCCGGCGAATACCTGGGCAAATTCAGTGGCGCCACCGGAACCTTCGCCGCCCACGTGGTCGCCGATCCGTCCGTTGACTGGCCGGCCGTCTCGCGCGAGTTCGTCGAGGGTCTCGGCCTCGGCTGGAACCCGCTCACGACGCAGATCGAGTCGCACGACTGGCAGGCCGAGCTGTACTCCCGCGCATCCCACGCAAACCGCATTCTGCACAACCTGGCCACCGACATCTGGTCCTACATTTCAATCGGCTACTTCCGCCAGATTCCCCAGGTCGGTGCCACCGGCTCCTCGACGATGCCGCACAAGATCAACCCGATTCGCTTCGAGAACGCGGAAGCCAACCTCGAACTGTCCTGCGCCATCCTGGACTCACTCGCGGCTACCCTCGTGACCAGCCGCCTGCAACGCGACCTCACCGACTCCACCACCCAGCGCAACATCGGAGTCGGCTTCGGGCATTCGTTGCTCGCGCTCGACAATATCCTGCGGGGCCTCGGCGAGATCGACATAGACCGTACGCTGCTGGCGAGCGACCTCGACTCCAACTGGGAGATTCTGGGCGAGGCGATTCAGACCGTGATTCGCGCTGAAGTCTCGGCCGGCCGCTCGTCCATCGAAGACCCATATGCCCTTCTCAAGGAGCTGACCCGCGGCAAACGCATCACGAGCGCGGACCTGGCGGCATTCGTTTCGGCCCTCGATATTGGCGAAGCGGCCAAGACCCGCCTTCGGGCCCTGACCCCTGGTAGTTACGTCGGCCTCGCCGCCGCCTTGGTTGACTACCTGCCGTAGTCGTCACCAGTTACAGGAAAGCACCTTCGCCCACAGGGACGAAGGTGCTTTTTTGGCGCTGCGGTGCCGGCTAGTGCCCGTTCTGCTCGTCGAGGTCGGTCTGCTCCGAGGCATTGGGCTTCATGCCGAGCACGAGCATGGCGATCACCACGAGCGCCACGATGAACGTCACGCCGAGTCCGATAACGGAGAGCATGACCTCGCGCGTGGTGCCCAGAATGGTCAGCCCGACGAACAGGGCCATTCCGGCCGAAATGGCGAGCAATTCGACCGGCTTCAGTCGGTCAGAGCGGCTGGGCTGGTGCGCCGAGTTGGGCGTGCCAGGGGTCTTCTTGGTCACAGTGAGTCCAAATCTTTAGGCGCGGTGTTCGTTGGTGCGGTGTTCGTTGGTACGGCGGCGTCGCGGCGCTGCCTGGGCGAATCCCATTTGATGGAGAGGCCGGCGATGGGCAGAAAAACAGCGAGAAAGACCAGGTAGGCACCGAAGAGGCCGACCGAGACGACCGGATTGGGCGGCAGAAGCAGAAAGAGCAGGGCGAGGATCGCGGTGCCGATTCCGGTATACAGCCAGTCTTTGGCCGGCAGCGGGCGTTTGCGCACCCGGATGCCGGCATAGATCTCGAGAAAGCCGGTGACGGCTCCCCAGACACTCACGATGAAGAGAAAGAACCCGTGGCCTCCGGCGTGAAAACCGAGCGCTGCCGCGCCGGCGACCATGCTCACGATGCCCTGGATCAGAAACAGGCTGCGGTCGGCAGCGACGGTAAGGGTACGCGGGCCGGTGAGAACGAGGAGCAGGCCACTCGCGAGCGCGAAAACGCCGAATACGAGCAGACCAAGCTGAGCCGAGTGGTCCCGGTTGAAAGTGATGATCGCTGCGGGAACCACGGCGATCAGGGCGCGCCCAACGGCCACGGACCAGTACCCGGAACCGACGTGTGATGGTGCCTGGGCGTTTGCCACGCACGACCTCTTTCGTTGCAAAATTTGTCAAGCTCAGTCTACGCGGCGAGACCGTGCGGATCTGCGAGCGGGCTGCACGCGGTGCGCTTGGCCGCGACGAACCGGGCCCGGCACGATCAGGCTCCTGCATGAAGCAGTGCCGAGCTACCCGCCGGCCACCATGTCAGCGAACCGGGAGTAGTGGCCGTGGAAGGCAACGGTGACGGTGCGGGTGGGGCCGTTCCGGTGCTTGGCCACGATGAGGTCGGCCTCACCGGCGCGCGGGTTATCCTTCTCGTAGGCACTCTCGCGGTGGAGCAAAATCACCATGTCGGCGTCCTGCTCGAGCGAACCCGACTCACGAAGGTCGGAGATGGCCGGCATCTTGTCGGCGCGCTGCTCCGGACCTCGGTTGAGCTGGGACAGCGCAATAACCGGAACCTGCAGTTCTTTGGCAAGCAGCTTGAGCGCTCGGGAGAACTCACTGACCTCTTGCTGTCGCGACTCGACTTTTTTGCCGCTGGTCATCAGCTGCAGGTAGTCGATAATGACCATCTTGAGCCCGACGCGCTGCTTGAGCCGGCGACACTTGGCTCGAATCTCGACCAGGGTCATGTTCGGGCTGTCGTCGATGTAGAGCGGCGCGTCGTTGATGCGACCGCGGGTGGCCGCAATAGTGGTCCAGTCGCGGGCCTCGACGGTGCCCTTGCGCATGCTCTGCAAGGGAACGGATGCCTCCGCCGCGAGCAGGCGCATGGCGATTTCACTGCGCCCCATTTCGAGGGAGAAGAAAATGCTCGGCATGTTGTGGTGGATCGAGGCCGACCGCGCGAAGTCGAGGGCGAGGGTGGACTTACCCAGTGCCGGACGGGCGGCCACGATGATGAGCTGGCCACCATGGAACCCGTTGGTGAGTTCGTCGAGGTCGGCGAAGCCCGTGGGTACGCCGCTCATCTGGCCGTCTTTGAGCTTGGCGGCCTCGATTTCTTCGATGGCCGCCGTCACAGCGTCGGTGAGCGGAACGTAGTCCTCGGTCTGGGTACCCCCGGTGACGGCGTAGATTTCGGCCTGAGCCGTGTTGACGAGGTCGAGCACCTCACCCTCGGCGGCGTAGCCCATCTGCGCGATGCGCGTACCAGCTTCCACCAGCCGGCGCAGCAGCGCGCGTTCGGCGACGATGGTGGAGTAGAACCCCGCGTTGGCAGCGGTGGGCACCAGGCTCGTCAGGGTGTGCAGGTAGTCCGCACCACCGGCACGGGACAGTTCACCGACCTTGGTGAGCTCATCGGTGACCGTGATGACGTCGGTCGGCTCGCCCTGGGCGTAGAGGGAGAGAATCGCGTCGAAGATGATCTCGTGCTTGGGGATGTAGAAGTCTCCGCCCCGCACGGTTTCGACGACGTCAGCGACGGCGTCCTTGCTGAGCATCATGCCCCCGAGGGCGCTCTGCTCGGCAAGAAGGTCGTGGGGCAGCGCCCGCTCCGACTTCCACGCTTCAGCGGGCCGCTCCAGACGGCCCTGCCCACCACCGGTCGACGAACCGTACTCGTTTGACGCTGGCTGGTTGGCCAGGCCCAAATGGGCGATCGACACTCGGTACCTCTTTCACTGTCGTGACTCTAGGTGTATCAGGACCCACCGACACGGGACGCACTCACCCAGCCCGAGCCAGATTCCGCTACTGGATCACCCTAAGGAGCCGGTAGCACGACCCACAAACACCCCTGTGGATAACTCTGTGGAAAATCTGCGCGAAACGCCGTGGAGATTGTGCAGAACCTGTGCACTCACTTGTGGACAGATTTTAAATATTTGCAAATAACTGCTGTTTCATCAGGAGTTTAAGTTCTGCACATGGGTGTGAATAAAGTAGCCTCAATCAACCCTTGAACCTTGCCGATAGGAATGCTCACCTGTGCACAAAAGCGGTGGGTCAATGCCCCAAAGTGGCTCTTAACGCCCCATAGCGGAGGATTCCTTACGGAACCCCCCGCTATGGGAGTGGTACAGGCGACCGACCAAAAAGCCCGGCCTGCCGAGGTGCGATGCTACTTGGCAGCGACGACCACGAGAGTGATCGTGGCGCTGAGCTCGTCACGAAGACGAACCGTTGCCGTGTGCTCACCGGTCAGCTTGATGGCGGTGAGTTCGATCTTGCGCTTGTCGACCGTGCCGAGACCTGCGGCTGCAACGGCGTTAGCCACATCCGTGGTCTTGACCGAACCGAACAGGCGTCCGCCGGCGCCGGCCTTGACGACCAGGGTGACCTTGGTGTTCTCAAGTTTGACCTTGAGCGCCTCAGCCTCTTCGAAGGTGGCGTGCTCTCGCGCAGCGCGGGCTGCCTTGATCTGCTCGATCTGCTTCTCGCCACCGCGGGTCCACGCTACAGCGAAGCCCTTGGGAACGAGGTAGTTACGAGCAAACCCGTTCTTGACGTCTACGACGTCGCCGGGTGCACCGAGGCCGGAGACCTCATGCGTCAGAATCAATTTCGACATTTGGTTTCCTTACCGGCCTGAGCCTGCGTAGGGCAGCAAAGCCATTTCGCGGGCGTTCTTGACGGCACGGGCGATGAGGCGCTGTTCCTGAACGGAAACGCCTGTGATGCGGCGGGCGCGGATCTTTCCACGCTCGGAGATGAACTTGCGCAGGGTGGGGACATCTTTGTAATCAATGACACCAACCCGAATCGACTTCGCGGGAGCAGCGTTCTTGCCACCCTTAGCTCCGCGAAGCGGCTTGCGGCGGTCGCCACTCGACTTTCCAGCCATGATTTCCTTACTTTCTAA
This sequence comes from Cryobacterium sp. N19, assembly GCF_002929595.1. NCBI lineage: Bacteria > Bacillati > Actinomycetota > Actinomycetes > Micrococcales > Microbacteriaceae > Cryobacterium > Cryobacterium sp. N19. The sequence continues at coordinate 253,273 of NZ_PJJR01000052.1, read as the reverse complement.
AAAGAGGTGTTAGCTACGCGCTAGGCGAGCTTAGAAGGGGGTCTCGTCGCTAAAGTTACCTGGGCTGTTCCAGACGTCTCCACCAGATGCTGCTGGCGCAGCAGTCTTGGCGGGGGCGCTGGGTGCCCATGGCTCATCGTTGCCCTGGCCGCCGGCAGCGGGTGCACCACTGCGAGGGCCGGAGGACTGCGCACGAGTGAGGGAAGCGGTGGCGTAGCGCAGCGAAGGACCAATTTCGTCGATCTCGAGCTCCATGCTCGTGCGCTTTTCACCTTCCTTTGTCTCATACGAACGCTGCTTGAGACGCCCGGAAGCGATGACACGCGACCCCTTGGTCAGTGAACCTGCAACGTGCTCGGCGAATTCACGCCAAACGCTCGCACGCAGGAACAGCGCGTCGCCATCTTTCCACTCGTTGGCCGCACGATCGAACGTACGCGGAGTGGAAGCGATGGTGAAGTTGGCAACCGCCAGCCCGTTCTGCGTGTAACGCAGTTCCGGATCGCTGGTGAGGTTGCCCACCACGGTGATTACGGTCTCGCCAGCCATGGGCTACTTGTCGCTTGCCTTGTCGGCAGCGGCCGGCGCAGGAGTCGCCTTGGCAGCAGCAGGCTTGGCAGCGGCAACCTTCGCGGCGGGAACCGCGGTGGAGGCAGCAGCAACCGGAGCAGCAGCATCGGCCTTCGCAGCAGCGGCCGGAGCCTCTGCAACGACGGCTTCTGCTACGACAGGCTTGGCAGCAGCGGCGACCTTGGCGGCCGGAGCGGCAGCGGCTGCAGCAGCAGCGTCAGCCTTGGCAGCGATGACCTTCGGGTTGGCAGCCTTGCGAGCAGCCTTCTCTGCGGCCAGCTTGGTGGCGACGACGACCTGGGCGATGCCCTCTTCGGCGCGGAGCACCTTGGTGCGCATGACGGCCTCGGACAGCTTCAGCTGACGGTCGAGCTCGACCGTGGCTGAGGCGTTCGCGGTGAAGTCAACAACGGCATAAATGCCTTCGGTCTTCTTGTTGATCTCGTAAGCGAGACGACGACGACCCCAGACATCAACCTTGTCAATGCTGCCACCATCGTTGCGAACAACGTTGAGGAACTTGTCAAGGCTGGGAGCAACGGTGCGCTCATCGATCTCGGGATCGAGGATAACCATAAGTTCGTACTGATGCATGACTAACCCACCTCCTTCGGACTAAAACGGCTGCAGAATTTCTGCAACAGGAGGGTTGTGCATGTGCTGCAGGCGGAGGCCGGGAATCCGGCACGCAGGCAGCCTGCCCAGACTACCGGATGCCGCGCGCATACGCCAGTCGACCTGCCCGTCGTTGGGTCGACCTACTCGGTCTGAGTGGCATTAGCGGCATTCTGGGCGGCACGGACACCGGAGTCCACTGGCGTGCGGCCGATGAATACCTCGTCGAGCAGCGGCCGCATGGCGTTTTCGGCGGCCGGCCAACCGGCTCCCCGCGGTGCCGGCGCCGTTCCGGCGGCCAGCACGTCGTAGAACGGGCTGATGTCGACATTCTCCGAAGCCCAATAGGCCGCGTAGGCCGGCTGCGCGGCCAGCACGGCCGGAGACGCCGCACCGGATGCCCCGATGAATTCTGATCCGGCGGCACTCCCGAGCCATTCCAAGACCCGCTGCGTTTCGGCCGGATGCTGGGATGCCGCATTACCGGCGGCCGCGATGCCATCGACACCGCTGATCGCACCGGCCGGGCCGCTGGGCAGGCGCACAACGCCCCAATCGAAGTTCGCCCCGGCGCTCACGTTGGCGAGGTTGTAGACACCACTCTGAAACAGGGCCATCTTGCCCTGCAGAAACTGCTCGCGGCTGAAGTCGCCGTTGGTGTTCGTATCGGCGGCCGACGGAGCGACCTGCCACTTGTTCATGAGATCGACCAGGTACTGGAACGAGGCGATGCCGGCGTCGGACGCGAAGGCATACTGGTTGGACTCGTCCTGAAACTGGGCACCATTGGAGGCCAGGTAATTCAGCACCATCGCCTGCAGGTCGTAGCCGGCGTTGTAGCCATATTGGCTGAGGTTGGAACCGTCGAACTCGGCACTGTCGGCCGTGTTCCCGTTGTAGTCCTTGGTGAGTTTCTGCAGCACGCCAATGAGGGTGTCGTTGTCACCGGTGGGATCCCAGGTGAGTGCGGACACGTCGTCGGCGGTCAGGCCGGCATCACCGAGCAGGTCAGCGTTGTAATACACCGCAATGCCGGGGTCGGCCAGCTGCGGCACTCCCCACAGCGTGGCGTCCCTGGTGTACTGGGCGACGACGGGTGCGGACCAGCCGGCCTGGGCATCCGCTGGCAGGGCCGTCGTAATGTCGAGCAGCGCCCCCGCGTCGGCGTAGGCGGGGTAGCTGCCGCCGTCGACCCAGAAGACGTCGGGCGCCCCAGCACCGGCGACGTCGGTGCGAAGCTTCTCGAAATAGTCGTCCCACGGCACGATTTCGACGCCGACCTGGATGTCGGGGTTGTCCCGTTCGAAGGCGGAGAAGGACTTCTCGTAGGCGGCCGCGACCTGTTCATCCCAGAGACGCACGGTCACGGTGGTGGCATCGCTGGATGATTCGGAGCTGGAGAAGTTCAGGGCCGTGACGGCCCCGGCAATGACGAGCAACACGCCGGCAACGCCGGCAGCAATGATGGTGGAACGCTTGGCCATGATGTCCTTTATTGACGGATCGAACCTTCCCCAGTGAACCAGCCTACGCAGATCCCGAGATGGTGATCGACCGCACAAAGCTGCGCTGAAACAGGAGAAACAACAGGAGCAGCGGCACTAGGGCGAGCGTCGTGGCCGCCATGACGAGGGTCCAGTTGCCATTGAACTGGCTTTGCAGGCTCGCTGTGGCGACGGTCACGACCCGCCATTCACTTCCGGTCGTGACCACGAGCGGCCACATGAAACTGTTCCAGTGGCTCACGATCGTGATCAGGGTCACCGTGGCAATAATCGGACGCGACAGTGGCACGACGATCTCGACCAGCACGTCGAGGGTGTTCGCACCGTCGAGCCGGGCAGCATCGATGAGTTCCTGGGGGATTCCACGAAAGTATTCGCGCAGCAGGAAGATCGCGTAGGGGGAAGCAAACGCGAACGGCAGCACGAGACTCCAGAACGAGTTGCGCAGCCCGGCCTCGGTCATCATCAGGTACAGGGGAATGACCAGCACGACGGGTGGGATCATCAGGGTCGACAGGTATACCCAAAACAACACCTGGCGGCCCGGAAAATCAACCCGAGCGAAGGCATAGGCGGCGAGAATCGAGCAGATCAGCTGCCCGACCAGAATCAGTACCGCCGCCAGGATCGTGACCACGATGGCACGACCGAATTGTGCCGGTCCGGTCAGCAGCAGCGCAAAATTGTCGAGCGTGAATGTGGCAGGCCAGCTGAGGGCTGGCTCCTGCGCGAACTGCTCCCGGGTCTTGAACGCCGTCAGGATGCTCAGCAGGAACGGCCCGAGGGTGAACAGGGCACCGAGCACGAGCACCACGTAGACGGCGGCCGTTGAGGAGAATCTAGTCCATTTCATAGGTGACCCTCCGGCGAAAATAGAACTGCTGGGCGAGGGTGATGACCACCAGGATGACCAGCAGAACGACCGCCATGACGGCCGCACGACCGAGGTCGAAGGCGTCGAAAGCTTCGTAGTAGATGCGCGCCGCTACGACATCCGTTGATCGTGCCGGGCCGCCCTGGGTGAGCGCGTACACCTGGTCGAAGACCTGAAAGGCCGAGATGACCGTGGTGACGAGCACGAAGAACATGGTCGGACGCAGCAGTGGCAGCTTGATGTGCCAGAACATCTTTACCGCGCCGGCACCGTCGATGCGGGCCGCCTCGAGAATCTGCCCTGGAATGTTGAGCAGCCCGGCCATGAAGAACAGCGTGACGTAGCCGACGTTGGTCCAGATCACCACGGCAGCCACGGCCGGCAATGCGAGCGCTGGGTCGCTGAGCCACTCAACGCGCTGACCGAGCAGGGTGTTCAGGGCTCCGTCGGTCGGCGCGAGAATCCACTTCCACACGACTCCGAGAGCCAGCGGAGCACAAATCCACGGCAACACGTAGATGGTGCGAAACCAGGCCGACCCCGGCAGACCTCGGGTGAGCAGTGTCGCCGCGCCGAGCCCGATCAGGGTTTGAATCGGCACGACGAGGGCAACGAAGATCAGCGTGACCAGCAGGGAATTGCCGAAGACACCGTCGCTGAGTACGGACTGGTAGTTGTCGAGACCGACGAAGGTGATCGGGCCGATCAGGTCCCAGCTCTGAAAGCTGAGCCAGAGCACGACCAGCACCGGGAGTAGGAGAAAGCAGACCACACCGAACAAACTGGGGGCGAGAAGGGCATAGCCGGTGATCGCACTGCGTCGACGGAGCCTCCCTCTACTCCGCACGCTCCGCCCACCACTGAACCAACCGGCGGGTGGCTTCTTCCTCACCCAGCGGGCCATCATCGAGACGCTGCTCGAGCAGATACCGGTAGGCCTCTCCCACCTCGCGGCCTGGCTTCAGGCCGAGCACCACCATGATCTGCTCGCCGTCAAGGTCGGGACGCAGGGCTCCGAGCTCTTCCTGCTCGTTCAGCGCGGCAATGCGCTGTTCCAGGTCGTCGTAGGCGAAGCCGAGACGGTCGGCCTTGCGCCGGTTGCGGGTCGTGACGTCGGCGCGGGTCAGAATATGCAGCCGTTCCAGCTGGTCGCCGGCGTCGCGCACGTACCGGCGCACGGCCGAGTCGGTCCAGGCGCCCTCCGTGTAGCCGAAGAATCGCAGGTGCAGCTCGATCAGACGGGCGACGGCGTTGATGGTGTCGTTGTCAAAGCGCAGGGCGCGCAGGCGCTTCTTGGCGAGCTTGGCACCCACCACGTCGTGGTGGTAGAAACTCACGACGCCGCCGGGTTCCAGCTTGCGGGTGGCCGGCTTGCCGATGTCGTGCAGCAGGGCGGCGAGACGCACGATCAGGTCTGGGGCCTCCAGGTTGCCGCGCGAGGTCTCGTAGCCCATCGCCTGCTCCAGCACCGTGAGCGTGTGCTGGTAGACGTCCTTGTGGTGGTGGTGCTCGTCGATCTCGAGCCGCAGGCCGGGAATCTCCGGCAGCACGATCTCGGCCAGGCCCGATTCCATCAGTACCTCGATGCCGGCGCGCGGGTCCCTGGAGACCAACAGCTTCGAGAGTTCGTCGCCGATGCGTTCGGCCGACACGATACGGATGCTTTCCCGCATCTTCTCCATGGCCACTGCGGTATCCAGATCCAGCGTGAAACCCAGCTGGCCCGTGAACCGAGCCGCGCGCAGCATCCGCAGCGGGTCGTCACCGAAGGACACCTCCGGAGTGCTCGGGGTGCGGAGGCGCCCGGCGAGCAGGTCATCGATGCCGCCGGCCGGGTCGACGAGCGTGAGCTGGGGCAGGCGCAGGGCCATGGCGTTGACGGTGAAGTCCCGGCGGAGCAGGTCGGGTTCCAGGCTGGTACCGAACACCACGTCGGGTTTGCGGGTGGTGCCATCGTAGCTGTCCGCCCGATAGGTGGTGATCTCCACGGTTTCACCGGCGAGGCTCGCACCGATCGTGCCATACGCCCGACCGATGTCCCACTGCGCTTCGGAGAGGGGTTTGACGAGCGCGAGAATCTGATCCGGTGTCGCATCCGTGGTGAAATCAAGGTCGTGCAGCGGGCGGTCCAGGAACGCATCGCGAACCGGGCCGCCGACCAGGGCCAGCTCGTGGCCGACCGCAGCAAATGCGTTCGCGAGACGAGAAACGGTGGGGGTGGCAGCCAGGTCGCCCAGTCGTGCGAGGGCTGCCGCGACGCTCTGCATATGCCCCATATTAGTTGCCATCAGGGGGGCACGCAGACTCGGTGCAGGCGGCTCTAGGCTGACACGCCGTAGAATCCCCCTATGGTGGCCGAGTCAGATTCCGCGCATCGGCCCGCGCTCCCGGCTGCCGCGTGCAGCGCCGTGCGCCCGGCCCGGCGCGCGATGAGTCGTCGCCGGCCCGGGCCGATTACGGCGTTTCTGGTGGGAGCTCTGACCCTGGCGTCGCTGATTTTTGCACCGATCTTCGTTCTAGCGTCGGCTCAGGCCGACCCGGCGACCGGCTCCGTCGCGAGCGCCACCACCCCCGCTGACACCGTCGGCGTCACGGTCGCGCCGACCACGTCGCCGCAGCTGGTACCTGGCCAGGACCTGGTTCTAACGGTGACCGTGCACAACAACACCAGCGCCGACATTCCGATCGGCCGAGTCGATGTGTACCTCGCGCAGCTCGCGCTGACCACCCGGGCGGCACTCGATAGCTGGCTCCGGCCCGATGACGACGCAAATTCCGGCGACCAGCTGGTGAGCGTGCCCACCACGGAAGGTATTCCGGCTGGTGCCAGCACGAACCTGAGCGTCACGGTTCCGGCTGCGGCCGTGGGATTGACAGATGACAACGCGTGGGGAGCGCGTGGGATCGCCGCGATTCTCGTTGCGGGTGACGTGATTCAAGCTGAGGGCCGCGGCACGTTTGTCTGGTCCCAGGGCAGCGCGATCACCCCGGTCGCTCTCGCCGCTATTTTGCCGATCACGACCCCGGAAAGCGCGACCGGCCTGATCACCTCGAAGGCACTCGAGTCGTACACGAGCTCGGTCGGTCTGCTCTCGCGCCAACTGGATGTCGCCATTGATGCGCCCACCGCGACGATCGCCATAGATCCGCAGATCATCGCCTCGATTCGAGTGCTCGGCACGGCCGCTCCGGCGTCGGCCGTGGCCTGGCTCGACCGTCTGGCCGGTGCGAGCAATGACATCTTCCCGCTCGGCTACGCGGATGCCGACATCGCGTTGCAAGCGCAGGCCGGCGCCACGACGCTGCTCGCGCCCACCTCTTTCGTGTCGGCGATCGACGCGAGCCTGTTCGTCGTGCCCTCGGCCACACCGCTCCCGGAAGACACCACCGACCCGACCGATGTGCCCAGCGTCACGTCACGAGCCAGGGCCCAAGCCACCGCGTCTCCGACACCCACCCCGACACCCACGCCGGAACCCGGCGCAACGGTCATCCCCTCGACCAGCGACCTGCTGGCCTGGAACTACACGAGCACCGCTATCGGCTGGCCGGTCGCCGGGCAGGTTGCGCGCGCCGATCTTGACGTCTTTGCCGCGAGCGGCCTGACCACGACCATCCTCTCCAGCGGGAACGTCGAACAGTCAGACGTCTTCACGCCGAATACCGCGTTCGCTCTTCCGGGCGGGCTTGGTCTGGTCAGCGACTCCGCACTGTCGGCCGCCATCCGTACCGCGGCCGAAGCCACGACCGAGGACGAGTGGCGGGTCAGCGTCTCCGAGGCGGCTTCGCTGCTCGCGGTTGTGTCTGCGGAGAACCCCAACTCGGCACGCACATTGTTGGTCACCTTCAACCGCAGCAGTCAGGAAAGCGCGACCCGGGTCGCTCAGACGCTTGCGGCCCTCGATTCGACGACCTGGTCGAACGCGGCCCCGCTGCAGGCTGCCCTGGATTCCGCCCCGGGCACTACGGTGACTTTTCGGGACCAGGCCATTGACACTAACCGGGTCACGCTCGCCCGATCGCTGTTGCAGCGCGAGGCGGCAATCGCCGAATTCGCGACCATTCTGGCCGATCCGCTGGCGTTCACCGCGCCGGCGCGATTGGATTTGCTGACCCTTCTGGACACAACCTGGGCCTCGCAGACTGAGGCCTGGGCTGACCAGGTGCGGGCGAACCTCGCTGCCTCCTTCGACCTGATCCACGCCGTGACCGTGACCACCCGCGGGCCGATCATTGTGGTGGGCAGCAAGGTCGACCTGCGCATAACGCTCAACAACGCCCTGGACCAGGCCGTCACCGTGCGCACCGAGATCGTGCCGTCCAACGGGCGACTCGTGGTCGGTGAAACCCTCGAGACGACCATTCAGCCGAACTCCGCGCAGGCCGTCTCCGTACCCCTCAGCGCCGCTGTCGGTAACGGCGATGTCGTCCTGCGGGTCACCCTGTTCACCCTGAATGGCACCCCGCTCGGCCAGCCGGCTCCGATCGATGTCAGCGTGCGCGCCGACTGGGAAGGTGTTGGCGCGAGTATCTTCGCCATTCTCGTCGTCGGCTTCTTCGGTTTTGGTATCTGGCGCAACATCGTGCGCCGACGCCGCGAGAAATCGGCCGAGGCATCCGCTGTCAGTGAAGAGACGGTGTTACCCACGGCGGTGCCCGATGCCTGACCCGGCTCCCAGCGGCAGTGGAGGTATCGGCCGGGCCAGTGCGTTCTTGGCCTCCGGCACGATAGTGTCGCGCATTCTCGGCTTCGTGAAGGTCATCGTTTTGGCCGCCATCATCGGCCAGTTCGGTGCCGCGGCCGACACGTTCGCGATCGCCAATCAGCTGCCGAACACCATCTATGTGATCGTGGCCGGCGGAATCCTGACCGCCGTTCTGGTTCCGCAAATCGTTCGAGCCAGCCTCCACGCCGACGGTGGCACGGCGTACATCAACAAGCTGCTCACCCTCGCCCTGGTCGTGCTGTTTGCGACGACCCTCATCGCTACCCTGTTGGCCCCGACCATCACCGGGTTCATCGGCTTGAACCTCCCCCAGAACGAGAAGGCACTGGCCGTGGCATTTGCTTACTGGTGCCTTCCGCAAATGTTCTTCTACGGGCTATACACCCTGCTGGGCGAAGTGCTCAACGCCCGCAAATCTTTCGGACCGTTCACCTGGGTGCCAGTGCTCAACAACCTGGTGGCCATCATCGGCCTGATCGTTTTCGCGACGCTGTTCAGCCCTGACCCGTTCGGTGCTCGATCGGCCGCCGAGATCACGTCGGCCATGGTCGCCGTACTGGGCGGCAGTGCCACCCTCGGCGTGATCACCCAGGCCTTCGTGCTGTTTTACTTCTGGCGCCGCATCGGATTGCACTACCGCCCGGATTTCCATTTTCGCGGCGTGGGTCTCGGTGCCGCCGGCAAAATGGCGAGCTGGACCTTCGGGATGCTTCTGCTCACGACTTTCGCGGGCATTGTCGAAACGCAGGTCGTGACGCTCGCACACGGTGAGGCATCCGTTGCCGTTCTCGCCACCGCCTGGCTAATTTTCATGCTGCCGCACTCCGTGATCACGGTGTCGGTCGCGACGGCGTACTTCACCCGCATGAGCGAACATGCCGCACTCGGAAGCTGGTCACTGGTGCGAACGGATGCCTCGAGCGCGATTCGGGGAACGTCGCTCGTGATTGTGCTCGCCGCGGCCGTCATCGCGGTCTGCGCTTACCCGTTTGCGGCGATCTTCGTGACACCGTTCGACCAGGTGCAGTCGATCGGCAACGTCATCATCGCGTTCATTCTGGGGCTGGTGCCATTCTGCGTGTTGTTCGTTCTGCAGCGCACCTTCTACGCCCTCGGTGACACGCGTACACCGTTCTTTTTCACCCTGTTCCAGGTCGTTCTGCTGATTTGCGCCGTGCTGGCCTGCGCGTGGCTGCCCACGGAATGGATCGCCGTTGGCATCGCCGCGTCGATCACGGTGACCGGTACGCTGCAGGCAATCTTGGCCGCCATTCTCCTGCGCCGCCGAATGCACGGTATCGACGGACGACGCATTCTGCGCAGTCTCGTGAAATATCTGGTCGCTGTGATAATTCCAGTGGCTGCCGGCCTGACCCTCACGACCCTCCTGGGGGGCAATGTCGACGGCGGATTCGCCGTGTCCTCGAGGCTCACGGCCATGGTCTCCATGGTGTTGATCGGGGTCGTCATGTCCGCGGCCTACTTCGGACTGCTCCTGGTCATGCGCAGCGGCGAGCTCACGGCCTTTCTGGCGCCCCTGCAGCGCCGCTTCGGCCGCTAACGCGTTCCCGGCCTGACACGCGGCTCAGCGCCCCTGTGAGTGGTGCGCCTCGCTGGCGGTGGCTGGGTACCGGCGGCTCTTGCTGGGAGGCCGCGGAATAGCATCGGATTAGGATGTGTTGTATCGAAGCGTGAGGCGGGATATTGCCCGTCTTGCCCACCACTGCAAGGAGTGTGCGCGTGCGTCAGATCATCATCATCGGTTCCGGACCGGCCGGCTATACCGCGGCAATCTACGCCGCGCGGGCCAACCTCAAACCGCTTCTGATTGCCAGTTCGGTGGAGGCTGGCGGTGAGTTGATGAACACGACCGACGTTGAGAACTTTCCCGGCTTTCCGGAGGGCGTCCAGGGACCCGATCTGATGACCAAGATGCAGGAGCAGGCAGAGCGCTTTGGCACCGAGGTCGTCTACGACGACGTCGAATCGGTCGACCTGTCCGGCCCGATCAAGACGGTCGCCCTCGGTAATGGTGACGTGGAGCAGGCACTCACGGTTATTTTTGCCACCGGTTCCGCCTACCGCAAGCTCGGCCTCAACGACGAAGAACGTCTCTCCGGCCGCGGTGTCTCCTGGTGTGCCACCTGCGACGGTTTCTTCTTCAAGGGCAAGGAAATCGCCGTCATCGGTGGCGGCGACTCCGCCATGGAGGAAGCCACCTTCCTCACCCGATTCGCCTCGAAGGTGCACGTCATTCACCGCAAGGGTGAACTGCGCGCCTCCAAGATCATGCAGGAACGTGCTTTCGCCAACGACAAGATCGAGTTCACTTGGAACTCCGAAGTCGTCGGTATCACCGGCACCGAGGCCGTCGATGGTCTGACCCTGCGCGACACCGTCTCCGGCACCGAGAGCAGCCTTCCGGTCGGCGGCGTGTTCGTGGCGATCGGCAACGACCCGCGCACGCACCTCGTGCACAAGCAGCTCGACCTCACCCCCGAGGGCACCATTGCCGTCGCGGGCCGGTCATCCCTGACCAGCCAGGCCGGTGTCTTCGCGGCCGGTGACGTGATCGACTCCAGCTACCGCCAGGCCATCACGGCTGCTGGCTCCGGCTGCGCGGCCGCCCTCGATGCAGAGCACTACCTCAGCACTCTTCCCCAGGACCTGCTGGCCTCGGCCAGTGAACCCGAACTCGTCTGATTTTACTAAAACCTAAGTTTACCAGTACTAAGTTACCCAAGAAGGAGACACACATGACTGCACGCGCCGTAACAGAGGCCAACTTCGAACAGGAAGTCATCAACAACGAGAAGACCGTTCTGGTGGACTTCTGGGCCGAGTGGTGTGGCCCCTGCCGCGCCGTCAGCCCCATTCTCGACCAGATCGCGGCCGAAAACGCCGACAAGCTCGACATCGTCAAGCTCAACGTCGATGAGCACCCCGCTCTGGCCGCCAAGTACCAGATCACCTCCATCCCTGCGATGAAGGTCTTCCAGAAGGGCGAGGTCGTCAAGACCGTCATCGGCGCCAAGCCGAAGCCGCAGCTCGAGAAGGACCTGGCCGACTACCTCGTATAACCGACTCAACCCAGAAAACCCGCCCGGCTTCAACCGGGCGGGTTTTTTGGTGCCCGGGGTCACCCCATACGATGAAGACGACAGCAGAACGGATAGGTGACGTGACAATTCAAGGCTCCACTGCCGATAACAAGCAGTCCGGGCCTGTGCAGACAAGTACTGTGCAGGGCGGCAACAACCTCGACCCGTGGTACCACCACTACGCCGATCGCGCCGCCGGCCTTAAAGCCTCCGAGGTACGCGCGCTCTTCGCCGTGGCCTCCCGCCCCGAAGTCGTCTCCCTCGCCGGCGGTATGCCCTACGTTGCGGCCCTGCCCCAGGACCTCGTGATCAATGCCATGGAGCGCGTCATGCGCGAGAAGGGCGCTACCGCACTGCAATATGGCTCTGGTCAGGGAGTTCCCTTGCTGCGCGAGCAAATTCTCGATGTCATGGCACTCGAGGGCATCAAGGCCAATGCCGATGACGTGGTTGTTACCACCGGTTCGCAGCACGCCCTGGAACTGGTCAGTAAGTTGTTCCTCAACCCCGGAGATGTCGTCATCTCCGAAGGCCCCAGCTATGTCACCGCCATGGTGATCTTCAAGTCGTACCAGGCCGAGGTCGACCATGTACCGATGGACGAGAACGGCCTGATCCCGGCCGCGCTGATCGAGCACATCGCCGCCCTCAAGGCAGCCGGTCGCACCATCAAATTCCTCTACACGATCCCCAGTTTTCACAATCCGGCCGGCGTCACCCTCAGCTGGACACGCCGCATGGAGATTCTCGAGATCTGCCGTTCGAACAATATTCTCGTGCTCGAGGACAACCCCTACGGACTGCTCTACTTTGACAAGCAAGCACCGGATGCCATTCGCTCACTCGAGCGCGACGGTGTCGTCTACCTGGGAACCTTCTCCAAGACCCTGGCTCCCGGCTTTCGGGTTGGCTGGGCTCTCGCCCCGCACGCGATCCGCGAGAAACTCGTGCTCGCCAACGAAGCTGCCGTGCTCTCCCCCAGCTCCTTCACCCAGATGGTGATCTCGGAATACCTCTCCACCGCCGACTGGAAGGGGCAGATCAACACCTTCCGCGGTGTCTATCACGAGCGCAAGAACGCTATGCTGGCCGCCCTCGAGGAGTACCTCCCCGATTTGACCTGGACCAACCCCACCGGCGGATTCTACGTCTGGGTCACCCTGCCCGAACAGCTCGATTCCAAGGCCATGCTGCCCCGCGCGGTCAAGGAACTGGTAGCGTACACGCCCGGGACCGCGTTCTATGCCGACGGTGACGGGCGCCAAAACATGCGTTTGGCCTTCTGCTATCCAACGCCGGAGAGTATCAGAGTCGGCATCCGTCGCCTGGCCACGGTCATTCGCGGCGAGCTTGATCTGCTCGACACCTTCGCCGGCACCGGTACACTGGGCGCCGCGCCCGACCGGCCCGGCGCCAGAAATCAACGCTATGCCGGTCCACCGGCCAACATCTCCTAGATATCCACGTTCACCCACACCAAGCTAGGGAAAAACCTGATCATGAGCGAATTCAACTCCCTTAATATCGTTATTCTGGCCGGCGGAATCTCCCACGAACGTGATGTTTCGCTGCGCTCGGGGCGACGGGTAGCGGATGCCCTCACGGGCGGGGGCCACACGGTCACCGTGATCGATCCCGGGGCCAACCTCCTGACCACTCTCACCGAACAAGCCCCCGACGTGATCTGGCCCACCCTGCACGGAGCTACCGGAGAGGATGGCGCCCTGCTCTCCCTGCTGGAGACCACCGGCATCCCGTTTCTCGGCTCAACTGGGCCCGCCGCCGCCCTGGCCTGGAACAAGGGCACGGCCAAGGAGCTCGTGCGCCGAGCTGGTTTTGCCACTCCCCCGGCTATCGCCCTCTCCACCGAGACATTTCGGGACCTCGGGGCCACGAGCGTACTTGAGCACCTGATCGGCGCAATCGGCCTGCCCCTGGTCGTTAAACCAGCTCAGGGCGGTTCCTCTCAGGGTGTCACGATCGTGCGCACCGCAGCGGACCTGCCCCGTGCCATGGTCGACGCGTACACCTACGCCAACACCGCCCTCGTTGAGGCCTATATTGACGGCGTTGAGGTCACGGTGGCGGTAATTGACACCGGGACCGGCCCCACAGCTCTGCCGATCGTTGAAATCGTGCCCGTTGACGGCGTCTACAGTTTCGAGGCACGGTACAACGCCGGCGAGACAGACTTCTACACGCCGGCTCGCCTTTCCGACGAGGCCTCAGCGGCGGTTTCCGCAACCGCAGTCGCCATTCACACACTGCTGGGCCTCCGCCACCTGAGCCGTATCGACCTCATTGTCGATGCCGCAGGTACCGCCTGGTTCCTGGAGGCCAACGTGCTTCCTGGCCTGACGGAAACGTCACTGGTGCCGCAGGCGATCGAGGCCACCAACCAGACCCTGGGTTCCACCTACTCCGCCCTGGCCGCGAACGCCCTGACGGGCCAGTAGGCCTTACGTTTCACGTGAAACCTGCGCGGCCTCAGCGTTGTTTCACGTGAAACACCACGACAGGACTCCCTCAGGCCAGCCAGCGGGAGTGCGACTGCGGTCTCGACGAGCTCGACCGGCGGTCTGTGGGCAATTCATACGGCCACGGGATACTGTTTCACGTGAAACACTCCGTTGCAGCTCCCGCGAATTGCTCGCGGGACGGCAATTACGGTCTCGACGAGGCCGACCGACGGGCCGTGGCCGTTTCACGTGAAACATCGCGACAGGCGTCCCGCAAACCAGCCAACGGGACGGCGATTACGGTCTCGACGAGCTCGACGGCCGCTGGGTGGGCAATTCACGTGGCCGCGGGATACTGTTTCACGTGAAACATCGCGACAAGATCCCCGCAAACCAGCCCATCGGTAGGGCGATGGACGTCTAGACAAGCTCTGCCAACGGTGTGGGCAGAGTGAATTCAGCAACATAGGGGCGGCGGCGGGTTTTTCGCGCAAGTTGCGAGTTTTGAACGTCTTTCAGCGGACTCGCGCACGCTTTTCGCGAGAAGCCCCTGAAAGACCTCGATGTCTAAGCGGGGAGCGAATGACCCGTCAACGCCCGCCGCGCCCGTACAAGCGCCATCAAGATCGACCAAGCCATGGACCGCAGTAAATAGTTCGCCGTGAGCCGTGAACCGTGGGGCGGTTCACAGAAAAAAATGCCCCGCCGCGCGCCATGTTTCACGTGAAACGGCCCACGGGGGGATGAACTAGCTCGCGCTAAAGGCCGGTTCGCCGAGAACGGTAAGAATGCGGTTAAGATCGCCAATTGTGGCGAAATCAACTGTGATCTGGCCTTTTCTAGCCCCAAGATTGATTTTGACGCGCGTGTCGAGTCGTTCTCCGAGGTGCTCAGCGATTTCATCGAGGTGCCCCTGGCGTCGACCAGGAAGTGGTTTAGCCTTAATCAGTCTTGGCACGGATGTCGCCGCAGCCTCGGCCGCCCGCACCGAGAGATCCTCTTCGACGATCTTGTCAGCCAAGCGAAGCATGCCAGCCAGGTCACCCACTGACAAAATCGCCCGCGCATGGCCAGCCGAGAGCACGCCGGCCGCAACTCGTAGCTGCACCGGTACCGGCAATTTCAGCAGACGCAGGGTGTTGGTGATCTGCGGCCGCGATCGACCAATTCTGGTCGCCAATTCTTCCTGTGTGATATCGAAGTCAGCGAGCAGCTGCTGGTAAGCGGATGCCTCTTCGAGCGGATTCAGCTGGGCGCGGTGTAGGTTTTCCAGCAGCGCGTCGCGCAGCATATCGACATCGGCGGTCTCTCGAACGACAGCTGGAATGCTGTCGAGCCCGACCTCTTTGGTCGCGCGAAGACGACGCTCGCCCATGACGAGTTCGTACTTGCCCGGCTCATCCGCTAATGGCCGCACGACGATCGGTTGCAGAACTCCGACTTCGCGAATGCTGTGCACGAGTTCAGCGAGGTCATCCTCGTCGAAAATAGTGCGCGGCTGGGCGCGGTTGGGCACGATGTCCTGCGGGTTCAGGTGGGCCAGACGCGCTCCGGGCACGGGAACGAGCTCGGGGGAGTCATCCGTTTCACGTGAAACACTACGCGGAAAAAAGACATCAACCGGCCGGGGAGCCGACGCGTCGTCCTGCACCGGGATGAGTGCGCCGATACCGCGGCCGAGGCCGGTTCTTTTCGCCATTAGTGCTTATCTTTCATTTGGGGCTTATCTTCGGTTCGGGGAGCACCTCGATGGGCCATTTCTGCTGCTGCTTCGAGGTAGGAGAGCGATCCTGCGGAGTTGAGGTCGTAACTGACGACGCTCTGACCGTAGCTCGGGGCCTCAGAAACGCGCACAGAGCGCGGAATAGCGGTATTCAGCACCTCTTTGGGGAAGTGATCGCGTACTTCCTTGGCTACCTGGGTCGCCAGATTGGTACGGCTGTCGTACATGGTCAACAGAATCGTTGATACCACGAGGTCGGGGTTCAGGTGTTTCTCGATCAGGGCAATGTTCTTGAGCAGCTGGCTCAGTCCTTCGAGGGCGTAGTACTCACACTGAATTGGAATGAGCACCTCGCGGGCCGCGACGAAGGCATTGATGGTGAGCAGCCCCAAAGATGGCGGGCAGTCAATGAAGACGTAGTCGTAGGGCTCGGCCATCTCGGCCAGGTAGAGGTCCAGTGCCCGGCGCAGGCGTTGCTCGCGTGCGACAAGCGACACCAGTTCAATCTCAGCACCAGCGAGGTGGATGGTAGCGGGAACGCAGAACAGTGCACCGAATTCCGGGCTCTTCTGCACGACTTCAGACATGGGCATGTCGTTGATGATGACGTCGTAGACGCTCGGCGTCTCGGCGCGGTGCTCCACTCCCAGGGCGGTGGAAGCGTTACCCTGCGGGTCCAGGTCGATGACCAGCACGCGGGCTCCCTGCCGCGCGAGGGCGGCGGCAAGGTTGACGGCGGTCGTTGTCTTGCCGACGCCACCCTTCTGGTTGGAGATCGTCAGCACCCGGGTCTTGTCGGGTTTGGGCAGTTCGCCGGCCGCGATAACCTGGCGGCGCCGCGTGAGTTCAGCGATTTCGCGGGCGAGCGGCGTTGTGCCGTCGAACCCTCCCGCCTTGCCCGTGCGCTGATCTTCAGCAGGATGTTTCACGTGAAACCTTTGCGTTCGACGATTGATGAGCCACCCGAAAGGGACCCCCGAACACCAAATCTGGTGACATTCGGGACTAGTCCACTGTAGCCCGGATGACCCGGGTTACCTCGGGCAGCACGCCCGCGCCGAGGGTAATAACCTCGACATCACGCAGGCGGTGCTTGCGAATAGCCTTTGCTGCGGCGTCGACTTCACGCTGGGCACCCTCACCCTTCATGAGAATGAGCTCGCCGCCGGCACGCAGCAGGGGCGCCGTCAACGGGATGAGCTTGCTGAACGCACTCACCGCACGGGCCGTGACCTGGTCGAGCGGATGCGCCAGCCTCGCCTCCTCCGCTCGCGCCCGCACCACGGTCACATTGGCGAGGTGAAGTGCAGCAACCTGATCATTCAGCCAGGCCACCCGACGCTCCATCGGCTCAATCAGGACGAAGTTCACATCCGGCCGAGCAATGGCCAGGACCAGGCCGGGAAGGCCGGCACCGGAACCCACATCACCGACGAGGCCCGGACGCAGCAGTGGTGCAACAATGGCGCAATTGAGAATATGGCGAGACCACAGCCGGGGGAGTTCCAGCGGGCCAATCAACCCCAGAATTTCGCCCTGATCAGCCAAATTATTCGTAAAAGCGCGAATGACGTCGAGCTGGGAACCGAAGAGGCCGGCGGCGCCGGCCGGTTCGGTCTCCAGCTCCACCGAATCGATTGGAACCGCGTCGATGGCAACCGAGTCGGACGCGACCTGTTCAGGGGTCGCCTGTTCAAATTTATTCAAGACTGAACGGGTTGGTTCCGGCGTGGCAGATTCCGACATGACCAGCGAGACTAGGCTGCGGTGATGACGGTGTGGCGGTCTCGACCCTCGCCGGAGGACTCGGACCGGTAGCCACCGCTCGCGGCGACGATATCGTGCACGAGCTTGCGCTCGTAGGAAGACATGGCCGGCAGGTCAGCTTCCCTCGAGCCGGCAACGATCCGCTCTATGGCCCGCGCCACAAGGGTGGCAAGCTCAGCTTCGCGCGCCTCGCGGGACCCGCCGATATCGAGGATCAAGCGTGAAAACGAGCCCGTCTTGTTCTGCACGGCGAGGCGCGTCAGCTCCTGCAGGGCGTTGACGGTTTCCGGCTTGGACAGCACGCGCAGGTTGTCGGCGTCGGAGGCCTTGACCGAGAGGTACGCGCGGCCGTTTCGGGCATCGATGTCGATGTCGCCGTCCAGGTCGCAGATGTCGAGAAATTCTTCGATGTAGTCGGCGGCGATGTCGCCTTCACGTTCGAGCTGGTCGGTCGTGAGGGGAACCTCGGCGACACTGCCCGTCTCTGGAGCGGTGGGGGAGGAGGCATCCGTTGTGGCGGGGGCAGTGGGAACTGCGCTGTCAGCAGAGACGGTACTGGTCTCGGTGCTGAGCTCGGTGAGGCCGGTCTTGTCCGTCACGGTGATCTCCACTACTTCTTCGGGCCGGTTTGCTTCTTGGCGCGGGCCTTACCAACCGGCTGCTGACGCTGCACGGGCTTGGCGGGCTCCTCGACCACAATGATGTCACCGTCGGTCGCGATGAGTTTACCCTTGCGGGCGAGGCGCTCTTCGCGGGCCTTGGCGGCCTCACTGCCGGGAGTCGGCATGTTTCGAATCACCAGGAACTGCTGAATCATCGTCCAGAAGTTGGAGGTAAGCCAGTAGAACATGACGCCGAGCGGAAAAGCCACACCGGAAAAGGCGAAGACGAGGGGGAGCAGGTAGAGCATGATGCGCTGCTGCTTGAACATGGGGCTCGCCTTGGTCTCCGGCGACATGTTCTTGGAGACGATCTGCAGCTGCGTGATGAATTGCGACGCGGTCATCAGCACAACCATGGTGGCGGCGATGATCATGACGGTGAGGTTGAACTCGTTGCCGGCGATCCATCGCGTCCACTGTGAGGCGAATGTGTCGTGCAGCGGGGCGTTTCCGAACAGCGTCGCGCTACCGAAGCTCTCGGCGAGGCTCTGATTGAGCGGCCCGACACCGGCGTTGGAGCGCTGGGCGTCGTTCAGCACCGAGAACAGGGCGAAGAAAATCGGCATCTGCAGCAGCAGCGGCAGGCAGGAACTCAGCGGGTTGGTACCCGTCTTCTTGTACATGGCCATGGTCTCGCGGGACATTGCCTCACGCGAGAACTGGTCCTTCTTGCCCTTGTACTTGTCCTGGATCTTCTTGAGCTGTGGGGCAACCTCGAGCATCTTGCGTTGGCTCTTGATCTGCCGCACGAAGATGGGAATGAGGGCGGCCCGCACGACCAGAACGAGGCCGACGATGGACAGCACCCAAGTGAGACCGTCGTCGTAGCCCAGTCCCGCAATTCCCATCTGCGAAAAGAGCCAGTGGAAGGCCACGAGCAGCAGCTCGACCACCCATTTCAGAGGCCAGAGGATCGTACCTATGAGGTCCATACTGTGGGTTAGCCCTTTCCGTGGCTAGGTGCGACAACAAAACCGAACTTCGTCACGCGGTAGCGACGTTTGCTCTTGAGCGGTACATCATCAATGCCGCCTTCTGACCACGGATGACAATGGCTCAGTCTGCGCGCAGTGAGAGCCGAACCCCACGCTAGTCCGTGTTCCTGAACGGCTCCCAGTGCGTAGGCCGAACAAGACGGGTAAAACCGGCACACATCTCCATACAGCGGAGAGATTACAGCGCGATATACGCCAAGAATGACGACACCCACATTGCGGGGTATCAGGATGATCGTCCCGCGTATCGAGTTCATCGCCCCGGACTGCCCTTCCGCGCCGGGAGCGGGCGAGCAAGCGAGCGTTGGACTTCTTCGTACAGCGTCTGCCACGCCGCACCTTGCGCCGTCGGCAAAGCGCGGATGACGACATCCGTTCCTGGCGGAACCAGGGAGAGCAGTTCGTACGTAACCGCCTTGAGACGGCGGCGAACGAGATTGCGCCTCACGGCGTCACCCACATTCCTTGCGACAATGAAGCCGAACCGTACCGGAACGCCGGCGGCACCCGAAGCAACCTCAGCGCTCTTTCGTACATAGAGAACGGTGTGCGCACCAACGATCCGCACACCGCGCCGAACGACGCCTTGATAGTCGCTGCCGCTCGTGATGCGATTTACGTGAGCGAGCACGAGAACCCGGCGACCACAACGAACCTAGGCAGACTCTGGCCTACGCGGAGAGTTCGGTGCGACCCTTGCGACGGCGAGCACCAAGGATGGCGCGGCCCGCACGGGTGCGCATGCGCAGACGGAAGCCGTGCACCTTGGCGCGACGACGGTTGTTCGGCTGGAAGGTTCTCTTGCTCATAGTTCAATCTCCACGTATTTGAATCACCGCTGGCCAAATTCCCCTCGGCCAGAACAACAGCGCGCACAGAAGTTAGAAGCCCGCGGGATGGGGTCAACTGATTAAAACTACGGCCTCGGCCACGTCTGGTCAAACTCAGGCCCCGAATCGGCCCATTCTCCACAATAATGACTCCAACACAGATACCAACCGGAGAAGCCGATTCACCGCTGAATTCGCCTCGCTGAGCGGGATTGACTACCGTAAAGACAAGTTATCCACAGGTTGGTGGCATCAACCTGAGAATTAGGTCGGTTTTATACACAAGCGGTGGATAACTTTAATGATGAACTCGAACCCAGATTTCGAACCAGGCCCCAAAACGCCCGCAGTGCGGGCCAACTGACGGCGGCTTGCCGGTGTTCAACAGCGGCCCCGCACCCGTCCGCCGCGGTCCAGTAGTGAAACACCCGAAATACACAGATTGTAGGAACAATGGCAGACGTAGAAGCGCCGATAGCTGAAACCTGGCGGTCCGTTCTGACCACGTTGGAATCCGACGCCACGATCACCCCCATGCTCTACGGGTTCCTCAGTCTGGTCGAGCCGAAGGGCATCGCCGCCGGTACCTTCTATCTCGAAGTGCCGAACGAGTTCACGGCCAGCATGCTCAATCAGCGGATGCGGGTTCCCCTGCTGACCGCGATGGGTCAGCTCGACGAAGCCACTGCGGTGTCGACCTTCTATGTGGTCGTCAACCCGGAGCTCGAGCAGGAATCCCTGCGCCCGGTGCAACAGACACTGACCCCACCCGATGTCATCACCCCCGCCCCGCCGCAATCGGTATTCGAAGGTGCCGTTCCGGCGCAGCCGCACGAGACCCGACTCAACCCCAAATACAGTTTCGACAACTTTGTGATCGGCCAGTCCAACCGATTCGCGCACGCGGCTGCCGTGGCCGTGGCCGAAGCTCCGGCGAAGGCCTACAACCCTCTCTTCATCTATGGATCATCGGGGCTCGGCAAAACTCACCTGCTGCACGCGATCGGTCACTACGCCATGAGTCTGTACCCGGGCATCCGCGTACGTTATGTCAGCTCCGAAGAGTTCACCAACGACTTCATTAATTCGATCGCGAACAACCGAGGCTCGGCATTTCAGGCCCGATATCGCAACATCGACATCCTCATGATTGATGACATTCAGTTTCTGCAGAACAAAGCTGAAACCCAGGAAGCCTTTTTTCACACCTTCAACACGCTCCACGACCATAACAAGCAGGTGGTGATCACGAGCGACCTGCCGCCGAAGCATCTGACCGGCTTCGAAGACCGCATGCGCAGTCGATTTGAGTGGGGCCTGATCACGGATGTCCAGGCACCCGACCTCGAAACCCGCATCGCTATTCTGCGCAAGAAGGCCCAGAGCGAGAAGCTGCAGGTTCCCCACGACATTCTCGAGTTCATGGCGTCAAAGGTTTCCTCCAATATTCGCGAGTTGGAAGGAACATTGATTCGGGTCACCGCCTTTGCGAGCCTCAATCGCACGCCGGTGGACATGGACCTGGTGCAGACGGTGTTGAAAGACCTCATCACTCTGGATGAGGACAACGTCATCGCCCCGGTCGACATCATTACGAACACGGCCAACTACTTCAAACTATCCGTCGACGACCTATACGGGTCGAGCCGCTCGCAAGCGATTGCCACTGCTCGCCAAATCGCCATGTACCTGTGTCGTGAGCTCACCAACCTCTCCCTCCCCAAGATCGGTCAGCTTTTCGGTAACCGGGACCACACCACGGTGATGTACGCGAATAAGAAGATCAGCGAACTCATGAAGGAGCGTCGGTCGATCTATAACCAAGTGACCGAGCTCACCAATCGCATCAAGCAGGACCACCGATACAAGTAGGTCCTAGCAGCAAAATACCGACCCCTCACGGAAGCGAGATCACAGATACAAGTAGGCCTGTCCAAAGCAAAATTTCGGCCCCACCGGAAGCTCGTACGAGTTCTGACCCGGAGGGGCCCAAATTTTTTTAGTTTTCACACCTGTGGATAACCCTGTGGAATTAACTCACACAACCGGTCGTCGCCTGTAGAAACTCGAGGCCTGCCTGTAGAAACTTGTAATTACCACGAGTTGCGCTTGCTCAAACGAATGACAAACTTCCACAGCTCGCCCACAACTTACAAGCGTGTAGTTCCCAATGCCTGAGCGGTTTTCACAGAGTTATCCACAGTTTCCACAACGGTTAAGAAGATTAACAAGAATTCTTTAACCTTCATCCAGCCGACAACCTTGAGAGCCAGGGCCCTCAGAGCAGCACGGTACTGAATAGACCTGTGACAACAGCTAGCATTGAGGCCCACCCATCCGCCCGTCGAACGCAAGGAATGTTTCGTGAGATTTCAGGCCAATCGGGATGTCTTCAGCGAAGCAGTTTCCTTCGCGGTCAAACTTCTGCCCCAACGCACGACCCTGCCGATTCTGAGTGGTGTACTCATCGAGGCGACAGCAACGGGCTTGATTCTGTCGTCGTTCGACTACGAGGTCTCTGCCCAGACCGAGATCGTCGCCGAAGTTGAAGAGACCGGAAAAGTTCTCGTCTCCGGCCGGCTCCTCGCCGAAATCGCCAGCCGTCTCCCCAACGCTCCTGTGCGGTTTTCCACGGAAAATTCGCGCATCAAGGTCAGCTGTGGATCGGCCAGCTTCACCCTGCTGTCCATGCCTGTTGAGGAATATCCGAGCATTCCCGTGGTCACCACCCAGTCCGGCCTCGTACCGGCTGAGGAATTTGCTGCGGCTGTCGCTCAGGTTGCCGTCGCTGCCTCGCGGGACGATGTCACCCCAGTCATCACCGGGGTGCAACTCGAGGTCACCGAAAATAGCCTCAGCCTCGTAGCCACCGACCGGTACCGTGTCGCGGTTCGGGAAATCGACTGGGATCCGGGCAGCAACACCGCCCCCAATGAAGCAGGAACAATCACCGCACTCGTGCCGGCCCGTACCCTGCAGGAGGTCGGTAAGACTTTCGGTCACAGCGGAACCATTTCGGTTTCTATCACCAACAGTGACGACCGCGAACTGATCGCGTTCACCGCGAACAAGAAGACCGTCACGTCGCTGCTGATCAAGGGTAATTTTCCTCCCGTTCGTCGCCTGTTCCCGGCCACCGTTGACAACTACGCGGTGATGAACACGGCGGACCTGATCGAAGCCACCCGCCGTGTGCAGCTCGTGTTGGAACGTGAAGCCGCGCTGCGCTTCACTTTCGACGCCTCCGGCGTCACCCTCGAAGCCGTAGGATCCGAGCAGGCCCAGGCTTCGGAAACCATCGATGCCATTCTCTCCGGCACCGAGACCGTCGTCTCACTCAAGCCGCAGTTTCTCCTGGACGGGCTCAGCGCCGTGCACTCCGAATTCGTGCGCATCTCGTTCACGAAAACGGAAAACCCGAATAAGCCCGGGCCGGTATTGATCACCAGCCAGACTTCGCGCGAGCAGGCCGGAGTGGACAGCTACAAATACCTGCTGCAGCCCAACCTGCTCCTGCGCTAACAGCGGTGCGAGTTACTCACCTCTCGCTGACCGACTTTCGCAACTATGCGAACGCCGAGGTTGGTTTCGTTCCGGGCCCGAACCTCATCGTCGGCCGGAACGGCCAGGGCAAAACCAACCTGGTCGAAGCGCTCGGCTTTCTCAGCACGCTCGGATCGCACCGAGTCTCCACCGACAAGGCCATGATTCGCTCCGGGCAGGATGCCGGCATTATTCGGGCCCGACTCGAATACAACGGCCGGGATATCCTTGCCGAAGTGCAGCTGAACCGCTCGGGGCAAAACCGGGCGCAGGTCAACCGGTCAGTCATCAAGACCCGCGATCTGCCCCGCTATTTTTCGAGTGTGGTGTTTGCTCCGGAAGACCTGGCCCTGGTGCGTGGCGACCCTTCGGGGCGTCGTAAGTTTCTCGATCAGCTGTTGGTGCTGCGCAGCCCGCGGCTGGCCGCAGTGCTCAGTGATTACGACCGGGTGCTCAAACAACGCAATACCCTGCTCAAGTCGGCCCGGGCCTCGGGAGTGCGCGGCAACCAACTCTCCACACTCGATATCTGGGACGAACGGCTGGTGGAGTTCGGCTCGGAAATCATCGACGAGCGCGCCAAACTCGTGCAACAGCTTGGTGAACCGTTGCGGGCGGCCTATCGTGCTGTCGTGAATGAAGATCATGGTCCGGCGTTGGTGGCGAGCCTCAGCATCCTGGGCGCCGACGAAGATGCCGATCTCGGCGTTCTCCCGGCCAGCGTCCCGCAATCTGCGGCTTCGGTGGAGTCGTCTACCAATGATATCTTTCGAACGGCGCTGGTCGGACTGCGAAAACGCGAATTGGAGCGGGGTATCACCCTTGCCGGACCCCACCGCGACGATCTGGTCTTCATGCTCAATGCCTTGCCGGCCAAGGGTTACGCCAGCCACGGGGAGTCGTGGTCGTTCGCACTGTCCTTGAAACTCGCATCCGCTCAGCTGTTGCGGCAGGAGTCAGCCAGCGGTGACCCGGTCCTGATTCTCGATGACGTCTTTGCCGAGCTCGACCTGCAGCGTCGGGCCCGGTTGGCCGCCGCGATCGGGTCGTTCGAACAGGTTTTGATTACCGCCGCGGTACTCGAGGATGTTCCGCCCGCCCTCGTTGCGCACACTATTCACATTCATGCCGGAGCGGTCATCGATGGCTGAAGAAAATGTTCCACGTGAAACAACTGAGACCGTCGATTCGGTGGAATCGGGTACCAGTGAAGCAGCGCAGGTCTATCTGCGCTTCAAGAGTGTTTTCGGTGATCCCAACGCCAGACGCTCACGCGGCCGTAAGCGAATTGCGCCGGTAGTCGGCTCGAGTGTTCCCTTCGGGATCGGCCGCGACCCGCGAGGTCTGGGTGACACGATCAATTCGCTGACCATGCAGTTGGGCTGGAATTCACCGCTGGCCCAGTCCGAACTTCTGGCGTCCTGGACCGAGCTGGCCGGTGAAGAAACCGCCAACCATTCGACCCCGGCCGGTATCGATGACGGTGTGCTCACGGTGCACTGTGAATCCACGGCCTGGGCCACCCAATTGCGACTGATGCGCAATGTGATCATGGAACACATTGCGCATCGGTACCCAGACGCGGGCATTCAATCAATTCGTTTCCAAGGGCCCAACGCTCCGTCCTGGAAAAAGGGTCCCAGATCAATTCCAGGGCGTGGTCCGCGCGATACCTACGGGTGACCCAACAATTAAGGTCACCCCCTTGAACAAAACGCGTCAAACGGCGATTATGGCCGGTTCGTCTCCCCCCGTTTGGTAGACTGAATGGTCGCCCGTGCGATGGTCAGGAGCCTAATTTCAGATGACAGTTGAACCGACGCCCGAACGCACGTCCCCAGATATATCCCCAGCCGTGGCGGAGCGGGAGCCGGAGCACGAATACGGTGCCGATGATATCCAGGTGCTCGAAGGCCTGGAAGCCGTTCGCAAGCGACCCGGAATGTACATCGGATCCACCGGACCGCGCGGACTGCACCACCTGGTCTATGAGATCGTCGACAACTCCGTCGATGAGGCTCTCGCCGGACACTGCGACACCATTGACATTCGCATTCTCGCCGACGGCGCGATCCGCGTCGAAGACAACGGCCGTGGAATTCCGGTCGATATTCACAAGGCAGAGGGTCGGTCGACCGTTGAGGTCGTGCTGACCGTGCTGCACGCCGGCGGCAAGTTCGGCGGAGGCGGCTACTCCGTCTCCGGTGGCCTGCACGGCGTCGGAAGCTCCGTCGTCAACGCCCTGTCG
Source organism: Cryobacterium sp. N19 (assembly GCF_002929595.1). NCBI lineage: Bacteria > Bacillati > Actinomycetota > Actinomycetes > Micrococcales > Microbacteriaceae > Cryobacterium > Cryobacterium sp. N19. The sequence continues at coordinate 227,654 of NZ_PJJR01000052.1, read as the reverse complement.
AGCCGCCTCGAAGTCGAGGTTCGTCGCCAGGGGTTTATCTGGCGCCAGAGTTTCGCCAACGGTGTTCCGAATGCTCCCCTCGAGCAGGGCGAGGCCAACGACGAAACCGGCACGACCATCACCTTCTGGCCGAGTGCGGAAACCTTCGAGACGATCGAGTTCGACTATGAAACCCTGCGCGCACGGTTTCAGCAGATGGGCTTTCTCAATAAGGGACTGCGCCTCACCCTCACTGACGAGCGTGAAGCCCACCGCACCGACGACGGCAAAGTCATCAGCAACACCTTCAAATATGACCAGGGTCTCGTCGACTACGTCGAGTACTTGAACCGTGCCAAGAAGGCCGACCTGGTCAACGACGAGATCATCTCGTTCGAGTGGGAAGATCACGAGCGCAAGATGGCCCTCGAAGTGGCCATGCAGTGGACCACGGCGTACACCGAGAGTGTGCATACCTACGCGAACACCATCAACACCCACGAGGGTGGCACGCACGAAGAGGGGTTCCGCGCCGCGCTGACCACGCTCGTGAACAAGTACGCCCGGGAGAAAGGCATCCTGAAAGAGAAGGATGACAACCTCACCGGCGATGACGTGCGTGAGGGACTGACCGCGGTCGTATCGATCAAGCTCGCCGAACCGCAGTTCGAGGGCCAGACCAAGACCAAACTCGGCAACACCGAGGCGAAGTCGTTCGTGCAGAAGGTCGCCAACGACCAGCTCACCGACTGGTTCAACCGCAACCCGAACCCGGCACGCGAGATCATCCGCAAATCCCTGCAGGCCTCGAACGCCCGCATGGCAGCCCGCAAGGCCCGTGAAACCGCGCGCCGCAAGGGACTGCTCGAGGGTGGCGGTATGCCGGGCAAGCTCAAGGACTGCCAGAGCAAAGACCCGTCGATTTCTGAGATTTTCATTGTGGAGGGCGACTCGGCTGGCGGTTCAGCCGTGCAGGGCCGTAACCCCGAGACGCAGGCGATTCTGCCGCTGCGCGGCAAGATCCTGAACGTGGAGAAGGCCCGACTCGACCGTGCCCTCGGCAACAACGAGGTGCAGGCCATGATCACCGCGTTCGGCGCTGGCATCGGTGAAGAGTTCAACCCAGACAAGGTTCGTTACCACAAGATTGTTTTGATGGCCGACGCCGACGTCGATGGGCAGCACATCACCACCCTGCTGCTGACCCTGCTGTTCCGCTACATGCGCCCGTTGATCGATCTCGGCTACGTGTACCTGGCCCAGCCGCCGCTGTACCGGCTCAAGTGGAGCAACTCGCCGCACCAGTACGTGTACTCCGACGTCGAGCGCGACGCACTCCTCGCCGACGGTGCCGCGGCCGGCAAGCGCATCCCGAAGGACAACGGAATCCAGCGGTACAAGGGCCTCGGCGAGATGGACTACAAGGAGCTGTGGGAAACCACCATGGCCCCCGAATCCCGTACCCTGCTGCAGGTCACCCTGGACGACGCGGCATCCGCCGACGAAATCTTCTCCACCCTGATGGGTGAAGACGTCGAATCACGACGCAACTTCATCCAGAAAAACGCGAAGGACGTGCGTTTCCTTGACATCTGACGACACCACGGGCCAGCCCGACGCCGAAGAGACGGCGGCAACCGCGGCCGCTAAGGCCGCCCACCTCGTGCAGCACGGCAAGATCGACCAGGTCGACCTGCAGCTGGAAATGCAGCGCTCCTACCTCGACTACGCGATGAGCGTCATCGTCGGGCGCGCACTTCCCGACGTGCGTGACGGCATGAAGCCGGTTCACCGCCGTGTGATCTACGCCATGTTCGACGGCGGCTACCGGCCCGACAAGGCGTTCTCCAAGTGCGCCCGCGTCGTCGGCGACGTGATGGGCCAGTTCCACCCGCACGGTGACTCTTCCATTTATGACGCCCTGGTGCGCCTCGTTCAGCCGTGGAGCCTGCGGTATCCGCTCGCCCTGGGCCAGGGAAACTTTGGTTCCCCCGGCAACGATGGTGCCGCTGCCCCGCGATACACCGAAACGAAGATGGCCCCGCTCGCCCTCGAGATGGTGCGCGACATCGACGAAGACACCGTCGATTTTCAAGACAACTACGACGGCCGCACGCTCGAGCCGACCGTGTTGCCGGCCCGTTTTCCGAACCTGCTGGTCAACGGTTCGGTGGGTATCGCCGTCGGTATGGCCACCAACATTCCCCCGCACAACCTGCGCGAGGTTGCTGCTGGTGCCCAGTGGTACCTCGACAACCCCGACGCCGGCCGCGAAGAACTGCTCGAAGCGCTAATTGCGCGCATCAAAGGCCCCGACTTTCCCACCGGCGCGCAGATCCTCGGCGTCAAGGGAATTCAGGATGCCTACCGCACCGGTCGCGGCTCGATCACGATGCGGGCCGTGGTTAGCATCGAAGAGATTCAGGGGCGCACCTGCCTGGTGATCACCGAGCTGCCCTACCAGGTGAACCCGGACAACCTGGCGATCAAGATCGCCGACCTGGTCAAGGACGCCAAGATCACCGGCATCGCGGACATTCGCGATGAGACTAGTGGTCGCACCGGCCAGCGCCTCGTGATCGTGCTCAAGCGCGATGCCGTTGCCAAGGTAGTTCTGAACAACCTGTACAAGCACACCCAGCTGCAGGAGAACTTCGGCGCCAACATGCTCGCCATCGTCGACGGCGTGCCGCGCACCCTCTCCCTCGATGGCTTCATCTCGGCCTGGGTTGCGCACCAGATCGAGGTCATCGTTCGGCGCACCCAGTTCCGCCTGAATAAGGCTGAAGCGGATGCCCACATCCTGCGCGGCTACCTCAAGGCGCTGGACGCACTCGACGAGGTGATCGCGCTTATCCGTCGGTCCAACACTGTCGACGACGCCCGCGAAGGCCTGATGGCCCTGCTCGACGTGGACAAGCTGCAGGCCGACGCGATTCTCACCATGCAGCTGCGCCGTCTCGCCGCTCTGGAACGTCAGAAGATCATCGACCAGGCCGCCGAACTCGAACTGCAGATCGCTGAGTTCAAGTCGATCCTGGCCAGCCCCGAGCGCCAGCGCACGATCATCAGCGAAGAACTCGCCGAGATCACCGCCAAGTTCGGCGACGACCGCCGCACCGAGATCATGTTCGGTTTCGACGGCGACATGTCGATCGAAGACCTCATTCCCGAAGAGGAGATGGTGGTCACCGTCACCCGCGGCGGCTACATCAAGCGCACCCGCAGCGACAACTACCGCAACCAGCACCGTGGTGGCAAGGGTGTCAAGGGTGCCCAGCTGCGCGCCGACGACGTGGTCGAACACTTCTTCGTCACCACGACGCATCACTGGCTGCTGTTCTTCACCAACACCGGCCGGGTCTATCGGGCCAAGGCCTATGAGGCGCAGGAATCGGGACGGGACGCCAAGGGCCAGCACGTCGCCAACCTGCTCGCCCTGCAGCCGGGTGAAGAAATCGCGCAGATCCTTGACATTCGCGACTACGAGGTGGCCCAGTATCTGACCCTCGCCACCCGCGACGGCCTGATCAAAAAGACCGCGCTCAGTGAGTACGACACCAACCGCACCGGCGGCATTATTGCGATCAAGCTACGTGAAGGCGACGAGCTCGTCTCCGCGCTGCTGGTCGAAGATGATTCCGACCTGCTGCTGGTCTCTCGCAAGGGCATGTCGATTCGCTTCACTGCCACCGATGAGGCGCTGCGCCCGATGGGCCGCAGCACGTCGGGCGTGATCGGAATGCACTTTCGCGGCGAGGACACCCTGCTGGACGCATCCGTTATCAATGACGACGGCTACGTCTTCGTGGTGACCGAGGGCGGTTACGCCAAGCGCACCGCCGCTGACCAGTACCGCCTGCAGAATCGTGGGGGCCTCGGCATCAAGGTGGCCAAGCTCAACGACGACCGCGGTGATCTGGTTGGCTCGTTGATTGTGAACCCCGAGGACGAGGTCCTTGTGGTTCTTGCCAGCGGCAAGGTGGTACGCTCATTCGTCGCCGAGGTTCCAGCCAAGGGCCGGGACACGATGGGCGTTGTGTTCGCGAAATTCGCGGATGAAGATCGAATCATTTCCATCGCGAAAAACATCGAACGTAATCTGGTCGCCACGGACGAAGAGGGCGCAGCGGATGCCGATGCCACGGCTGGTACCGTCGACACCAGTGCTGCAGAGGGCACTGCTCCGAACGCGGATTCAGGGAAAGTAGAGACACCGAATGAGTAGCGTCGCCGAAAAGCTCGCCAAGAAATCCACTCGCAAGACCGCGAGCAAGCAGGTTCGCCTCAAACTGGTCTACGTCGACTTCTGGTCGAGCGTGAAGCTGTCATTCCTGGTGGCGGTCTGCCTGGCTATCGTCACGATCGTGGCCACCTTCTTCACCTACACCGTGCTGGTGCAGACCGAGGTGCTGACCAAGGTGGACGAGCTGTACGCGACCGTCGCGGGAGAATCGGCCGACCTGGCCGCCATCCTTTCCATCGGCAACGTCATGGGCTTCGCGGTCGTCGTGGCGGTTCTGAACATGGTTGTGATCACCGCCCTCGGTGCCATCTACGCGGTGCTCTACAACCTGAGTGTTAAAATAACCGGCGGCTTGCTCGTCGGCTTCACGAATAACTAGTTTTTCCGCACGATCGAGGGCTGTTTCTCCCCAAAAACAGCCCTCGCAGCCCGATTTGGGTAATTCTTCCGCCTGGAAGGGTGGCTCGATTTCAGGTTCCGGCCAGATTCCGGTAGTCTCTAATCTGCCCAAGAGGGGGATATAGCTCAGTTGGTTAGAGCGCTTCACTGATAATGAAGAGGTCCCAGGTTCAAATCCCGGTATCCCCACGCAGCACCAGATTCACCACTTCTCACCCGCTTCTGCTGGCTTATCCATCCGTGCCGGTCGGGTAATTGGGGCCATAGCTCAATTGGTAGAGCGCCTGCTTTGCAAGCAGGAGGTCCGGGGTTCGATTCCCCGTGGCTCCACACGCAGGTGAAGGGCCCGTCTTCGGACGGGCCCTTCTTTTTTGCCCGAGCGTGATGTCTAAGCTCGCGAATCTGTTGCCTGCGTGATCGGCCGGCGCCGGGCATCCGCTGGGATGTCGTGTGTACGGCTCCCAGCAGGGCCGTGTCGGCCGCAGCCGCCGTTAACGCGGCAGGGCCCGCATCCGGTGGATGCGGGCCCTGCACGAGCGGACGAGCGTCTGCTCTAGTCTTCCTGCCTAGCGGCTGGTTCAACCTCGTCGTCGGCGACCCAGAGCTCGTCGTCGGCACGGAAGGTCTGCCAGACGGCGTAGGCGACGCCTACGGCGGCGACCACGGCCAGGCCGAGGGCGAAGTAGGTTCCGGCTCCGGGGCCCTTGGGTTCGACCACAACCGGCTTCTGCAGGCGGAGGCGACCTAATGCAGCGCGCACTCGGGCGTCGCGGGCGACGTCACCGACGGACATGACCGTGCCGATGGCGGTACCGATTCCGGGGAGAACGTCGTTGACGACGCGCCGGCGCACGCCGTCGGCGGCTTCCTGGGTGGCGTTCACGCTCGGGCGAACGTAGTGGTCATAGCTCTCGCGTACGCGCGGAGCTACTTCTTCGCGAGCAAGAATACCGGCCTGGTGACCGGCCTGACGAGCGAGAACGTTTGCTCGCTCCAGTACTTCTTGCTGGTGGCTCCATAGTTCGTCTGCGCTTTTGCGCAGCCGAGTGAGTTCCTTGCGGCGCTTGCGTGACAGGCTCATCTGGACCCTCCATCGATGTCGTGTGGCGAATGTGTATCTATCTTGCCACTGAGTGCCCATCTTGCCACTCAATCGCGGAGTTGCCAGCGAATGCACTGGGAGCGCACGGCGGCAATCAGATTCGGTCGAGGTAGCTGTGCAAGAATCGGGGTATGTCTAAGCACACTGCTGTCGCCACCCTGAACACCACCCTCGGACCGATCAAGGTCAACCTCTTCGGCAATCACGCGCCGAAGACGGTCAAGAACTTCGTCGGCCTCGCGACCGGCGAACTCGAGTGGAAGCACCCCGCCACCGGCGTCGCCTCCACCACGCCGCTCTACGACGGCACGATCTTTCACCGCATCATCAAGGACTTCATGATTCAGGCCGGCGACCCGCTCGGCCAGGGCACCGGTGGCCCCGGCTACCAGTTCGATGACGAAATCAGCCCCGACCTCGACTTCACCCAGCCGTACGTGCTCGCCATGGCCAACGCGGGAATCCAGGGCGGCCACGGCACGAACGGGTCACAGTTCTTCATCACCGTCGTTCCGACCACCTGGCTGCAGGGCAAGCACACCATCTTTGGTGCCGTTGAAGACGAAGACAGCCGCGCGATCGTCGCCAAGCTTGCCACGGTCGCTACCGACGGTCGGGACCGGCCCCTCGAAGACGTCAAGATTCTGACCGTCTCCGTCGAGAACGTCTAACCAGTACCTCTGCACAGAAAATGAGTGATCTGCCGGCCTCGGCGGCGAATTTTTGTTACCGCCATCCGGGGCGGCAGAGCTTCATTCTGTGCCAGCGTTGCGGCCGCACCATCTGCGCCGAATGCCAAACCCAGGCCGCTGTCGGGGTCATCTGCCCCGAGTGCATGAAGGAACAGCGCAAGAACGCACCCCGCACCAAACCGGCGGTGCTCACCCGACTGACCGCCGGGAAGCCTGCCGTGACGTATTCCATAATTGGAATAACGCTCGTCGTGTACCTTCTGCAGTTCGTTTTCGGTAATCAGATCACCAACCTGCTGATCTACGCAGGCTTCTTCTCCCAGCCCGGCAGTTTTGAACCCTGGCGCATGCTCACCACCGCCCTCGCACACGGTTCTATCTTCCACGTGCTGCTGAATATGTACACGCTGTGGATCTTCGGGCAGCTCCTGGAACCTCTGCTCGGCCGGGGCCGCTACTTGGCGCTGTATCTGCTGAGTGCGCTGGCCGGTTCACTCGGGGTGCTGTTTTTGGCGGATCCCTCCACTCCCGTGGTGGGGGCATCCGGTGCGATCTTCGGCCTGATGGGCGCGTTCCTGGTGATTCAACGCCGACTCGGCGGCAATGCCACCCAGTTGCTCGTGCTGGTCGGTATCAACCTCGTGATCGGGTTCATTCCAGGCCTGAATATTGCCTGGCAGGCGCACGTCGGCGGAATCATCGGCGGTGCGGTGCTCGGCCTCATCTTCGTGCAGACCCGGCGCATCCGTCAGAAGCCCCTGCAGGTGGGGCTGATCGGCGCGTTCGCCGCCCTGTTGGTGCTGCTGAGCTTCGCGCGCTTCTTCGTGAGTTAACCGACCGAGCGCTGCGCGAGGGCGAGTTATCCACAGGTCTATCCACATGGGGATAATTACACCCGTGTCATTACCCTTGTTATTACGCCGTGGTGACGCAGCGGTAACGGATCAACGTTCATTGGCCGAACAGTTGGTGCAGGGTCGCCGGACTAACGCCAGCGCGTGGTCATCAGGAAGCCGATGAAGGCGATCCCGAAGCCGACCAGAATGTTCATGGCGCCAAGCCCCGCAATGGGAAGCTGGCTGCCGCTGACGTAGAACACGATGATCCAGGCCAGGCCGAGGAGCATGAAACCGAACATGACCGGCTTGAACCAGACGGCATTGGGCGCGTCCTCGTTCGAGCGGGCAACGTCGGTGCGGGCGGGCCGGGTGCGGGGATTCTTACGTGCCATTCTGCGATCCTAGCGTCTTCGCCTGTTTGAGTGGATTTGACGCGAGGTCTGGTACACGTTCAGGTCGGTAGACTCGCAGTATGTGTCCCCAGGCCGACGATCCCACCGAGATCGTCACCAAGCGCCCGCGCCGGGCGAAATCAGGCAAAATTAGCGTGCTCGGCGTGCTCGGCGAACTGCTCATCACTGCGGGCGCACTCGTGTTGCTGTTTTTGGGCTGGCAGCTTTGGTGGAATGACATGATCATGGCCAACTCGCAGTCCGATGCTGCCAGTCAGATCAGCCAGGACTGGATCCAACAGGACACGTCGACGCCCGAACCGGTGCCAACGACTGACCCGGTGCCAACGACTGACCCGGCAGAACCGAGTGCAGAACCTGCACCGGTTGACTACGGAGCACCAATGGTGGCTACCGCTCCGGCCAATGCCCAGGCATTCGCCGTGTTGTATGTGCCACGGTTCGGCGCTGACTATAACCGCACCATTGCTGAGGGCACTGGCCACGACGTTCTAAACAGCAACCGCCTGGGAATCGGGCACTACGACGGCACTCAGATGCCCGGTGGGGTGGGCAATTTCGCCATCGCCGCCCACCGCAGCGCCTTCGGCGGCGGCATGCATTTGATCAACGAACTTCAGCTCGGTGACGCCATCTATGTGCAGACCGCCGACGGCTATTACACCTACCGGTATCGCGATACCGAGTACGTGGCGCCCTCTCAGGTGCAGGTGCTGGCATCCGTTCCGAATAATCCCGACGCCACTGCTGTCGACCGGATCATCACCCTGACCAGCTGTAATCCGTTGTATTCCACCGCGGAACGCATCATCGCCTACGGCGTGTTCGAGTCGTGGCAGCCGCTTTCGGCCGGCGCACCGGCCGAACTCGCACCGATCATCGCAGCCCAGGGCTAGGAGGCTCCCATCTACGCAGCACTGTGGCGCATTCTTCCCGGGCCAATCTGGGTGCGCATCATTTTGGTTCTGATCCTGTTACTGGCGGTACTCGCCGTGCTTGCCACCTGGGTGTATCCCTGGATCGACGGCATTCTCAACAACCAGGAAGCGACGGTGGGCGGCCCATGACCCGTATTCTCGTGATCGACAACTACGACAGCTTTGTGTACACCCTCAATGGGTACCTCATGGAGCTCGGCGCTGAGACCGATGTCGTGCGCAACGACTCTTTTGACAAAGCGGATGCCGCCTCCCGCATTTCCGACTACGACGGCGTTCTGATCTCACCTGGTCCGGGCAAGCCGTCAGATGCTGGTGTGTCCATTGCCGTGGTCGAGGCGGCACTCGAGGCCGAACTTCCGCTTTTTGGCGTGTGCCTCGGGCACCAGGCCATCGCTGAGGCCTTCGGAGCTACGGTGACCAACGCTGAAGAGCTCATGCACGGCAAGACGTCGCTCATCACGCACGACGGCAGCGACTTCTATGAGGGTGTGCCCCAGCCGTTCACGGCCACCCGGTACCACTCGCTCGCCGTCGTCGCGTCGACCGTTCCGAGCGACCTCGTGGTGACGTCACGCACGCAGGGCGGCGTCATCATGGGGCTACGCCACGCATCCGCTCCCATTCTCGGTGTGCAATTTCACCCGGAATCGGTGCTGACCGAGGGCGGATACCGCATGCTCGGCAACTGGCTGGCCCTGACCGGCCTCGCGGGCGCCCAGGAGACCGCAAAGTCCCTGCATCCCCTGCTGCGCCTCACCTGACGTCTCCTTCTGCACGGGGCCCAGGCCCCGTCCAGCAGGAGCGGGAGGGGGCTAGGAGCCGGAGCAATAGGTGAGCGTGATGTCCGAGCGCTGGGGGACATCGCCCGGCGCCAGGGACTGCGCCTTGATCGGGGAACCGGACTCTTGGGCGCAGGTGGGATCGGGCTTGGAGACGGGCTCGAGGCCATTGCTGCTGACCAGATCGATCGCGGCGACGAGTGACTGACCGGTGAGATCCGTCAACGTGACCAGTCCGCTCGACACGATGTAGTTGATCGTGTCCCCGGCGAATTGCGCGGATGCCGCTGCCGGGTCGGTGCGCAGGACGACGTCGGTGGCCACGGTCGGCGAGTTCTCAGCGGTGACCGACCCGGAGACGAAACCGAGCGCTTCGATCGCGGCTTGGGCATCCGTTATCGTCTGGTTGGTGACATCGGGGACGACGACGGGCACCGGACCGGTCGAAACGAAGACCTTGATCACGTCGGACGGGTTGACGATGGTGCCGGCTGGCGGGTCTGTGCGAATGACCTGATCGGCGGGTACCGTGGTGCTCGACTCTTCGGCACGGGTGGCCGCGAGATCCAGGTCGAGGAGGGTGTTCTGGGCATCATCGTAGGTCTCGCCGGTGAGCGAGGGCACCTCGCGTGAGCTGTCGGGCAGTTCCACCGAGGGTTGCAGATTCGCCACCCAGATCATGACAGCCACGACAATAACGACGACGCAGACGATTCCGGCCCAGACCCAGATCACGGGAGGGCGACGCTGCGTGCGCACCATGGTCTGGTCTTCGGAGAGCTGTTTGAGGGCCAGGGCCGAGCCGGTGATGGCGGTGGGTGCTGCGCCGAACAGTCCGGCGCCGACCTCTTCGCCGGCATGATGGATGGGGATCTGGCCGGACCCGGCGGTCTCGACATCGTTGCGGAACTCGACGGCGCTCTGGTAGCGAGCAAAACGGTCCTTGGCCAGGGCGTGCAGCACGACCGAATCGAGGGCCGGAGACACGCGGGGGTTGATCGCGGACGGCTTGACCGGCGTCTCACTGACGTGCTGGTAAGCGACGGCCACGGGCGTATCACCGCGGAACGGCGGGCGGCCGGTGAGCATTTCGAACAGCACCACACCGGTCGAGTACAGGTCGGTGCGTGCATCGACGGACTCGCCCTTGGCCTGCTCGGGGGAGAAATAGGCGGCGGTTCCGAGGATCGCGGTGGTTTGGGCCACGGTCGTGGCGGAGTCGGAGATAGCTCGGGCGATACCGAAGTCCATCACCTTCACCTGGCCGGACTTGGTGATCATGATGTTGCCCGGCTTGATGTCGCGGTGTACGACTCCAGCCCGGTGTGAGTACTCTAGGGCGGTCAGTACCCCGTCGATGATGCGCACGGCCTCGATGGAATCGATCGGACCTTCCCCAATGATGTCCTTGAGCAGCCGACCGTCGACGTGTTCCATGACGATGAACGGAATCTGCGAGTCGTGGCCGGACTCATCGGTGACGGTCTCTTCGCCGGCGTCGAACACGCGCACGATCGTCGGGTGAGCCATGCGGGCTGCGGCCTGGGCCTCCTGACGGAAGCGGGTGCGAAAGGCCGGGTCAGCCGCAAGGGTCGACTTCAGCAGCTTGATCGCCACCGTGCGGCCGAGCCGGGAATCGGTGCCGATGTGCACGTCGGACATACCGCCACGGCCGAGCAGGGTGCCGACGCGATAGCGACCCGCGATCAAACGACCAGAGTCAGGCACTACAGCACTCCCCACAATCAGACACTGTATTCGGGACGGACACAGTGAGCGCTACTTTACCGCACGGCATGAGGGAGTTACTCCGTGACAGCTGGGTCGCCCGTGACTTTCACATCGACCGTGGGCGAGAACTCGGAGCTGACCTGACCACAGAAGTAGCGGAACTTGACCTTGAAATTCTCGGTTCCAGCGGTGATGGTGCCCGTCGTCGTTTCCGCGTTGGTCGGGTTCGCCGACGTGATGACGGCGGCACCGCCCTCGGTGGCGATTTCGTAACCGGCCAGGGTCTGGCCGGCCGGGCAGGTCTGCGCGTTCCAGCTGACCGTGACCGTACCGGCGGGGGCCGCAGGCGAGGGCGTCGCCGTCGGGGCCGACGTCGGCGTGCTCGGCGTTGCCACCGGGCCATAAACGGTGAGGACCACGGTGGTGCCAGCCGGAACCGGACCGGTGGGGTTCACCCGGTAGACCTTGTCGACGTTGTCACTGGTCTCGGCGGCATTGCCCGTGGCGATGTCAGCCACGAAGCCCATGTCGACGAGCAAAGCTGCGGCTTCGGCGCTTGGCTTGCCGACGAAGTCGTCGGGATTGACCGAGGTGTTGGTGGGGGTCGGAGTGGGTGTCGGGCTCGGAGTCGGTGTGGGAGACGGCTTGGGCGTGGTCGAGGGTGTCGCCGACGTCGCTGCCGGCACCGGCGTCTCGTTGTTCTGGGTGAACAGCGCGATGAGCGTGCCGGTGAGCACGATTACGAGCAGGGCGACGAGGGCGATGAGTGGCCAGGTCCACTTGCTGCGTTTCTTCTTCTCCGCTTCGGCGGCTGCTGCAGCGGATGCCCGGGTGATGGGGGAACCAGTGGCCGGAAGGATGGTCGTGGCTTGGTCGTTTCCGGCGCCGGGCATGAGCATGGTGGCGCTGGTGGCACTGAGCCCGCCCAGAACGGATGGCACGGCCACGGCAGCCGCGGCCACGTCACCACGACGCAGAGCGGATGCAGCGCGCGCCAGGTGGGCAGCCGACGCCGGCCGGTCGGCCGGGTTCTTGGCCAGGCAGGCGAACACCAGGTTGCGCACCGGCTCGGAGACGGTCACCGGGAGGTCAGGAGCGATCTCATTGATCTGTGCCATGGCGATGGCGACCTGCGACTCGCCCGTGAAAGGACGTCGGCCGGCGAGGGACTCGTACGCGACGATGCCGATGGAGTAGATGTCGGTGGTCGGTGACGCCGGGTGTCCGCTGGCCTGCTCGGGTGAGAGGTACTGCACGGTGCCCATGACCTGGCCGGTCGCGGTGAGCGGAACCTGGTCGGCGATGCGGGCGATACCGAAGTCGGTGATCTTGACCCGGCCCTCCGGCGTGATCAGCAGGTTACCGGGCTTGATGTCGCGGTGTACGAGACCGGCGGCGTGGGCAGCGTGCAGCGCGGCCGAAGTCTGCGCGACGATGTCGAGCACCTTGTCGGTCGGCAGCACGTGCTCGCGCTCGAGGATGGTGGACAGGGCTTCGCCGGGCACGAGTTCCATGACCAGGAAAGCACTGCCGTCTTCTTCGCCGTAGTCGAAGACATTCGCGATGCCTTCGTGGTTGACGAGAGCGGCGTGGCGGGCTTCGGCGCGGAAGCGCTCGAGAAAGCCCGGGTCGCCGAGGTACTCGTCCTTCAAAATCTTGATGGCGACGCTGCGTCCGATGACGAGGTCGGTGGACTTCCACACCTCGCCCATGCCGCCAATCGCAATGCGCGATTGCAGCTCGTATCGTCCCCCGAAGGTGAGGCCTGCTGTGGGTCTCATTTGTTAAGCACCGCCTCTAGTACTTTCTGTGCGACAGGTGCGGCAAGTTTGTTGCCGAACCCGGTTTGTCCTTCTCCCCCGCCGTTCTCGACGAGAACGGTGATGGCATACTGCGGGTCGTTCGCCGGTGCGAAACCGGTGAACCACAACGTGAATGGATCGGTTGATCCGTTCTGAGCCGTGCCTGTTTTTCCCGCCACGTCGACCCCGTCTATTCTTGCATTGCTTGCAGCGCCATCCTGAACGCCGTTGATCATCATCGCGGTGATCGTCGCGGCAGTTTCTTCGCTCATCACCCGTCCGAGTTCGACCGGTTTGAAGGTTTCGATGGCGCTGAGGTTGGGCGCGAGAATTTCCTGCACCAGGTTAGGGGCCATTACGACGCCGCCGTTGGCGATGGCGCCGCTGACCATGGCCATCTGCAGCGGCGTTACCTGCACGTCGAACTGGCCGAACGCCGACTGCGCGGTCTGCGGATCGTCGAGCCCACGCGGATACACGCTCCCGGCGACGTTCATGGGAATGCTGTAGCTGCTGTTGAAGCCGAATTTCTCGGCTGTCTCACGAATAGCGGTGTCACCGAGTTCGACGCCGAGTTCGGCGAACGGAATATTGCAGGACAACCGGAGCGCTGTGGCCAGGGTGACCGTGTCACCTGCGCCGCAGGTGCCCCCGCTGGAGTTTTCGATCTTGCTCGTGGTGCCGGGCGCCGTGTAGACGGCCACGTTGGGAAAGGTGCTTTCCGGGGTGTAGTCGCCCGATTCCAGGGCCGCTGTGGTGACGACGAGCTTGAACACCGACCCGGGAGGGTTGAGCGAATTGATCGCCCGGTCGATCAGTGGGTCGCTCGGATCGGCCAGCAACGCTTCGTAGCTGGCCGTGACCTCGGCATTGTTGTGCACGGTGAGCAGGTTCGGGTTGAAACTCGGCTTGGACACCATGGCCAGGATACGGCCGGTGGCCGGCTCGGTGACGACGACCGATCCGGTGTAATCGCCGAGGGCATCCCAGGCGGCCTGCTGGGCTATCGGATCGATCGTGACCTCGACGGCTGCGCCCTTCGGGTCCTGGCCGGTGACCAGGGCGCTGATCTTGTCAAAGAACTGCGAGTTGGAGGTCCCGGTGAGTTCGGCGTTGAGGGCGAACTCGAGGCCGGTCGGTTCGCCGTTGATCGGGATATACCCGGTGATCGGTGCGTACAGCTCTGGATTGGTATAGGTGCGCAAGAATTTGTAGTCGTCGTCGGCCGGCATCGACTGCGCGATCGGTTCCCCGGCGACGAGGATGGCGCCGCGCTCAACCTGGTAGCTGTCGTAGAGCGTGCGGGTATTGCGCGGGTCGGCCGACAGATTGTCGGCCTGGAAGGCCTGCACGACCGAGGTCGAGCTGAGCAGGGCGACGAACATCAGCATCACGACGATGCTGACGCGTTTGAGTTCGCGGTTCACTTAGACCACCAGCCTGGGTTGGTTGCGCACGGTGTCGGAGAGCCGCAGCAGCAGGGCCGCGATGATCCAGTTGGCCACGAGCGATGAGCCGCCGGCGGCCAGGAACGGCGTGGTCAGACCGGTCAGCGGAATGACCCGGGTGACACCGCCGATGACGATGAAGCACTGCAGTGCAACGACAAAGGCGAGGCCGACAGCGAGGAGCTTGCCGAAGTCATCCTGTCCGGCGAAGCCGATGCGGAAGCCCCGAGCCACGAACAGTAGGTAGAGGGCGAGGATGCCGAACAGCCCGGCGAGCCCGAGTTCCTCGCCGAGGCTCGCGATGATGTAGTCACTCTGCGGTACCGGAGTGATTTCCGGGCGGCCCTGGCCCCAGCCGGTGCCGAGCAGCCCACCCTTGGCGAGGCCGAACAGGCCCTGCACCAGCTGAAAGCTGCCCCCCTTCGCCTCGTAGACGTCTGGATTCAGAGCATCCAGCCAGTTGGTGAACCGGCCGTTGACGTAGTCCAGGGTCTGGCTGGCCAGTAGCGCGCCGCCGAGAAAGAGACCCATGCCCAGGATGACCCAGCTCAGTCGACCGGTGGCGAGGTAGAGCATGACCAGGAACAGGCCGAAGTAGAGCAGGGCGGTGCCGAGGTCGCGCTGAAAGATGATGACTGACATCGACAGGGCCCAGACGATGAGAATCGGTCCGAGGTCGCGAAAGCGGGGAAACCGGGCGCCGAGAAACTTTTTGCCGACCATGGAGAGACTGTCTCGGTTGCGCACGAGATAGCCGGCGAAGAACACGGCGAGGGCGATCTTGGCGATCTCACCGGGCTGGAAGGTGCCGAAATTGCCGAAGCTGATCCACACCCTGGCGCCGCTGATCTCCTTGCCGAGGCCCGGAACGAGCGGAAGAAAGAGCAGGAGCACACCGACGAGACCGGCAATGTAGGTGTACCGAAACAGCACACGGTGGTTGCGGATGACCAGCAGCACGACGATGGCACTGAAAATAGCCAGGGCACTCCAGACCGTCTGGCGCACGGCCGCGCTCTCCCAACCGCCCTGTTTGTCGGCGATATCGATGCGGTAGATCATGGCGATACCGATGCCATTGAGCACCGTGGCGATCGGCAGGATGAACGGGTCGGCATCGCGGGCGACAAAGCGCAGCACAATGTGCAGGGTGATCACCAGGGCCGACAGGCCGGCGCCGAGCAGCACGAGGGTCGGGTCCAGCTCGCCGAGGGCACCGAGTTGTACGAGCACGACCGCGCTGGCGTTGATGAAGCACGCGATCAGCAGCAGGAACAGTTCGAGGTTGCGCAGTTTCTGCGGGAGGCGCAGGCGACGCACCGGCTCGGTTGCCGTCGGACGCGCCGTTTGAGCGGATGCCTTACTCAACGATGGCCCCCTTCAGTCGCTCGATGATGGCCAGGGCGTCGTCCAGTGAACCGGCATTGATGGTCTGCTCCACCTGCTGGCGGTCATAGACGCGCAGGTCGGACAGGCTCAGCTCGGTGTCTTCGTAGACGCTGGACAGTTTGATCGGACCAATGTCCTGCTGCACGCCCTGATAGATGGCGACGTTCGAACCGTCGACGCCCACGTAGTAGCGGGTCTGGGTCCACTGGTAGCCGATGATCGTGGTCGTGACGATGCTGAGCACCAGCAGAATGACACCGACCAGCCAGGTGACCTTGCGGCGGCGCGCGCGGCGGGCATCCTCTTCGATCAGTTCGGACAGGTAATCCTGCGAATCGGGCTCGAAGTGGGTTTCCCGCACCGGGTGCAGGCGCAGGGCCGGGATGCGCAGGGCACGGTTGCGGCCCGGTTCCTCACCGAAGGCGAGCGGATTCGCGGCGGAACCGACGATGACCGGGCTGTCTGTGCGCGCGGAGCCGTCGCCCGCGCCGATGTCGACGATGACCACGGTGACGTTGTCGGGGGCGCCGCCGTCGAGGCTCTCCTTGACCAGCAGGTCGGCGACATCCTGCGCGCTGGCACCGCTCGCCAGAGCGGAGGCTATGGCGGTGTGCGAGACGACGCCGGTGAGGCCGTCGGAGCAAAGCAGCCAGCGGTCGCCGTCGATCGTGGCCAGAATCGAAGTGTCGATTTCGGGACTCGCCTCGACATCGCCGAGTACGCGCATGAGCACAGAGCGGCGCGGATGCACCATGGCCTCGGCCTCGGTGATGCGCCCGCTGTCAACGAGGCGCTGCACGAAGGTGTGGTCGATGGTGATCTGGGAGAGTTCACGCTCGCGCAGCAGGTAGATGCGCGAGTCGCCGATGTGGGCGATTGCCACCTCGTTCTCGAGCACCACGATGGCACTGACCGTCGTGCCCATGCCGGTGAGTTCGGCGTGTTCGAAGACCGTCTCGGCCAGCTGGGCGTTGGCACCGATCAGGGCGGCCTGCAGAGCGAATTCGGCGTCCTGCGCGCTCGCATAGTGCTTGTCGGCCTCGATGATGCGTTTGGTGGCGATCGACGACGCGACGTCGCCGCCGGCGTGGCCACCCATGCCGTCGGCGACCACAAACAGGCTGCGACCGGCGTACCCGGAGTCCTGGTTGTTGGAGCGAATCTTGCCGACGTGAGACGCGGCTGCGCTATGACTGACCGTCGCCATGACCTACCGCCGAAGCTCGAAGCTGGTGGCGCCGATCTTCACGGTGGCGTTCAGGGGAATTTTGGTCGGCACGGTGACGCGGGAGCCGGCCAGGAAGGTGCCGTTAGTGGAATCCAGGTCTTGCAGCATCCACTCGTCGTTCCAGAGCATGAGACGCGCGTGGTGCGTGGAGGTGTAATCGTCGCGGATGACCAGGCTGGAGTCGCTCGAACGACCGATGGTGATGGTTTCGGCGCCGAGCGGAAACTCCGTGCCGGCCTTCGGGCCGCTCGTGATGACCAGGCGGGTGGTGTTCTGGGCAGTCGCCCTTCCCCCGTCTGCCCCTGAATTCCCGCCCGCCGGGCTGGCGCGCGCGACCGGCGGCGTGAAGGCGTCAGCGGCAGCGGGGGCAGCGACGGGGCCGGGGACGACGGCGGGAACAGCGGATGCCGGGAATGCGGCGGCGGGGGCGGCGGCATCCGTTTTCATCTTGCGCACGCGCTGGCCGAACAGGTCACTGCGCAGGGCGTAGACGATGCCGAAGATGAACATCCAAAGCAAGAGCAGAAAGCCGATGCGCAGCACCAGCAGGGTCAGTTCGCTGACGTTCATGTGTTCGGCCCCCAGAATCCGCCCATATCGTGGCGTTCGGTGGGCGGGTCGGCCGGCGGCGCGGCGCGCGGGTACTCGCGGGAGTCTGGTGAGGCCTGGGCGAGCACGCGGAACACGATGCGGGTGCGACCGATGGTGACGACCGAGTCGGGCTCGAGGATGGCCTGGCTGACCGGGGCGCCATTGAGCTGGGAGCCGTTGGTGGAGCCGAGGTCACGCACCTGGGCGCGCGAGCCGTCCCAGAGGATTTCGACGTGGCGACGCGAGGTGCCGGTGTCGTCGACGGTGATGTCGGCGTCGGAGCCACGGCCGATCACGGTGCGGGCCTTGACCAGGGGGTGCCGGGTGCCGTTGATGTCGAGCACCGGGCTCCAGGCGACGTTGCTCTTGACCGAGCTGGAGTCGATCTGCACCATGCCCTCGCTGAGGCTGCGGTCGTCTTGCAGGGTGATATCGATGCCGCCGGTGAACTGGTAGCGCTGCTCGGTGCCGTGCTTTTGCACGAGGGCGGTGAGCTCGTCAATGAGGGTGACGCCGAGCGCGCTCATGCGGGTGTAGTCGGTGTGGGACATGCGCACGGTAAAGCGATTGGGCGCGAGGATGCGATCCCGCGCGACGACAGCGGCCTTGGTGTCGAGCTCACGACGCAGCGCGGAGGTTATTTCCACCGGCTGCAAGCCCGATCGAAAGGTCTTGGCGAACGCTCCGTTGACGGCGCGCTCCAAGCCTTTTTCAAAGTTATCCAGTATGCCCACAGGTCTCCCGATCCGGTCCGTTTGGCTATGAGCATGTTACTTGTCTCGGGCGACAACCCACCTTCAGGGCGCAAACGGCACGAACAGCCATACTACCCGCGGAGGGTCCCGGACCGAATTCGGGGCCCATTATGGGCATTCCGTGGGTATTTTTCGATAGGTGGCGGGGAGCGGATGCTGCGCGGCCGTTTCGGGCGGTGGCATCCGTTCTCTCCGAGGCTGGCCGAGGCGGGCATCCGTTGTGCCCGCGCCCGATAGGCGGGCTCTCCTGATGGTCGCGCCCGATACCGGTGGGCGCTGCAGTAATTACCGGCGCGGCTACCAATTTCGGGCGCAGTCATGGCTGCGGGGGCCGAGATTGGGCCGATTCAGCCCCCGGACCCGCGCGGCGCGCCGTCGAATGGCGCTGACCCCCCTCGCAGTGTTAGCATTCCTAAGTTCGCGCGAGTGGCGGAATTGGCAGACGCGCTGGCTTCAGGTGCCAGTGTTCGAAAGGACGTAGGGGTTCAAGTCCCCTCTCGCGCACTCTGGGTGTTTCAGGAAATTGAAGTCTCGTTTTCGTGAAATCCAAGCGAACAGGCCGGTTGAGTAGAAATACTCGGCCGGCCTTCGGTTTTTAACGGTGTTGGCGGGGCTGACCGGGCCGGTCGAGGCGGGGGTGACCTCTTAAATAGGAAAAGGCCTGCGGGTGGGCAGGCTGAAGTTTTCGGTGCGCGGGTGGTTAGTGCTGGAGGAGGATGAGGTCACCCCATTGGTTTTGCAGCCCGAGATCAGTCTTCTTATAGTCGATGACGAGCTCGCAGCCGCGAAGCCTCAACGGAATTTGAAAGTTGCGGGCCCTTTCCCCGTTGTAGGCACGGTCGACGATGACTAGGCCGCTGGTGAAGCCGAGGCGTTGGTGGGAGTCGACGAGCTTTGCGCCGTGCCCGATGATTTCTCCCGGCCGGTGAAAACCGACGGCGGTGATGAGTGAGGGGAACAGCATGTTCTGGCCGGGCTTGTCCCAGACCATGACGCTGATTTCGAGTTCGTAGCCGGCCTTATCGGTTTTGGCACCCAGGCCGCCGTGGCTGCCTTCGCGCCGGTAGCGTCCGGAGTGGGAGTCGGCATTGCCGCGCCGCAGGGTCGGGTCGGTCGGGTTGGGTCGACCGGTTCCCGGAATCAGAGTCGCGTCGGCGGCGATGTTGCCGGTGTATTTGGCCCAGATGTCTGCGGGCAGCATGCGCACGCTGGTGTGGAGGAGTTGTTCGCAGAGCCAGTCCAGGCGCTCAAGATTGCGTGCAGACTTTCGTGTGGCCTTCGGCGTTGCTTGCTTCGTGAGCAATTTCGCATAGGCCTTCGGCTTCAACCGCTTATTGCGGGGACCGGGGTAGGGGTCGATGAGAGCCATCATACGATTCGCTGAGCGCCACAGACGTTGGTACCAGTCATCGTGGTCGCCGGCGTGGTTTTGTATTCCGAGCAGGGCAAATTCTTCGTCGTGGAAGTGCACGTCGAGGGTTTCCGCGATGCGGTGATAGTTGATGCCGTACCCCAGTTGCACGTGCAGGAGAAAGAGCACGAGCACAGCGCGAAAAGGGATGGTTGGTTTGACGCCGGCGTTTGATTTCAAGCGCGCGTATCGCCACTCGATAAGTTTGGTCACGACGCCGGAGTTGTCGACGATGCGGATGGCGTTGTTGAGGTAGGCGCGTGAGACGGGGCCGCGGGCGCGTTCGCGCTTGTAGTCCAGTCGGGTCATGCCGAACGTGGACTGCATCCGTTCCTCCAGAAGCGCGGCATCCGAGGTTGACGCGCTCACTGTATAACCGTCCCGCGCAGCTGTGCGCGATAGGAGGCAACATCGAGTGCTTGGACATGCTCCAGGTAGCGTGGCAGGTTTTCAAACTTCTCCACACCGAGAGCGCGAGTGAGCTCCTTGATGCGGGTGCCAGCCTGAAGGTGGGTAACAATCCAGGTCGCGCGCAGCCGGTCACTGCGGGGGCGGAATTTGTCGCTGGTCTCATTCGCCTTGGCAAATTCCGCATCGTGGACACTGTGTCTCACAGCATCGGAGACACTTGCGGCGGTGATACTGGCTCGCTGCCTTGTGCCTGACTGACAATGCCTATAAGCTCCAAAAGTCGGGGGGACAGCTTAGATCACATATAGACCGAGGTCGCAACGCAGCACCCTCGGACCAAATTATATTCTTTAAATAGCTGGTGGATAGCTGTTTTTGTGCAAAAATATCGCGCAGACGTGCATGATTGTGCCGAATCTTTCCGGAGGAATACCTTCGTTCTGATCGCTCTCGACCCAACTGTGGGTAGCCGATTGCTACGGCTTGAGAGGGGGATTGCAGCCCACAACGTACCGAACCAGGTACCCTTGTCAGCTCGAAGCCACGCCAAAAGTCTTTGATGACCTCGCCGGCCGAACCGAGCACGCGGCAGGGCAGCCCTGCTAAATCCCGCCCGAGCAAATGAATGCTTAGACGGCCAACCCGCCAGGAGAACTGTTGTTAAACCTGCCCATTTTTACTTCATCAGTGTTGATCGGAGTTCCCGTGTTCTGGATTCTCTATACCGTCGGGTTTATGTGGGTGTCCCGGCATTGGGCGCGCGAAGACGAAGGGGGTCCGGAATGACTACCGAGATCAACTTCCTACTTTTCTACTTTTTAATTCTCATTGGCATTGGCATCTGGGCCATGCGCCGGGGCGCGGGTAAGGGCCTGGATAACTACCTGCTCGGGGGTCGAAGCATGGGGCCCGCTGTCACTGCCTTGACCTTGCAAAGCACATCCATGAGCGGGTATATGTTTCTTGGCGCTGGCTCGCTGGCCTACACCCAGGGTTATTGGAGCCTCTGGTACGCGCTCGGCGACCTCGGCGGCGGCGTGCTCAACATGTCCGTGCTGGGGCGGCGCATGCGCAAGCTGTCCCAAATCCTCGGGGCCGTCACCTCAATCGAATACCTGGAACGTCGCTATCCGTCGGCGCTCACTCGCATAATCGCCGCTCCGCTCGCACTGATATGCCTGTTCTTCTATGTTCTGGCGCAGTTCATTGCTGGCGGAAAGGGCTTGGCGCTGGTTACCGGCTTCTCCTATCCGCTCGCCCTCGGCATTGCCATCGGTGTCATCGTTCTATACACGTTCCTGGGCGGCTATCTCGCTGTGGCATACACGGATTTCTTTCAGGCGATCATCATGTTGATCGGGGTTCTGTGGGTTCTCTTCGCAGCGCTGGCCACCCTCGGCGGCCTTGGTGCTGCCAATGCGCGAATCGGTGAGATCGATTCCTCTCTGCTGACGATGTGGGGAAAAGACCTCGCAAATTACGGCCAGTGGGGGCTGATTATCGGGGCGCTGTTGGTGTTCTCGATCGGCTACCTGGGCTGGCCGCACGTGGTGACCCGGCACATGGCCATGAAGCGCCCGAGTGTCGCGCGCAAAGCCGGCGGTTACTCAATGCTCTTCAATATTCTTTTCGTTCCGGCCCCGTACCTCGTCGGCATCGTTGCTCTCCTGATCGTTCCGATCGGCACGGACCCGGAGATGGCCATCTTCGCCACCGCTCAGTTGTTGCTTCCCCCCGCCGTGGTAGGCATCGTCATGGCCGGCATTATGGCTGCCATCATGTCCACGGCGGATTCGATCCTGCTGCAAGCCGGTACCATTGCGAGTCGGGACATCTACCATCGCTTCATCAATAAGAAGATGAACGAGAAGAACATGGTGTGGGTTTCCCGCGGTATGGTGCTCGCCCTGGCCATCGTCGGATTCTTCATCGCCGTTTTTCAGCCTCCAGCGGTCTTCGCTCTCGTAATCTTCGCGACGACGATTCTGGGCAGCGCCTTTGTGCCTTGTTACGTGGCTGCCGTGTGGTGGAAGAAGGCGAACACCGTTGGGGCGATCTCCTCGATGATCGTGGGAACCGCCGTCCCAGTGGTCTGGGAGATCTTCAGCCTGGTTTCGCGCACGGGATTGGATTCGATGCTCGTAGGCATCGTCAGCTCCGTCACGGCGATGATTGTAGGCAGCCTGCTGACGCAGACGAGCTGCCCCGTCCCGGCACACATTCAGGCGGCCCTCGGCGAAACGGAGCGTCTCGGCCCGATCCCAGCCCAACTACTTAAGGGCCAAGATGTGATCATGGCGACGGAAGCGTCGGTCCGTTGAGCGCCGCGATACCGGTCGTCGGGCCACAACCAGCTCCGCCCACCACTGCCGACCAGCCGGCCCGTCGTATTCCCGCCGGTATCAGTCGCAATCGGGCTATCCGGCTCGTGCTGAACCGCGCTCCCGATCTCGTCTGCACGAACGCCCGCTTAGTGCACCATCCCTATGCCGGCTATGTCTACGCCGTTCAACAGCGAGCTTTCGGCCGAAGCATCTACGGAGTCGCCCATATCTTGGTCGACCGGTGCAGCGGCGGCACGAGCACGAGCGATCCTTGGCCCGATCCGGTTCTGATTGAACCGTGCGAAACACTGGATGCTGCTCCCGCAACGATCAGTAAAGAACACGCCGAGAACGATGCCCGGCAATGCGCGGTACGCACCGCTCTGCACCGACGTCGCGCCGTGATCCCGATCGAGGTCACAAGCGTCAGCAGAGACCCGTTGTTGTATAAGCCGAATTGGCTACTCGACTTGCAATTGCCCGCGGATGGCGGCACAGTGAAAGTCTTGGTCGACGCCTTGAACGGCGCCTATCATCTGGTGCCCGGTGGAGTCGTTCAGATCGAACCAACCGCCGCCGGGTAAGGACTAATTGCGCCTGTTCTCGATTACTTGGCTTCGCAGAATCCATCGGTAGGAAACGGCACCACGTTAGAGGATCGTCCCCATCACCTCCGCCATGTATATCCGAAAGCCCCAACTGTCGGCTCTGGCTGCTTGACTATCACCATGAACGCCCCCTTACTTTATCCTGCTGGATACAACGCCGATTTCCTTGAAATTCCTCTGCCGCTCCCCGTCCCTCCTGCGGGCACCCTGATTCGTGAACTGCTTTACACACATTTCACCGTGCTCCTCGACCCCGCGCGGCGCCTCGCGATCGCGATCGGCGTCAACATCGACGGGGATCAGCTCATTACTGTTGACCGGGGCGACGACTGGCACCTCGACTCGCGTGTCCCGGTCTACGAACAGGCCGGGGAGGGCGTCTACGCCAGAAACGATCTCGACCGCGGACACCTCGTCCGGCGACAGGACCCGGTCTGGGGCGACACAACGACAGCCAGGCGTGCGAATTACGATACCTTCGCCTACACCAACGCCGCCCCGCAAGCCGGAGCCTTTAACCAATCGAAAGAACTCCGGCTTGGCCTCGAGGACCACGTCCTCACCTACGCACGCACAAACGGTAATCGCATCAGCGTCTTCACCGCCCCCGTGCTCTCAACCCAGGACCCGATATACCGCGGCGTGAAGATTCCACAAGCGTTCTGGAAGATCGCGGCATGGACCACGACCACAAGAGGCTCCACCGCTCTTCACGCTGCCGGATTCGTCCTCGACCAAAGTCCACAGTTAGAAGACATCGACCTCGACACGGACCGCGCTCCAGCCCTCATGTACGGTAATCCCCCGCCGCTGGGGCCGTACCGCACCTACCAAGTACCCATCGTGGACATCACCGACCTCACCGGCCTCAACCTGGCCGCCCTATCTGACGCAGACGTATACGCCCCGGCCCCAGCTATCCGAGAAGACATCGACCGTCGAACGCGCTGGGTCGAACTGGTCGACACCGCAGGAATCCACCTCTAACCACACCGAATCGTCTATAGCCAGCTCAGTCCCCGGCGCCGAGGTAGACATAGACGGTTTCGCGGCTGATCCCAAACTGTCGAGCAAGAACAGATTTCGGCACGCCAGCGGCAGCCTTCTCGCGCAGCTCGGCCGCACGGGCCGTGTCCAGTGACGGGGTGCGACCGCGGTATAGGCCACGCGTCTTAGCCAATGCAATACCCTCGCGCTGACGCTCACGAATCAGCGACCGCTCGAACTCAGCGAAAGCTCCCATGACGTTCACAAGGGTGCTTCGGCGCGGTCGGAACGGGTGCGCTGCTCGCGTGCACTTGTGCGTGACTGGTCCAGGTCGGCCCGCAGCGGGGTGAGTATGTCGTCGCGGTATTCGTGTATCGCGTGTGCTGCCCCGTCGGAGCACGCATGCGAGTCGTTTCTGTTTGGTTGGACGGCGTGACCCACGCCACGAGCCTGTTCGTCGTATCATCATCGCTGTCGGCCTACTTACCACCGTGTCGGGTCGGCACTCCGGGGCGTCGAAGCTGGCCGTACTGGGCTCGATGAGGAGCTGTTCGAGCATCTGCACGCCTGGCCTGCCTCTGCGATGCTGGCCCGGACGATCGTGCTGTTCGCGGCATCCGTCGCCCGTGTCTGGTTAGCTGGCTGGGTCGGTGATGAAACCCTCCTCGATCATCCACTCATAGGCCACATCGGCGGGTTCGGCACCGTCGACGTCAACTTGACGGTTCATGCCGCGCAGGACCTCGTCGGTGAGTTTCGGTGATATCTTGGCGAAGACCTTTTCCAGGCCGGGGTGGGCCTTGATTGTGTCGGTGAAGAAGATCGGTGCCACGTTGTATGCCGGGAAAAATGCGAGGTCATCGGTCAGGACTGTGAGGTCGAGCGCGTCGAGGCGACCGTCAGTTGTGAAGACTTCGCCGAAGTTGCAGGCGCCGTTGTCGGTTGCGCTGTAGATGGCACCGGTGTCGTAGATGCCGATGTTGCTGTCGGGCACGCCGTTGGCGGTGCCACGTTCCAGTCCGTAATGGGCGAGCATGGGGTTCAGGCCGTCTGGCCGGGAGTTGAATTCGGACTCGACGCAGAAGGTGCGATCCTCGACCGGCAACGCGGCAAGTTCGGACATGGCCGTGATGCCGCCGAGGTCGGCGACTGCCTCACTGCGCACAGCGAGGGCGTAGGTGTTGTTCATCGGTGCCGGCGCGCCCCAGGTGACACCGTTGGTGAGGTCGAGGTCGTACACGGCCTGCCACATTTCGTTCTGGTCAGTGATCGCCTCGGCCTGACCGAGGTAGGTCAACCATGCGGTTCCGGTGTAATCCCAGAGCACGTCGGCCTGGCCAGAGAGAAGCAGCTCGCGGGCCGGCTGGCTGCCGGGCACGTTACTGAGGTCAGTGACGTCGAATCCAGCGGCGGTCCCGGCGAGCACCGCGATCTTGCCGAGCAGTAGCTGCTCAGTGAAGTTCTTGGACGTGACGGTGAGGTCGACACCGTCGGCACCGTCGAGCGGGGTGATCGACCCGGGTCCAACCGCGGGAACGTATGAGGTCGCCGGTTGCAGGCCGCAGCCGGTCAGGGCGACGGCGGACAGGGCGAGGACGCTCGTTGCTTGAGCCCAGTGGCCGACGTGTCCGCGGCGGGTGTGAAAAGAGGGGGGGTGCATCTAGAGTCCCTTCGGGCGGGCGACGTGTTCTGCTACGCGGCCGATCCAGTCGATGAGGAGGGCCAGCAGAGCCACCAATAGGGCTCCAGTGACGAGCACGGGGGTGAGGCTGAGATTGACGCCGGTGGTGATGAGGATGCCGAGTCCGCCGCCGTTGACGAACGTGGCCAGGGCGGCGGTGCCGACCAGCAGAACGAGGGCGGTACGCACGCCTGACAGCATGACCGGCACGGCAAGAGGGAGTTCCACGCGAAAGAGCACGGCTGTGGAGCTCATGCCCATGCCACGTCCGGCTTCGATGAGGCGGGCGTCGACCTGCTGCAGGCCGACCATGGTGTTGCGCAGCACCGGGAGCACCGCGTAAAGCACGAGGCTCAGCGTCGCTGCCCAGAAGCCGAAACCAACCCAGAATGCGAGGAGGACGACGACGCCGATCGCAGGGGCGGCTTGACCAACATTGGCGATCGCGAGCACCGGAGCGGTCAGAAACCGCAGGGATCGTCGGGTCAGGGCGATTCCCAAGGGAATCGCGATGACCAACACGATCACCGCGGCGAGGAGGGTGAGCTGGATATGCTGCACGGTGTAAACCCAGAGCGCGTCCGGGGCGAGTGTGGTCAGTTCGATCGGCGACAGGTTGGCCGTCAGTAGCCAGATGACGAGCGCGAGGAATGCGAGCAGAATACCGGCCAGCTGGTAGACCAGTCCCCGCCAGGATTGCCATACCGCGCGGGCACGACTGACCGGTACTGCCGGCGCGGCCGGGTCGCCGGGTGTTTCGACGGCGGAGTCGCCGCCGGAAATGCCGGCTTCTGTAGTTCGGCGGCGGGTGCTCATTGACCGGCCCGCGCGTCGGCGCCGTTGCTCTCGGTCTCGTTCAGGTCGGCGTCGGTGGCAGGCGCCTGCGCTTGGAACACGCCGGTGTTTAGTCCGACGGGCGCTTGGTCCGACTCGAGCACGGCAGCGGTCTGTGACCGGGTAATGGCGTCCATGACGGTCTGCACGTCGATGACGCCCTTGAACATGTCGCGGCGGCCGGTGACGAGCGCGGCTCCGGCGCTGGAGACGAGCATTGTGTCGAGTGCGTCATTGAGCGTGGCACGGTAGCCGACGACCGGAAGTTTCGGATCGGGAACGTTGCTAATGAGCTCGAGGCGGCCGAGCTTGCGGCGGGAGAGCCACTGGATGGGACGGTGACGCTCATCGACGATGACCGCGTGGCCGTGGCCGGCGTCGATGAGGCGGGCTAGGACATCCGCTGCCCGTTCGCCGGGGCTTCCCACGACGGCGTCGCCGAACCCGACCTCTGCCACCCGGGTGAGGGTGAGCTGTTTGAGGCCGGCGCCTGACCCGATAAAGTTTTCGACGAATTCGTTGGCCGGGTCGCCGAGGATGCGTTCCGGGGTGTCGTACTGTTCGAGCTGGGCGCCCTCGTTGAAGATGGCGATCCAGTCGCCGAGCTTGACGGCTTCGTCGAAGTCGTGGGTGACGCAGACGATGGTCTTCTGCAGTTCTTCTTGGATGTTGAGTAGTTCGTCTTGCAGGCGTAGGCGGGTGATCGGGTCGACGGCGCCGAAGGGCTCGTCCATGAGTAGCACGGGTGGGTCGGCCGCGAGGGCGCGCGCCACGCCGACGCGTTGCTGCTGGCCGCCAGAGAGTTCCTTGGGGTACCGGTTTCGGTAGAGCACCGGGTCGAGGGAGACGAGCTCGAGGAGTTCGTCGACCCGCGCCGCGATACGGGCCTTGTCCCAGCCGAGCATTTTCGGCACGAGGCCGATGTTGGTGGCCACCGTCATATGGGGAAAGAGCCCCCCGGCCTGAATGACATAGCCGATGCCTCGGCGCAGGGTATCGCCGTTCATGTTGGTGACGTCGTCACCGTCGACGACGATGCGGCCCTCGGTCGGTTCGATGAGTCGGTTGATCATTTTCAGGGTGGTGGTCTTGCCGCAGCCCGAGGGGCCGACGAGCATGACGATCTTGCCGGCCGGGATCTCCATGGTCAGACCGTCGACCGCGGGGCGCGCCTGGCCGGGGAAACGCTTAGTGACGTGGTCCAGCAGGATGTTCGCACCGGTGATGCCTGTCGGGGAATCTTCGGTGCTGGTGGATTCTGCGCTGTTGGATGCAATGAGTTCAGACACGGATACCTCGGGGTGTGGTCAGGCGGCCGAGGCCGACGAGAAGGAGGTCAAGAATAAGGGCGAGCACGACAACGCCGATGACGCCCGTCATCACCGACTCGAGGGAGTTGGCGCCGCCGAGGCGGGACAGGCCGGAGAAGATGAATCCGCCCAGGCCTGGGCCGAGGGAATATGCGGCGATCGCGGCGATTCCCATGACCATTTGAGCGGATACCCGAATGCCTGTGAGGATGATTGGCCACGCCATGGGCAGTTCTACCTGCAGGAGCGTGCGGAACCGGCTCATGCCAATGCCGCGGGCGGATTCCACGATCGACGGTGCGATACCCGATAGGCCCACGACCGCGTTGCGCAGAATGGGGAGGGTAGCGAAGAACGCTACGACGATGACGGCAGGAACGACGCCGAAGCCGAGTGGCGCGATGAGCAGCCCGATGAGCGCGAACGATGGGATGGTCAGGCCTATGGCAGACACGGAGTTGACGATCCCGGTGAGCGCGGAACTGCGGTAGACGACGGCGGCCAGCACGACGGCGATGACAGTCGCCAGGATCAGGCATTGCACGACGAGGCTAAAGTGCTGCCAACTGCTGAACAGGATCTGCTCATACTGATTCCTTACAAAATCCCACACATCAAAACCCCTTCGCTTCGATCACACATGGATTCACCGCCACCGGCACGGGGGCAACTGGAGGCGCCGATGCGGAGCTGGATGGGGACGCAGGCTGAGAGCCGTAGGCAGAGATGATTCTCCAGTCTTGCACGGCTACTGCCTTGTGGACGCAGCGAGACGCTACGGTCTAATCACGTGCGCCTGCGCCCCCGCGAATGAGGACGAGGACACTTGCATGACGCTGATCAGCACCGGGCTGCGCGTCTCCGAAGCCACGGCCTTGACCTGAGCCGACCTGCAGCTGTCCCGGCCGGCCCGCGCGGTCTGCCACGGAAAAGGACACGCAGACTCTATCACCCCGCTAATCCCGGTACCTGCTCGGACAGGCTGGCCTGGCAGAAAGAAAACCGCACTCCTGAACTCCCGCAGCACCGCGATTCATCTGTGCGACAACGCGCGGTTCGGGCCGGCGGACGGTCCGGGCGCCGTCATCAACCAATACGGGCACGTGCACGGTATCGAAGGGTTGCGCGTCCCCGACACCTCGAACTGCCAACCACGCTCGTGCGCGGGCCTGCCGGTTCAGGCTGTCGTACTCGGTCAGAATGTCGCGTTTGTACTTGGCGGTATAGGTTCGCCTCCGAGCACGCTCGGGAACCTGGGGATCGGGAACATCTTCCATCCCTACAGCCTGCCCGGTCGAGCTACGTTCTGTCATTACTGCGTTCGTCAAGGGGAACTCCTTCCCCGCCCTCTACGACACTATTCGGGACGATCCCGGTGCCTTATCTAAGGTTGACAGAGAGGGCAGCAGCTCTGCTCTGCGAGCGAGTTATTCAAGCAGCAGTGCGAGGCGGTCGGTATAGGCAGGATCGGGGTCGAAAAGGACCACGGCGTTCGTCGACGAGTTCCGGCGCTCCGGCATGATCGAATAACTAGCGACGTCCGCGGATGTCGGGGCGGAGCGCCGCCGTTGAGTGCCCGCGGAGCGCTCCGAGCCAGAGACCTGCCCCGTAGGCGAGGTCGTCGGCTCGGCGTGCGATCCCGAAGCGCACGATGTCGAGTTGCGGTCTGGTTCGTCGGTAGTCGAGGACGACGTCGAGTATGGCTGCGGCGATCGTTGCCCGGCGTACCCGTCGGGAGATGATGCTGCCGAGCACCGCGATCGGCCACCAGTGCCGCGTGAGCAGGGCCATCGTCTGCGAAACCGATGCGGCGACGCCGGTGGCCGTCAGCTCGATACCGATACGCAGCGGATGCTCGTGGCGGGATAGCTTGCGCGAGATGCGCACTGCGGCAACGGCCGAAATTCCGAGGGCGAGAGGAACCGACCAGGCCCGCTGGGCGAGCAACGCCACGATGACGCCGACGCTCCAGGGCGCGAGGATCGCCGGGGCGATGTTGCCTGGATGTCGGAGTGCCAGTGCGTGGCCGCCCGTGCCATAGAACGCTTTGCGCTTGGCCCAGTCGGGAAACGTGACTCGGTGTTCATGGGCGCTCGTCGCGGCCGGTTCGTAGCGCACCCTCCAGCCCTGTTCGACGAGTGTCCAAACGAGGTCGACGTCTTCGCCGACTCGCATACCGTCGCTGAACCCGGCGCCGAGGGCTTCGACACGGGCTACGACGAAAGCCGTTGACACCCACGACACCCGCGCGCGAGGCCGCACCGTGGCGGGAGTCGGTCCGAGGTCGAGCGATGACCGGGCATCTTCGTAACGAGAGATCCAGTTGACTCGGGTCGACAGCTGGAGTCCGATCACTCGCGGGGCGACGAGGGCAACCCTTGGATCAACGAAGTGTCGGAGCAATATTGCTACAGCACCGTCGGTGACGACCATGTCGTTGTCGACGAACACTACATAGGTCGTGTGCACCAATCGCAGCCCCGCATTGCGGGCGCCGGCCGGACCCAGATTCTCGGGCAGAGCGATGAAACGGGCTCCCGCTGCGGCGGCGATTCGTTTCGCATCGCTGGGGTCGGGCGAAGCATCATCGACCACGATGACCGATTTGCGTGGCCCAATACTCGTTAGGAGGCGGTCGAGCGATTCCGGCCGACCGTACGTTGGAATCACGTAGGTGACGTCGCTCTCATCCGCTGCCGGGAGCGTGTCGAGTACCGGATCGGCCATGCCAATTTCGAGCAGCTTGTCAACGAGGGCGCCCGAGCCGGCACGGTCGACGGCCAGGAGGCGCCCGGCGAACATTCTGACGGCGGCCCGGGAGAGATAGATTGCGCGGGTCGGGGAGCCTCCGACCAAGGATCGGCCTTGGTCACGGACCGTGACCGTGCGGTTGAGTTCGACCGTGAAACCGGGTGGGAGCAGAGCAGCGGGCGGCTTCATGCTCGATCTTCCGTGGCGACGGGTGCCGGGACTGTGCACCGGGCGGGGTCGCGGAGGCAACCGCGGGGGTCGATGGACTCGCCGAGGATCCGGCGCTGCACACCGTCGCACATCTCAGCCATGAGGGCAGCGCCAGTCGTGGCGGTGGCTCCGGTCGGGTCGCCCAAAATCCCGGTCGGCGACACCGCTCGCACGCCCTCCGACGCGAGCCGGCTAAAAAGGGCAGACATCGGCGTCATCGCGCCAGGCACAACCGATGCCAGGTCGACCAACTTGGCGTCGAGATGCAGCAGAATCGATGTCTCGGTGATTCCGGCGTGGGCATCTCCCCGGGCAACCGTGCAGGGAGCCCAGGCGACAGTGTGACCTTCGCCCCGGAGCAGAGAAACGGATGTGGTGAGCGCAGCAAGGTTTCCGCCATGGCCGTTGACGAGCACAATGCGGCCAGCCCAGGTCGACAGCGAGCGCACCAGCTCGATCACGACTATCGTGAGCGCTTCGGTGCCGATCGACACGGTTCCCGGAAAATTCTGATGCTCACCACTCGCCCCGTACTGCAGGGCGGGGGCGACGACGACCGAATGCCCCCTGATGGTCAGATCCGTGGCGACTCGCTCTGCCACCGCCGAGGCGATTATGGTGTCGGTGGAGAACGGCAGGTGTGGTCCATGCTGCTCCGTCGAGCCAAGGGGTACGAGCACGACTGGGGCCGGCGGCAGCGATGGCCAGGTGCTATACGCCAATTCACCATCCACTTGTGCCCCCTCGTTCGACTTCAAGTCTGGCCCCAAAAAGTACCGTGCGCCGCCGCCATGGCGGTGACGTGGTTGATAGTGACGTGATTATTGCCGGGTCGTAGCGTCGACGTTGCTCAGTGTCGCTCCAAGGGTGCGCGAGAACGTTGGCGGGATGTAAAAGTCTGCGGGTGAGAGCTCGTGGATTGAATCATGGCCAAGGCCGAGAACGGCCGAGTCGAGTCCGCCACGCAGAATGTCGAGTACGTTTTCGACTCCGGCCTGGCCGTTTGCGGCGAGGCCCCACAGGTAGGCGCGGCCGATCATGACCGCGCGTGCGCCGAGCGCGAGGGCCTTGGCGACGTCGCTGCCTCGACGGATTCCGCCGTCCAGCACAATTTCCACGTCGCCGCCAACGGCTTCGACGACCGACGCGAGCATACGAATTGTCGCCGGTGTTCCGTCGAGGTTGTTGCCGCCGTGGTTGGACACGGAGATGGCGGTTACACCCGTGTCGACGGCTCGGTGGGCGTCGTCGATGCGGGTGACGCCCTTGAGCATGAAGGGTCCTCCCCAGGTTTCGCGCATCCAGGCGACGTCTTCCCAGGAGGGTGGCGGCGTCTGCATCCACTCGTAATAGGCGCCGAAGAATGTCGGTGCAGTGCCGCCCGGCGGAGTGAGATTGGGAGCGGTGAGGTCGGGGATACGGCCGGACTTCGCGAAGCGCAGGAGCCATTGTGGGTGGGGGAGCACGTTGGGCGCGAAGTTGATCATTGTCTTCAGGCTCATCTTTTCCGGAATCTGCGGGCTGCCCCAGTCGCGACCGTTGGAGAAGGACCAATCAAGGGTGGCGATGAGTCCCTTGGCGCCGGCGGTCCGGGCCCGGTCCATTCGCTGCACCATCGATTCCCGCGATCCCGACCAGTACATTTGGAAGAACGTGTTTGGGTTGGCAGCAATTACGTCTTCAACGGGTTTGCTGGCGAACGAACTCAGGCCCATGATAGTGCCGCGGTTAGCGGATGCCCGGGCAACGGCCACTTCACCGTCGGGGTGCACGGCCTGCACACCTGTGGGGGAAATGATGACTGGCAAAGAAATGGGGATGCCCATCACGGTTGTCGTTAGGTCGCGCACCGCATGGTGCCCGGCGACATGCGGTGAGAAGCCGAGCTCGCCAAACGCTGCCATGTTGTCGTCGATGGTCAGCCCGCGCTCAGACCCCGCAACGAGGGCACTGTAGACGGAGGAGGGAAGTGCACTCTTGGCTCGTCGCTGTGCCTCGGCAACGGTTTCGAACCATGCGTTTTTTGCCATGGGAGTTCCTGCTTTCTAGTTGTCGTTTTAGGTTCTAAAGAGTCGACTGATAGCCGGAGCGACATCGCGGTGGGTGCGCACGAGATGGGCGGTTCCATGCCCGGCAGTCGCGAGCTGCCGGCCGAGTTCGATGTCTTTCTCACCGCTCACGTCGATGAGCACGTCGAGTCGCCCCAGCCAGGCCGCGCTTTCCCGTGGATCCGGACCCGCATTATGCACACAGTCCGACAATAGGATCACGCGCGCCTCCCGTGTTGGTACCTGCGCCAGCTGACGCGCCGCGAGTTCGAGTGGGAAGGCGATGTTCGTGAGTCCGCGGGCGGGCATCTGCAAGATGGAATCGAGCAGATCCATCGGCTTCACCTCCCGGCCGAGACCGAGCAGGATGGCTGCGTCCGACCAGAACGCGATGACGGCCAGGGAGTCGTGCTGGAGTTCACCCGCGAGGGCACCGACCGTCGCGGCGGCGGTCTGCACTCGCTCGCCTTTCATTGATCCGGACACATCAACGAGCAGCACCACCGACCGGCGGGTGCGAATGCGCTCCCGCACGATGATGTCTTCGTCTTCCGGAATTGGGTGTTCGGCGAGCATCTCGATTGTGCGATCGAGATCGATTTCGTCCGACCCGGCCCGATAGGGCAAACTCGTGAGCTTGCCCGACCCGCGGTGCGCCAGCGAGTCTGTTCTTGGTTGGGGGATAGCCAGCCTCGCAGCTATCTGCCGGGCTCGGGCGCGCACGCTGGGATCGATGTCGACCACATCGGTGCCACCGAGCACTATTTCACCTATTTCGTCGGTGTTTCCCGCTTCAGTGGTGCCCGGAGACGATTTGGGCGCGGGACCGCGCCCAATTGTCTGCGCGCGCAACACCATGCCTGCGCTCCCCGCGCCGCCGGGCTCAAAGACCACCGGATCCTCCGTGAGCTGTTTCGGCTTGCGACCCAACGCGGTTCTGGCCCGTTTCTGGCGGTCCGGCCTCGAAAGGGGTGTATCCGCTTCGATCTCCCTTCAACCCGGCTCGGCAATGGCCGGTTCCAGAATGAAATGGTCTTCCCAGATCTGTCGCAACACGCGCTCGGGCGTGCTTTCCGCGGCCTCGTCGAGGTGGATGCGGCCGGACAGGGAGACGGTCATGGCATCGTAGACGAGTTCTTTGTAGCCGTCGTCGTGCGGTGACCTGAGGTGTCGAAGCAGTGCGAGTTGCAGCGCGACGAGGACGCAGTCAATTGCGCCGCGCACGCTGCTTCCCTGGCGTACATCCGGGTGACGCCTCGTTGCCCGGGTGACGGATACCGCGTCGATAACGAGGCGATTGGCGAGATCACCGTCGGCCTGGGTGCGAAGCGTGACGATTCCGCGTTCGGCTGGCTCGTCCTGATAGCCGATCGCGAGTCGGTTCAACCGGTCGTGCACGCTCGTCGACAACCGCGTCGTGCCGACGTTGTCATAGGGGTTCATCGACGCAACTACTCGGAAGGTCGGCGCCGCGATGATGGTGCCGACCCGGGGCACCGCGATGGCGCGATCGGCCATTGCGGTGAGCAGTGTGTTGAGGGTGTCTTCCGGTGCCCGGTTGAACTCCTCTATATAGAGGAACCCGCCGCGTTGCATCGCTTCGATGAGGGGCCCAGCCACGAAGTTGTCGGCGCTGTAGTCCTCCCGCAGCACCCGCGCGGGATTGTGGTGGCCAACGAGTTTGGCTGGGGTGAGGTCGGCATTGCCCTCGACGAAGTGCAAGGGGATACCCCATTCTTCGGTGATGGCTTTCAGTATGGTGGTTTTGCTAGTCCCCGGTGGCCCCTCAAGCAGGATGTCGCGGCTAGCTGCGATGGCCGCGAGCGTCAGTTCGAGCTCACGCTCCCGGCCGACAAGGTGCGCGGCTACCCGTTTCTGGGTGTCGACGATGGTACTGGTGGGTGCCACGTGTTCTCCTTCATCTGGAACAGGGCTGGTTTACTTG
Organism: Cryobacterium sp. N19; assembly: GCF_002929595.1. Taxonomy (NCBI): domain Bacteria; kingdom Bacillati; phylum Actinomycetota; class Actinomycetes; order Micrococcales; family Microbacteriaceae; genus Cryobacterium; species Cryobacterium sp. N19. The sequence continues at coordinate 192,800 of NZ_PJJR01000052.1, read as the reverse complement.
ATGGATGCTCCACCGTCGACCGGGATCTGGCCTCCGCTGACGTAGTATGACTGGTCGGAGGCGAGCCAGGCGACCGCGTTCGATACGTGGATTGGCTCGATCCAAGCCTTGCCCATGGGGTTCAGCCCGGCGAAGGCGGGTTCGGCATCCTCGGCCTGAGGATCGTCAAGGTCTGGGCGGAACAGCTTGTAGGTGTTGCTGTTCTTCACCATCTTCGTGTCGATCGAGTTCGGGTGGATCGTGTTAACCCGAATTCCGTGAGGACCGAGTTCATTGGCGAGTACCTTCATCAGGCCGACGATGCCGTGCTTGGTAGTCGTATAGGCGGCGACGTTGGCGAGTCCCTTGAATCCCGCCAGTGAGGAGATAATAATGACCGATCCACCGGCACCGGATGCGATCAGATGGTCGGCAGCGGCTTTGTAGGTGTGCCATACCCCGGTCAGGTTAATGTCCATGAGGTCTTTCCAGGACTGCTCTTCGATCTTCTGGGTGTCCGATCCGAAGGTGAAGATTCCGGCGTTGGCGACGATGATGTCGAGCCGTCCCAGTTCTGCGACGCCCTCATCCACGGCCTTGGTCAGCGCGTCGATATCGCGCACATCCGCCTGTTTCGCCACGATACGCCGGTCGAGAGCTTCGACCTGCCGGACGGTCTCCGCCAGGTCCTCGGCGGTTGCTGGCTCATAGAATGTGGTGACGCTGTCGACGCCCTCGCAGAGGTCGATCGCGATGATGTCGGCGCCCTCCTGCGCCAGACGAATGGCGTGGCTTCTGCCCTGCCCTCTCGCTGCGCCGGTGATGAAGGCGACTTTGCCGTCGAGGTTTCCCATGTCTGTCTCTTTTCTTCCATATGTGGCGGTGCGCTTCGCGTCGCCCCGCGTCAATTGGTTACTTGACGAGGTTGCCCGCGTCCACGGGGAGGGTAACGCCGGTGATGAATCTCGCCTCGTCGGAGGCCAGGAACAATACCGCGTTGCTGATATCGACCGGCTCCACCCAAGGCACTGGCAGGGCGTTGATACTCTTGAAAGCCTCGACTGCCGAATCCTGAGTGGGGTTCGCATTGGCCGGATCGAACAACCCCCAAACGTCTTCGTTCTGGATCATGATTGTGTTGACCGTTGTTGGATGCACCGAGTTCACTCGAATTGAGTATTGGGCGAACTCGTTGGCAAGCGTCCGCATGATGCCGACGACCCCGTGCTTGGCTGCTGTGTAGTGGACGGTGTTAGCGAGTCCTTTGAGCCCCGCAGTCGAACTGGTAAGAATGATCGACCCGCCTCGTCCGCCTTTGATGAGGTGCGGTAGGGCCGCCTTGCAGGTGTTCCAGACGCCGGTCAGATTAATGTCGATGGTTTCCTGCCATGCGGCATCGTCAAGCTCGAGCGCCGGGGACATCTGAAAGATTCCCGCGTTGGCCGACACGATATCGAGCCGTCCGAGCTGAGCGACTCCATCGTCCATCACCGCTTTTAGCGCTGCTGAGTCACGTACATCGGCCTGTGTAGCGATGATGCGGCGATCCAATGCTTCCACCTGACGCACGGTCTCGGCCAGATCCTCTGCGGTGGCCATTGGGTATGCATGCACCGACTCAACAGGACCGACGATGTCGACCGCAATGATGTCCGCGCCCTCCTGGGCCAGTCGCAGCGCATGACTGCGCCCCTGACTTCTAGCGGCACCGGTGATGAACGCTACCTTGCCTTCTACTCTTCCCATGATCTTCTTCTCCTCGTCGAGTTGTGAAACGAATATTCTTACTTGATGCTGCCGCCCGCGTCGACAGGCAGGGTAACGCCGGTGATGTATCTAGCCTCGTCGGAGGCCAGGAACAGTAACGCATTGGAAATATCAATTGCTTCCAGCCACGGAATCGGCAGCGCCTGCATAGCAACCGATGCAGTCTTGAAGTCTTCGCGGGTGGGGTTCTTCAGGTCAGGGCGGAATAGCTTGTAGATTGCCTCGTTCTGGATCATGTCGGTGTTAACCTGCGTCGGGTGGATACTGTTCACACGGATCATGTGTGGTGCCAGTTCAAGGGCCAGCGTTCGCATGAGTCCCACGACACCGTGCTTAGCTGCGGTGTAGTGGGCGAGGTTCTGGTAGACCATCAGAGCGGCGTTGGAACTGGTCAGGATGATGGATCCACCGCGCCCGCCGGCCTTGATGTGCGGGATTGCTGCTTTTGTGGTGCGCCAGACACCGGACAGGTTCACGTTGATCATGTCTGTCCAGATCTCCTCCGATAGCTCCTCGGTGGGTGCCATGTCGGTTACGATGCCGGCGTTGGCCGACACGATGTCGAGGCGTCCGAGCTGCGCTACACCCTCATCCACTGCGGATTTCAGGGCGTCAAAATCGCGCACATCCGCCTTAGTAGCGATGATGCGACGATCGAGTGCCTCGACCTGACGAACGGTCTCGGCCAGATCTTCTTCCGTGGCCCCGGCGTACGGCGCTCCGGGAATGTCCTCACAGACATCGATCGCGATGATATCTGCGCCTTCTTGTGCCAGTCGGATAGCGTGACTACGCCCCTGGCCTCTGGCTGCACCCGTGATGAATGCGACTTTGCCTTCTACTCTTCCCATGGTTTCCTCCTCATTTTTGATGTTCAGGTTCTATACAGTCGACTGAGACCGGCGCGGTAGTTGCGGCGGCGCGGCATCCGATCGGAAGGCGTACTCCGCGACTGCGTCGTGCTGCACCTCACGGCTCAGAGTCCCCGTTCGCCGAAGCAGTCGCGCGTTCCGATCCTTGATAACGCATTTTTTGGCTGGAGACCACCGACTCTCTGTCGCAAGCGCACCGGGCGCTTGTCACGTCTCTCTGGGTTGCGAACTCTAACTACAGCCGCACGTTCCTTCTCCGCAGCTCTCCCCGGCGCAGCTGGATTGCGAAGTTGCGAGCAGGTTCATCCCGGCCAGTGGGCTCTCGTCACAAGCTCCTGCCGGTGGTTGTTCGGGCGTGAACCCGACGAGAGGACTGACTTCGCAGTCGCTGGCGTTCACTGGAACCATCCCGGCGCGACGGCTCAGTGTGAGCTGTACCGAGCCCATTCCTTCGCGTCCGGCTCGGGTAGTGCGGTGGGAGTGGTCGACGATTGACGATTTTGGAAGCTCTACCGCTTTGCCCTTGCGGTTCTTTAGCAACTCTTCGCCGTAGCCCTGGACGCATTCCGGGTCGGGACCATCCAGCGGTAATCCAGTGAAGAATTTGGCGGCCATGCAGCCGCCCTTGCAAGTGTCGAAAAACGCGCATGAGGTGCACGCTCCACCCGACTGCGGTTCGCGCAGTTTGAGAAAGAGTTCCGAGTGCTGCCAGACCTCCTGGAAGCCGCCCTCTGAGCGCACATTGCCGGCGAGGAACTCTTCGTGAATGGCGAAGGGGCACGCGTAGACGTCCCCGACGGGGTCTATGAGGCAGACAACACGACCTGCGCCGCACAGGTTAAGGCCGGGCAGTGCGTCTCCAAAAGCAGAGAGATGGAAGAACGAGTCTCCGGTGAGCACACCATCTCCGTGTGCGACGAGCCAGTCGTAGAGTTCGCGCTGCTGCGTTTGGGTCGGGTGCAGTTCGTCCCAGACGTCCGCTCCGCGACCGGAGGGGCGCAGGCGGGTGAGCCGCAATTGGGCGTCAAACTTGTCGGCGATGGCCTTGAAGTCGTCGAGCTGGCTGATGTTCTGGCTCGTACAGACGACCGAGATCTTGAATCCCTTGAAGCCGGCCTCATACATGTTCTGCATGGCGTTCATAGCCGTGGCGTAGGAGCCGGGGCCGCGCACATGATCGTTGACTTCCGCTGTTGCGCCGTCGAGCGAGATCTGCACGTCGACGTAGTCGCTTCTGACGAGACGCTGGGCAATCTCCGGGGAGATTTTCACGCCGTTGGTGGAGAATTTGACTCCGACGTGGTGCTCTGATGCGTAGTCGACGAGTTCCCAGAAATCGGGACGCACGGTCGGCTCGCCGCCGCCGATGTTGACGTAGAAGACCTGCATCCGCTCGAACTCGTCAATGACGGCCTTCGCCTCTGCCGTCGTCAGCTCGCGAGGATCGCGGCGCCCGGAACTCGAGAGGCAGTGAACACAGGACAGGTTGCAGGCGTAGGTCAGTTCCCAGGTGAGACAGATGGGGGCGTCAAGGCCGTATTCGAAGAGATCGACGAGACGCTCGGTCTTTCGGGGAATATCTTTCGGGGCGAGAACGAACGGGGACGTTCGGGGTGCATCGAGGAGCGTCATGAGGTCCTTTCAACGACCATGGAGGATTTCGCGAGGATGCCGAGAGCACGCTGATAGCGGGGCAGATCACTCTCAGCGATGCCCGCGGCCGTGCACGCTGCGCGGGCAGAAGGTCCGTCGGCGAGAGTCCTCACGACGGCGAGAAGCGTCGTATCTTTTAGGAATGAGAGCTGGCGGGTACCGAAATGGTAGAGCAGCGCACCGAACGGCTCCGGGCGAACAGATACCTGGGGATGGAGATCCCATCCCCGGTCAAGATCCAGGCCGGCCATGTCAGCGATTTAGTAGACGCCGCACATGCCGTCGATCGAGATCTCCTCGACCAGGGTATCGGATTCGAGATCCAACGCCGCAGAATGTTCAGCGTCGGCGGTTGCGGATTCGGTGGGGCTGGTCTTTTTTGCGGAAACCATGCGGTTCTCCTTGCGATAGAAATCGACATCAGTGGCGAAAATCTCGTGCATGCACCAGACTAGTGGCACTCAGTGCCGAAAGTACAGGGATGAAAACAAATGAATGAATGCTCTGTGGCACCGCGGATGGGCCGACAGCCGCTGACGACCCGCGCCGCCCTGAGCCACGTAGCACTTCGGCTTTTTCTCGAGCACGGTTTCGACCAGACGACCGTCGACGACATTGCCACCGCCGCCGGAATTGGGCGTCGAACCCTGTTTCGCTACTTTCCCTCCAAGAACGATCTGCCCTGGGGTGACTTTGACGCTGAACTCGCGCGTATGCGCGCGCTCCTCGCTGCTACGGACACGACCGTGTCTCTCGTCGATGCGCTCGCCCGGGCGGTCGTCGAATTCAATCGATTTCCGTCAGAAGAGGTCCCCTTTCATCGCGAGCGGATGAACCTGCTGCTGAACGTTCCTGCGCTCGTGGCGCACTCCACGCTGCGATATGCCGAGTGGCGCCTGGTGGTGTCGGATTTCGCGGCTGGCCGCTTGGGAGTCGCCGTCGACGCGATCGAACCGACAGTGATCGGCTGGGTATTCCTCGGTGCATCGCTCGCCGCGTACGAGCAGTGGCTCAGAACTGACGGCTCCAACCTCATTGAGCTGCTCGACTCGGCCTTGCTTCTGCTTAAGGAGGGTTTCACGTCGGGTGAATTATCAATAGTTGGACCCGGAGGACAGGCATGAACCCACGGGTACCGGTGTCGAACTTGACGGACGTGAACTATGACGTGATCGTGGTCGGTGCCGGCGCAGCCGGAGCCCCACTCGCAGCCCGACTGAGTGAAGATCCCGAGAGACGGGTGCTGCTCCTTGAGGCAGGACCGGTGCCGCGGTCCGCCGCCGAATTCCCGCCCGAGTTACTCGATGCTGGAACCGTGCAGGGAGCGACGCCGGGACATCCGCAGAATTGGTCGTTCACAGGTAATCTCACACCGAAACTGCCCTACTCAATCGCGCGCGGCCGGGTCCTCGGTGGATCATCGACGATCAACGGCTCGTACTTCATTCGTGCAAGAAAAGCCGACTTCGATTCCTGGTCTATCGGGTCACCCGAATGGGCCTGGGAAAAGGTATTGCCGTTCTATCGCCGGATCGAAACCGACCTGCAGTATGGCGAGTCCGCCGTTCACGGTGGTGCGGGGCCGATGGTCGTCGGTCGGCCTCCGCAGGACCATCCAGTGACCGTCGCTTTTCGCGCGGCGGCCTTGGAGCTGGGTTTCGCCGACGAACCTGACAAGAACGATCAGGGTATTCCGGGACACGGACCGCTCCCGATGAACACGCTCGACGGCGTGCGTCAGAACACCGGGATCGCCTACCTGAATCCGGTGCGGCACCGCAGAAACCTCACGGTGTCGGGTGACAGCTACGTGCGCCGTGTACTGTTCGAGGGAACAAGAGCCATCGGTGTCGAGGTCACGCGGGGCGGCGGGATGGTTCAGCTGCGAGGCCGAGAGATTGTGCTCTCGGCAGGCGCGATCAAATCACCTCACCTGCTGCTGGTCTCAGGGGTGGGCCCCCGGGAGCAACTGGAACAATTCAACATTCCAGTCGTGCGCGACTTGCCCGGGGTCGGGGCGAATTTCAGTGATCACCCGGATATCGCCGTGCTGTGGCAGCCGCGCCGACAGATCGTTGACTACCGCACGTCGCAGTCGATGGCGGCGTGCCTGAACTTCACGGCGACCGGTTCTACTGCGCCCGGGGATCTGGAGATTCTCCCGATGCTTAAACCGATGGGGTATCTGTTGACCGGCAGCGCGCGCGGCATCATGGTCGGGGTACGCGCCGCAGCGAGGCGTCCGCTTCGATCACTTCGGGCGATGCGCGGGGTGTCGATGCGGCGCTTCGCGAACCAGATCGCCTATCGGGGGGACCTCGCGCTGCTCGTCGCCGTGCAGTCAGAGACTTCGCGCGGACGTATCAGCCTCGAGTCGGGCGATCCAGACGTGCAACCGCGCATCGACTACAACTACCTCTCGACCGAACACGACCTCAAACGCATGCGCGAAGTTGTGCGGGTGGCGGTACATTTGCTGCGAACAGATGCCTACAGGCACCTGTTTAAGCGATTGACCGAACTGACCGACACCGTGCTCAAGAGCGATGAACTGCTCGATGATTGGCTGCGCTCCCACTTGGGCACCGCCATTCACCTCTGCGGCAGCGCACGGTTTGGGCCAGCAGATGATCCTGGGGCCGTCGTCGATCAATACGGGCGCGTGCACGGTGTCGAGGGGTTGCGCGTCGCCGACACCTCGATCCTGCCGACCACGCCCGTGCGCGGACCGGCCGCGACCGCCGTTCTCGTCGGGGAGCGCGTGGCCGACTTTATTCGCCGCGGAATGTAAGGCGTACTTCTTACGGCCTGTACCCCGATGATTATCGCCCGGAGGACGATTCCAACGCCGATAGAAGGGAAGATCGTTCACAAGCCCTGCACAGGATCTAGCGCCCACAATCAACGCCCCTGGGCGTTCTTCACAGTCCGGCCGTGACGCCAACGCATCCCCGTACGCCGGTTGATCTTCAACATTCGGCACGCCTAGGCGTTACTGATTCCTTGCCTCATTAGCCGAGCATATTCAACGCGCGTCTCGGCCATCGGCAGCGCCGGTCACCTTCTTGCGGCTTCGGGAACCGTCTGTCATCGCTACTCCTAAAACTCAGGTGTTGCGACGTTGGCTGGAAAACGCCCAGCCTGTCATGGCCGCCGACACACCGTCTGCGTGAAGTCGGTTCGGACTTTGCGCAGCGCTGTCCCCGATGACGGCGATTGGTTGGCGCTGCATGTGCTGGCAACGGCATGCCGCCATAGGAGGGGGCTATGTTGGGTGGGAGATGCAAGCGGCATCGGAGTTGGTTGAGGTACCGCCGGTCCGGGCTGCTCATCACGAAGGAGATTCAATGTCGAATCAGGATCATGAACCGTGCGCAACGGGAGATCTCGAGGTCCGCAGTCTGTCCGATCATGAATGGCGTGTCGGCGACCGCCGCTGCCACGAAAGGTCACCCAAGAAGGTGCTCGGTTACATCGAAAAACGTGGTTCTGCTTTTGAAGTCATGAATATAGAGGCGCCGCGACGGCACGTCATGTTTGATCATTTCGAGTCGGCGGTCGCCTCGTTTGCGTCAGTTTCCCCGACTTAGATTTTGTTTACGGCGTTGACGTCAACTTGCCGATTCACTCAGCTCCGGGTCCGAAACCCTGACGTGTTTACGCTGCGAGGTCCAGATGCAGCAGTAGCGGCTCGGTCCAAGCTGTCCCTGGCGTCAAGCAGCATAGATGTCAAAAATGAGACTGACTTGACTTAGATGAGACAGGACATGACGGGAACTCCATGACCAGCGTGGTGATCACCGTTCCGCGCGGGAGCTGGTGGATCTGGGGGTGTTGAGCCCGGAGAATCGCTGGCAGTACCTCGGGGACGCCGCCTAACTATCGGGTGCAGCTTGGGGTCAGGTCATGAAGTGGTTGACAGTCGGGCTATTGCTTCGTTGCGCATGTCGATTTTGCGTATCTTGCCGGATACTGTGAGGGGAAAATTGTCTCGAACGTCGGTGTACCGGGGGATTTTGAAGTGGGCTAGGCGTCCGTGGCAGAAGGCGGCGAGGTCTTGGGCGGTTATCGGGTCGACGCCCGGTTTGAGGATGATGCAGGCCGTGAGTTCTTCTCCGTATTTTTCGTCGGGTACTCCGATGACTTGCACGTCGTGAATTGATGGATGGTGCAGGAGGAATTCTTCGATTTCGCGTGGGTAGATGTTTTCGCCTCCGCGGATAACCATGTCCTTGATGCGTCCTTCTACGGTGATGTAGCCGTGCGTGTCCATGCTGGCGAGGTCACCGGTGTGTATCCAATCCTCCTGGTCGATTGCATCTCGAGTTTTGTCTGGTTCGTTCCAGTAGCCGGAGATGACGCTGTAGCCGCGTGTGCATAATTCGCCGATCTTGCCGCGCTCTACCGTTTCGCCGGTGGTGATGTTGATGATCTTGTTTTCCAGGTGTGGCATCGTACGACCGACAGTTGAGGTGCGTTGGGTGATGGTGTCTTCGCTTCTGGTCATTGTCGACACGGGTGCGGTTTCGGTCATGCCGTAGCAAATAGCCACGTCGATCATGTTCATTTCGTCGATCACTCGGTTCATCACTGCTTCCGGACAGGTTGACCCAGCCATCACTCCGGTGCGCAGTGTGGAGAGGTTGAAGGTGGTGAATTCCGGGAGGGCTAGTTCGGCCATAAACATCGTGGGTACTCCGTAGAGTGAGGTGCCGCCGTGATCGTGCACGGCTTGTAAGGCAGCTGTTGCGGTGAAGCTGCGCCCGGGAAGAATAGCGGCGGCACCGTGTGAGTAGATGTTGAGGTTGCCGATGACCATGCCAAAGCAATGGTAGAAGGGCACGGGGAGGACGACCCGGTCGTGTTCGGTGTAGTTGAGGAGTTCGCCGATGAAGAAGCCGTTGTTGAGAATGTTGCGGTGGGTGAGGGTGGCACCCTTAGGAAATCCGGTCGTACCCGAGGTGTACTGCAGGTTTATCGGGTCGTTCGCTGTCAGTTCGTTCATACGGTGGCGCAGGTCCAGGAGTGACACGGTATGGCCGGCTGTGATGAGGGCGGTATAGTCGAATTCGCCCGATAGGGTCGGGTCGGTATCGGTGCCGATAAAGACGAGTTCGTGCAGATCTGAACAGCTGATGAAAGCGTCTCGGGCCATGGCTGTATAGTCACTGTTTTTGTCGGATGGGGCGGAGATGAGCATCCGCATTCCGCACTGCCTGATAACGTATTCCAACTCAGCGATGCGAAACGCGGGATTCACGTTCACTAAAATCGCACCGATCTTGGCCGTGGCGTATTGAACGATCGTCCATTCGGCGCAGTTGGGCGACCAGATACCGACTCGGTCTCCGCGTTCGACGCCCAACCCCATAAGGCCGAGCGCAAAGTCGTCGATTGCTGAATTGAGTTCGGAATAGGACCAGTGTCGTCCGGTTGCTACCTCGATCAGGGCGTCACGGTGGGCGAATCGTTCAACGATGCCCTCAAAATGATCACCGATGGTGCATTCCAGCAGGGGCAGGTCTGAGGTCACTTGTGTGTACGACGACATGGCTGATCTCCTTTGATCGCTACTCGTGCACGGTATCACCCACAGTGCTCGACGAGCCAATTTTCACCAGTCGACCGTCCGTCCGCCCGACTCTCCATGTCACTTATGCGGCGTCATCATCGCCAATTCCCCGCCTGGCCAGGGCTCCGCGTTTACTGAACGTGACTTGATTCGCGAACGCATCCTCGTCGGCTTCACTACCGCCCGAGGCGTGGGCGAGTGTCGGTGGCCATGACAAGCTGGGTGTTTTCTAGCCAACGTCGCAACACTCGATCAAATGTGGGCTGTTTCCTTGTCGAGCGTTGATCTTGGCCGCGACTTCAGCCAGTCGTTCGGGGCTATGGAGATTCAGGTTTGTGCCCTTGGGGAAGTACTGGCGAATGAGCCCGTTTGTGTTCTCGTTCGAGCCTCGTTGCCACGGCGAATGTGGATCGCAGAAGTAGACCGAGATCGTCGTTTCCTCCTTGAACTGAAGGTACTCGACCTTCTCCGATCCTTGATCCCACGTCAGCGATTTCCGGAGGTGCGCCGGCAGGGCGCTGTGGGCGCTCAGCGGTGTTCCGGTGGCTTCTTTGCGACGCCGTTCGACACTGGCTGGCCTCAGTCAGCGCTGCCGGCCCCGACTCTGCGGAGCTCTAGCCAGAGATTCGCCGACACGTCAGGGTCGTCGAGATCGGCGTCCAGTAGTTTCGCTGCAATGCCGATTCGGTGCCGCAGGGAATTGCGATGGAGCTTCAACTCCCGGGCAGCGACCTCCCACTGGCCCTGATTCCGAATGTAACTTTTCACGGTTGCCACGAGATCGGCCCGGGAGTATGCCGTGAGCCGGGCCACCCACTCGACGGCACGAGGATCACGTAGGCCCGGGCCCGTGGAGATCTGTCCCACCCTTGCGAGCAGGCAAGACCGACGCAGGTCGTCGGCGCTGCCCGGTAACTGGCTGAGCGGCATGGGCCGGCTGAGCGCCGCCGCGAACGGAACAGGTTGGGCGCGTCGGCGCGACACTGCTGCCTCAACCGGGTTCCCGGATTCTTCGGCAGGGTCAGGGTCTGTCCGGGTCTCCAGAATGAGGTAACAGACGCCGTCTTCCATTGAGCGAAGGCGGCATCGGCGGATGCTGTCGCCTAATCGCATCGCCGGCTCACCAGACAGCATGGCTGAGACCTGATCGGCGAGTTCTGAGGTGGTGAGCGCCTCAAGGTTGTCTCCCCGGATGGCCAGGAGCCGGACCCGTTCAGCCAGCGGGGAACCGATCAGATCTCCAGCTACAAGACGCGCAGCATCGACGAAACCGTTCAACGCCAGCGTCGTTGCCGTGGTGCCGAGAACCGAGTTCGCCCGAGTGAGCTGCCACTCTCGCTGGGCAGCCACGGCGAGGAGCATGCATCCCGTGAGCATCAACTGCCGATCCGCCTTTCGCAGGGGCCGACCCGCACAGACAGCCAGGAAACCCGCCGTGCGCCGGTCAGCAATAATGGAGTACTCAACGACGTCCATCCCGTCCAGCGGGAAGGTGGCCGCCGAGTGCGTTCCGGCGAGGCCGAGGCGGGCCGTTTCTTCCCGGAGCTGAGGCAGGACGCGGTTCTCCTTCGGTGGCCAGTACGTTTCCGCTGAACCATCGGCGGGAAGATACACGGCCCAGCCGCCCAGGGCATTGCTCAGAACCTTCACCACCGCGGCGACGGCCTCGGGCCGTGTCGCAGCCTGCGTCAGTGAAGTCTGAAGAGTGAGGCTGGCCGCGAGGTCGGCCTGTTCTGTTTTGCCCACCAGGTCCCAGTAGGTGCGGGAAATGTGCATAAACGGGATGCTCGCAGGCACGATGAGGAGTGTTACTCCGGCTCCCGCACACGCACTTTCAAGTTGGGCGGGCACATCGTCAGTACCAGCACCGAGGCCTAGCCCCAGGGCAAGTACGCCGCGAGACGCGAGCCGAGTGACGTAGTCGCGAAGGCTGTCGGGCTCACCGGCCAGAGGAATGCCTGTGGTCAGCAGGAGTTCCCCGCCTTCCAAATACGGTGTCGGGTCTGTGAGCTCGGAGATATGCACGCCGGTGAGGTTGATCCTGGCGACCGGATCTCCGTCGACCGTGCGGAGGGCATTGCCCAACTTCTCACAGAGCTGAGTCAGGCTGATCACGAGGCAAGATCCGTTCTTACGGAGTAGGCGACAATTGTTGGATATTCTAACCAAGAAATGACAATAATTGGGCAATCCATCTGATGTTTCAGAGTCTGCGCGTTGCTAATTTGAGCCCATGACACCAGTACCCGTTCCCCAGTCCCGTCTTCTCGCCACGGCAATTCCTGGCCCACGCTCTGTTGAATTGCATGCCGAGCGGCTGAAGCACGTCACGAGCGGATTCGGTATTACCCTGCCGGTATTCATCGACCGCGCTGACGGTGCAATCCTCCAGGACGTGGACGGCAACCGCATCATCGACTTCGCCTCGGGGATCGCGGTGACGAGCGTGGGCGCCAGCAACCCGAACGTGCAGGCGCATGTCGGGGATCAGCTGGCCAGATTCACCCACACCTGCTTCATGGTGACCGAATACGACTCGTTCACCGCTGTCTGCCGGTGGTTGAACGAGCACACTCCCGGTGAGTTCGAGAAGCGCACGGCGCTGTTCTCCACGGGAGCGGAGGCCATTGAGAATGCCATCAAAATTGCCCGGTCGGCCACCGGTCGACAGAAGGTTCTCGTTTTCGACGACGCCTATCACGGTCGGTCGCTGCTGACGATGGCGATGACAGCCAAGGAGAATCCCTACAAGCTCAACTTCGGGCCATTCCCGACCGAGGTGATTCGAGCCCCGTTCGCAGCGCCGCTGCGCTGGCCGACCGGGGCAGAGAACGCCACTGCGGAAGCGCTCGCCGCTGTGGAGCGCATTCTGGACGCCGAAGGGCCGGAGACGTTTGCCGCCATGGTGATCGAGCCGATCCAAGGTGAGGGTGGCTTCATCGTTCCGTCGCCTGGCTTCCTTCCCGGGCTACGCGAAATTGCGACCCGGCACGGCATCGTGTTCGTGCTCGATGAAATTCAGGCTGGCATGGGACGCACGGGCCTGCTCTTCGCGAGCAACCATGAACAGGTCGCGGGAGACCTCACCGTGACCGCTAAGGCCCTAGCTGGCGGCCTGCCGTTGAGCGCGGTCACCGGCCGTGTCGAACTAATGAACGCGGTGCACGCCGGCGGTCTCGGCGGCACCTACGCGGGAAACCCGCTCGCCTGCGCGGCGGCGCTTGGGGTCTTCGAGGCGTTTGAAGACGGTGCACTCGTTGCCAATGCCTGCTGGATCGAGGCCGTCGCCCGCGAAATGCTGGACCCGCTGCTCTCCGCTGCGGGCATTGTTGTTGATGTTCGCGGCCGGGGAGCGATGCTGGCCGTGGAATTCGCCGACCGGGACACCTTGGCGCCCCGTGCCGAGCTTGCCAAAGAGATCGCTGCCCGGTGTCACGCGCAAGGGCTGCTGGTGCTGGTCTGCGGAACCTATTCGAACGTGATTCGCCTGCTGCCCCCGCTCGTGATTGAGGAAGCGTTGCTACGTGACGGCCTCACGGTTCTTCGGGACGTTGTCGTACAGGTGGATGCCGCCGCGCGCGAGACCGCAACCCGGGAAGATGTCGCCGCGTGAGCACGACTGCGCCGCATGCTGTTGCCGGCGTTGACGCCAGCTTCGACCCGCACACCGGACTGCAGCGCGGGAGCGTTAAACACACGTCGCCGAGCATGGTCGACCGCGTGCTGCTGCGCGCCGTGAATGCGGCCCCCTTGCTCGCAGCGACCGCCCCGGCAGTCCGTGCCCGCTGGCTGGCTGCCGTGGCCGATGCACTGAGTGCGCACCAGCAAGAACTCGCCGTTCTCGGTGACGAGGAGACCGGGCTCGGTCTGCCGCGCCTTCGGGGTGAGATCGCGGGAGCGGGGCAGAGCCTGCTCTTCTATGCCAGTGTCGCGGTCGAGGGTAGCTACCTCGCCGCGAGTATGGACGTGGTTAGCGACACGGTCACCCTGGCGCGCTGGAATGTTCCGGTCGGACCGGTCGCCGTGTTCGGTGCGAGCAACTTTCCCTTTGGTTTCGGGGTGTTCGGTCACGACGTTGCATCCGCGCTCGCGGCTGGCTGTCCTGTCATTGTGAAGGCCCATCCCGCGCACCCACGCTTGAGTGTCAAGGTTGCCTCGATTGCCCGGGACGCACTCCGCGCAGCGGGCGCCCCTGAAGGAACGTATGACTGCGTTACTGGCTTCAACGCTGGACTGCAACTCGTCGATTCCCTCGCTGTGAAGACAATTTCGTTCACCGGAAGCCAGCGCGGCGGGATGGCCCTGCGGGACCGTGCGGCGGCGCGGGGGGTGCCTGTGTTTGCCGAGATGGGCACCATAAACCCTGCGTTCGTTACGTCCGCGGCCGCCGAGTCACCGGCCGCGGCCGAAAACATCGCTGCCGGGTTCGTTGCCTCATTCACGCTTGGGGCAGGCCAGTTCTGCACGAAACCAGGCCTTATTTTCGTCCCGGCCGGCTCCGGCATGTTCGACGCCGTAGCCCGCCTGGTGGGGGAGGTTGCGCCCGCGCCGCTGCTGACGGCGGGCATCGAAGCCGGATTCACAAGCGGGATTGCTGAGCTTTCGGCTGTCGCCGGGGTGATGGTCGCGGCCCCGTCCGACGGCGGCGACGGTTATGCCGCTGCTGCACACGTCTTCCGCGTGGCTCTGGCCGATCTCATGCCAGGGTCGCGGCTGCTCGAGGAATGCTTCGGCCCTGTAGCTCTTGTTTGTGAATACGACTATGCCGGCGAGGTAATGGATGTTCTGGCCGGTCTGCAGGGCTCCCTTGCGGCATCCGTCTTCACTGGCGGCCCCGATGACTCGGAAACAGCCACTGTGGTAGCACGAATGCTCCCGAACGTCGGACGGGTCACGCTCAACGCCTGGCCCACCGGGGTGGCCAACACGTGGTCCCAGCAACACGGCGGCCCCTGGCCTGCCACGAGCCGGCCCGAGGCCACCAGCGTGGGCGGGGGAGCCCTAGCCCGGTTCGTGCGCCCCGTCGCGCTGCAAAACCCGGACCTGCAAACCCTCCCAGTGTTCCTTGCCACAGAAAACCCGTGGAAGATTCCCTGCCGCATTGATGGTGTTCTTCTCCTTCCGGTTCCTTCCTCCTTCGCCCCCAAGGACCGCTCATGACCGACAAATCCGACCTCATCGACTTCGACTACCTGCTCACCGCTGATGAGATCGTGAAGAAGCGCTTGGCATCGCATTCGCTTAATGCGATGCAACCCCGCCCCGAGCCGATGGAGGCCACAGATGCTAGACCGTGCCCTCCCAGGCGGCCGGCGCCAGGATCCACAGGAGCTCGGTCTCGACCTCGAGGTCGGCCTGCCAATTATGGGGCTCGCGGCCGTCGAAAGTCAGCGAATCACCCGCAGCGAGGGTCAACGTGCGGTCGCTGAATTGCACCGTTATGGAACCGGCCAACACGTGCACGACGTCGACGGGCGAGTTGATCGTGTAGAGCTTTCTCCCACCGGACCCCCCGGGGCTCACGGTGGAACGAACGACCTGCAGACGACTCTCGCGCCGGGGGGTGAGCAGCCTCTCGTTGGCACCCTCACCTCCGAGGTTGATGCGCGGCGCGCCCGCGGCGGTCACAAGTTCAACATCAGACGATGCGAACAGGTCGCCGATATTGACATGGAGCACCTCACAGAGGGCAACCAGCGTCGAGACGCTCGGCGAGGTCATGTCGCGTTCGATGCGACTGATGAAGCCTTTGGTGAGGTCGGTGACCGTGGCCAACTGATCAATGGTGAGCTGCTGAGAACGCCGAGCGGCGCGCAATCTGCTGCCGATCGCCGCCCGCTGGTTCGTGGGATCGACAGGCATCGGGCGCATGATCACTCCAGTGGGACGTGGGCGGAACAGATCACCATTCTGTCAGGGTTGGCAACACCGTCTTGTGTGCAGCAGCGAGACATGCCCGCCAGGCAGCCATTCGCCAGCGCGTCAGCGAGGCGATGGGCGGGGATCAGCTATCGGTGACCCGGGTATAGAGCGACGGGCGCCGATCGGCATGCACGTCGTTGCGCGCACTGATTCCCTTGGCGCGGGCTTTGGCGAGGTTGATATCTGCCAGCAGCATCGTTTCATCGCCGAGTGTGATGCGCGTGAGGGGAAACCCATCGGCGTCGACGATGACGCTGCCACCGAGCCAGTGCTGCCCGCGTTCTAGCCCGGTGCGGTCGGCGACGGCGATGAACATGCGGTTGACTGCAGCATTGGCCTGCACCTTGACGATTTCGCTCGGACGCTCACCAGCCGGGCGCGGATACAGCGGCCAGTTGACGGGGCAGCAGAGCAGCTCGGCACCATCGAGGGCTGCTGAGCGCACCCACTCCGGAAATTCGAGGTCGTAGCAGATGGCCACACCGATGCGACCCCACGCGGTATCAACGACCGGCGGTGCGGCAGATCCGGCGGTGAACAGGTTGCCTTTTTCATGGTCCCACAGGTGAACCTTGCGGTAAACGGCACGAAGCCCGGTCTTGTCGACCAGCACCGCGGAGTTGTAGATCAGACCGTCGTCGCCGGCCTCGGCGAAACCGGCCACGATCACCAGATCGTGCTCCTGGGCCAGCAGCTCCCATTCCCGAACGGATGGCCCGGTCGCGGATTCCGCCACGGTTCGCAGTTCCGCCAGATCGGCGAACATGTAGCCCGAGTTCGCCAGCTCCGGCAGCACGATGACGCGCGCTCCAGCATTCACCGCCGCCTCGATGGCAGCCCGCACCCTGGCGCGGTTGCCGAGAGTCTCGCCCACGGTCATGGAGATTTGGCAGCAGCCCACGCGCACCGGGGAACCAGCCACTGTGGTGTCGCTAATCGGCGGCTCCTTCCAGCTCGAGTTCGCTGCGGACGCGAGCTTCGGCCTCGGCCGCGTGGTCGAGGTTTCGTGAGAATAACAGATAGAGCCCGCCGGAGACGATCAGGCCAACGACGAAGGAGATGTCAGCCCCGCCCAGCGCCGCTGAGACCGGTCCGACGTAGAACGACGTGTAGAAGAACGGGATCATGGCAACGAAACCGATGAGGTAGGCGACCATTCCCCGCCAGGCCCAGCGACCGTAGATGCCCCGCGGGTTGAAGATCTCGGCGATTGCGTACTTGCCGCGTCGCACGAGGTAGAAGTCGACCAGGTTGACGGCGGTCCACGGCACGAGGAAGTACAGCATGAGAAGCACGAAGTTGTTGAAGCTGCTCAGGTAGTCGTCGGGGATGAGCAGGGCGATCGCGAGGGTGACCAGACCGACAACGGTGAGCCCGATCACGCGCAGGCGCACGGTCGCGGAGACTTTGCGAAACCCGTCGACGGCGGTTGTTCCAGTGAGCATGGCCCCATAGGCATTGACACCCATGATCGAAATCAAGGCCACCGTTGAGACCAGCACGGCAAAGGTGCCGAACCCGGGGAAGAGCATGTCACCGACGGTCTTGATGGCGCCGATCGCGTCGGCGTCGGGAATATGGCTGCCGAGGAGGGCACCGAGCGACATGAGCCAGGATGCCGACAGCGCCGCGCCGAGGTAGGTCCAACCGATGAGTTTGGGGGCCGAAGCGTTCTGCGGGAGGTAGCGGCTGTAGTCGGAGACATAAATCGCGTAGCTGATGTTGTAACCGGCGGCCAGCGAGAACATCACCAGGAAGGACGCTCCATCCCAGCCTGCGGTGCTCGCGGTTTCGGTGACCGTCGTGGAGTCGAAGTGAACGATGGCCAGCACCGTGATGATGACGAAGACGACGACGAGCAGGCCGGTGAGCCAGCGCTGGATGAAGTGGAGCAGATCGTGGCCCACGACGGCGATCAGGATCGAGAGCGCAATCAGGAACGGATACCAGAACAGCTTGTCGCCCGGAAAGGCCAGCAGGAGGCCCTGGGTGGCCAGGATCGTGTCGAAAACCATGAAGCCGATGTAGACGAAGACGCTCGCCGCGAACGGCACGATGGCACCGCGGCTGCCGAACTGGGCGCGGGACTGGATCATCTGCGGCAGGCCGGTGCGTGGCCCCTGATTGGCATGAAAGGCCATGAAGAAGGTTCCGAAGCAGGCGCCGGTGATGACCGCAATAACGGTCCACCAGACGCTGAGCCCGATGACCGGTCCGATGAAGCCGATCACCATGGTCGGCAGCACGAAATTGCCGGTGAACCAGAACGGCCCCTGATGCCATACTTTTCCGTGCCGCTCGGACCTCGGCACGTAGTCGATCGAGCGCTGCTCGATGACAGTACCCCGCCGCTCGGAGTCAGTGCTGGGAGGCGAAGCGGGGTTCGTCATGTTGGTCGACATCATTGTCCTTATTGGTGTGCGGAGACTGCGGGAGGTAGGGCGAGTGCTACGCGGAAGGAGTCATGGCTGAGATGATCTCGTAGGCCACGTGCGAGGCAGCCACGGCCGTGATCTGCGCGTGGTCGTAGGCCGGGGCAACTTCAACCACATCGGCCCCGACCAGGTTCACGGCTCGCAGGGCACGAATCATGGCCAGCAGTTCCCGGCTGGTCATTCCGCCGGCTTCGGGGGTGCCGGTGCCGGGAGCGTGGGCGGGATCGAGCACGTCGATGTCGACGGAGAGATACACGGGGCGGTCACCGAGCCTGGCGAGCATCCGCTCGATTGCGCGGGCGAGTCCCTCGGTTTCGAACTCATGACTGGCGATGATCGCGAAGCCGAGACGTTCATCGTCGCGGAGATCGTCGCGGGAATAGAGCGGGCCGCGGATGCCCACGTGCATGCTGGCCTGCATATCGATCAGGCCTTCCTCCGAGGCACGCCGAAACGGCGTACCGTGCGTGACCGGCGCCCCGAAATATGTGTCCCAGGTGTCGAGATGGGCATCGAAGTGCAGCACGGCGACGGGGCCGTGGCGCTCGGCAACAACCCGAAGCAGGGGAAGCGCGATGGTGTGGTCACCGCCGATGACGACCAGACGTTTGCCGTCGGCCGACAGTTCGGAGGCTGCCTGCTGAATTTGGGCCACAGCCTCGGTCAGGTTGAACGGGTTCGCGGCGATGTCTCCGGCGTCAACAACCTGCTGAGTGGAGAACGGTTCCACGTCCTGCACGGGGTTGTACGGACGGAGCAGTCGGGAGGCCTCGCGCACGTGAGCCGGGCCGAAGCGGGCGCCGGGGCGGTAGCTCACCCCGCTGTCGAAGGGCACGCCCACAACGGCGATATCGGCCCGACGAACATCCTCGAGCCGCGGCAGGCGGGCGAAGGTGGCGATTCCGGCGTAGCGCGGAGTCAGGCTGGCGTCCAGGGGGCCGATTGGCTGCTCATCGTTGGACATCAGCATCCTGCTTTCGTGTGAATCGGTATTTAGTTTTACTAATATGCAACAAAACTTGCCTTTTGTCCAACTATGGGGCGAGTGGTGGCCCACTCGGCCTGCACCGCAATTCGGGCGTGCAGCGCATCGAACTCGCGCATATTTCGTCACAAATGCGTAACGACTTGCCAATTTGAGTGTTATACACCGGGAACCATTCAAATATTCGCAAATAAATTGCTCAATTATGGAGAATTAGTCGCGCTTGCGGATTTGAATTGCTACGTTGGGGGCTATCGATTCCAGGAGCGTGCGGTGCAGCCAGTGGCTGTGTTGGTCTCTGGGGGTTCACAACGGAGTGAAGAAAGAAGGATGACCATGCGAAATCCGAAATTTAAGCGCCAGCTGGGCGCTCTCGCGTTGGGTGGAGTAGTGACTCTGCTCATCGCCGGCTGCGCGGGGGGCGGTGCGGCTGCACCAGTGGTCGAGCGAGACCTCGGCACGCCAGTGGCGGGCGTTGTTCCCGAAGGAGTCTTTGACGGTGTGACGTTGACCTATGCGGCTTCCGGTGGAATTTTTCAGGATGGTCAACGAGACGCTGCGTGGGATCCGTTTGCGAAGATCTCGGGCGCGACTTTCCTGCAGGACGCATTCGACGCCGGCAAGCTCAAGGCAATGGTCGACAGCGGCAACGTGACCTGGGATGTCACCAACGCGACGCAGTTCGACACGGCTCGCGGCTGCGGAACGCTGTACGAGGAGTACGACTACTCGCAGGTGGATATTTCCAAGGTTCCCGAGGGAACGATCACGGACAAGTGCATGGTGCCCAATATTCTCTACGGTCTCGTTGTGGCGTACAACACTGATGCGTTCGGTGACAATCCACCAACGAGCGCCGCTGACTTCTTCGACACCGAGAAGTTTCCGGGCAAGCGCACGGTCAGCCAGTCTCCATACGTCGATCCTCAGACGGTGGAGTTCGCCCTGGCCGCCGACGGAAAAGACATCAATGATGTGAAAGTTTCCGACATCGAGACCGCCTTCGACAAGTACCGTGCCTTGGGCGACGACGTGATCGGCTGGACCTCCGGTGCTCAAGCACAGCAGCAGCTCGAATCCGGCGAAGCCGTCATGGGGCTGGTTTGGTCAGGTCGCGGATACGGTGCGGCTGCGGCTGGTGCCCCGATCGCACCCATGTGGGACGAGTGGATGATCATGGTCGATTCGACTGCGATTCCCAAGGGCGTGAAGGACCCGCAGGCGGCGTTCGCCGCGGTCAATTTCTACCTCGGCGCAGACCAGCAGTCACGCATGACGGAGCTGACCTCGTACGGGCCGGTCAACGTCGACGCGACGCCCAAGGTTGACGCGTTGTTGAACACGTGGCTCACCACGGAACACCTCAAGTCCGGTCACGCTCCGAACATCGATTTCTGGGTGGAGAACTACGATGCTCTGTCGGCGGCATGGGCCGGCTGGGTCACCGGTAGCTAACCCGCATGGTTCATGCAACGTCCACTCACAATCGGGGCAAGCGCTCTGGTGATGGCGGTGACCCGGCGAGACTGGCTCGAGAGCCAAAGAACTGGCGCCCGTTTCTCCTTCTGATCCCCGCCTTCGTGATCGTCTCGTTCTTCTTTCTCGCGCCGCTCGTTGATGTCTTCATCCGAAGCATCAGCGATCCGGTGTTGGGAATCCAGAACTACGTCTGGCTGTTCACCACGCCCACCAACATGGTGGTTGCCCTGCGTACATTCGGAACATCCTTCCTCGTGACGATCGTCTGCTTGCTTATCGCGTACCCGTACGCATATTTGATGACGATCGTGAGTGATCGCACTCGCAACATGTTGCAGTTGTTCATCATGCTGCCGCTATGGACGAGTATTCTGGTGCGCACCCTCGCCTGGTTGGTGCTGCTGCAGGACACCGGCCCGATCAACGGTCTTCTCCAGTCGTTGTTCGGCATCGGCCCGCTGCCCTTGATCCGCAGCACCTTTGGCGTGGCGCTCGGGATGTCCCAGGTGCTGCTCCCGTTCATGGTCTTGCCGATCTACTCGGCGCTGGCCAAGATTGACAAGCGGTTACTGCCCGCTGCGGCCAATCTAGGGGCGCGACCGGTGACGGCATTCTTCACGGTTTATCTGCCGCTGTCTCGACCAGGGATATTTGCAGGTTCCGTGACGGTCTTCATCCTGGGACTCGGCTTCTACATCATTCCCGCGCTGCTGGGCTCGTCAAAGGAAATCATGATGTCTGCCCTGATGTACCAGCAGATCAGCGGGTTCCTCATGTGGGGCCAGGGCACGGCGCTCGGGATCTTCATGCTGACCGCGACAATTGTGGTGCTTGTACTCGTCGGCCGTTTGGCCAAGGGTACGAGCCTGTTTGCGGGGAGGGTGAAATGACGCTGAAACGTGCACTGGGCGCACTGGCCGCCCTCATCATTCTGTGGTTGCTGCTGCCAACTCTGGTCATCATTCCCATGTCGTTCAACTCCGCGGCGTCGTTCAACTTTCCGCCGCAGGGATTTTCCCTGCAGTGGTACGAGAACTTCTTCACCGACCCGGCCTGGTTGCGCGCCTTGGGCTCATCGCTGCAGGTGGCGCTGGTCACGATGGTGGTCGCGACCTCAGTGGGGATCATGGCGGCGATCGGACTGTCCAAAGTCAGATTCCGCGGAAAGGCCCTGCTGGAGAGCTACTTCCTGACACCCTTGATCGTCCCGGGCATTGTTATCGCTATCGGGCTCTACTCGCTCTTCCTGCGATTCAATCTGCTCGGTACATTGCCCGGATTCGTGCTGGCGCACACGGTCGTGGCACTGCCGCTCGTGATCATCAACGTGACCGCCTCGTTGCAAGGCGTGGACCCGCGATTGGAGCAGGCCTCGGCGACTCTGGGCGCCGGACGGCTGCGCACCTTCTTCAGCATCACGCTCCCGCTGATAATGCCCGGAGTGACCGCGGGAGCACTGTTCGCTTTCGTCACGTCCTTTGACGAAATCATTCTGTCGCTCTTTATTCAGAGTCCGCAGTTGCAGACGCTGCCGGTGAAGATCTACAACAGCGTCACACAGGCGAGTGATCCCACGGTCGCAGCTGTCGCCGTGATAGCGATGTTCACATCTGTGCTGGTCATGCTCACCGCACAATTTGCTACCCGCAAGAGAAAGCGAGTTTCGGCATGAAACCGGAAACAACTACGTCCACACTGGATCACAACGAACGAGAACTCCGGCAATTGCACCTCAACACCGAAGTCATCAGTGTGATCAACGATGCGGGGATCAGCCTGCGCGATGTAACGAAGCGCTATGGCAAGAAGGCCGTCGTCGATGCGATCAATCTCGTGATCGAACCGGGCGAATTCATGACCTTTCTGGGCCCGTCCGGATCGGGCAAGACGACGACACTCAACATGATCGCCGGGTTCGTTACCGCCACGGAGGGGCTGCTCCATATCTATGGCAAACCCGTCGCCAAGCTGCCGGCACATAAACGAGACATCGGAATGGTGTTTCAAAACTACGCATTGTTTCCGCACAAGACCGTTGCCGAGAACATCGCCTATCCGTTGGAGCGACGCAAGATCGGAAAGGCCGAACAAAAAACGATGATCGCGGGCGCGCTCGATATGGTGCGCATGGGAGAGTTCGGTGATCGTTACCCCGCCGACCTGTCGGGCGGTCAGCAGCAGCGTGTGGCGCTCGCTCGCGCGCTCGTCTACAAGCCCCGTGTTTTGCTCATGGACGAGCCGCTCGGCGCACTCGATAAGAAATTGCGCGAATGGCTTCAGAAGGAGATAAAACGAATCCACCGAGAGGTTGGATCAACCTTCGTGTATGTGACACACGACCAGGAGGAGGCGTTGTCGCTTTCTGACCGGATCGCGGTGTTCAACAACGGTCGGATCGAGCAGGTCGGCAGTCCGGCCGAACTCTACCAAAAACCGGAAACACTGTTTGTGGGCCGGTTTCTCGGTGAATCCACGGTGTTGTCCGGCTCGATGGTCGGCACGGTCGATGGAATATCGACACTGGATATTTCCGGACATGCAATCCGCGTTCCCGGCCAGAAGAAGTCGAGTTCTCTGGCAATTCTCATTCGCCCGGAGAACATCACCCTGTACGAAGAGGGCACCGAGCCGGGGTCGTCAGACATGAATACGCTGCCGGTCACCGTTCTGGACGCCAATTATCTCGGTTCGGCCTGGCGCTGTGAGGTGGAATTGCCCGACGGCAGCGTCGGAACCGTTCGCGAAGCACACTCCGCCGCGGTGCGTGAGCCGGGCACTCGTGCCCTGATGCGGTGGAATATCGATGCGGGTGTGCTCCTCGAGGACACCGGCGACGAGGGAGTGTCGCTCACCTAGCCCTTCACCGAGCGCGCGACGCGCGGGTGAACGAGGTGGAAGCGGCCGGGCCCCGATTGGGCGCCCGGCCGCTTCAGCCTGCCAGAGCGGCCGATACCAGTCGGGCCTCGCGCAAGCCGCTCTCGATGGCGCCGTCGATGAACCCGCCCCAGAGATCGGCAGTGTCGCAACCCGCGAAGTGGAGCACACCATCCGCCAGCTGCAATTGCGGGAGGTCGCGAGTGAGCTGTCCCGGGCGGTGGGTCATCCACGTATTCTGCGACAGGGGATCCTTCATCCAATCATGGGCAGCAACACCGAGTACTTCAAGGTCGTCGCGCCACACGCTCAGGGCGGCCTGAACCTGTTCGATACTGGTCACATCGATAGCCGCGTGATCCGGGCCGAAGCCGACCAGAATCGAATGATCCTCCTCGATGAATTCGCTCTTGAGGACCGAGATCGGGTGATGCTGAGACGCGTAGGCGAAAAACCGCGGCAAGCGACCACGCACCTTGATCCAGACCTTGATTCCCTGCGAGGCCACCCGCTCACGGTTGGCTTGCCGCCAAACACCGGGGAGTGCCGGTGTCACCGCAATGGTGTCGACTGCGTTGACGGGCAGGGTCATGACCACGCGCCGTGCCCGAATTTCACCGCCATCGGAAAGAGTGACGGTGGCACCATTCTTATGGTGGTCGATGGCGGTGACCGTCGAATTCAGGCGGATGTCGCCGCTCACGTCGGCCGCAATGGCCGCGCTGAACGCGGACATGCCTCCCGCCACGCGATAGGTCGCCGAGGCTTCGTGCATCAGCGGCCAGTGGCCGCCGGTCGCACTCGCCCAGCGCAGGGCACTGGAGAGCCCAACCGACTTCAGCGGTGCGTTCACGTGCCCGACCCACACGGATTCGTTTGCCGAGCGGGCCTCATCGTCTAGGTTCAAGTCGTCTATTCGCTGCTGCAGTGACTGGCCGTCGAGCTCAGTGATCGAGCCGACCGTTGGATCGATCGCGCGCGGAATCGCGGTGAGGGCATCCTCAACTATTCGTCGTTGACCGTCGTCGATAAGTGACAGAAAATCGTCGAGCGTGCCCTTTCTGGGCGCGTCCCCGGCACCGAGCCAGTACGCTTCCTCAGCGACCGGGCTGCGAACGATGCGCCGGCCGTATCGGGCTATTTCTGCCCACACGTGGGGTTGTATCCAGTGCACCCACGTTCCACCGAGTTCGAGGTCGTGTCCGAGGACATGGTCGGTCCAGGTGCGACCCCCCACCCGGTCTCGCGCTTCGAGCACGATCACTGCGTGACCCGAGCGGCCAAGCTCTCGAGCGGCCACCAGCCCGGCGAATCCGGCGCCGATGACGATAACGTCTGTTGTTTCCACGCTGCCGCCCCTCACAGGTCCCGTTGTCGGGCCAGGTCCACGATGGCGTGGGCTGCCCGGTAGCCCGACACGACAGCACCGTTCAGGGACTGCTGGAGCCCGGTATGCTCACCGGCAATTGCGACCAACCCCGCAGCGGAGTCGAAGGCAGACGCGTCCTCCGGCCTCCAATCGAGGGCCGGTGCGGAGTAGGACCCCCTGGTCCACTCGTCGTTGGTCCAGTCAGTGAGCATGACGTCTCCGTCGATGACCAGTTCCGGACGCATCCTCTTGAGCTCGGTAATCCAACGTTCGGGCCCGTTTGCCGTATCGAGTGCAGCCAGGGCGGCGGATCCTCCCGCGAAGCAGGAGAGCGCCGGAACGCGATTCTCCCCGTCGACCGACATTGAACGCCACGACCACCAGGTCTGGTCAGCATTCTGAAGTGCCACGTCGCCATCGACAGCCGACAGGGGGACGCCCAGCTTCGCCGCCGTGCCCATCGAACGATGGTCAAGAGCAGATTGCTGTGCAACAGGAAGTGTGAACCCGAGAGTGATCTCGCGCAGAATCGGGAGCGGTACGGCGAGTACAGCCGCGCGGGCATCGACCGTGGTGCCATCGCGAAGGGTCGCCTGCACGCCGGAGGCAGACTGATCGATGGCGGCGATCGGGGACTCCAGCCTGATGGCCGCGCCCAGTAATCGGGCCACTTCAACGGCGAGTGACTGGTTGCCCCTCAGGAATCTTCCCCCGTCCTCGACGTAGCCTCCGGAGGCGGAAGACTCGTGCATCAGCGCAGCTTCTGCGCTGATGCACTGAGGGTCTCCGGCCAGCGACGTTGCAATTCGCCGATATGCCGGGTGGCGCTGAAAATCCACTCCCAAGGTCGCCTGGAACACGGTGTCGACTGAGATTCGGTCCATACCGGATGCGAGCATCGCCGTGAGCGTGGCGTTCAGCCGTTCCCCCACGGCATTGAGCTCAGCGACGGTCAAGTGTGCGCCGTCGACCGTTCGTCGGGCGTAGCGCACGTTGTGCGTGAGGATGGGCACCTCGACCTCCGCCGCTAGACGTCGAATGGCGAACTCAGTCGGAAAGACGTACTCGCCGCCGCGCTCGGTGAGCTGACCGTTGCTGAGCGTCTGGGACCACGTGCGCCCACCGACCCTATTGCGGGCCTCAAGAACCACTGGATCATGACCTTGCTGGCGCAGTTTCCATGCGGCGGTGAGGCCCGCGAGCCCAGCGCCAATTACTATAACCTTCACGATTCCCCATCAGTTTGTGGCACGAGGCCCAGCTTCTGCGCTGAGTGACGTTCAACTTCATCGTTGATACTGTTTGCACCTTTACGGCGTCAATAATGAAAAAGAGTATCTGAAACCGGTTGAAGTGTGTGCATATTCCCAAGAATCCCCGATCTGATCGCGAAATTGTGCGTCGGTGTGGCAGTATTCGAGAGACCCGACAGGGAGATGAGGTGACAGTGTCGAACAGTGACGGACCTTCCGTTGAAGAGGATCGTGTCGTCGACTGCCTACGACGAGACGGTCGTGCATCGTACTCATCCATTGCGGAAGAACTCGGTCTCACCAGAAATCGTGTTTCTGAAATCGCGAAATCGGTGGTTGATCGCGGTCAACTGCGATTCACAGCGAGCGCCAATCCACGCATGTTCGGTTTTCGGCTCGAGGGTCATCTGCACGTTGCACTCCGCGGAGACGCGTCATCGCTCTATGAAGAGATGATCGCCTCATCCTTGACAACGTACGTCTCCACGACGACCGGAGACGCCGGGCTGTGCATTCAGGTGCGCTGTCGCGTCGACACGGAACTCGTCGAGCTGCTGGCCGGAATCCGCGAACACCCGGAGGTGCTGTCCATCCAGGTGCACCATTATCAAGCCATCACCCACAACGTTTATGCGCCCACCCTGCAGACGGAAGACGAATACGCTCTTGATGAGACGGACATTCAGTTGGTCGAGACGCTTGAACGCGACGGCCGCGCTCCGGTGAGGGTGCTCGCTGAGGCCCTCGGTCTTCCCGAAAGCTCCGTGCGCCACCGGATGACACGGCTCATCGAGGGGGAGATCATCCGTGTCGTCGCTGTTCCGCGGCGCGAGTTCGGGCGCGCGCACACGCTGGCTCTCGGACTGGGAATCCGGCACTCCGGCGGTTCCCGCACGGGTCTGGACGCCCTGCGCCGACTCGGCGTGGAGTTCATGGCCTCAACGACCGGCGATTTCGGCATCATCGCCACGGCGGTGTTCAGCACGGTGCGAGAGGCGAACGATTTCGTGGAGGTGCTTCGTCGTGAGCCCTGGGTTACTTCCCTCTCAACATGGCTCCATCTGCAGATTCTTAAAGAGGACTACAGCGTGGCTGCCTACCGCCACGCTCGACAACGTATCGACACTCTCGAGCGCAGTTCCGACGACGCTGTCACGGGCACGGCCTAGGGGGCTGGCAGCAAAGGGGTCTCGGACGTCACTCCGGCATGAGGTCACGATGGGGGCGGGGAGCTAGTCGAGGTTGGATGTGTCCAGCGGCGTCGAGTCGAGCCGTGGGGTCAAAGATCCTGTCCTCATGCGAGCCTTCGTCGATGCGGTTCGAGCCGCTTGATCGCCGACCGAGACAGATAAAGACAGAGTGAATGCGCAAAGCATCCTGACCCGCGATAAGACAGGACCGGCTATGTGACCTGCCGCGTCAGCTGCCGCCACCCGGGTCGGGGCCGGGCCAGTATTCTTACGAAGACGCTGCGGCACTGTGCCATCGCGGGAACGGATAACGATGACGACGGGTGGCTCCCGGCCGGGAGAAACTCGGCCGAAACGGCGGCTCCGACTGGCCTGGATCGTTCCCGCCGGTCTCATCGTCGTGGCCCTGATCGTGCTGGCGGCGAACGGGGTGCGCGCCCTGCCGGCGGTCGAGTCCTTCCTGCGCAACTACCCCGGCGTCTCCACCCACGCGGCAGCCACGCCGGTAGGAGTTCCGGCCTGGCTGGCCTGGCAACACGGGCTCAACGCCTTCTTCATTTTGTTCGTCATTCGCACCGGATGGCAGGTGCGCACGACCAAACGCCCGTCCATCTTCTGGACGCGCACGAACACCGGGCTGCTCCGCACCAGAAATCCGCCGATTCGGATCACCCTCGACCTCTGGCAGCACATCGTCTTCGACACCCTGTGGGTGATCAACGGCATCCTCTTCTACGTTTTGTTGTTCGTGACCGGTCAATGGCTGCGCGTCGTGCCCACGAACTGGGACATTTTCCCCAACGCGATATCGGCCGGGCTGCAGTATGCCTCGCTCGACTGGCCGACTGACTCCGGCTGGGTGCACTACAACGCCCTGCAACTGCTCAGCTACTTCGTCGTGGTCTTCATCGCGGCACCGATCGCACTGGTGACCGGCCTGCGCATGTCACCGGGCCTGTCTGCGCGGTTTCGCAGGCTCGACCACGTCTTTCCCCTGCCCGTGGCTCGCAAGCTGCACTTCGCGGTGTTGATCTTCTTCGTGGCATTCATCGTCGTGCACGTGACCCTCGTGCTCAGCACCGGCGCTCGCGCCAACCTCAACCACATGTATGCGGCGCGCAACGACACGGGCTGGCTCGGCGTCTGGATCTTCGTCAGCGCACTGCTGGTCACGGCCGCAATCTGGGTCGGCGCGCGTCCCGCCGTCGTGCGTGCGATCGCGGCGCGAAGCGGCCGCATCATTCACCGCAAGCGCTAAACCGGTTCCACTCTCGACGCGAGTACGTCTCGGCTGAGCATGGCTGCGCCAGCCACAGCCGCCGGCATGACGATGACGGCCGCGCCCGGAATCAGGAACAACAGGTAGGTGAGCACGCCGAAACCTAGGCTGCGCGGGCGGCGCGCGCGCAGCATCCGCTTGCGTTGGGTGAGCGTGAAGCCGCGGGCGTCGAAAGCGAAGCCGGTGAGTTCGAGAGTGAGAATCCAGCCGCCGAACAGCGCGCCGAGGACGAGGGCGAGCAGCTGGCCGAGGCCGGGTATCAGGCCGCAGACCAGAAGCAGCAGAGCGACCCCGACGGCCAGGCCAACCAGGCGCAGGGCGTCGGCCACCGCGCGCAGAATGCTGCGCAGCAGGCCGCGTGCGGGTTCGACGGGCGCGTCGCCGAGGCTGGTCTCGACCTCGCGCCAGATTCGCGCATAGAAGGGGTCGCCGACAGTGAGCGTTACCGCCACGAAGGTATATGCCAAGAGGAGAATACCGGCAGCCGCGACGGTCGCACCGGCCACGACCCGCATGCCGGTGCGCCAGGGCTCCCCCCAGCCGCTCGCGAACGGACTGATCGCCACGGCGATGGCCTGGAGATTGACGAGGAGCAGCACGATGCCGGCGAGGTAGACGATGCCGACGATAAAGGCCGGCAGGGCGCCGAGCAGCATGAGGCGCGGTGAGGTTCCCCACATTCTGAGGCCGCGGCCGAGAAAACCGGCCCCGACGAAGAACTCGCGGGTGGCGGTGGGACGGGTTGAAGGCGGCACCCCCACACCCTAACCCGCCGGTGTCGGGTCCCCGCGAAACCGGGGACCCGCCTCACTCAGGCCATCTGCGGAAAACCGAGGTCGATCTCCGAGGTGGCCGGGTCGGGCCAGCGGGTCGTGACGACCTTGCCGCGGGTATAGAAACGGATGCTCTCCGGTCCATACATATGCGCGTCACCGAACAGCGAGTTCTTCCAGCCGCCGAACGAGAACGATCCGACCGGTACCGGTATGGGCACGTTGATGCCGACCATGCCGGCTTCGATCTCGAACTCGAACTGCCGAGCAGCCCCGCCGTCCCGCGTGAACAGGGCCACACCGTTGCCGAACTCGTGCTCGTTGACGAGTTTCACGGCCTCGTCGAAGGTGTCAACGCGCACGATCGACAGCACCGGGCCGAAGATCTCATCGTCGTAGACCTTCATCCCGGGCGTGACGTGGTCGATCAGGCTGACACCGAGAAAGAACCCGTCACTGTCGAACTTCTGTGCCCGGCCGTCGACGACCATGGTGGCGCCGGCCGCCTCGGCGCCGGCCAGGTAGGACGCGACCCGATCGCGGTGTTCTCCGGTGATCAGCGGGCCCATCTGCGAGGTCGGATCGGTTCCCGGGCCGACCCGGAGTGTCGTCATGCGCGTCTTGATCGCGGCGACGAGGTCGTCGGCGATGCCGCCGACGGCCACGAGCACGCTCACGGCCATGCAACGCTCCCCGGCGGATCCGTACGCGGCGTTGATTGCGGCATCCGCTGCCATCTCCAGGTCGGCGTCCGGCAGCACGACCATGTGGTTCTTGGCGCCGCCGAGTGCCTGTACCCGCTTGCCGTTGCCGGCAGCCCGGTTGTAGATGGACTTGGCGATCGGGGTGGAGCCGACGAAGCTGATGGCCTTGACCGCCGGGTTGTCGAGCAGTTCGTCGACGGCCTCCTTGTCGCCCTGCACGACGTTGAGCACGCCGGCCGGCAAGCCGGCCTCCGTGAAGATCTCGGCGATGAAAATAGCGGATGAGGGGTCTTTTTCACTGGGCTTGAGGAGCACCGTGTTGCCGCAGGCGAGGGCGCTGCCGATCATCCACAGCGGCACCATGGCCGGAAAGTTGAACGGGGTGACGCAGGCGACGACGCCGACGGCCTGGCGCAC
Organism: Cryobacterium sp. N19; assembly: GCF_002929595.1. Classification (NCBI taxonomy): domain Bacteria; kingdom Bacillati; phylum Actinomycetota; class Actinomycetes; order Micrococcales; family Microbacteriaceae; genus Cryobacterium; species Cryobacterium sp. N19. Next base: position 162,277 of record NZ_PJJR01000052.1, on the reverse strand, counting down.
CGAGTGCACGTCGATTCCGTGGGAGACCTGCTGGGAGAAGTCGCCCTTGAGCATGTGCGCGAGGCCGGTGGCGAATTCGATGTTCTCGAGCCCGCGGGTGATCTCGCCGGCCGCGTCGGAGAGTACCTTGCCGTGCTCACTCGTCAGAATTGCGGCGAGCTCGCTCGTGCGCTCGGCGAGCAGCTCGCGCACCTTGAAGAAGATGGCCGTGCGCTTGGCTAGCGTGCTGGTGCGCCACTCGGGCAGGGCCGCCTGGGCCGATTCGATGGCGTCGATCACGACCGCGCGGGAAGCCAGCACGACCTGTTTCTCCTGCACGCCGGTGGCCGGATTGAATACGGGGCCAAATCGTTCGGACGACTCGACTCGCTGCCCGTTGATGTAGTGGGGAATTGTTTGCATGGAAGAGCTCTCTCTGGTGGATGACATGGTTCAGGCGTGCAGGGAGCCGTCGACGAGTTTGACGATCATGGAGCAGTCCTTGCCGCCCTCGCCCTCATCGATCAGGCGCTGAAAGAGTTCGGCGACGTGTTCGCCGATCTCGAGCGGCGTGTCGGTGGCGCGGGCGGCGACGATCGCCAGCCCGATGTCCTTGCTCGCGAGCGTTGCGGTGAAGGTCGGGGCGAAATCCCGGTTGGACGCGGCCGTCGCGACGACATCCTTGATCGGATACCAGGTGCGCAGCGCCCAGCTGTCACCCGACGAAACGGATGCGATATCCCAGAACACCTGCTTGTCCAGTCCCAGCCGCTCGGCCAGAACAGCGCCCTCCGCCGTTGCGGCGAGGTTGATGAACAGCATGAGATTGTTGCAGATTTTCGCGGCCTGGCCGGTCGTGGCGCCACCAGTCGGAATGATGTTCGCCGCCATCGGCTCGATGAACGTGCTGGCGTCAGCGACGGCATCCGCAACGCCTCCGATCATGAAGGTGAGGGTTCCGGCGGTGGCGCCGCTCATGCCGCCGGAAACCGGGGCGTCGACGAAGCGAAAGCCGGCCGCCGCTGCGGCATCGTGCAGGGCCTGGGCGGTCTCGATGTCGATCGTCGACGAGTCCACCAGCAGGGTGGCCGGATCGGCCGTGGCCAGCACGCCGTCGTCGCCGAAGTACACAGCACGGGCGTGTTCACCCTTGGGCAGCATGGTGAAGACGACGTCGGCGCCCGCGACGGCTTCGCTGATGCTCGCGACGGCGGTGACCCCCGCTGTGACGGCCGTGGCGACGGCATCCGGATTCAAATCGAACCCGCGCACCTCATGGCCGGCGGCCACCATATTGGCGGACATGGGCCCGCCCATGTTGCCCAACCCGATCCATGCGACTACTGACATTCGAAGCTCCTTTGCTTTGTGTCCCTCCACCCTCGCAGCCGGATAGAGTGCAATCAAGGCAATATTTCACAGGGGGTATGTGCGCAGATGCACACGCTCGAAAGGATGCGATCCGTGAGTTCACACCAGCTTCCGAGCCCGAACGATCTGCTCGTGCTGCTCACCGTGGCCAGGCTGGGGCGCTTCAACGCGGTCGCCGAGGCGCTCGGCACCACCCACACGACCATCTCGCGGCGCATCCTCGCACTCGATGCGGAGCTGGGCGGCCGCACGCTCGAGCGCAGCCCGCATGGCTGGGAGCTCACCGAGCTGGGCCGGCACGCGGTCAGTGCTGCCGAGGCGATCGAAGACCGGCTGGGCGCGCTCGCCACGGCTATCAGCCAGACCGACCCGCTCTCCGGGCTGCTGCGCATCAGCACCATCGACGGATTCGGGGCGGAGATCGTCACGCCAGCCCTCGTGAAACTGCAGCAGAGCCACCCGCGAATCAATATCGAGATGTTCAGCGCCACCCGCAAGGTGAGCCAGAACCGGTCGGGCGTCGACCTTGAGATCGTGGCCGGCCGCAACGATGTCAACAACGCACAGGCGATGTTTCTGACCAACTATTTTCTGCGGTTGTACGCCAGCCGCGAGTATCTGCTTGGCCGCGGCGCGCCCCGCACGCTCGACGACGTTGCGTTGCACAGTTTCGTGTCGTACGTCGAGAGTGCCCTGCTCGTGACCGACCTGGGCTATCGCTCCTCCGAGCTGCCGGAACCGGCCACGACCTTTCAGGCCACCAGCCTGTTCGCCCAGTTGGAGGCGGTGCAGGCCGGCGCCGGAATCGGACTCCTGCCGAACTTTCTCGTGCACGACCGGCCGGAATTCGTGCCTGTGTTGCGCGCAGACTTTCAGCGTCAACTGCCCATCTGGGCCGTCGTGCGGGCCGAATCGCTGCGCTCGCCCGTGGTGCGCGCCGCCATCGAGGCAATCACGCTGGAGATCGCGAATCGACCGGCCGCCTTCAGCGAGTGACTTACAAGCGGATGCCCCGCCGGAGCGAAAAAGGGCGGCCCGATCCGTGGGATCGGACCGCCCGCTACGCGCTACCGGCGACCGACCCCGGCGAGGTCGGCCTGGGCGGCGCGATCGGCCGATTCGGCGGCATCCGCTGCGTCAATGTCGTGCAGGGAGAGCCCGCGCGTTTCCTTGAGGGTGAGCACCACGAGGGCCGTGATCAGGCACGCGGCTGCGAGGTAGATGGCTACCGGCACCGAGGACTCGAAGGTGGAGAGCAGGCTCACGGCGATGATCGGGGCGATCGAGCCCGCGATGACCGAGGTGACCTGGTAGCCGAGGGAGACGCCGGAGTAGCGCATCCGGGTGGGGAACATTTCGGCCATGATGGCGGGCTGGCCGGCGTACATGAGGGCGTGGAAGAGCAGGCCCACCATGATCGCGACAATGATGATGAAGTCGTTCGCGGTGTCCATCAAGGGAAAGGCGAAGAATCCCCAGGTGCCGGCGAGCAGGGCGCCCACGAAGTACACCGGGCGCCGGCCGACCCGGTCGGAGAGGTGTCCGACCAGCGGAATGACGACGAAGTGAATCGCGTGGGCGATGAGCAGAAGGAGCAGAACTCGAGAGGTGTCCATCTGCACGATGATCTTCAGATAGGTGATCGAGAAGACCACGACGAGGTAATAGAGAATGTTCTCGGCGAAGCGCAGGCCCATCGCGGTGAACACCCCGCGCGGATAGCGGCGGAAGACCTCGACAATGCCGTAACCTTTGTCGCCGGCGACGACCTCTTTCTGCGCCTTGAGAAAGATGGGGGCATCGCTGACCTTGGTACGAATGTAGTAGCCGACCAGCACGATGACGGCGGAGAGCCAGAACGCGACGCGCCAGCCCCAGCTCAGGAAGGCCTCATCGGACAGGGTGGAGGCGAGCACGAACAGTACGGCGGTGGCCAGCAGGTTTCCCATCGGCACCGCGGACTGCGGCCAGCTGGCCCAGAATCCGCGCGACTTCGGCGGGCTGTGCTCGGCGACGAGCAGCACCGCACCGCCCCATTCGCCGCCGACAGCGAAGCCCTGGATGAAACGCAGGAGCACGAGCAACACCGGTGCGAGGTAGCCGATCTGCTGGAACGTCGGCAAGCAGCCCATCAGGAAGGTGGCGACGCCGACGAGTACGAGGCTGAACTGGAGCAGGCGTTTGCGGCCGAACTTGTCGCCAAAGTGTCCGAAGACGATGCCGCCGATGGGGCGGGCCAGGAAGCCGACGGCGTAGGTGGCGAAGGCCGCGATGATGCCCTCGAGTTCGGTGCCGGCGTTCGGAAAGAACAGGGTGCCGAAGACCAGGGTGGCGGCGGAGGCGTAGAGAAAGAATTCGTACCATTCAACGACCGTGCCGGCCATGGAGGCCGCGACGACCTTTTTCAGTCCGGACGTCTGCACGTCGTTTCGGGTATCGGATCTGGTCGTGCTCATAGGATTTCCCCTGGTGTCGTCATTGACACAACGTGCGTGCACGTCGTCTGGCTGGTCTTAGCTTGCGCTTCGCGTTGGTGGCTGTCAAAGACGATTCGCACAGGGGCGACGTGCAGAAATGCACACGGTGGCGCGGCGAACGAACGCGGCACGGTTATTCTCGAAGGAACAACAGTGAGGTGGGGCAACAGTGACGCACGCGCATCCGCTGCACGTCGACGTTGAAGTAGCGTGCCTGTGCTGCCTCGCGCCGCAGCCGTTTCACTTCACGTCGCTGAGCGACCAGGTGGTCTGCTCGCTCTGCGTGCACCACATCGGGGCCGAGAAATCCGAGCGCCGGGACCTTGAGCATGTGCGATTGTGGGCCGCGCGCTGGGCATCCTCCGAGACCGCCCACGCCGACTACATCGCCGAAACGGATGCCTTACTCGTCGGCCGGGACAAGGACCTGACCGCCCTTCGCGACCAGGTCGCCGAGCTCAGCGCCATCGTTGCCGGCCAGTTCACGGCCGGGATCGAGGGGGTGCGGAGCCTGTTGCAGAATGACCTGGTCAAGCGTGCTGAACGCAACACCGAACTGGCCCGGCGGCAGATCGACTGGGCCATGGCCGGCATCTGGCGCATCGAAGCGCTGCACCACGACGCGGCGGCGCAGAAGTGTTCCTGCGGCCGCACGGCGGGCAGCTGCGACGAGAGCGCCGCGATCGACCCGCTCCGGCAGACGCTGCTCGACTGGGAGAAGAAGAACGTGGCGCTGCTGCAGGGCGGCCGGCGGCACGGACTGCCGGCGGATCATCCCGCGGTGCTGGCCCAGCGCATCCGCTGAATCAGTGAGCGCTGACCGGAGCGCTCTCGACCGCGTCGCCGAGCGGCGGGCGCCGCACGAGGAATGCAGCTGGAATGGCGAACAGCGAGATGATCGCGCCGCACAGGAAAGCACCGCGAATTCCGGAGGCCGTCGCCGAGATCTCGGAGACGCCCTGAGCCATGAGGGCGGCCGACTGCGCGGTCATCACGGCGATGAACAGTGCCGTTCCGACGGCGCCGGCGAGTTGCTGGATGGTACCGACGACCGCGCTGCCGTGCGAGTACAGGCTCGGCTTGAGAGAGCCGAGGCCCGACGTGAACAGCGGCGTGAAGAGCAGCGAGAGGCCGGCGCTCATGCCGACGTGGGCGATTAGGAGCATCCACGGCGGGGTGGTCTGCCCCATCATGGTCATCGCCCAGAACGCGGCGCTGACGATGATCGATCCGGGAACCAGCAGGATGGTCGGGCCGCGACGGTCGTAGATGCGGCCGACGAACGGCGCAAGCAGCCCCATGGTCAGGCCACCGGGCAACAGAATCAGGCCGGTTTCGAGGGCCGTCAGGCCGAGCACGTTCTGCATGTACAGCGGCAGCAGAATGATGGTGCCGAACAGGGCGAGCATGCTGATGCTGAGCATGGAGATCGAGAGGGTGAAGGTAGGCGAGCTGAACACGCGCAGGTCGAGCAGGGCCCGATCGGTGCGCTGCAGCTGAAGCTGGCGCAGCACGAACAGGGCCAGGGCGACCAGGCCGATGCCGAGCGGAATCCAGCCGGCAGCGGATGCCCCACCTAGGTTGCTGAGGCCGTAGACGAACCCGCCGAAGCCGAAGGCCGAGAGGATGACGGAGAGCACGTCGAGCGGCAGCTTGCGCGGCGTCGTCACGTTCTGGATGCGCGAGGCACCGAGGATGAGGGCGCCGATGGCGATCGGCAGTACGAGAATGAACATCCAGCGCCAGTCGAGCACGCTGAGAATGACGCCGGAGATGGTCGGGCCGATGGCCGGGGCGACCGAGATGACGATGGAGATGTTACCCATGGTTTTGCCGCGGGAGGCCGGTGCGACGAGGGTCATTACGGTGGTCATGAGCAGCGGCATCATGATGGCCGTTCCGCTGGCCTGCACGATGCGGCCGACCAGCAGCACCTCGAATCCGGGCGCGAGCGCGGCGATCAGGGTGCCGGTGCTGAACAGTGTCATCGCGGCGATGAAGACCGGCCGGGTGTCGAAGCGCTGGATGAGAAAACCGGTGATCGGAATGACCACGGCCATGGTGAGCATGAACGCCGTCGTCAGCCACTGGGCGGCGGTGGCCGTGATACTGAGGTCCTTCATGAGGTGCGGCAGCGCCACGCCCATGATGGTCTCGTTCAAAATGACGACGAATGCCGAGACCAACAGCAGCCGAATCACGAGCTGGTTGCGCCTGGCGTCGGGGTGTTGTGCGGCCTCGGTGATCGTGTCGGTGGCGGCTGGTGCGGTCATTACTGGTCCTGACGGTCGTGCGAAAAGGGGATGTGCCACAAACGTCACGCGAAAATGAGCGGCCGCCCGCCCCGTAGGTCCCCCGGGCCAGCTCGCTGTGTGCGCCTCTAGGTGCAGCGTTTTGCAGGGTGTGAATTATTCCTGAGTCACAGAATTAGTGGGGATGCCGCGCATCGCGACGCGACCCGCCCTGGTCGCAAACAGGTCACGCAGTCGACCGATGCCCGGATCCGCGTTCAGGGACTGCCGCACGACGACGAAGTCGAGTCGGTAGACGGGATTCTCGAGCGGATGAAGCGTGACCGAGTCGGGCAGCTGCCCGACGGTGAGTTCCGGCACGAGGGCGACGCCAACCCCAGCGCCGACGAGAGCGAGGATCACGGAGAAATCGGTGGCCTCGGCGACAGACCTGGGCGCGAAGCCGGCCACTCCGCAGGCGCGCTGCACCATCTCGTGGCAGGACCACGCCGCGTGCGGCACGACCCAGTCGTGGCCGCTGAAGTCGGCCAGCCCGGTGCGGGCGATCGACGGGAAAGCGGCGACCCGATAGGTACCCGCCGAACCGCCCCTCGACGCGATCATCTCCAGTTCGGCGACCGACAGCAGATCGACGATGTCGTTGCCGGCCGGGGTGAGGGTGAGGGTTCGACCGTGTCGTTCGGTGAGGGTGAGCCCCCACCTCGCGTTCGAGCGCGGCGAGTTGCATCGAGGCCCCGGGGCCGTGAGGTGTGCAGTTCGCGAGCAACGGCGGCGATGGTGCCGAGTCGGTGAAGCTGGGCGAGCATCCGCAATTTTCTGACGTCTAACACCCATGTCATTTTTACGTAACGCGGCAGTAAAAGTAAATACATATTCGCACTGGAGCGGGCCGTGCTCGAGGACTGGGTTCTCCTCGAGTGTTTCTGGCCGGCCTCGGCGTTGTCGTGCTGTGGGCGAGCGCGTTTCCGGCCATTCGGGTGGCCGCGCCCGAGCTTGGGGTGGCCGGACCGTCCCTGGCCCGCCTCGACGTCGCGGCCGTCGCCCTCGCACTGCTCGAACCCGTGCTCAGGGTGTGATTGCCGGCCCGGCGCGACCTGCCGGTCCGGTACCGTGAAGCAACAAATATCCCGCTCTCGCGTTATGGGAGGCGGAGCCTCAGATAGGGGGCGGTGCGGCTCGTGGGGTGGGCGGCCACTGTCGCCGGGGTGCCAGCGGCGATGATCTGGCCGCCCTGGTCGCCACCGGAAGGGCCGAGGTCGATCACCCAGTCGGCGGCGGCGACCACGTCCATCTCGTGTTCGACCACAACGACCGTGTTTCCGGCATCGACGAGGCGCCCGAGCTGCTGCATGAGCAGCTCGACGTCGGCCGGGTGCAGGCCGGTCGTCGGCTCATCGAGCAGGTAGAGGGTGTGGCCGCGGCGCGCTCGTTGCAGCTCCGTGGCGAGCTTGATGCGCTGCGCCTCCCCGCCGGAGAGCTCGGTGGCCGGCTGCCCGAGGCGCAGATAGCCAAGGCCCACCTCACGCAGGGTGTCGAGGCTGCGTGCGGCGACGGTGACGTCTTCGAGAAAGAGGAGTGCGGCATCCACTGTGAGGCCGAGAACTTCGGCCACGTTCTTGCCGCGGTAGCTGACCTCGAGGGTTTCGGGGTTATAGCGCGACCCGCCGCAGTCGGGGCAAGGCGCGTAAGTGCCCGGCAGAAAGAGCAATCCGACCGCCACGAAACCCTCGCCGAGGCAGGTTTCACAGCGGCCGCCAGCCACGTTAAACGAGAACCGGGAGGTGGTGAAGCCGCGAGAACGGGCCTCGTCGGTGGCGGCGAAGGTAGCCCGCACGGCGTCGAACAGGCCGGTGTAGGTGGCGAGGTTGGAGCGCGGCGTGCGCCCGATCGGCTTCTGGTCCACCTGCACCAGCCGGTCCACGGCGTCGAGCCCGGTGACCGTGGGCAGGTCGGAGCGCTCGGCCAGCTCGATCTCAGCGTCGGGGTCGCCGAGGTCCAGCACCGGCACATCGTCGGGGTCTGGGTGCAGGTGACGACCGACGGCTTCGGCGAGCACCTGGCTGACCAGGGTCGACTTGCCAGACCCGCTGACGCCGGTGACCGCCGTCAACACCCCGAGCGGAATCTGCGCGTCGATACCCTTGAGGTTGTGCCGGGTTACGTCGGTCAGTCCCAACCAGCCAAGCGGATGCCGCAGCTCGCCGCGCGCCACCGGCTCGCGTTCCGCAGCAAACAGGTATTCGCGGGTGACTGACATCTCGACTTCGGCCAGTCCGCCTGTCGGCCCGCTGTAGAGCACCTCACCACCGCCCTCGCCGGCTCGGGGGCCGACGTCGACGACCCAGTCGGCGCTCCGTACGACATCCATATTGTGTTCGACCACGAAGACCGAGTTGCCCGAGAGTTTGAGCTGCTCGAGCACGAGCAACAGCGGCTCGGCATCTGCCGGGTGCAGGCCGGCCGAGGGCTCGTCCAGCACGTAGATGACCCCGAACAAGCCAGAGCGCAGCTGGGTGGCGATGCGCAGCCGCTGCATTTCGCCCGGAGACAGTGTCGGGGTGGAGCGGCCGAGGGCCAGATAGCCGAGGCCGAGTTCAAGCAGCACGTCGATGCGGCGCAGCAGGTCGCCGGCCAGGGTGACGGCTACCTCCGTCGACGCGGCGTCAGCAACGATCGGCCGCAGCACCTCGGCGAGAGCCGTCATCGGCAGCGCGTTGAGCGCGGCAATCGACTGCCCGGCCACGGTTACGGCGAGGGCTTCGGGCTTGAGGCCGCTGCCGGCGCAGTCCGGGCAGGGGCCGGTATCGACATACCGCAGCACCCGCTGCCTTACATTCGCGCTTTTGCTGTCGGCCAGGGTGTGCAGCACGAAACTCTTCGCGCTCCAGAATCGGCCCTGATACGGCTTGGCGATGCGGTCACGCTGCGGCACAACCTCGACCACCGGTTGTTCTTCGGTGAACAGAATCCAGTCGCGGTCGGCGCGGGACAGTTCCTGCCAGGGACGGTCAATGTCGTAGCCGAGCACGGCGACGATGTCGCGCAGGTTCTTGCCCTGCCAAGCGCCGGGCCAGGCGGCGATAGCGCCGTCCCGAATGCTGAGGGTGGCGTCCTGCACCATCGACGCCTCGCTCACGGTGTGCGCCATGCCGAGGCCGTGGCAGCGCGGGCAGGCGCCCATCGCGGTGTTCGGGCTGAAGGAGTCCGATTCGAGGCGACCGGCGGCATCCGCTGGGTATATGCCGGCACGGGAATACATCATGCGCAGCGAGTTCGAGAGGGTGGTGACCGTACCCACACTCGAGCGGGAACTCGGTGTTCCGCGGCGCTGCTGCAGGGCAACGGCCGGCGGCAGCCCGGTGATCTCGTCGACGTGCGGGGTGTGTCCCTGCTGAATGAGGCGGCGGGCGTAGGGCGCGACCGATTCGAAGAATCGTCGTTGGGCCTCAGCGAAGATGGTGCCGAAAGCCAGCGAGGACTTGCCGGAACCAGACACCCCGGTGAAGGCGACGATGGCGTCCCGGGGCACGTCGACGTCGACATTGCGCAGGTTGTTTTCGCGGGCACCGCGCACCCGCACGAACCCATCACCGAGTGCGGCGGGGTTGTCTGGCTGGTCTGAGGTCATCTGATTGGAATCGTCGCTAAGCACCCAAACAACAGTACGTTGCTTGCGTGTGCGGTGCCCGGTTTCCGGCGGGTCAGATCGAGGTGGCGTCCTCGACCTGACCGACGAGCTCCTCGATGATGTCCTCGAGAAAGAGCACTCCGGTCACGGTGCCGTTCGCATCGAACGCGGTAGCGACGTGGGCGCCCAGGCGGCGCATCGAGGCGAGTGCGTCCTCGAGTTCGCTGTCACACGAAACGGATGCGAGGCGGCGCAACCGTTTTCCCGGCACCGGCTCGGTGAAGCTGTCGCCGCCGGTGAGGTCCAGGACGTCTTTCAGGTGCAGGTAACCGCTTGGCTGCCCGTCGTCGTCGGTCAGAATGTAGCGGGAGAAGCCGTGGCGGCCGACCGCCTGCTGGATGTCGGCCGGGGAGGCGGTCGATGGCAGGCAGACCATGGATTCGATGGTCACCTGCACGTCGGTCACCTTCTTCGACGTGAACTCAAACGCTGCACTGAGTGTGCCCGAGGCATCCTGCAGCATGCCCTCGCGGGTGGACTGCTCCACGATGCTCGCGACCTCGTCGAGGGTGAACGCGCTTGTCGCCTCGTTCTTGGGCTCGACCTTGCACAGGCGCAACACCCCGTTGGCCAGCCAGTTGAGGCTGAAGATGATTGGGTTGAAGACGCGGGCGACGAACACGAGCGGCGGCGCCAAAATCAGGGCGGCCCTTTCGGGAACGGAGAACGAGATATTCTTCGGAATCATTTCGCCGAAGACCACGTGCAAAAAGGTCACCAGGACGAGCGCGAAGGTGAACGCGATCGTACTGATCATGCCTTCAGAGAGGCCGGTACCCGCGAGCGGGAATTCGAGCAGTCCGTGGATGGCTGGCTCGGAGACGTTCAAGATAAGCAGCGAACACACCGTGATGCCGAGCTGGCTGGTGGCGAGCATCAGGGTCGCGTGTTCCATCGCCCACAGGGTGGTCTTGGCCGCTTTGCTGCCCCGTTCGGCCAGCGGCTCTATCTGGGAGCGCCGAGCCGAGATCACAGCGAACTCGGCACCGACGAAGAACGCGTTCACGACCAGCAGCACGACGAGCCAGGCCAGGCCGGGGAGGTACGCGGTTAAATCGGCGCTACTCATGGATCAGGTCTTTCTTGATTTCAGTCACGATTCGGTCGTGTGTGGTGGTCAGGCTGGGATCGGTCTCGGGATTAGCGGGCGTATAGCGGATGCGGTGCACGCGCACGCCGTCGACGCGGTCGATGCGCAGCACGCCGCCGTCGATGGCGACCTCGTCGCCGAGTTCGGGAATGCGGTCGAGCTGGTCGGCGAGGAATCCGCCGACCGTGTCATAGCCCCCGTCATCGGGGATGGTGACGCCGGCGCGGTCGAACAGTTCGTCGGGGCGCAAGGCGGCGTCGAAGACGACCGAGCGGCCGGAGCGGACGACGCCGGCCTTGGCCCGGTCGTGTTCGTCTTCGAGTTCACCGACTAGTTCTTCGACCAGGTCCTCGAGGGTGACGATGCCGGCGGTTCCGCCGTACTCGTCGGCGACGACGGCGATCTGGAATCCCTGCTGGCGCAGAGCGGCAAGCAGGGAGTCGACGCCCATGGTCTCGGGAACGCGCAGGGCGTCCACCTTCAGGTCGGAGGCGGTGACTGTGGCACGCTCACTCAACGCGACAGCGAAGGCCTGTTTCACGTGCAACACCCCGACGATGTCGTCGGAGTTCTTGTCGATCACCGGAAACCTCGAGTAGCCGCTGGTCGTCGCGAGGCGCACAATGCTCTCGGCGGAGTCGGTGACGCGGACGGAAGCCATGCGCACCCGCGGGGTCATGACATCGGCGGCGGAGTGCTCGGAGAAGCGCAGGGTACGGTGCAGCATAGCGGCGTGGTCGTCGTCCAGCACGCCTTCGAGGGCGGAGCGGCGCACCAGAAAGCTCAGCTCTTCGGCGCTGCGGGCACCGGAGAGTTCTTCTTTTGGCTCAATGCCGAACCGACGAATGATCGCGTTGGCCGTGTTGTTGAAGAGCAGAATGACGGGTTTGAACACCGCTGTGAATGCGGCCTGGGCCGGCACCACGATCTTTGCCGTCGCGAGCGGTACGGCGAGGGCGAAGTTCTTGGGAACGAGTTCGCCGATCACCATGGAGAACAGCGTCGCGAGCGAGATCGCCACGATGGTTCCCACCAGCGGCACGATGCCGGTAGGCACACCGACGCTCGTCAGCGGCCCGCTGAGCAGTGAGCGGATGGCCGGCTCGAAGGTGAACCCGGTCAGTAGCGTGGTGAGGGTGATGCCCAGCTGGGCGCTCGATAGGTGCGTCGAGGTGATCTTGAGCGCTTTGATGGTCGGACCGAGGCGTTTCTCGCCACGATCACGCCGAGCTTCGAGCTCATTGCGGTCGAGCGTGACGAGGGCAAACTCGGAGGCTACGAAAATTCCCGTTCCGACGGTGAGGAGGAGTCCTGCGCCCACCATGATCCACTCATACATGTTGAGGTCCTCTCAGTGAAAGAGGCATGTCGGTGGTGGTGGGCGAGGGTTTATGCGAGGGAGGGTCTTCCATTGTGCTTATAAGGCTATAGACGGATGCTGGCAAACTGCCTGCCCGCCGCGTTTCGGTCGCGCACGGGCACCGCGTCCGGGCTGCGGGCCTTGGCTGTCCGGGTGTGCGTGCGTAAACGCGGAGAAATTCGAGTTAGCGGCGCATTCCGACTGGGGTGGCCTGTATCGGGGCGAATCTCCGCAGTTGTGCACACTCGCCCTATGACACGACGGGTTCGACGACCTCTTCTGGCAGTTCGCGCAGCACGACCTTCATGATCTTGCCGGTGGCCGTGCGCGGCAGGGCGTCAACGAAGGTGACGTAGTCGGGCACCTTGAATGCCGCGATCAGGTAGCGAGTATGCGTGAGCAGGTCGACCTCGGTCACGAGGGCGTCCGGGCGGAGCACGACGTAGGCCTTGGGCCGCTCGCCCCACTTCGGATGCGGCATGCCGACCACGGCGACGTCGAGCACAGTCGGATGGGTGAGCATGGCGTTTTCGACCTCGATCGTCGAGATGTTCTCGCCGCCGGAGATGATGATGTCCTTGGCGCGGTCCTTGATCTCGATGTAGCCGTCCGGGTGCATGACGCCGAGGTCGCCGGTGTGGAACCAGCCACCGCGAAAGGCATCCGCTGTGGCCTGCGGGTCTTTGAAGTAGCCGAGCATGATGTTGTTGCCGCGCAGCACGACTTCGCCGATGGTCGCGGCGTCGGCCGGAACGTCGGTCATGGCCGAGTCGACGATGCGAGCCGATTCGGCCTGCACCATGCCCACTCCCTGGCGGGAGATCTTGCGGGCACGTTCGTCGGCGGGCAGGTCATCCCACTCGCGCTGGTATTCGCAGATCGTGTACGGACCGTAGACCTCGGTGAGGCCGTAGACGTGCACGACCGTGATGCCGAGGGCGTCGAGCTGTTCGATCACGCTCGGCGACGGCGGGGCACCAGCTGTGGTGATCGAGAGCGGCGTCTCGAGCACGTGCTTCATGGGAGCGTTGGCGATCACGCCGCACACCGTGGGGGCGCCACACAGGTTGGTCACGCCGAGGGTGTCGATGGCCGACCAGACCGATTCGGCCCGCACCGTGCGCAGGCAGACGTGGGTGGCACCGGCCGCGGTGACCGCCCAGGGTGTGCACCAGCCGTTGCAGTGGAACATGGGCAGCGTCCACAGGTAGACGGAGTCGCTCGTAAACTTGTTGTGGAACACCTCGCCGAAGGAGTTGAGGTATGCACCGCGGTGCGAGTACATGACGCCCTTCGGCTTGCCCGTCGTGCCCGAGGTGTAGTTGATCGAGATCACCGATCGCTCGTCGGAAACCTCCCAGGCCAGCGGCTCGGCGGAGTCGTTGTCGGCATCGGCCAGAAAGGACTCCAGCGTCTGCTGGCCCACATCGAGTCCGCTCTCGGTGATGCCGAACTCGCCGTCGGCGATTTCGATCACGCCCTTCAGGGCAGCGGATGCCGCGAAAGCGTCACCGACACCGGCGACCAGTTCGGCGTCAATGAACAGCAGGGTGGCCTCTGAATGCTCGAGGACGTAGTGCACCTCCGGCCCGGCCAGCCGTGAGTTCAGCGCGACGAGCACGCCGCCGGCCAAGGGCACGGCGTAGTGCGCGATGAGCATCTCGGGTATATTCGGCGCGAGGAATATGACCCGGTCGCCAGGCGTGATGCGCGAGCGGATGGCGTGGGCCAGCTCCTCCGCAGCCTGCGAAAATTCCTGGTAACTGTAGCGACGAGATCCGTAGATGATCGCATCCTTGTTTGGGAATACTTCAGCGCTGCGCTGCAGGAACCGCATGGGTGTGAGCGGTGAGTCGTTGGGTGAGTTTGTGGTTCTCAGGGTCAGGTCGATCATGCGGGACTCCTTTGTCCGAAAAGATGATGCAAGCGAAAGCTCGTGCAGGTCGAACCTAGTGGAAGGCGCTGACCCCGGTCAGGTCGCGACCGATGAGCAACGACTGGATGCTCTCGGTGCCCTCGTAGGTGTGGATGGACTCGATGTCGGCAAGGTGCCGAATGACGTGGTTCTCCAGCAGGATGCCGTTGCCGCCGAGCATGTCGCGGGCGAGGGAGGCGAGCGAACGCGCAGCGCGGGTGTTGTGGAACTTGGCGAGGCTGGCCTGGATGGGCCGCAGGGTGCCGGCGGCGTCCAGTTCGGCCAGCCGAATACAGTGCAGCTGCATCGAGGTGAGCTCGGAGAGCATGAGGGTGAGCCGCTCCTGAACGATCTGAAAACCGGCAATCGGCTTGCCGAACTGCACGCGCTGCTGCGCATAGTTGAGGGCAGCCTCAAACACGGCTGTGGCGTGACCGAGCGCCGACCAGGCGACCCCGAGCCGGGTCGCGAACAGAACGACTGCCGTGTCTTTGAAGGTGTGGGTGCCGGGCAGAACAGCGTCGAGGGGAATCCGCACATCGGTCAGGGTGATGCGCGCCTGGTGTACCGCGCGCAGCGAACCTTTGCCGAGCATCGTCTCGCCGCGGTAGCCGGGCAGGGCCTGGTCGACCAGGAAGCCGCGTACATTGCCGTCGTCGTCGCGGGCCCAGACCACGGTGACGTCGCCGACCGAGCCGTTGCCGATCCACTTCTTCTCGCCGTTGATAACCCATTCGTCGCCGTCGCGGTGTGCGGTGGTCTCGAGGCCCACCGAGTCCGAGCCGTGGTCGGGTTCGGTCAGGGCAAAGGCACCCAGCTTCTCGGCGCGGGCCAGCGGCACCAGCCAGGTGGCCTTTTGCTCGTCGCTGCCGAACATGGCGATACTGCGCAGGGCGAGCCCGCCCTGCACGGCCACGACGGTGCCCATCGAGCCGTCGCCGCGGGAGATCTCCATGTTCACCAGGCCGGCCGCGAGCGGGGACATGGGGGTGAGGCCCGGCCCCTCGACTCCGTCGGTGAGCAGATCGAGTTCGCCCAGGCGGCGAGCCAGGTGCAACGGGTACTCCGCCTTGTCCCAGGCCTCGCTCAGCTCGTCGAGGGTCTCCACCGCGAAGGTGCGAGCCCGGCTCCAGAACGCTCGATCAGCTTCGGGCACATCGGCGAAAACACCGTAGTAGTCGGTGTCGAGCGGGGCGGAGACATCGTAATCGGGCATCATTGCCTTTCGCAATAGCAGGTGTGACTTCAGTTCTATCTGACACTGAGTCTCACGTCAAGTGACACTTGGTGTCAAATTGCTGTGGATCGAAGTCGGTTCTCGATCACGCGGGCGACGTCTGCCGGCAGGGCAGAGGCGGAAAAGACCGCGACGAGCAGCTCGCTCGCGCCCCTGGCCGATTCGCCGACGGGTGCAAAGCGATTGCGCACGGCGTGCAGCTGCGCCGCCAGACCGGCCGAATCGAGCACCGCGCTGGCGTCGATGGCGCGAATCATGCGCCGCAACTCGAAGTTGTGCGTGGCCGTGACGGCCGCCGCAAATTGAATCGCCACCACCGGGTCGACACCCGGCAGACAGCGGCGCAGATAGGCCGAGAACGTTTTCTCGTAGCGGGACACCATCACCGTTTCGCGGTCGCGCAGAACGGATGTCTGGCGCACGACCAGGTCGCGCACCCGCACGATCTCGAGGCGCTCCCGAAACCGCTCGAATACGAGCGCGGCGGCATCGCACACAGCCAGCCAGGGGTCGGGGTGCTCTGTGGCGAAAAACTCGTCGATCTGCTCGAGCAACTCGTCGTGGTCGGCGAAGATCACATCGTCTTTCGAGCGGAACTGACGAAAGAAGGTGCTGCGGGAGACGCCAGCGGCTGCGGCGATCTGCGCGGTACTGGTGGCTTCGTAGCCCTGGGCCTGAAACAGGCTGACAGCGATGTCGGCGACGGCCACGCGGCCGCGGGCATCCGTTTGGTGGGGGGCCGAATCGCGCGCGCGATCTGTGGACGCGGTGGGTGCAGACGGATCAGACATGGTCTGGCGAAAGTAGCACGGAATGAGGTGGGCGGACGCCGGGGAGTGCCGGCCCAAAGTGGACGGGGCCCAGGCCCCGTCCGTGGGCCCAGTTTATAGCCTGGGCCCCGGGACCGGGCCTGGGCCCCGTCCCAGTGGAAGGCGGGCGGGGGGACGGGCGAATGCACAAGGTTTCCATAAGGCCTACATCGCACTCTTACAGCATTCGCTCACCCTGAAGAGATAGGTGCGTCATGAGCAGGTTCGAAGGTCAAGGAATCGTTCGCAGCACGAGAAATACAACCGGAATGCGAGGTAGCCCACCGCCCAACGGCGTTGGAAGACCGAAGAGCGCCTTCCGCAGGACCACTCGCATGGTCGCGGCCGGTATGGCCGTCGTGCTCTATGCTGTGCTCGGACTGTCCACCGCGATCACCGCCACGGCGGCCGTTGCGCCGGTCGGCCAAGGGTTCACGGTCACCACGTCTGACCTCGCCTACATTCTCAAGCAGATCAAGATTGCCGAGGCTCACGCCGCAACGGCAACGCCGGCGAACCCCTGCGGAACCCTGGTCGGCAGCGGCCCCAACCAGATTCCCGACCGGTTGTCGTCCTACGGACTGCGCACCGTCGACGGATCGTGCAACAACCTGATCGCCGGCCGCGAGACCTATGGCGCAGCGGATCAGTTGTTTCCGCGCCTCACGACACCGATCTTCAACGACGCTGACCCGATCACATCGAGCTTCCCCGTCGGTGCCCCTGGTCCGACTAGCTACAAGCAGAAGTCGGGCTCTGTCGTTGACTCCCAGCCCCGCGAGATCAGCAACCTGATCGTGGATCAGACCGCCACCAATCCCGCAGCGGTCGCTGCCGCCGGGTTCCCGGTGCGTACCCAGAACGCGGTCGGCAAGTTCCCGTGCACGACCGACCCTGACCTGACCGTTGATCCGCCGGTCGTGGGCGTTCCTGCAGGTTGTGTGCCCAAGTACGAGACCCTGTTCATTCCGAACGTGACGACCGATGTTGGCCTGTCGCCGCCGTACAACTCGCTGTTCACGCTGTTCGGTCAGTTCTTCGACCACGGCGTCGACCAGACAGTCAAGGGCGGCGGTACGGTGTTCGTGCCGCTGCAGGCGGATGACCCGCTCATTGCCGGACCCGACCATAATTTCGCCACCACGGCCGACAACCTCGACCCGAACCTGCGCTTCATGGTGCTGACCCGGGCGCAGAACCAGCCCGGCGTTGACGGCGTGCTCGGAACCGCCGATGACGTGCAGGACGCGGCCAACACCGACTCGCCCTATGTCGACCAGTCGCAGACCTACACCTCGCACCCGTCACACCAGCTGCTCCTGCGCGAGTACACCAACAACGCTGCAGGCAAGCCGGTCAACACCGGTCGGCTGCTCGGTGGCCTGGCCGGTCCCACGGCCGGTGGCATGGCGACTTGGGCAACGGTCAAGACGCAGGCCAAGGACCTGCTCGGACTGCTGCTTCAGGACAAAGACGTGCTGAACATCCCGCAGATGGCGGTTGACCCCTACGGCAACTTCATTCCCGGCCCGGCCCGTGGCCTGCCCATGTACGTCACACCGACCGGTATGGTCGAGGGCGACATCGCAAATGCTGTCGCGGTGCCAGCCAACGCCATCTATTTCCACACCCCGTTCCTGACCGATATCGCGCATAACGCCGACCCGAGCCCGCAGGATACGGACCACAACCCGGCCACACCGCCGGTTGCCCCGACGCCCGACGTGAACACGACGGCCACCGCCGATTTCGCCAGCCAGCCGGCCGGAACCTACGATGACGAGATGCTCGACCTGCACTTTTGTGCCGGAGACGGTCGCGTCAACGAGAACATCGGCCTGACCAGCATTCACCAGGTCTTCCACTCCGAACACGACCGCCTGGTCGAGGAATTCAAGACCACCCTCACCAACGACGGCACCGTTAAGGGCGTTGCCGCCCTGGCCGAGTGGAAGCTGGCTGCGGGAGCGGGTGCTGGTGTGGGTAGCTGGAACGGCTCGCGCCTGTTCCAGGCCGCCCGGTTCGTCACCGAGATGGAATACCAGCACCTCGTCTTTGAGGAGTTCGGTCGCAAGGTGCAGCCGCTCATTCAGCCGTTCCACGTCTACCACACCGATTTGGACCCGGCCATCAAGGCGGAGTTCGCCCACGCGGTGTACCGCTTCGGCCACTCCATGCTGACCGAGACGATCGCGCGCACCAACGAGAACGGCTCCGGCAACGACATCTCGCTGCTCAAGGGCTTCCTGAACCCGATCGCCTATACCGACGGTGGCCCTGCTGGGCCGCTGACCTCTGAACAGGCAGCCGGAAGTGTGATCATGGGCATGAGTGACCAGGTGGGCAACGAACTCGACGAGTTCGTCACCGACACCCTGCGCAACAACCTGCTCGGTCTGCCGCTCGACCTGGCGACGATCAACATGACGCGTGCCCGCTCAGAGGGTGTGCCAGCGTTGAACGAGGTGCGGCGCCAGATTCACAACGCAACCGGTGACGGTCAGCTGGCTCCCTACACGAGCTGGGCTGATTTCGGTCAGCACCTCAAGCACCCGGAGTCGCTCATCAACTTCGTGGCTGCCTACGGCACCTACCCGACCATCACCGCCGAAACCACGATGGCTGGAAAGCGTGCCGCGGCCAAGGCAGTCGTCGACCCGGGCGTCGGGATATCCCCGAGCGCCGAAGCCATCGACTTCATGAACAGCACCGGTGCCTACGCAACCGCGGAGTCCGGTCTGAACATGGTCGACCTGTGGGTCGGTGGTCTCGCGGAAAACACCAACCTGTTCGGTGGTCTGCTGGGAAGCACGTTCAACTACGTGTTCGAGAACCAGATGACCGACCTGCAGAACGGTGACCGGTTCTATTACCTGAACCGCACCCCCGGAATGAACCTGCGATCGCAGCTCGAGGGCAACTCCTTCGCTGAGATGATGATGCGCAACACGGATGCTTCCAGCCTGAAGGCCGACTCGTTCGCCACCGCAGACTGCAAGTTCCAGCTCGCCAACCTGGCCGGCACGCCTGCCGGTTATGCGGCGACGGGTGCGAGCGTGACGGATGACCCCGCCACGACGGACTGCAACGAGAACCTATTGCTGTTGCGCAAGCCGGACGGGACCATCCAGTACAAGGCGGTCAACTCGGTCGACCCGGTCGGCATCAACGGCCAGTCGGTCTACAACGGCACCGCGGGCGTCGACCGGGTCGCCGGCGGCAACGACAACGACACCTTCCTTGGCAACGAGGGCGATGACGTGATCGAAGGCAGTGGCGGCGACGATATCGCCCTGGGCGGCATCGGCAACGACCGCTTGACGGACTCTGCCGGAGCCGACGTTTCCAAGGGTGGTCCGGGTAACGACTACATCAACACCGGTATCGGCAACGACATCATGATGGGCGGTGACGGTCAGGACTTCACCAACGGCGGAGCCAACGACAACGAGACCTTCGCCGGACCCGGCAATGACTTCGTGAGAAGTGGTGATGGTGCAGACGCGACCTTCGGTGACGGTGGCGATGACTGGATCCAGGGTGGTTCAGGCCAGGACCTGCTGATCGGTGATCACAGTGCGCCCTTCTTCAACGACCCCGCTCAAACCGCTCCCGGCAACGACATCTTTGTCGGCCAGGTCGGCGAGAACGACTACGACGCCGAGGGTGGCGACGACATCATGACCAGCAACGCAGCCATCGATCGGTTCGCTGGTTCAGCCGGGTTCGACTGGGCTAACCACCAATACGACACGGTGGCGGCCGACGATGACATGAACATCAACAACAACCTCATCGGAGTTCCGCTGCCCGCCGTGGTCAACCGTGACCGCTGGCAGGAAGTGGAGGCCAACTCGGGTTCCGCGTTCAACGACGTGATCCGTGGTGACAACGCAGTGCCCAGCACCGTAGGTGGTGCCGGCTTCAGTGGCTGCGACGTGCTCGACCAAACCGGCATTGACCGGATCAGCGGCCTGAGCGACCTTGTCTCGTCGTCGATGTTGACCGTCCCGCTCGCGGGAGTGGAAGCGTTGTCCCCGATGGGTGTCTGCCCGCTCGTTGGCAACGTCTGGGGCGATGGCAACATCCTCCTCGGCGGCCTCGGCAGTGACTCGCTCGAGGGGCGCGGCGCCAACGACGTGATCGATGGCGACCGGTACCTGCAGATTCGCATCAGCGTGCGTGATGACGCCGGTGTCGAAATCGGCAGCACCGACCTGATGGAGCGCCCGTACCTGGCTGGCAGCACCCACACCCTGGAACAGGATGTCGCTGCCGGAGTGGTGAACCCGGGCAACCTGGTCGCGGTTCGGGAAATTATCACTCCCACCGCTGCTCAGTCGGCTGGCAACATCGACTCCGCAGTGTTCTCGGGCCTGACCAGTAACTACGAGGTGACCACCCTGAATGCCGACGGCACTCCAGGCATCTTTGGAGCCGCCGGAACGGTTACCACGGTGCTTGACAACCGCGGCACCGATGGTACCGATACCCTGCGCAACATCGAACGCCTGCAGTTCAGCGACACCGTAGCTCCGGGAGCCCCCACGGCCGTCAACGCAGTTGCCGGTGATGCAACGGCCACCGTGGACTGGGTCGCATCGCTCGTCGGCATCCCCACCGGCTTCTCGGTGAAGGTGCTTGACGCGGCGGGAACCCAGGTCGGTGCGCTGCGCACCGCGGTCGGAACCGCATTCAACCTGGTTGTCACCGGGCTGACCAACGGCTCCACTTACACCTTCCAGGTGTCGGCGAGCAACGCGGAAGGAACGAGCGCATTCTCGGCTTCGTCCAATGCGGTGACACCGTCGGCACCTGTGGTCGCGGGCGCTCCGACGATCGGGACTTCGGTCGCCGGTAACGCGCAGGTGACGGTGAACTGGGCCGCCCCGGCGCCGGTGGCCAATGCGGCACCGATCACGGGCTATGTGGTTCGCACCTTCATCGGTGCGGGCACCACGCCCACGGGCACCACGACGGTGGCTAATGTCACCACCGCGGTCATCGGGTCGCTGACCAATGGCACCGGATACACCTTCGATGTCGCCGCTATCAATGCGGTCGGCACCGGAGCGGCATCCGCTCGATCGGTCGCGGTCACGCCGCGCACGGAGTTCGTGCTGCCGACAGTTACGGCGCGCACGCCGGCATCGGGCGCTCGTTCGGTCAGCCAGACCGGCAACCTGACGGCAACGTTCAGTGAAGCGGTCACGGGAGTCAGCGGCACGACGTTCGTGCTGCGGCTCGGCACCACGGTGATCCCCGCCACGGTGTCGTACAACGCCACGACTCGTGTCGCGACGCTGAACCCGAACGCAACCCTGCTCGCCGACCGCAGCTACACGGCCACCCTCTCGGGTATCCAAGATGTGGCGGGCAACACGATGGTGGCCAGTTCCTGGACCTTCATCACCGGACCGGCCCCGACGATCCTCACGAGGACTCCCGCAGCGGGAGCCACCGGAGTGCGCCGCAACGCCAACGTGACGGCGACCTTCAGTGAGGACATCACCGGAGTCAGCGCCACCACGGTTCGGATCACCCGGGTCTCCACGGGAGCGGTCATCACCTCGGTTGCGGCGTTCAACGCCACCACCAACGTGCTGACCATCAACCCCTCCGTGACCCTCGCCTCGAACGTTCAGTACCGGGTGGCCATCATCGGTGGCAACACGAGCGTTCGAGACCTGGCGGGCAACCCGCTGGTGACGGCTACGTGGACCTTCACGACCGGCACTGTGCTCTAACCGAACACCAGCAACACGAAGTCGGCCGGCGATTGGATCTCAGTCGCCGGCCGGCTGTCCCCACATTTTGCCGTACAACGAATATCAGTAGAAAGCCTTGAGGAGAGGTCATGACATCACGCAGGGAAGTTTTGCAATTGGGCGCATTCGGGGCGCTCGGTCTGGTCGGAATGGAGGGAAATGACAACGTAGTTCCGACCGTCCCCCTGATCACCCAGAGCCAGCTCGCCCCGCAGAACATGCCGGTGCCCTACGCTGGTGTCTTTCGCCGGCCCCCTGTGCTGGCACCGTATAAAACCGGTTTTGACAACGGTGATCCTTCGCGTCCCTTCGCCTACTACTCGCTCACCGAGAAGCTCGGACAGGCCCAGTTCGTACCGGGCCTGTCCACCACCGTGGCCGGTTACAACGGCATGTTTCCCGGCCCCACCATTCGGGCCGCGCAGGGCACTCGCTGCGAGGTACGCATCCGCAATGCCCTCCCGGCTCAGGGTCTGCTGCACGCCAACGCCTTCCGCACGGTCACGCATCTGCACGGCTCGGCCTCGCTGCCGCAGTACGACGGCTATGCCAACGACTACACGTCTCCCGGTTATGTGAAGAACTACCATTATCCGAACTGGCAGACCGCGCGCACCCTGTGGTACCACGACCACAATCACCACCTCACCGCACAGAACGTGTATTCCGGCCTGGCCGGGTTTTACCCACTGTCGGACGCTCACGAGCGGGCCCAGCTGCCGCAGGGTGAATTCGATGTGCCGCTCATGATCTCGGACGTCATGTTCAACGCCGACGGGTCGCTCGGCTACAACGACAATTCCCACAATGGTCTGTGGGGCGACATCGTGATGGTCAACGGGGTTCCGTGGCCGACCATGAAAGTCAAGCCACGTATTTACCGTTTTCGGGTGCTGGTCGCGTCGATCTCCCGCTCCTTTCGGCCCACACTGTCGACTGGCGACCCGATGTACGTGGTCGGCACCGACGCTGGCATGGTACCCCGCGTGCAGGCGGTCGCCTCGTGGCGGCAGGGCACGGCCGAGCGATACGAGATTCTGATCGATTTCAGAAAGTACCGGGTCGGGCAGACCATCGACCTGAAGAACCTGAGCAATAAGAACAATGTCAATTTCGTGAACACGGACAAGATCATGCGGTTCGAGGTCGTGGCCGATTCCGGTTCGAGTGCGGGCAGTATTTCGGCGATCCCGGCCACCCTGGACGACGGAGGCGCGCTTAATCTGAGCCGCGGCGGCATCGCGACCATGGACCTGACCCCCGCCATGGCCAAGGCCAAGCGTGAACTGAGGGTGGAGAAGGCCAACGGCGTCTGGAAGATCAACGGCGTCACCTGGGACGACGTCGCGGCCTCACGGTTCACCAAGTTGTTCGCCAATCCGCAGCCCTACGATGTGGAACAGTGGACCATTATTAATGCCTCCGGCGGCTGGTTCCACCCGTTGCACGTCCACCTGGTCGACGCCAAGATCATCGCGCGCAACACCAACGGCGGCAAACCGTTCGCCTGGGAAAATGGCCCGAAAGACGTCTTCTACGCCGGCGAAAACGAATCGATCACCGCGCTCATGCAGTTCGACACCGGAGCGGATGCCGGTGGCCGCTACATGATCCACTGCCACAACCTCGTGCACGAGGACCACGACATGATGGTGCAGTTCGCGGTCGGCGACTACCGGGTGAACGACCCGATCAACTCCGATCCTTCCTACCCGGACACCATGCCGCCAGACTTCTACACCCCGGCGTACCTGCCGGGGACGCCAGCCGGCACCTGATGCTGCACGCGCCTCGTCGGAGCCCAGCGGTGCTGCTTGCTCTGCTCAGTGCTGGACTACTGGGTGTATTTCTGAGCGGCTGCACCGCCGGGGCTTCCGTCCCGCCGTCCGGTGTCACGCCGACGGTCAGCGTCACCAATGCTGAAAACGGGTCCGAGATCGGCAACGGTCGCCCGACCGTGTCCTTTGACGGCCCCCTGGTGCAGCGCCGCGTGGTGCTCGCCGTTGAAGCGGATGCTGACCTGCCCGCGTTGCGCGCGCGGCTGGAGCAACGGGCATCCGCTTCGCATCTCGCGCTGACCGACATCTCGCCCGACGTATTGCCGGCCGGGGTGCTCGAACAGGGCGTGCCCCAGCTGACCGTACTGCTGTCGGCAGGCGCCACCAGGGATGAGGCGCGAGCGTTGCTCGCGAGCGATGGACCGGAGTCGATCGATTCGTACTTCGTGCTCAGTGTGCTCGTGCACGACCTGCGTTTCGTCGTGGACTCGGCCGACCCGACCGCCCTGGCCGATGCAGTCGCACGGGAAGGCATCCTCTCGGATGATCTCGGCAACTATGGCAGTGCGATCGGTGCCAACACACTGGAGGTCAGCTACCTTGGAGCGCTGCTCGGCGATGACGTGGTGGCCGACGTACGCGGCGGCATGGCCCGCAGTGCCGGAATCACCGCCGATCAGGTGCGCGTTGCGGCCGGAACGCCGGGTGGAGCCGGCGTGGATATGGCCGCCGAGCCCGAGCCGGCCGCGGTTGTCATTGCCGACAGCGATGCGAGCCACGGGCACGATGGCAGCGTGTCCGCGACAGCCGCGACCTCGCCGGGCCCGGCCGTGAACGCCTGGAGCGTCTACGGCATCGGTCTCACCGTGCTGCTGATCGGGTCCGTCGGCATCATGATCTGGACGGGTCGGCGCCGGTCGGCGGCTAGCGAGATCGAACCGGAGCCACGCGATCGAGAGTAGCCATGACGGAGGTGCCACCGCCCATCCAGGAGCGTACCTCAAGGGAGCCCCCGGCAACGTGGATGGTGTCGCGCATGATGCGCAGGCCCAGATGGTTGTCGGGGGCACCCCCGTTCAAATCGAACCCGCAGCCGTTGTCGTGAATGAGCAAAATGGTGCGGTCGTCGTCTTGCATGAGGGTGAGCTCGAGAACACCGGCCTTGGCGTGCTTCACCGTGTTGGCGAGCACCTCGCGGGCGACCCGGTAGAACATGGCGGCACGGTCGCGATCGAGGTCGCAGTTGGCCGGTACGTGAAGTTTGACCTCGATCCCCTGCTCGAGCAGCGGAGCGGTGAGGCGTGTGAGGGCGGCCGGCAGCCCGAGCTCTTCGAGGTCGGGTGGGTACAGCTCGGTGGTCATCGCCCGTAGCGTGCGCACGTTCTTCTGCAGGATGGCTTTGGCCTGGCCGAACAGTGCCCGGTTCTCCGGTGCGGAGTGCCGTTCCTCGGCTTCGAGGGCATAGGACAGCCCGGCAAGGTCTTGAATGACTTCGTCGTGCAGGTCGCGCGCAATGCGCTGGCGCTCCAGGTCGGAGGCATCGATAGCGTGTTGCAGCAGCTTGCGCTTGATGGACTGGTGATTTTGGATGCGCCGGGCCAGTTGCACGGCCGGTATGAGTTGCGCCAGCTGCAGAGCTCCGAGCGACAGCAGGAAGGCCGGGATAAGGCCGAGAAGTACGGTGTCTTGCTCATGGCGCAAGGCATCGTCGTTGAAGTAGGCCTCGAGGATGAACGCGTTGCCGTTGCTCGCGATGGAGCGCACGTAGACTTCGACAAGTTCACCCGAATCGGTTTCATACAGGTCGTCGGGGGCTGTTTGCGTCTCGAGGGTGGCGCGGCCCTGGCCGCCGGCCAGTAGCTCCGGTGCCCAATTGGGGAGGGCAAAATTTTGGCCGACGAGCAGGGGCAGATCGGAGTAGACGATTTTTCCGTTGGCGTCCCAGACCTTGATGCGCACGAGCGACCCATCGGCGAGGCGGGGGGCCAACCGCTCGTCGAGGCGCCGAGTGGATCCCGGATCGCCGGCCACGACGCCGTCAGTGATCAGCGGACCGAGCGAGTAGTCAGCCAGCCGCTGGGTGTGCAACACCGCGTTGGCCATGGCGTTGGCCTCGGACTGCGCGCGCACCCAGAGGGCGACCGGCACGGCGACCAGCACCAGGGCAACGAGTCCCATGAGCAGAAAACGCTGCACCGCAGCGCGCACCTCGGAGCGTTCGGCGGCCTGATGCTCGTCGTGCCGGTTTTGGAACGACGAGCCCGGCCGCCTTCTAGACATGCTGCGCCGGCACCAGACCGAGTCGGGTGGCAATCACGACGGCCTCGAGCTGCGAGTGCGCGCCGAGCTTGCCGAGGATGGCTTTGACGTAGCCGCGGCAGGTGTTCTCGGAAATTCCGAGAACCCTCGCGTTGGCCCGCACGTCGGAGCCCTCGCCCATCAGTCGAAGCACGGCGAGCTCACGCTTGGTCAGCTCGGGAAAGGGGATCTCTTCGCTGCGCTGCCGCCGCCGGGCACTCAATAGGCTAACGAGGGACGGATGCACGAGGAAACCGCCGATGCGCGCGTGCCGCAGGGTGTCGAGCACCGTCGCGAGGGAGCCGTCTTTGGGTAGGAACGCGCAGACCCCGATCGCGGCGGCCTGCTCGAGAGCCTCGAGGGCCGGGTCGCCGGTGAGGATGACAATTCGGGTATGAGGAGCGCGGGCGAGGATGGCTGTGGCCGCGACGAGACCGCTGCCGTCGGGTAGGTGGTAGTCCATGACCACGACGTCGGGGACCAATTCCTGGCAGGCGGCGATGCCGGTGGCCACGCTGTTAGCCCAGCCGACGCTGCACAAATCGGGTTCGCGGTTCAGGGAACCGGTGAGCAGTTCAGCGAAGGTGGTGTGGTCGTCGACGATGAGAATACGAATTTGCCCCATCGGGGTTGTGTCGACCGTGACGGAGCCGGGTAGTGACGCGGTCGCGCTGGTCCCCTGCACGCTGGGTTCGATCGGGTACATCTGCGCGCTCATCTGCGGGGACCTCTCTGCCCGATACTAAGCCTCGATGCTGCCGGAGCACACTGTGCTGTTCCGGTTGGCGAGACCATTATCAGGACAACCCGAGTTTTTGTCGAGTCCTGTCTCTTTGGCCCCCCATGTGGTACGAGGCCGACGGGGCCGGCTCAGGCACGAGTGACGGCGCGTCGCAGAAATGACGTGACAACATCAGTAGCCTCCCGGAGGGAATCCGCGACCGGCTCTGGTCGCGAAGAAGAAGTGGTGGCAGGGCGCCCAGGCTCGCTCGTCGGCGACGGGCGAAGCTGGTCGTGCAGCATGAGCAGCGCGGACAGCACGTCGGCCAGGTCGCCGTCGCCGTCAGCCGTAGCGTGCAGCAGGCGAAGCTGGGCAGCGTGCAGAATCGGGCCGGGAGCGCAGCCCAACTCGTTCTGCATCGAGCGGCGACACCGGTCGTAGGCTTGCAGGCCCTCGGCGTGGCGCCCGCTGGTCTCCAATCCGAGAATGAGGGCCGTCCAGGCTCGTTCGTTCAACGGCTCGTCGGCCAGTGCGAGGTTCGCGAAATCGAGGGCGTCATCGATGCGGTGCAGGGCTGCAGCTGTTTCCGAAGCGAGAATGCGGGCGCTGGTGAGGCGGGCGGCGTGCAGATCGCGGGCTTCCATTGCCCAGGCCGGCAGAAGTTCGTCGCCGAGCAGCGGTGCGGCGGCGAGGTCCAGAGCGCGCAGCAACAGGGGATACGCGAGGCCGGGAATGGTCT
Source organism: Cryobacterium sp. N19 (assembly GCF_002929595.1). Lineage (NCBI taxonomy): Bacteria > Bacillati > Actinomycetota > Actinomycetes > Micrococcales > Microbacteriaceae > Cryobacterium > Cryobacterium sp. N19. The sequence goes on along the minus strand of NZ_PJJR01000052.1, from coordinate 134,795 downwards.
TCTGCGCTCGCTTCAGCAGCACGTCGAACTGGTCAAGGTCGACGTCGACGAGTTCACGGTCCAACACGTAGCCGCCGGTCGTGGTCTGCAGCGGGCCAAATTTTCCCGCGCCGGGCTGCAGATGGCGACGGAGAACGCTGACGTAACTTTCCAGGGTGGGCAGGGCCTCGACCGGAGCGCTCGCGCCCCAGAGCAATTCAATGAGGCGGTCTTTGGAGACCGGCAGTCCCAGGTGCACGAGCAGAATTTCGAGGATCTGGCGAGGCTTGGGCCCGCCCAGCTGATGGGCGTGCAGCACGGTCGATCCCCGTCGAACGCTGAGGTTTCCAAGTACGTGCACGCTCAAGTGGGCTATGGGTGTCGCGGTGGGCTGTTCTCGGGTGACGAATCCAGTTGTCATGCTGACCTCCACTGTTGGAATGCAACCATGCTGCCCGCTTGCCGATAGGCGGGGGTAGCCGCGTGTGGAGTAGACATTTACCCCCAATTTCGGGGGATATTCTCAGGGTGCGGTGTGGTGCCCCGTTCCGAGCGATAACCGCGCGCCCTGCGGGCCGTCCAGAACCAGGGCGATGGCCTGATTCGGGATCTCAAAGACCAGGGTTGCCAGAACGGATGTCCCGGCCGCCGCCTCCCGCTGGCTCAGGTCGACCCAGAGCGCGGTGGCATGGGATCCGACACCGGACAGGGAGTAGTCGGCGGCGTCGAAAGACAGACCGGCGGCATCCGCTGCGGTCAGTTCGAGCAGGATGCGCACGCGGTGAGCGCCGGGCTGCACAGCGCTGTCGAGCCGGTCGGCTGAGCCAGGCGGTACCCAGCCGTCGGATTCGAGCGGGATGACCGCGCTGATGCGGGCGAGCCCGCCGGGGACGGCGGTCGTGTCGCCAAACGCGGTGCTCGGCTTCGTGCCGGTGAGAAGCAGAGCACAGGCCAGCGCTGCCATCACGAGCCAGACGACGGCCAGCGGGATCAGAATCTTCCGGCGGCGCGGGGACAGGGCGCGGCGGGGCTGCGTCTGCCGAGTGGTTTCGGGATGCTTCGCGCCGTCGTCGAGGCGAACCAGACGCAGCGTCGCGTTTGTGGGAGTCATGGCGGAATCTTGGTGCCGGCACCATGGGAAAACCCTGCTGGGGTGATTGGGTCACCGCTTAGCTACTGATGGTTTCCGGGCCGGGAACGGGTTGGACGTTGCAGTGGGGGTTAGTGGTGCGGCGGCGGGGCGGAGGCGAGAATGGCGAGAACCATGAGACGGAGTGTACCCAGGTGCGCGCCAGACCTGACCGGGCCCGGTCCCGGAAACTGGGCCCATATTCTAGGCCGGGCCCGGGACTCACGGATTGGTGTCCATCGTCAAACTGTGCGTGCCGGCCGATCGCGCTGGCCCGCACGCACAATTCGGCCAGCGCGCCGGCGCGTGCCGCTGGCCGCGCCATCTGCTTCCGCGATCAGTGCTCGTCGGCTCCGAGTACGCGCAACGGTAGGTAGACCGAGCTACCCATCCTGGTGAACTCAGCCGATTTCTCCGCCATCCCGGCCTCGATCGCCTCGAGGCTGGTGAGGCCGTTCTCTGCGGCATACACCCGAACATCTGCTGAAATGCGCATGGAACAGAACTTGGGACCGCACATGCTGCAGAAATGGGCGGCTTTGGCCGGGCCGGCGGGCAGCGTCTCGTCGTGAAAGCTTTGCGCGGTGTCGGGGTCGAGCGAGAGCGCGAACTGGTCGGTCCAACGAAACTCGAAGCGGGCCCGGCTGAGGGCGTCGTCGCGTTCCTGCGCGCGCGGATGCTGCTTGGCCAGGTCGGCGGAGTGTGCGGCGATCTTGTAGGTGATCACTGCGGTCTTCACGTCGTCGCGGTTGGGCAGGCCGAGGTGTTCCTTGGGGGTGACGTAACAGAGCATGGCGGTGCCGGCCTGGGCGATGATGGCCGCGCCGATCGCGCTCGTGATGTGGTCGTAGGCCGGGGCGATGTCGGTGGCGAGCGGGCCGAGCGTGTAGAAGGGGGCCTCCTCACAGAGTTCCTCTTCGAGGCGCACATTTTCGACGATCTTGTGCATCGGAACGTGGCCCGGACCCTCGATCATCACCTGCACGCCATAAGATTTCGCGACCTTGGTGAGTTCGCCCAGGGTGCGAAGCTCGGCGAACTGGGCCTCGTCGTTGGCGTCGGCGATTGATCCGGGGCGCAGGCCATCGCCGAGCGAGAAGGTCACGTCGTAGCGGCGCAGAATCTCGCACAGCTCCACGAAGTGGGTGTAGAGAAAGCTCTCCTGATGGTGGGCGAGGCACCAGGCGGCCATGATCGAGCCGCCGCGGGAGACGATTCCGGTCACCCGGTTGGCGGTGAGCGGCACGTAGCGCAGCAGCACTCCGGCGTGCACGGTCATATAGTCCACGCCCTGCTCGCACTGCTCGATAATGGTGTCGCGGTAGATCTCCCAGGTGAGCAGGGCCGGGTCGCCGTTGACCTTTTCGACGGCCTGGTAGAGCGGAACGGTGCCTACCGGAATGGGCGAGTTGCGCATGATCCACTCGCGGGTGAGGTGGATGTCCTTGCCGGTGGAGAGGTCCATCAGGGTGTCGGCGCCCCAGCGGGCGGCCCAGACCATTTTTTCGACCTCTTCGGCGATCGACGAGGTCACGGCGGAGTTGCCGATGTTCGCGTTGATCTTCACGGTGAAGGCCTTGCCGATGATCATCGGCTCGCTCTCGGGGTGCATGCGGTTGGCCGGAATGACAGCGCGGCCGCGGGCCACCTCGTCGCGCACGAGCTCGACAGAGACGCCCTCGCGGGCGGCGATGTAGGCCATCTCCGGGGTGACGATGCCGGCCCGGGCCCAGACCAGCTGGGTCGCAGCGCCGTCGATGGGCAGCGGATGTTCCCACCCGGCCCGGGTCTTCGGCAGCCCCTTCTCGAGGTCGATCGTGGCCGTGTCATCGGTGTATAGGCCGGACGTGTCGTACAGGTCGAAGTGTTCGCCGTTGCTGAGGTTCACCCGGCGAACCGGAATTTCGAGCCCTGGCCAGGCCGGCACCGGTTCGTAGCGTTTGCTGCTGCCCTGGATCGGGCCGGTGGTGACGGTTTCAGACATGGAGATTTCGTCAATTGTGCGCATGTTCTCGAACTTCCTACGCCGGCATTACCCGGACAGGTTCAACGGTCGACGGCCCTGGCCGTCCTCTCAGCTCGCTGGTGCGCGCTCCCGTGGGTTGTGTGTCTTCTGACTCCTTCACCCTAGCGTGAGTCCTGTCCATGCTCGCGGCGGCCGGCGTGCTGGCGGCGCGCCGGGCATCCGTTCAGCGGGCGAGGGAGGCGAGTTCGGCGCGGGTCGAGGCGCCGACCTTGCGCAGCAGGTTGGCCACGTGAAACTTCACGGTGTTCTCGCTGATGGTCAGCGCCTCGGCAATCGCCTTGTTGCGCGCGCCCGACGCCACAAGCTCGAGCACGCCGCGCTCGCGCGGGCTGAGGCCCCAGGCTGCCGCCGCCGAAACGGATGCCGTGGGCGCGTCGAGCGGCAGCGACACCGCCATCTCCGACCCCCAGCCGGCGGTCGCCTCGACACCCAGCGTTCCGCTGAGCGCCACGACGCGGGCGGCCAGCTGGCGAACGCTCGGAACCTCGGCGTCGAGGTCGCCCGGCCCGTCGTCGCGAATGCGAATCAGCAGGTTGCTGCCGTCGCAGTCCCACTGAACGCGCACCCGCGCGACCCCGGTCTGCTCGACCAGGGCGAGCACGGCGCCGCGCACGATGGCCCTGGCCTCGTGGGCGACTTCGCCGGGCAGTGCGCGGCCGTTGACCGGCGGCTCGATGAACTGCACGTCGAGGTCGCCGAAGCGCACCAGCGGGCGCAGGTCATTTTTGAGACGTTCGAAGGCGCGGGCAACAGGTTCTTCGGTGAGGCTCCGGTCGAGGTCGCTCACCGCGCGCAGGGCGACCATCGCCGCGGCGGCGAGTTCGGTGGCCTTCTGGCGGGCAGCGGTGTCACTCGTGCTGCTCGAGCGCAGCACGGCGAGCAGGGATTCCAGCGTGGTCGCGTGCGTGTCGGTGAGGTCGGCGATGAGCTTGGAGCGTTCGGCGGCCATGCTGCGCGCGGTCTGCACGGGTGAATCGGCGAGGAAGGTCATGCGAATAGCCTATCCGAACCGTCCGTGGAGCCTGCCCGGAGCAATTCGTTTGGGTAGTAAAACCATTCGTTTGGCGGGCCGCACGCCCGCTCGAAGGAGTGGAGTATTGACCTATGACCGAAACGACAACCACCCCCACCACAGCGGATGCCCTCGGTCTCATTTTCGCCGAGAATGGCCGCGTCGTGGACGCGCTGCGGGCGGCATCCGCTTCTGTGGTGCTGGATGACGCGGCGAGCCTGCTCGCTGTGGCACCGCGGGTGTTCGTGCTGGGAGCCGGCCGTTCCGGGCTGGCGTTGAAGATGACCGCGATGCGGCTCATGCACCTGGGCCTTGACGTGCACGTGGTCGGCGAGGTAACCAGCCCGGCGATTGCGCAGGGCGACCTGCTGCTGGTGGCGAGTGGATCCGGAACGACGGGCGCCATCGTGCGCGCCGCCGAGACGGCTCACGGTGTGGGTGCGAACATTCTCGCGCTGACGACGGCGCCGGAGTCGCCGCTCGGGCACCTCGCCGCGGTGACCGTGGTCATCCCCGCGGCCGCCAAGCAGGACCACGCCGGGCAGGTGTCGGCGCAGTACTCGGGCGGGCTGTTCGAACAGTCCGTGCTGCTGGTGGGCGACGCCCTATTCCACACGCTCTGGCAGCGAAGCGGTGCGACGGCCGCCGAGCTCTGGCCGCGTCACGCCAACCTCGAGTAACAAACCGGATAGGGCCCAGGCCCCGTCCCGAAAACCACAGACCGCTTACCCCAACAGAAAGTAGAACCCCATGAAGCTTCAGGTAGCAATGGACGTACTGACCACCGACGCCGCGCTGGCGCTCGCCGCGCAGGTCGCCCCGCACGTCGACATCATCGAGCTCGGCACCCCGCTGATCAAGGCTGAGGGCCTGCGCGCCGTCACCGCGATCAAGGCCGCGCACCCCGACAAGATCGTCTTCGCCGACCTCAAGACGATGGATGCCGGCGAGCTCGAAGCCGACATCGCCTTCGCCGCCGGCGCTGACCTCGTGACGGTGCTCGGCACGGCCGGAGACAGCACCATCATCGGAGCCGTCGCCGCCGCGACCAAGCACGGTAAGGGCATCGTCGTCGACCTGATCGGCGTTGCCGACAAGGTCACCCGCGCCCGCGAGGTCACCGCGCTCGGTGCCCAGTTCGTCGAAATGCACGCCGGACTCGACGAGCAGGCCGAGCCCGGATTCTCGCTCGCGAAGCTGCTCAACCAGGGCGAAACCGCCAAGGTTCCGTTCTCGCTGGCCGGTGGCGTGAGCCTGGCGACCATCGCCTCGGTGCAGCGCGCCGGCGCATCCGTTGCCGTTGCCGGCGGAGCCATCTACGGCGCCGATGACCCGGCTGCCGCCGCTGCCGCCCTGCGCGCCGCGATCATCTAGATTCGCGTCTTCTCGGTGCCGTTCCGCTTCGCGCGGGGCGGCACTTTCGCGTTAACGTCCCGGTCGCATCAAGCGGATGCCCGCGCCACGCGCCGCCGTGCGGTGGGCGCCGCTAGGCTGGTGGCGCCCAGACCAGGTGGCGGCACCGTCGCCGCGAGAGGACGCGCATCCCGCATGACCAGCACAATTTTCGACCGAGCCCGGCCCGCGGCATCCGTTGTCGCAGCCTCACTCGTCGGCACCCGGCAGGGCTCCTTCTGGCTCGACGACCTCGCGCCGCGTGCGAACTACCCTCGGCTCTCCGGCAACCTCAACTGCGACCTGGCGATCGTCGGCGGCGGCTACCTCGGCTTGTGGAGCGCGGTGCTGGCCAAGCAACAGAATCCGGCGGCGCGCGTGGTGCTGCTGGAGGCGCGCACGGTCGGCTGGGCGGCATCCGGTCGCAACGGCGGTTTCTGCGAGGCGAGCCTCACCCACGGCGAAGAGAACGGGCGCACGCGCTGGCCGCAGGAGATCGACCGGCTGACCGAGCTCGGTAATGAGAACCTCGACGAAATCGAGCGAGCCGTGGCCGCACTCGGCCTGGACTGCGATTTCGAGCGCACCGGCGCCATCGACCTCGCCATCGAGGACCACCAGATCGAGTGGCTGCGTGAGGAGACGACCGACGAGAACACCGTGTTTCTCGACCAGGCGGCCGTGCAGGCCGAGGTCGCGTCTCCGACCTACCTGGCCGGGGTCTGGCACAAGCGCAGCAATGCCCTCGTGCATCCGGGCAAGCTCGCCGCCGAGCTGGCTCGCGTGGCCACCTCCAGCGGGGTCGAAATCTTCGAGAACTCGCTCGTGCAGAACCTCGACACGACCGGACTGACCGCGGCGCAGGGCACCCGGGTTGTGACGGCGGGCGGCTCCGTGACTGCCCAGAAGACGGCTCTGGCCACAAACGTCTTTCCGTCGCTACTCAAGCGCAACAAACTCGCAACCGTGCCGGTCTACGACTACGTGCTCATGACCGAACCACTGAATGCCGACCAACTCGCCGCGATCGGCTGGCAGCACCGGCAGGGGCTCAGCGACCTGGCTAACCAGTTTCACTACTACCGGCTGAGCGCCGACAACCGCATTCTGTTCGGGGGCTACGACGCCGTCTATCACTACGGGCGTAAGGTGCGTAGCGGGTATGAGAACCGCCCCGAGACCTTCGCCAAGCTCGCGAGCCACTTCTTCACGACGTTTCCGCAGCTGGCCGGGGTGCGTTTCAGCCATAAGTGGGCCGGCGCCATCGACACCTCCACGCAGTTCTGCGCGTTCTTCGGCCAGGCGCGCGGCGGGCGCATCAGCTACGCGGCTGGATTCACCGGCCTCGGGGTCGGCGCCACGCACTTCGCCGCTCAGGTCATGCTCGACCAGCTGGCTGGCCGCGCCACCGAGCGCACTGAACTGGCCATGGTGCGCGGTCGTCCGCTGCCGTTTCCGCCGGAGCCGATCGCATCCGCTGGGATTCAGGCCACGCGCTGGGCGCTCAACCGGGCCGACCACAACCGCGGCAAGCGCAATGCCTTGCTGAAAACCCTCGACGCGCTGGGCCTCGGCTTCGACTCCTAGCCGCTAGGGCGTCAGCCGAGCAGCAACCGGCCGAGCTGGTCGGTCGAGTGCACGACCGCCGTAGCAGCCTCGGCCTCAGCCGGAGAGCCGTAGCCCCATTCCACCAGAATGGCCGGAATGCCGTTGGCCTGGGCGCCGATGGCGTCGTAGCTGCGGTCGCCGACCATGACGGCGCCGCTGGTGTCGACGCCGGTCGCGGCCAGCTGGGCGAGAGCCTCGGCGACGATGTCGGCTTTCTTGCTGCGGGTATCATCGGCGGAGGCACCGACCGTGGCCGTGAAATACTTCGCCAGGTCGAAGTGCGTGAGAATGGCGATGGCACTCAGCTCGGGCTTGCTGGTGGCGAGGGCGAGCGGGATACCCGTCGCGTGAATGCGCTCGAGTAGACCGGCGATGCCGGGAAAGACAGCCGTGTCGAGGGCAGCAGCGCCGTGATACTCAGCCCGATAGACCGCGATGGCCTCCACGGCTTCGTCTGCGGTCATTCCCGCATATTCCTGGAAGGCGTCGAACATGGGCGGTCCGACGTAGGCGAGCAGTTCGGCAGCGGACGGAACCGGACGCCCGAGCAGCGTGAAAGTGCGAGCCAGCGAGCTGGTGATCGCCGGGGCGGAATCGGTGATGGTTCCGTCGAGGTCGAAGAGAATGGCGCTCCAGGTGCGCGTCAATGTTGCGTTCATTCGGCATAGCCTAGGTGTTCTGGAGGCAATGTACCCCATTTGCCCATTCTGCTCAGCCTTTCCACGGTTAAACGCGGTCGAGGCTGCGCTGTCGATCGGCGTGACCGTGTTCGACCACGCCGACATCTACCGCCATGGCAAAGCTGAGACGGCGTTCGGCGAGGTACTGAAACGCTCGCCGGGACTGCGCGAGCGGATAGAGATCCAGACGAAGTGCGGCACCCGGCGCACATCGACCCGGTGCTCGGATCGAGCGACCCGGCGCGCATTCGCGCCTGCGGTGATGCCGCCGCGCAGGCTGCGGCGATGACCCGCGACGAATGGTTCGCGCTGTATATCGCGGCGCGCGGGCGGCCGCTGCTCTAGAAGAGCTTCGAGGCCGTGTCGTCGAGGCCGCGCATGGCGTCGTAATCCAGCAGAAGGCAGCGGATGCCGCGATCCTCGGCCAGCTTGCGGGCCTGCGGCTTGATTGTTTGCGCGGCGAACACCCCGGTCACAGGCGCCAGGTGCGGGTCGCGGTTCATCAGCTCGAGGTAACGGGTAAGCTGCTCGACCCCGTCGATATCGCCGTTGCGCTTCAGTTCTACCGCGACGGAACTTCCGGCGGCGTCTTGCGCGAGGATATCGACCGGCCCGATCGCCGTCATGTACTCGCGGCGCACGAAGGTGAAACCCGCGCCGAGCAGATGGATGTGCTCGGCCAGCAGCTTCTGCAGGTGCGACTCGGCGCCGTCCTTGATCAGGCCGGGGTCGATGCCGAGGTCGTGGGCGCTGTCATGCTGCACCTCGTAGACGCTGACGATGAGCTGGTCGGCGGTTTTGGCGTGGGTGACCGTCCAGAGGGCGGTGATTCCGGCATCCGCTTGGTCGTCGTCGGGCTCGGAAATGGTGACCGAGCAAGGCGGGCTCATCCAGTTGAGCGGCTTGTAGGAGCCGCCGTCGGAGTGCACGAGCACACTGCCGTCCGACTTGATCATGAGCAGGCGGGTGGCCAGCGGTAGGTGGGCGCTGAGACGCCCGGCATAGTCAACGGAGCATTTCGCAATTACAAGGCGCACCGGTCGAGTTTACGGGTTCTTGTCGTTGGTCGGCGTCAGGATCTCGCCGACGTAGATGACGGAGTTGCAGCTAAATCCGCCACTGGTGAGGTTCGATTCCAGCTGCCAGTAAGCCCGGCCGAAGCGCTCGCAGACCAGACCACCCACATCGCCCTCGACCGCGGTGTAGCGCAGCACGCCATCGGCATCCGTCTCGACCGTGCCCATGGCACCCTTCATCGCCCCGATGTCGACGATGGGATCCGGCGTGGGGGCGGGCGAGTGGGTCGGGGCGATTTCGGTCGGAGCGAGTTCGGGGGTGGCCTCCGCCGCGCACGCCGTCAGGAGCAGCGTTGCCGCAAGGGCGCTGATCAGAATCAGGGTTCGACTGTGAGGGTTTCGGGCCATCGGTCCAGCTTGGCAACCCGCACGCGCCGCTGCCAGTCGGCTTCTTGGGGGACGAGCGGTCAATCTCGGGCGGATGCCTTCGGCCGGGCGGCCGGGGCCGCCAGCCCCGCCAGCACCATCAGTACCAAGATCAGGTAGAGGGCATTGAGGATGCCCCAGGACTCGCCGAGCAGGCCGAGCACGGGAGGCCCGACCAGGAACGCGAAGTAGCCGATGATGGCCACCGCGCTCACCCGAGCCGCGGCGTTTTTGGTGTCGTCTGCGGCCGCGGACATGCCCACCGGAAACCCGAGCGAGGCGCCGAGGCCCCAGAGCACGGTGCCGACGAACACGAGCGGGGTGTTCGGCGCGAGGATGAACAGCACGAGCCCCGTAATGCCGATTCCCGCGCAGGCGCGCAGCACGACAACACGGCCGAACCGGTCGAGCACGGGCCCGCCGATGACGCGACCCACGGTCATCGCGGCCACGAATACGCCGAAGACAATCGCCCCGTCGGTGTTGCTGAAGCCGTGTCCATCGACCGAGGCGAGGGCGAGCCAGTCGTTCGCCGAGCCCTCGGCGAAGGTCATGCCGAGCACGATAACCCCGATCAGCAGCAGTTTGCGGTCGCGCCAGACGGCGAGGCTGTCCCGTAGGCGCTCGCGCCAGGCGCGTGGCGGGGCATCCGCTTTTTCGGTGCTTTCGACGCTCACTGGAAGAAACCGCACGGCCACGACGATCGTGCCGAGAACCAGCACGGCCATGACCAGCAGGTGCCAGAACACCGAGATATCCAGAGCGGATGCGGCGGCGCCGCCCAGCGCGCCGGTCACCGTTCCGAGGCTGAAGCAGGCGTGCATGAGCGGCATGAGCGTGCGGCCGATGGCGCGCTCGGCCGCTGCGCCCTCGACGTTCATCATGACGTCGAGGGATCCCACGCCGATGCCGAACACGGCGAGGGCCGCGAACACGAATGGGGCGGAGGGTACGAGGCTGACGCCGACGCCCATGAGCACGAGCCCGGTGGCCGACAGGGAGACGCTGACCAGCATGGCCCGGCGGGCGCCGAGGCGAGCGAGCATCCCGGCAGCGATGAGTAGCCCGATGACTGAGCCCGCCGAGAGCCCGAAAATGAGGATGCCGACCTGAATGGTGTCGAGCCCGAGGCCGTCGCGCACGGCGGGAACCCGCGACATCCAGCTGGCCAGGCCGAGCCCGGCCACGAAGAACGCGGCAAAGACGGCGTTGCGCCAGCCGATCAGAGCGGGGCGCGTGGTGGTCACGGGAAATTCAGAGGAGGTCATCGGGCACACGGGTTCTCAAGCGGCGGGCGGACGCCTCGACAGCGGGTGGGTGGAAGTCTTAACGCTACAACGAATAGCGCGCGCAGAACGAGAAATGGCACTCGGCGCGCGAGAGCCCGGCTGGTGCCCCCTGGCGCGGGGGCTGGGCTCGTGGGTGAGGTGCCAGAGCTTGCCCCATCAGGCTCGCGTGAGACGGCATATCGAGTGCACTCCTGGCGGTTCTCGCCCAGGACCTGGCTAACGCTTCTGTCTCAGGACATCCCTGACCGCTCCGCCTCGAGACCTCCCCGCACCCGACCGCATGACGCCGGAAGACCCCGCCGATTCGCTCCCCACAGCGACTTAGCGTAGCCTTACCTTAGTCGTTCAAAAACCCCGTCCTTGGAGTCCTATGCGCATCCCCCTCTCTGTCGCCGCGCTCGTTGCCGGCGCCACCGTTCTTGCCCTCGCCGGGTGCACGCAGGCCACCGAGTCGACGGCAAGCACCGCAGACGGCGCCTTCACCCTGTACTCGGGTCGGGACGAAGCGCTCATCCAGCCGCTCATCGACCAGTTCGAGGAGCAGAGCGGCATCAGCGTCGAGGTGCGTTACGGCAACACCGCCGAGCTCGGCGCACTCCTGCTCGAAGAGGGCGACGCCACCCCCGCCCAGGTCTTTCTCGCCCAGGACGCCGGAGCGCTCGGCGCCCTCGCCAATGCCGACCTCTTCGCGACGCTGCCCGCAACAACGACCGATGCCGTTCCGGCCGGCTTCACCTCGACCGACGACACCTGGGTCGGCGTCACCGGCCGTGCCCGCGTGATCACCTACGACAGTGAAGCGCTCGCCGCAACCGACGTGCCAACATCCGTTGACGCGTTCACCGACCCGGCCTGGTCCGGAAAGTTCGGTATCGCGCCGACCAACGCGAGCTTCCAGGCCTTCGTCACCGCCTACCGGGTGCTGAACGGTGAAGAGGCCGCCGACGAGTGGGTCAAGGCCGTTGCCGCCAACAACCCGGTCATCTTCGACAACAACCGCGCTATCCTTGCCGCCGTCAACGACGGGGTCATCGAGGCCGGACTCATTAACCACTACTACTGGTTCGCCCAGGCCGCCGAAACCGGCGAGGCCAACATGCGCGCCCAGCTGTCGTACCCCGAAGCCGGCGACGCCGGATCCATCGTCAACGTCACCGGCGCCGGCCTGCTTGCCGGCGCAGCAGACGATGCCGACGCCCTCGAGTTCATCGACTACCTCGTGGGCGCCAAAGCGCAGCAGTACTTCGTCGACGAGACCTACGAGTACCCCCTGATCACCGGCATCGACGCCCCGGCCGGACTGCCGGCGCTCGACTCGCTGGTCAACCCCGACCTCGATCTGGCCGACCTCGACACCCTCGAAGACACCCAGGCCCTGCTCGGCAAGCACGGCCTGATCTAGCATTGAAGTAGTGAAGGCGCGGGTGCGGGCTCAGGTCGGCAGCCGCGCCCTACCCTCCAGCGCCTTCTCTCAACTGCTCATCACAGCGGATGCCCCCACTCCGCTCAGCGCGCGTCCCGCAGGGCCGCTCACATGACCGAGCTGCTCATTCCACCGCCCGAAACCGCCGTGCCGCGCCCGCCCGCCCGGTACCACTTCGGCGCGCCGCCCTGGCTGCTGGCGCTCGCCGCACTGTGCGCCGCGACTGCTGCCATCCCGCTGGTCTACCTGGTCGTGCGCACGACTGAGGCGGGGCTCACGGACCTCCTCGACACCCTGGTGCGCCCCAGGGTGCTACAGCTCACGGTCAACACGGTGCTGCTCGCCGCGGCCGTCACCCTGTCGTGCCTCGTGCTCGGCACGATCTGCGCCTGGATTCTCACGCGCATCCGCTTGCCGTTTCAGCGCACGCTGCTGCTGGCCTCGGCGCTGCCGCTCGCGGTGCCGAGTTACCTGGCTGCCTACGGCTGGCTGGTCTGGTTTCCGCACCTCAACGGGTTCTGGGCCAGCTGGTTCGTCATGACCATGGTCTGTACCCCCTACGTGACGCTGCCGGTCGCGGCGGCGCTGCGCGGGGCATCCGCTGATCTGGAATCAGTGGCCCGCACGCTCGGTCGCGGCCCGCTGCGTGCCTTCGCGGCCGCGACCTGGCCGCAGATTCGCCCGGCCGCGATCGCCGGGGCGCTGCTCGTCTGCCTCTACTCGCTGAGCGACTTCGGACTCGTCTCGATGCTGCGGTTTCAGACGCTCACCTGGGGAATCAACGCCGCCTACGGCGCGAGTTTCGACCGCAACCAGGCCGCGCTGCTCGCCCTCGTGCTTGTCGTGCTCGCGCTCGTGGTCGTGGCCGGCGAACGCCGCAGCCGCCGTCAGGTCGGCGGCATTCCCGGGCGCAGCACCATGCCGGCCAGAGCCCCCGGCAAGACGGGCCCGCTCTTCGCCGCGGTGCTGCTCGCCGCACCGATCGCCGGGGTGGTGGTTCCGGTGGTCGGCTTGCTCAGCCGCCTGCTCGAAGCCGAAACCCTGCGCGCCATCGACGTTCCACGACTGGTCGAAGCCATCGGAGCGACCCTGGGGCTCGCCCTCGCCGCCGCCGTGGTGGCCGTGTTCGTCGCGCTGCCGATCGCCGCGCTCGCCGCCCGTTACCAGGGGCGCCTGGTGGCCGTGATCGAGGCCGTCGGCTTTCTCGGCCACGCCCTGCCCGGCATTGTCGTTGGCCTGTCCCTCGTGTTCTTCGCGCTCGCCGCGGTTCCAATGTTCTACCAAACCTCCGTTGTGCTGGTCTTCGCCTACGTCGTTCTGTTCATGCCGCGCGCCATCGGCAGCATGCGCAGTGGGATCGCGGCGGTGCCCGCGAGCCTCGGCGACGTGTCGCGCATGCTCGGCCTCTCGCCCTTTCAGACCTGGTGGCGGGTGACCGCGCGCCTCGCGCTGCCCGGCATCGCGATCGGTGCACTGCTCGTGGCTATCTCGGCCATGAAAGAATTGCCAGCGACGCTGCTGCTGCGGCCGACGGGCGCGTCCACGCTCGCCACCGAGTTGTGGAGTCGCACGGCCCTGTTCGAGTTCGGCGCTGCAGCGCCCTACGCGGCGGCGCTCGTGCTCGTGGCGATGGTGCCCGCGATGCTGCTTTCCGGCATCCGCGGTACGGCAAGGGAGAACTGATGGGCTGGGTTGCGATCGACGGGCTGCGCGTCGCCTACGGTGACACGCGGGTGCTCGACGACGTCAGTTTGCGCATACCGCGCGGCAGTCTCGTCGCTGTTCTCGGCCCGAGCGGATGCGGCAAGACCACCCTCCTGCGCGCGGTCGCCGGTTTGTTGCCGGTCACCGCCGGCACCATCACGGTTGGCGGACGCCTCGTCACCGGCCCCGGCGTGCAGCGCGCGCCGGAGAAACGCGGAATGGGTTGGGTTCCGCAGGACGCCTCGCTGTTTCCGCACCTCACGGTGGGCGAGAACATCGGCTTCGGACTGCCCCGCACCAAGCAGAGCGACGACCTGTATTGCGAACCCGGCGAGGCTCCCGGGGGAGTCGCCGGGCTGTTCGCCGGTTTCACCCGGCGCGGGCGTGCGAACCGGGCAAGGCCGGCGTCGTCGCCCGTCCGCCCGCTCATCGGCGGGCCGGGTTCCGTCCCTGCTGCGCCGGGGCGCGGCCCCGCCTCCGGTACACCGGGGCACACCCACCTCGCGCCGGCGCCGATCACTCCCGACCGCAGCCGCCAATACAGCCGCGCCGCTCGCATCGTTGAGCTCGCCAGCCTGGTCGGCCTGTCCGACCTGGTAGACCGTGCCCCCTCGCAGCTCTCCGGCGGTCAGGCCCAACGCGTGTCGCTGGCCCGAGCGCTGGCCCCCCGCCCCGACCTCATGCTGCTCGACGAACCGTTTGCGGCCCTCGACCCGCTGTTGCGTTCGGCCCTGCGCACCGAGGTCGCGGCCCTGCTGCATGCCCAGCACAACACGAGCCTGCTCGTGACCCACGACCAGGAAGAGGCGCTCTCGCTCGCCGACTTCGTGGCCGTCATGCGCGGCGGCGAGATTTTGCAGTTCGGCACCCCAGCGGATGTCTACGAACGCCCGGTCGACCCCTGGGTCGCCGGGTTCGTCGGCGACACCGTCGAGCTCGACGGCATCTGGCGGGGTGGCCGCGTCGACTGCGCGCTCGGCTCGCTCCCGGCGGACTGGATGGGCGCACCGAGCGACGTGGGCGCAGCATCCGCTCCCGCCGACGGACCGAGCGTACGCGTGCTGCTTCGCCCCGAATGGTTGACCCTCGCCGAGCCCGCAGCCGACTCGAAAACGGATGCCGTCACCACAGCCATCGCGTACGCCGGCCACGACGCCCTGGTGAGTTTCACCCTCCCGGGCGGCCTCGTCGTGCGCGCCCGCGTCGCTGCCCCCGACCTGCCGCGCGTCGGCGACCGGGTCACCCTGGGCGTGCGCCAGAACGCCCTCGCCTACCCGCTCGCGTAGCTCACTGTGCAAAGAACCGGCCTGCGGAGGCGGCTGGTAGACCCAGGGTCAGGCGGCCGGGAAATAAAGGGTCGACACGATTGAATCAAATCGGAGCGCCGATATGGCGACCTGAAGTACCTGGGTCGCAGTATTTCCGGCGCAAGACACCGTCATGTCTCCGCCCCCACTCGGCATCGTCAGCAGTGTGGTCGAGGAAAAGGAGGTCATGGGTCCGGTAGTAGAGAACGGTGCGATGAATTGACCGCGCCAAGTAGAGCCACCGTCAATCTGGCAGACTCCCGCCGCACCGGCTTCGCCGACCAGCTCACTGGCAGCGGTTTGGTCCACGGCTCCTGTGGGCGTGCAACCTAGCAATGACCGTGCAAGGAATGCAACGGCACCCGTACCGAGAAACTTCGTCTTTTGACTCAGACTCCTTAAACTACAGACGAGGCAAATGGGTATCGACACATTAGGCGTGGTCGATGCATTTCGACCCTCCCGCCGCCCTGCCTCCGCTCACTAGAGTGAGCTTGCTCGCACCCGAAGCGGCGCGAAAAAACTCGAAACGAGGCTCCATGGCCGGCGGGCTGGATGCGCACGCCAAATTTGAGCGACGTGGGCGTAGCATCCGTTCCCGCCGACGGAACCCCGGTGTGCGCCAGAGCGCCCTTGCCTATCCGCTGGCGTAACCCGAGCACGTATCGCGCCGTCGGTTGCTGATCTCGCGCTTTTAGGACTGGAAATCGATCATTTCTTCGAAATTACGTAAGGGCGTCACGAGGCTACGAGGATTCGTGACGAGTAGTCAGCGGCGCACTCACTAGCTACTGCGCCGCTGCAAGGGACGACGGGGATGTTTTCGTGAAGTGTGTCCGCGATGCGCTTCTGAGTTTTACTCGCTTTTGTGTTCGATTTGCGGTAGAATTGCCGAGAAGGAGGCACTGGCGCCCATGTTCATGGAGAACCCGAGTGAGACCCGTTCGAACCCCGTTATCGAGGCGGTCGAACAGGCACGGGGCATTCTTCTGGACGCGTTGGACGGGGTGTCGTTCGGGCTGCTCGGCGATGAAGAGTCGTTGAGCATGCTGCTCGCACTGGAGAGCGTGGGCCGGGTCGTCGACGGTGCCCGAGTGCTCTCCACAACCGACGTACTGCGCCGCTCCGAGTACTTTGACGCTGCGGCCGCCCAGGCTGCCGCACAGGCTGCCGCCCAGGCTGCGGTTGCCCAGGCTGGGGTTGATCGGAGCGCCGCCACCCAGAATGCCAGCGCGCGGAATGCCGGTGCCGAGACTGCTGGTGCGGGGAATGCTGGCGGGGAGAATTCTGGCGCGGATTCCGTGACGCCGGACAGTGCTGCGCCAGCTTCGGCAGTGGTTTCGAGCGTGGCCGGCGGTGCGGCAGCGCTGGCGGCGCCGACACTGGCGCGGCGGCTGGGCTGTCGCAGCGGGGCCGAGCTGGTCTGCACCCTCGCCCGCATCTCCCGCAGTGAAGTACGGCAGCGGGCCACGCTCGGTGAGAAAGTTGGCCAGCGGATGCTCCTCGGCCGCCCCCTCACCGCCACCTATCCTGTTCTCGGTGACGCACTGCAGGGCGGGGCGCTCGGGGTGGAGCAGGCGCGGGTGATCGTTCAGGTGCTCGACGGGCTCCGCTCCGAGGTGCTGGCCCCAGACCTCGACCGGGTCGAACGCTCCCTCGTCGCGAGTGGGTCCGGTGCGATCACCCCGGAGACTGAGAGGCTGCCGGGGGCGGGGATAGCGTTCTCGCCGGAGTTGTTGCGGCAGCAGGGCATCCAGTGGAAAGCACGCCTCGCCCCCGACGGTTCGGCGCCCGGCGAGACCCCGACCGAGCGGCGCAGCTGGCTCACCTTCGGCACCCTGGCCAACGGCGGCTACAGCCTCAACGGCTGGTTCACCACCCTGGACCGGGCCATCATCGGCAACGTCTTCGACACGTATCTCTCCGCCGCAGCGGCGAACCCGGTCCCCGGTGCCACCGACACTCCCTCCCCCGACACCGCCCGAGTCGTCGACGCCACCCTGGCGCCCGATGTGACACCGTGTGCCCGGGTCGAGTTCCGTGAAACCGAGCACGATGGGCACGACAACTGCGGCACACCACCGAAGGGAACCAGCACCGCGGTGAACACGTCGGGCCGAGCAGGGGAAGCCTGCGTGCCGGGCAAGGCAGGAGTCGAACGGGGCTCCGACCCGCCCGACCCGCTCAATCCCGACCCGCCCGACCCGCTCAATCCCGCTGCGCTCAGTCCGTGTCCGCAGCAGCCCGACGACATCCGCTCCCGTAGTGAGAAGCAGGCCGGCATCCTCCGCGCCGTGTTTGAAGCCGCCGCCCGACACCCGGGCACCCCGACGATGGGCGGAGCCGCCCCGACCGTGCTCGTGCACATCAACATCACCGACCTCCTCGCCGGCCGCGGTGCCGGCTGGATTGACGGCATCGACGGCCCGCTCAGCCCCGGCCAGGTCGATGAGTTGATCTGCGCCGGCGGCTACCAGCCCGTGCTGTTCGGCCACACCGGCACCATCCTGCACCTCGGCCGCAGCAATCGATTCTTCACCGCTACACAACGCCGAGCCCTGGCGGCTCGGGACGGTGGTTGTGTCATCCCTGGCTGCACCGTGCCGCCCCACTTCACCCAAGCCCACCACGTCACACCGTGGAGCCAGGGCGGCCTCACCGATATCGATAACGCCGTGCTGCTCTGCAACGCCGCCCACAGCAGTATCGAAACATCCGGCTGGGACATTCAGATGCGCGGCGGCCGCCCGTGGATCCGCGGACCCCTCGCCTTCGACCCCACCCAAATCTGGCGCCCCGCCGGCCAGAATCGCGCCGCCACCCCCGCGGAGAAACCCACCTGGGAAAAGTAGCGCCCGTCGCACGGGCAGCGCACCCGACGCAGCGCTGGCAGGGCACGGGCACGGGCGCGCGTGCCGCAATCCGCCACAGTGACCCAGCAGCCTAGCCGAAGCCCCGAACGGGGGACCTTCGACCCTCGCGCCCACACAGCGCCGCTGACTAGAGTGAGCCTGCCAGCGCGATGAAAGCGCGCAAAAAACTTGAAACGAGGCACCATGGCCGGCCACACGAACGCCCCCGGGCAGTCGGTGACCAGCCGGGTGCTGAGCATTCTGGCGGCGTTCGAACACAGCGCATCCGCTCGGTCGTTATCGGAGATCAGCCGCGAGAGCGGGCTGCCGCAGAGCACCGCACACCGCCTGCTCGGCGAGCTCGAGACCTGGGGCGCCGTGCAGCGGGATGCCCAGGGCCGCTACCAAATCGGCCTGCGCCTCTGGGAACTCGGCCAGCACGCCGGCCGCAAACTGCGGGATGTGGCCCGGCCCTACCTGCAGGACCTGTTCGGCTTGACCCAGGAGACCGTACACCTCGCCATTCGCGACGGCGCCGAGGTGCTCTACATCGACCGGGTCTATGGCAGCCGGCGCGTGCCGCAGGCCAGCCGGGTCGGCGGTCGTCTGCCGCTGCACGCCACCGCGGTGGGCCGGGCCATTCTGGCCTTTGAAGAGGAATGGGTGCAGAACGCCGTGCTCGACGGCGAACTCGTGCGCCGCACGCCGCTGACCAAGACCGATCCGGCCGAGCTGCGCCGGGAGCTCGGCAAGATTAGCGAAATCGGTTTCGCCCTCGCCTCCGAAGAAGTACGACAGGGCTCGTGCTCGCTCGCGGTGCCGGTGTTTCAGGCGCCGGGCAAGATTTTCGGGGCGCTCGGCATTGTGCTGCCCACCTCGCGGGCGCACCAGCTGGAGCGCTACCTGCCGGTTCTGCAGGGCACGGCGCAGCGCATCCAAGCCGGAATCGCGCACCTGCCACCGGCCACCCTGCGCCTGCCGGCCAGCGTGGCGAAACCCACTCAGCCGTGAAGCCACTTCCATCCAGTGGGACACTCCGGTGATCGAAGCTACTGCCGCGTCTTAGATAGATCTCGTCGACCTCAAAGTTGAGAAAAGCAAACCAAGGAGCCATCGTGACCGCGCAATTCGCCCTCGCCCATCCGGCCGCCGCGACCGGCCAATGCCCGGTCGCGCACGGTGCCTCAGAACACGGTGTCCCAACGAAGAACCACGGCTATGCCCCCTTCGCGATGACTGACCCGTTCCCCTCCTACGCCGCCCTGCGCGAGAACGAACCGGTCATGTTCGATGAGGAGCTCGGCTACTTCATCGTGTCCCGCTACGACGACGTCAAGGCCACCTTCGACAACTGGCAGGTCTTCAGCAGCGAGAATGCCCAGGCCCCGGTGCGGCCCCGCGGCGCAGCGGCCACCACGATCATGAACGATGGCGGCTTCACCGCCTACTCCGGCCTGAGTGCCCGCATCCCCCCGGAGCACACCCGCATGCGCGCCATCGTGCAGAAGGAATTCACGCCGCGCCGCTACAAGAAGCTCGAACCCACCATTCGCGAGAACACGGCACGCCTGCTCACGCAAATGCTGTCTCACCCGGATGCCCGCGGCGACTTCCTCAAAGACGTCGCGGTGGACATCCCCACCATCACCATCCTCGGACTGCTCGGCGTCGGCCCCGAGATGGTCGCGACCTACAAGAAGTGGTCCGACTCCCGCGCCGCCATGACCTGGGGCGACCTGACGGACGACGAGCAAATTCCGCACGCGCACAACCTCGTGGACTACTGGACCGAGTGCCTGCGCCTCGTGAAGAACGCCCACGACCAACTCGAGAACAACGAAAACGGCGACAACCTCGTCTTCGACCTCGTGCAGGCGCAGTCCACCGGCTCCGAGATCTCCGACCACGAGATCGCCTCGGTCTGTTACAGCCTGCTCTTTGCCGGCCACGAGACCACGACAACACTGATCTCGAATACCATCCGCGAACTGCTCGCCCACCCCGCCGAGTGGCAGAAGCTGATCGACGACCCGAGCCGCATCCCGACCGCGATCGACGAGACGCTGCGCTTCTCCCCGAGCATCGTCGGCTGGCGGCGCAAGGCACTCGAAGACACCGAGATCGGCGGCGTAAAGATTCCGGCCGGGTCGAACATCCTCTTGCTGATGGGCTCGGCCAACCGCGACCCCGGCACCTTCGAGCAGCCAGAAACCTTCGACATCAACCGGGTCAATGCCCGCAACCACCTGTCGTTCGGCTTTGGCATCCACTATTGCCTCGGCAACATGCTCGCCAAGATGCAAGACAAAATCGTCGTCGAAGAGACCCTCAAAGCGGCACCGGGGCTGCGCCTGATCGACGCCGAAAAGATCGAGTTCGGAGACAACCTGTCGTTCAGGGCGCCCACCTCGGTGCCCGTCACCTGGGGAGAAAATAAATGACCACCACACCGTACATTCAGTTTTTCGACGGCACGGATGCTCCCCGCCACGACCTGCTCGGCGGCAAGTGCGCCTCGCTGGTCGCCCTCACCCAGGCCGGCATGCCGGTGCCGCCCGGCTTCGCCATCACCACCGCCTCCTACGACGCGTTCATCGCCGCCGCCGGGATCGAACAGGACATCCACTCGATGCTGGCCAGCCTCGACGCCGACGACGTGGCCGAGGTCGATCGGGTCTCGGCCCAGCTGCGCTACGAGATCGAGAGCCGCCCGGTGCCCGCCGCCGTGCGCGCCGACTTCGTTGCCGCCTACCACGCACTTCAGGCGCGGTTCAGCGAACCGGTTCCGGTGGCCGTGCGCTCCTCCGCGACCGCCGAGGACCTGCCAGACGCGAGCTTCGCCGGCCAGCAGGACACCTATCTATGGCTGAACGGTATCGACGACGTCACCGAGCACATCCGTCGCTGCTGGGCCTCACTGTTCACCTCCCGCGCGATCACCTACCGGCTCAAGAACAACATCCCCGGCGAGGGCCTCTCCATGGCCGTCGCCGTGCAGAAGATGGTCAACGCCCGCGCTGCCGGCGTCGCCATCACCATGGATCCGACCACCGGCGACCGCTCCAAGATCGTCATGGAGGCCTCCTACGGCCTCGGCGAATTGGTCGTCTCCGGCCTGGTCACCCCCGACAACGTCACCGTCGACAAGATCATGCTCATGGTCGTCAAGCGCGTGATCGGCGATAAGCACGCCGAGCTCGTGCCCGATGCGGCCAACGGGGCACTGGTCGAACTCGAGGTGTCGGCCGCTCGCCGCGGGGTGCTCTCGATCAGCGAGACCGAGATCACCGCCATCGCGACCATCGCCAAGAAGGCCGAGAAGCACTTCAAATGCCCGCAGGACATCGAGTGGGCCCTCGACCGCGACCTGCCCGATGGCCAAAACCTATTGCTGCTGCAGTCCCGCCCCGAGACCGTGCATTCTTCGCGCAGTTCAGATACGCGAACGGATGCCGTTGCCGTCGCCTCCACCGCCGGGTAC
This sequence comes from Cryobacterium sp. N19, assembly GCF_002929595.1. NCBI lineage: Bacteria > Bacillati > Actinomycetota > Actinomycetes > Micrococcales > Microbacteriaceae > Cryobacterium > Cryobacterium sp. N19. The sequence continues at coordinate 113,471 of NZ_PJJR01000052.1, read as the reverse complement.
GGCATCGAGAGCATCACCCGATCACTTCTGGTGCAGGCCGGCAAACCAACGATATAAACCCGACCTGCGCCATCCGCTTGGAAAGTCATTTCACCCGCGCACCACCTTCGAGAACGGTTTTCTTATGACAGAGAAGTCATTTCCCAGCCCCTATGACCAGGCCCCGGCCCAGGGCGCCGAGGGCTGGAAAGAGCTGTACGCCTACAACCTGGTGTTCCAAGAGAACCGCCGCGAGGTCGAAGAGGCCAAGTTCTGGTTCTGCGACAGCCAGCACTGGCCCACCGTGACCAAGCCGTTCGAGACCATCGGTTTCGAGTTCGCCGTGTCGTGCCTCGGCCAGTACAACACCCGGCACCTGCTCATTCCGCCGGCGAACGGCATTGAGTTTCGCATTCACAACGGCTACGTCTTCATGTCGCCGGTGGGCGTGCCCGAGGCGGAGATCGCCCCCCGCGTGCCCGAGTTCATGGCGCGGGCCGGCCACTACTTTCAGAACTGGGAGACCCTGCTCGAGCAGTGGCAGGGCAAGATTCGCGGCACCATCGACGAGCTCGGCGCACTGAACTTCGACGCCCTTCCCGACAAGGTCGACATCGATGACGTCACGAGCGGCAAGGGCACCGGCCCGAACAACGACCTGCTCGCCCAGTACGACGCGCTGATCGCGCTCACCTACCGCGCCTGGCAGTACCACTTCGAGTTTCTCAATCTCGGCTATGTGGCCTACCTCGACTTCTTCAGCTTCTGCAAGGAGGTCTTCCCAGGCATTCCCGACCAGGCCGTCGCCAAGATGGTGCAGGGCGTCGATATGGAACTGTTCCGACCCGACGACGAGCTCAAGAAGCTCGCCAAGCTGGCCATCGAACTGGGCCTGACCGTCCTGTTCGGCAACACCGCGAACCCGGAACAGACCCTCGCTGGCATTGCGGCCGCCACCGGCGGTGCCGCCTGGATCGCCGCCTTCGACGAGGCCAAGGACCCGTGGTTCAACTTCACCGTCGGCAACGGTTTCTACGCCCACGACAAGTACTGGATGGACCACCTCGAACTTCCGCTCGGCTACATCAGCGACTACATTGGGCGGTTGCAGGCTGGCCAGACCATCGACCGCCCGGTCGCCGAGCTGGTCGCCGAGCGCGACCGCATCACCGAGGAGTACTCGGAGCTGCTCACCGCCGAACAGCTCGCCGCGTTCGAGGGCAAGCTCGGCCTGGCCCGCCAGGTCTACCCCTACGTCGAGAACCACAACTTCTACATCGAGCACTGGACCATGGGCGTGTTCTGGCGCAAGGCCCGCCAGCTCTCAGCGATGCTGCAGGAGCAGGGCTTCTGGCCAACGGCCGACGGGATGTTCTTCCTCCGCCGCGACGAGGTGCGCGAGGCCCTGTTCGACTACGTCACCGGTTGGGCGGTCGGCGCACCCGCGATCGGCCCGTCGTACTGGCCCGAGGAGGTCGAGCGTCGCCGCGTCATAGTGGATGCCCTGCAGCAGCAGCGCCCGCAGCCAGCCCTCAACACCCCGCCGGCCGTCATTACGGAACCGTTCACCCTCATGCTCTGGGGCATCACGAGCGACCAGATCAAAAACTGGCTCGGCGATTCCGACGCGCCAGAGGGAGAGTTCCGCGGTATGGCGGCCTCGAGTGGTGTGGCCGAAGGGCCGGCCCGCGTCATTAGCAGCTCGGACCAGCTCTCCGAGGTGCAGGAGGGCGACATTCTCGTCGCCCCCGTGACAGCACCGTCGTGGGGTCCGATCTTCGGCAAGATTCGTGCCACGGTCACCGACATCGGCGGCATGATGAGCCACGCGGCCATCGTCTGCCGGGAATACGGCATGCCGGCCGTCACCGGAACCGGCACAGCCTCGTCGCAGATCGTGACCGGGCAGTGGCTGCGTGTCGACGGCAATAACGGAACTGTGACCATCGTGCTTGATCATGTTGCTGAGGACCACGCGCACGACCTGAGCCTGGCCGGCGACGCGGCGATCCAGCTGGAAGACGCACTCGAAGGCAGCCATGCCTGATCCGCGCACGGACCAGCCCGCCACTCGCGTTCCTAGTGCGGGCGCGAGAACGGTGCTGATCACCGGCGCCGCCGGCGGGCTGGGCCGTGCCTTTGCCCTGGGCTTCGCAGCCCAGGGCGACCGGGTGGTCGTCGCTGACACCAACTTGGAGGGCGCGCAGCAGACCGTGGCGCTCCTTGAAGCGGCCGGCGGCACCGCCCTCGCCCTCCAGGCCAACGTGACGCAGCTGGGCTCCGTCACCCAGCTCGCAGCGGATGCCTCAGCCTTCGCGAGCGACGGCAAGATCGACGTCATCATCAACAACGCGGCGATCTACGCCACCATCACCCGGTCGCCCTTCGAGGAGATCGACGTGGACGAGTGGGATCGCGTGATGGCCGTGAACCTCAAGGGCCCGTGGCTGGTCACCCGCGCCTGTTCCCCCTACCTGGCCGACGGAGCCGCGGTGATCAACCTGTCGAGCGCGACCGTGCTCAGCGGATCCGCCCAGTGGGCGCACTACGTGGCGTCGAAGGGCGGCGTGATTGCCCTCACCCGGGTGCTCGCCAAGGAGCTCGGCGACCGCAATATCACCGTGAACGCGATCGCTCCCGGCTTCACCCTCACCGAGGCCAGCTACGGCCTGATCGAGGGAGCCGCCGAGTACGGCGTCGACCGCGGTTCGATCAAACGGGCCAGTGAGCCCGCCGACATCGTTGGGGCCGCCCTGTTTTTGGCCGGCCCCGGCTCCCGCTACATCACCGGCCAGACCCTCGTGGTCGACGGTGGCCGACAGTTTCTGTAAGGAGATAAGAATGCCTTCCGTAACCTACATATCCGCCGCCGGCAGTGAAACGGCCGTCGCGGGATTCGCCGGCGACTCTGTCATGGAGACCGCCGTGCGCAACGGTGTTCCCGGCATCGTCGCCGAGTGCGGCGGCAGCCTCTCCTGCGCCACCTGCCACGTCTTCGTCTGCGCCGACAGCGTCTTCCCTCCAATGGAAGACCTCGAAGACGACATGCTCGACGGCACCGCCGTCGACCGCGAGGCTAACTCCCGGCTCTCCTGCCAGCTCAAGCTGAGCGACGTCGATATTCGCGTGACCACCCCCGAAACGCAGGTGTAGCGATGACCGGCACCGGAACATCCGCTCACGCATCACAAGCGCGAGGCACTCTTATTATTGGCGCCTGCCAGGCCGGCGTGCAGCTCGCCTCGAGCCTGCGCGAGCTCGGCGACACCGAGCCCATCGTGCTCGTCGGCGAAGAACCGCACGCGCCGTACCAGCGGCCGCCGCTGTCGAAAGCGTTCCTCAAGGGCGAGGCCACGGCCGATTCGCTCACCTTTCGCACCCACGAGTTCTACTCCGAGCACAACATTGAACTTGTCACGCGGGAACGCATCGTGTCGATCGAGCGTGATGCGACCGGCGGGGTCGCCACGGCCGAATCCGGTCGCCGTTTCGAATTCGCCCGGCTCGCGCTCACCACGGGCGCCGTTCCGCGCCAGATTCCGTTCGAGGGCAGCGAACTCGAAGGCGTCAGCTACCTGCGCACCGCAACGGATGCCGCCCTGCTCGAACAGAGACTGGCCACAGCTTCCGACGTGGTCGTGGTCGGCGGCGGGTTCATCGGCCTCGAGGTAGCGGCCGGAGTCCGCGCCGCAGGCAAGACCGTGACCGTGCTGGAGGCGGCTCCCCGACTCGTCGGCCGAGCCGTCTCCGAAGCGACGAGCGCGTTCTACCTCGCGGCGCATCGGCGGCGCGGCACCCGGGTGGTGTTGAACGCCCAGGTCGTTCGCTTTCTCGGCCAGCACGATCGGGTGACCGGGGTTGAACTGGGCTCCGGCGACGTGATCCCGTCCGACGTCGTACTCATTGGCGTCGGCGTCATCCCACGCACCGAACTCGCCGAACAGCTCGGGCTCGTCATCGACAACGGCGTCGTCGTCGACGCGAGCGCGCTCTGCTCCGACGGCCTCACCGTCGCCGCGGGAGACTGCGCCAACCTGCCAAACCCCTCGCTGACGCCCGGCGGCATCCCGCGCCTGCGCCTGGAAAGCGTGCAGAACGCGGTCGAACAGGCCAAGGTCGCCGCCGCGACGCTGCTCGGTCTGCCCGCCGAATACTCCACCGTGCCGTGGTTCTGGAGCGACCAGGCCGACCTCAAACTGCAGATCGCCGGCCTCAGTGGCGGCCACGACCAGATCATACTGCGCGGTGACCCCGAGACGGAGAAGTTCTCGGTGCTGTACTACCGCGCCGGGCAACTCATCGCCGCCGACTGCGTGAACCGGCCGCTCGACTTCATCGCCGTGCGCGCCATGCTGCACTCGGGGCAGCACCTGCCGGCAGACCGCGCCGACGACCTGTCGCTGCCGCTCAAGAAACTGTTCCTTCCTGCCGTGCCCGTTTTGATCGGAAAGTGACCCCATGACACTGCAGACCGAAGAACTCGTCGACACCTCGCCCATCGCGGCCGGCGTGACCTCCATCGACCTCAACGCCCTCTGGAGGGCCGTGCGGCCGGAAATGCGCTCACGCTCGAACGACATCCACATCCCCATCTCGTTCGCGTTCGCCGAGCGTCTCTGCCTGGCCTACCCCGAAGCGGATGCCCTCGTAGTGCGCGTGGCCATCCTGCTGCATGACACCGGCTGGGCCCGGGTGGACGAGACCAAAATCATCTCCGAGGGGTTCGGCGCCAACTGGCGGCAGGCGGACATCCGCTACGAGCACGAGATCAAGGGCTGCGAGATCGCCCGCGAGGTGCTGCCGGCCCTCGGCTACGACCTGGACTTCGTGGCCCGCGTCACCGACATCATCGACGGGCACGACACCCGCCCGGAGAGCTATTCGATCGAGGATTCCCTGGTGCGCGACGCCGACCGCCTGTGGCGCTTCACCACCACCGGAATCGCGCTCGCCTCGGGTTGGTTCGGCCAGGAGCCATCCGCTTACTGCCGGCGCCTGCGCACCGATATCATCCCCGAGCTGATCACCGCGGCCGCTCATGAGATGGCGCTCGCCGAACTCGAACGTGCCGAGGCCCTGCTGCAAACGGATGTCCTTGCCAGCGGCGTCGACGCGCCCGCCCTCGACGGGAGCGGCGCGTGACCAGCCTGGTTGACGCTCAGCCGGTGACCGCCAACCTGCCCTACCGGCACACCGACGACCTGTTCATTGACGGCGACTGGACGCCGGCCACCGGCACCGGTCGAACCCTGGTGACCAACCCGGCAACGGAAGAGGTCTGGGGGTCGGTGCCGCAGGCATCCGCCGCCGATCTTGACCGGGCGGTCGCGGCTGCGCGTCATGCCTTCAGCGGATGGCGTGCCCTGACTCCCACAGACCGCGCTGGCTTTCTGCTGCGGCTGGCCGACGAGGTCGAGAAGCGCGCCGAGGCGATCTCGCACACCAACACCTGGGAGAACGGGTCGCCGGTCGCGGAATCCAGCCGGGCCGCCGGCAACGCCGCCTCGATCTTTCGCTACTTCGCCTCGCTCGCCGGCCTGCTCGAAACGCCGGACGTTCGCCCGTTTCCCGACGGGTCGGGCGAGACCGTGGTGCGGCAGGACCCGATCGGCGTCTGTGCGCTGATCGCGCCGTGGAACTTTCCGATCAACCTCGTTGTCGCCAAGCTCGCCCCGGCCCTGATGGCCGGCTGCACCGTCGTGATCAAGCCGGCCTCGCCGACCCCGCTCTCGGTGCGGCTCATTGTCGATGCAGCTGTGGCCGCGGGCATTCCGCCCGGGGTGATCAACCTCGTCACCGGGCCCGGCTCGTTCGGCGACGCGCTGGTGAAGCACCCCGGCATCGACAAGGTGGCCTTCACCGGGTCGACCCCGGTCGGGCGCACGATCGCCGGGGCCTGCGGTACACTGCTGCGACCGGTCACGCTCGAACTGGGCGGAAAGTCGTCCGCGCTCGTGCTGCCCGACGTCGACCTCGACGCGCTGTCGAAAGTTTTGATCCGCACCTGCATGCGCAACACCGGGCAGACCTGCTACATCTCGACCCGCATTCTCGCGCCGGCCGAGCGCTATGACGAGCTCGTCGACATGGTCACCGCCACCATCGCGGCCGCCAAACAGGGCGATCCGATGCAGCCCGACACTGTTTTCGGACCGGCCGCCACGCGCGCCCAGGAGCAGACCGTGCGCGAATACCTGCGCAGCGGCGCGGCCGAAGGCGCCCGCGCAACGACCGGCGGCGACGTACCATCCGACTTTGATCAGGGATTCTTCGTGAAGCCCACGGTGTTCGCCGATGTGACGCCCGACATGCGCATCGCCAGGGAGGAGATCTTCGGCCCGGTGCTGTCGATCCTGCGCTACTCCTCGATCGACGAGGGGGTGGCGCTCGCCAACAACACGTCGTTCGGGCTGGGCGGCACGATCTTCTCCGCGGACCCCGACCGGGCGTTCGCGCTCGCCTCGCGCCTCGACACCGGCTCGGTGGGGCTCGGCTTCTTCGCCTCAAATCATGCGGCGCCGTTCGCCGGGCGCCACGATTCTGGCCTCGGCGCCGAGTTCGGGCCGGAGGGTCTGAAGGCCTATCTCGTGCCGCAGTCGGTGCACCGCCGCATCCGCTGACCTCTACACCGGGAAACCTGAACAATCCCACATTCAGCGAGTCGCACGGCGCCGGCTCGCGCATGTGCCACCCTTAGGAATAAATAAAGTTTCGGTCGCGCGCCTAATGCAGTTGTAGCCAAGCCAATGGAGGCCTGATGAACGAGCGCAATCCCTATTCGGTCATGAGGCGCAAACCCATTACCGACATTGGCAATGAGGCCGCCAAGAACGGTCTCTTCAAGAGCCTCGGACTCTGGCAGCTCACCGCGATCGGCGTCGGCGGCATCATTGGAATCGGTATTTTCACCCTCGCTGGACTCGTTGCGAACGGCGGCCCGGACGGCGAAGGCGCAGGTCCGGCCGTGCTTATCTCGTTCTTGATCGCCGGACTCGCGAGCGCCGCCGCGGCCCTCAGCTACGCGGAGTTCGCCGGAATGATTCCTCGCGCCGGCTCTGCGTACACCTACGGCTATGTCGCCCTCGGTGAGATCGTCGGCTGGTTCATCGGCTGGGATCTGCTGCTCGAGTACATCGCGATCGTCTCCGTCGTCGCGATCGGCATCTCGGGGTACTTCACCGAGTTCATGAGTGGCATCGGCATCGACGTTCCGACCTGGATGCAGGGCACCCCCGATACCCTGGACGGCGGCCTGATCAACCTGCCCGCCATCGTGGTGTGCGTGCTCGTGACGTTTATCCTCAGCCGTGGAACGCAGACCTTCGGCCGCTTTGAGCTCGTCGCCGTAGGGCTCAAGGTGCTGTTGATCCTCGCCATCATCGCGCTGGGGTTCTTCTACATCAACACCCAGAATTACGTTCCATTCTTGCCGAACGGGTTCGGCGCGGTCTTCACCGGCGCAGCCACTGTCTTCTTCGCCGTCTTCGGCTATGACGCCATGAGTGCCGCCGCCGAAGAGGCCAAAGATGGCAAGAAGCACATGCCGAAGGCAATTTTGCTCTCGCTCGCCATCGCCATGGTGCTCTACGTGCTCGCCACTCTCGTGCTCACTGGCATGCAGAATTGGCAGGATATCGACCCGACCGCCGCCTTTGCCGTCGCGTTCCAGTCCGTTGGGCTTCCAGTCGTCGCGACCGTGCTCTCGGCCTTCGCTGTCATCTCGATCCTCACCGTCATGCTGACCTTCCTGCTCGGCGTCAGTCGGGTCTGGTTCTCGATGAGCCGCGATGGCTTGCTGCCGAAATGGTTCTCCGGCACCGATAAAAGGGGAACCCCCGCCCGCGTGACTTGGATCGCCGGCCTGGCCGCGGCCGTACTGGCCGGGGTCTTCCCGATCCGTTTGATTGCAGACCTCACCAACATCGGGATTCTTGCCGCCTTCGTTGTGGTCTGCGTCGCCGTGATCGTGCTGCGACGCACCCGCCCCGATGTTCCGCGCACCTTCAGGCTGCCTTTCATGCCCTGGGTACCCGTGTTCGGGGTGCTCGCCTCTGCCTTCCTCATCACGCAGCTGCACTGGGAGACCTGGCTGCGCTTCGGCATCTGGCTTGTCATCGGTCTGGTCATCTACTTCTTCTATGGTCGCCGCAACTCGGTCATGAACCCGAAGAGCCCGCGCTACATTGAGCATCCGGTCGATCCGCACTAGCCACGCACCGGCAACGGCAACGGATACGGATGCGGCACCGCATCTGCTCAGCTGATCAGCGCGCGCCGACGACCATCCAGGCCATACTGCGGGCTCGCAGTGACAGTGTCACGGCGCGGGCACCGAGGTAGCCGAGCGCGAACGCCGCCATGAGCAGCGCGAGCCCGGCCTCGCCCGCCGGCGCCCAGGCGAGTACCGCGCCGGCGAGTGGCACGAACACGGCGAGGTTGACCAGCCCGGTCAGTGCCAGATAGCGGGCATCGCCGGCTCCGATCAGCACGCCGTCGAGCACGAATACGACCGCGCCGAGGGGAACGGACGCCCCCAGCACGATCAGGGTCAGTGGCAGCAGGGAAATCACGGCTGAGGCATTGGTGAACGCATGCCCGAGCACGCCGCTCGTGCCGATGACGACGACAGCGAGCACGAGGCCGGCGAGTACGCCCCACTCCAGGCAGCGGCGGAGCACCGCGCGAACCTGAGCCACATCCCCGGCGCCGAGGCCGCGCCCGACGAGGGCCTGGGCGGCGATCGCGAGGGCGTCGAGGGCGAAGGCGAGCGTCGCGAACAGGGTCATTGCGATCTGAAAAGCGGCGAGTTCGGGGGAGCCGAGCTGGGCGGCAACGAACACGGCGAGCAGCATGGCGGCGCGCAGGCTCAGGGTGCGCAGGAACAGCCAGCCGCCGCTTCGGACGCCGATCAACATGCCTTTTCGGTGCGGACGTAGCGGCGCGCTGTGGCGCCGGGCATGCCTGGCGACCACGACGAGGTACACGGCGACCATGCCCCACTGCGCCACGACGGTGCCCACGGCAGAGCCGGCGATGCCCCAGCCGAACAGGTAGATGAACACGTAATTGAGCGCGATATTCGCGCCGAAACCGATCCCGGCCACGTAGAGCGGGGTGCGGGTGTCTTGCAGGCCGCGCAGCAGTCCGGTGGCCGCGAACACCAGCAGCATGGCGGGCAAGCCGAACATGGAGATGCCGAGGTAGGTGGCGGCATCCGCTGTCACGGTCGTTTCGGCGCCGAACGCGCCGACCAGCGCCGGGGTGGCGAGCAGGCCGAAGGCCGCGAGCACGACGCCGAGGCCGAGGGCGAGCCAGAGCCCGTCGATGCCGACCGAGACGGCCCGGCGCGTGTCGCCGGCACCGAGCCATCGGGCCACCGCCGGGGTGGTGCTATAGGCCAGAAAGACCATGAGGCCGATGATGGTCTGCAGCACCGCGCTGGCCAGGCCGAGTCCGGCCAGCGGGGTGGTGCCGAGGTGCCCGACCATGGCCGAATCGGCCAGCAGAAACAGCGGTTCGGCCACGAGGGCGCCGAGCGCGGGCACGGCGAGGCGCAGAATGTCCCGGTCAATGGGCTGGGCCCGCAGAATGTTGATGGTTCGACTCTACGGCGGCACCACGCGCCCCCGCGGCCGCGCCCGATATCGGTGCTCGCTATGCCCGTTACCGTATCGGGCGCGGTCATCCGCTGGCCGCTTCCAAGAATGCCAATAATGCACAACGGATGCCGACGGCTCACCGTGCGAAGGCGGCTCCAGTCAGGCCAAGCATCGTGCGGAATTGTTAAGAATGCCGAATCTTTCACTAATGATGAACGCGAATTCGGCCTATCGCTGGCCCCATCCGGATAGGTTCGTGGCAGAAGCTTCTGCCGACCGTGGACGCTTCGGGCACGCTCTGCTGCGCCGGCAACACCAATTCCGGCCCAAGGTGCCCCTTCCATCCGCAAGGGTGATTGCCGCCTCACAGACGAGTGTGCCAACATCCGCTTCGAAAGGCTCCACCGTGCCTGATAACCAAACACACCAGGAGGCACCGAGCATCGGCGTCGTCCGCGAGAGCGGGGCGGATGAGCGGCGCGTCGCCCTCGTGCCGCGCGCCGTGGCCTCCCTCATTGCGAAGGGACTTGACGTTGTCGTCGAGTCCGGCGCGGGGGCGGAGGCCCTCATGGGTGACGACCTCTACCTCGCAGCCGGCGCCACCATAGGTGACGCCTGGAGCGCGGACATCGTGCTCAAGGTCGCTCCGCCCACCGACACCGAGATCGCTCGGCTGACGGCGGGCTCGACGCTGATCGGGTTCCTCGCACCGCGAAACACCAAGAACAAGATCGCCGCCCTGCAGAACGCGGGCATCGTCGGTTACGCGGTCGAGGCGATCCCGCGCATCTCCCGGGCTCAGGTCATGGACGCCTTGTCGTCGCAGGCGAACGTCGCCGGCTACAAGTCCGTCATCCTGGCGGCATCCCTCTCGACCAGGTTCTTCCCGATGCTCACCACCGCGGCGGGCACGGTCAAGCCGGCCAGCGTGCTCGTGCTCGGTGTCGGCGTTGCGGGGCTGCAGGCGCTCGCGACCGCCAAAAGGCTCGGCGGCCGTGCCACCGGCTATGACGTGCGTCCGGAGGTCGCCGACCAGGTGCGTTCGGTCGGAGCCCAGTGGCTCGACGTTGGCATTGATGCGGCCGGTGACGGCGGCTATGCCCGCGAACTTACCGCCGAGGAGCGCGCCCAGCAGCAGACCGCCCTCGAGACTGCGATTTCTACTTTCGATGTCGTGATCACCACCGCGCTTGTTCCGGGGCGTCCGGCGCCGCGGCTCGTGACCGCCGCGGCCGTGCACGGTATGAAACCGGGCAGTGTCGTCATCGACATGGCCGGCGAGACCGGCGGCAACTGCGAGGTCACAGTTCCCGGCGAGACCGTGGTCATCAATGGTGTCACGATTGCGTCCCCGCTCAACCTGCCCTCGACAATGCCCGAGCATGCGAGCGAGCTGTACTCGAAGAACCTCACCGCGCTGCTCGAGTTGCTCGTGCGTGACGGCCGACTCGACCCGGACTATTCCGACGACGTGGTGGCGCTCTCCTGCGTCACGCGCGTTTCAGTCTCGAACAGGATCTGACCATGGACTACACCGGCTTTTTGGCGAATATCGCCATTCTCGTACTCTCGGGCTTCATCGGCTTCGCCGTGATCTCCAAGGTGCCCAACACCCTGCACACCCCGCTCATGTCGGGCACCAATGCCATCCACGGCATCGTCGTGCTCGGCGCCCTGGTCGTTCTCGGCACCGCGCACAACCCCAGCATTCCGCTGCAGATCATCTCCTTCGTGGCGATCGTGTTCGGAACCGTCAACGTCATCGGCGGCTTCGTCGTGACCGACCGAATGCTCGCCATGTTCAAAACCCGCCCCACCAGCGGCGCGACCGACGGGAAGAACTGACCATGGATATCCTCGTCTACGCCCTCTATATCGTCGCCTTCGCCATGTTCATTCTCGGGCTGTCGGGGCTGACCGCGCCCCGGTCTGCCGTGCGCGGCAACAAGATCGCCGCGGCCGGCATGGGCGTCGCATTCATCGCGACCCTGATCCACATCCGCGAAACCAGCAGCTGGCTGGTGATCATCGCCGCCCTCGTGGTGGGAGTGATCGTCGGCATCCCGCCCGCCCGCAAGGTGAAGATGACGGCGGTGCCGCAGCTCGTCGCCCTGTTCAACGGCGTCGGCGGCGGAACAGTCGCCCTCATCGCTTGGGGCGAGTTCATCGAAAGCGACGGCTTCACCGGCCTGCGCGTCGCGTCCGGCCCGGTGCTTCCGCTCGTCATCGCCTCCCTGTTCGCGGCCATCATCGGTTCCTTGTCGTTCTGGGGCTCGATCGTGGCGTTCATGAAACTGCAGCAGATTTTGCCCGGGCATCCGCTCTCGGTCGGCCGCCTGCAGCAGCCGCTCAACGCGATCCTGTTCCTCGGCTCCGTGCTCGCGGCCGTCATCGTCGGGATCGGCTCGGCCAGTACCGGCGCAGATCCGATCTGGTTCGGCGTAATCCTGATCCTGGCCGGCATCCTCGGGGTCATGACCGTGCTCCCGATCGGCGGCGCCGACATGCCGGTCGTCATCTCCCTGCTCAACGCGCTCACCGGTCTCTCGGCGGCAGCGGCCGGGCTCGCGCTGAACAACATCGCGATGATCGTCGCCGGTATGATCGTCGGGGCGTCGGGCACGATCCTCACCAACCTCATGGCCAAGGCCATGAACCGGTCGATCCTTTCCATCGTGGCCGGCGGCTTCGGCGGCGGTTCCACGGGCGTTGCGGCAACCAGCACCGGTGACCAGCACGCGAAGTCCACTTCAGCAGCGGATGCCGCGATCAAGCTCGCCTACGCCAACCAGGTCATCGTCGTGCCCGGCTACGGCCTGGCTGTGGCCCAGGCCCAGCACGCCGTGAAAGACATGGCCAAGGTGCTCGAAGCCCGCGGCATCGAGGTCAAGTACGCCATCCACCCGGTGGCCGGACGTATGCCGGGGCACATGAACGTGCTCCTCGCCGAGGCCGACGTCTCCTACGACGCCATGAAGGAAATGGACGACATCAACGGCGAGTTCTCACGCACGGACGTCACCATCGTCATCGGCGCCAACGATGTCACCAACCCCGCGGCCCGCAACGACCCCAACTCGCCCATCTTCGGCATGCCCGTGCTGAACGTGACCGAGTCCCGGTCGGTGATCGTGCTCAAACGCTCGATGAGCTCGGGCTTCGCCGGCATCGAAAACCCTCTGTTCTTCGCGACCAACACCACCATGCTCTTCGGCGACGCCAAGAAGTCCGTTGCCCAGGTGACCGAGGAGCTCAAGGCGCTGTAAGCGTTCTTGTTGCACGACCGCGCCTGATACCGGTGGTCGCTACGCCCGTTACCGTAGCGCCCACCCGTATCGGGTGCGCGCTACCCGGTTGCGGTAAGCCTCGCCGGGTGGCCGGTGTCGCGTGATCGGTCTAGGGACCAGAGGGTGCGTGGCCGGCTCCGACATGTCCGATTTGGGAGATTAGGTAACTTTAGGAAAAATAGATAAACCAAACTAAAGTGCCTAAACTGTCCACGTGGAAAACATTGACAACCCGTACACACCGAATGCCGGCGCCGCACCTGAGATCCTCATCGGGCGAGACGCTCAGACGGAGGCCTTCGAGACGCTGCTCAAGCGACTTTCCCGCGGCAGGTCCGAGCAATCGATGATTATCACTGGGCTCCGGGGGGTTGGCAAGACGGTACTGCTCAATCGATTCGTCGAAATAGCCATCGCTTCAAAATGGGAAGTGATCGAGCTCGAGGCGAGCAAACACAACAACACTCATTTTCGTCAGGCAATGTTCTCGCAGCTAAAGTCCGCACTACTTCGGCTGGCACCGAGAGCTCGATGGACTGCTCGAGGCAAGCGCGCTGCCGAGGTGCTTAGCGCATTCGCGGTGTCAGTGGATGGCCAAGGCGCATGGTCACTCTCGTGGGATGTTCCACCAGCAGAAGGCTTTGCCGACCATGGCGATCTTGGCATGGATCTGACCGACGTACTTGTTGCGATTGGTGAAGCCGCGAAGGAGCAAGAAAAGGGATTGGTAATCCTAATTGACGAAGTGCAATTCCTGGGAAGCCCTCAACTCGAAGCCCTGATTCAGGCCGTACACAAGACGGTGCAGAAGAAGTTGCCCGTCACTTTCGTCGGGGCCGGTCTTCCTCAAATCACAGAACTAGCGGGCGATGCCAAGTCGTATGCTGAACGGCTCTTCAAATTTCCGAAGATTGGATCGCTCGAAGGCGACGACGCGCGAAAGGCGCTCACCGAGCCCGCAGCCAATGAGGGCGCAATTTTTAACGAGGATGCCGTCGACCTTGCAATGGAGATGACTCGGGGGTATCCCTACTTCATCCAGGAGCTCGGGTATCAGGTCTGGACGGTGGCGAACGCGCATCGGATCACCCGTGACGATGTTGCGATTGCAAAGGAAGCCTACGATTCCAAGCTTGACGGATCCTTCTTCCGAGTCCGACTCGATCGGTCAACGCCCCTTCAGGCTGCATACATGAGGGCGATGGCTGAACTGGGGCCGGGCGCACAAAAGGCGTCAGATGTTGCGCGAATCATGGGACGAGAATCGACACAGGTCGGTCCGACTCGGGCGGAGTTGATAGAAATGGGCCTCCTGTATACACCGGAACATGGCTACGCCGCGTTCACTGTCCCCGACTTTGACCAATTCATGTTGCGGGCTGTTCCGACGTTGGACGTTCCCGCCCCACAACGACGGAAAAAAACCACGCCGACCCCGTAAAAAAGCAGCGGTCCTGCGCGGTAGGCCGGATTGAAGAAGCGGAACTTTCCAATGCTGATGCCGCAGAACCGCGGTTTGACTGTGTACAGCATCCGCTCGCCGTCATGATCCCCTTCGTGACCGACGACGTATAGATCCTGGATGACAACTCAAGTCGGGCAGCATTTGGCCGAGTCTAATTTGACTTGGTTTCAGCTAATTTGTCGAGCGTGGTTTCTACGTCTCGTGCGACCGTCGTCAGAAGGAGACGTCGATCCTTGTCTCTGTTTGAATTACCAGTTGTTCTGTCACTACTGGGTCAACGTCGCGCAGCGTTTGTTCGAGGTCTTCGACAGAAAGTACGGGGTGATGCCGAGCACATTGTGTATCGATGAGTGTCGTTACGTAGACAGCAACCGCACTAGCCCAGGACGGGATCTGCTCCCTATCCGGTTCCAGGCCCTCGTGCTGGGTCGCGTTCCGAGGGCGCCTGAGCTGCCTGATGTCCGGCAAGACGCCGGGAACCCAACGTTCGCCAAGTGACTCCTTTAGTTTGCTAATCAGGTCATCGAGATTGCCGCTTTTCGGCACGGGTACACCGCTGGTGACGGCCACGATGGCGCTGGCCCGCTCAACGACCGTATCTAGTGCTACCAGCGCCGTTCCGCGCCGGTATTTCGTGGCTCGATTGCATTGCAGGAGAGCGTTCTCCAGCGCCAGTCTGAGTGAGACAAGTTGCTCGACTTCGTGGGGTGTTAGGGCGTCCATCTCGCGGTATCACGCACCTTTCGTCGTGCAGCCTAAGGTACCCGCTGACAGCGAACAATTGGGCCGACTGTGCTCTCAGCACAGCGTTGGAATCGCAGTAGATGCAGCGCCCCGGGAGCCGGGAGAGTCGTCGTTGTGCGTCAAGGACTGAAGACGGTCAGATTCTCGAACGACGTCACCCACCTATTGCTGAGGTCTTGCTCCAAACCAGGACAGCGGCCGCTCGCATCTCGCTCGTTGGGCCACCTGTCACCTGCCCCAGATAGGCTGAACCCATGACCTCACTGGCGACTGCATCCGGAATCAACAGACACGAACTTGACCCGGAGGTGCGCCCGCAAGACGACCTCTTTCGGCACGTCAACGGCAAATGGATCGCGCGCAGCGAGATCCCCTCCGACAAGGCCCGCTGGGGCTCGTTCATGATGCTTGCCGAAGACGCCGAGAAGGCCGTGCGCGAGATCATCGTCGAGGCACAGACCGCCCCCGCCGGCACCCTCGAGCGCAAGTTCGGCGACCTCTACACGAGCTTCCTCGACGAAGAACGCATCGAAGCGCTCGGCGCCACCCCGCTGGAGAGTGACCTAGAGGCGGTTGACGCCGTCACCACCATTTCCGAACTGCTCGCGACCCTCGGCCGCCTCGAGCGGGGCGGCGTCGCCGGCGCCTTCCACCTCTACGTCGACAACGACCCGGGCAACCCCGAACGTTACCTCGTCTTCATCGCCCAGGGCGGCATCGGCCTGCCCGACGAGTCGTACTACCGCGAAGAGAAGTTCGCCGACATTCGGGCCAAGTACCTCGAGTTCCTCGAGCGGATGTTCACCCTCGCCGGCTTCGCAGACGCCGCCGACCGCGCAGCGCGCGTTTTCGCCCTGGAAACCGAACTCGCCTCGCATCACTGGGACAAGGTCGAAACCCGCGACAGCGAGAAGACCTACAACCTGCGCACCTGGGGCCAGGTCTCCGCGCTCGCTGCCGGCGCGGACGTTGACCTCTGGCTGGAGGGCCTCGACGCCCCGGCCGGCGCTCTCGAAGAGGTCGTCGTGCGGGAGCCCAGCTACATCGCCGGCCTCGCCACCACCCTCACCGAAGACCGCCTTCAGTCGTGGCAGGACTGGCTGCGCTGGCAGGTCATCCGCTCGAGTGCTGCGTATCTGTCTGGTGAATTCGTGGAGGCGAATTTCGACTTCTACGGCCGCACCCTGAGCGGCACCCCGCAGCTGCGCGACCGCTGGAAGCGCGGCGTCTCGCTCGTGGAGGGCGCCCTCGGCGAGGCCGTCGGCCGCATCTACGTGGAACGCCACTTCAAGCCGAGCGCCAAGGAGAGCATGGACGTGCTCGTGGCCAACCTCGTCGCGGCCTACGAGAACAGCATCAGCACCCTCGAGTGGATGACCGAAGAGACCCGCACCAGGGCGCTCGAGAAGCTCAGCAAGTTCACGCCGAAGATCGGTTATCCCGTGAAATGGCGCAACTATTCCAGCCTCCAGATCACCGCAGACGACCTGATCAGCAACGTCAAGGCCGCTGGCGAGTTCGAGTTTCAGCGTGAGCTCGGCAAGATCGGCAAGCCGCTCGACCGCGACGAATGGTTCATGACCCCGCAGACCATCAACGCCTATTACAACCCCGGATTCAACGAGATCGTTTTTCCGGCCGCCATTTTGCAGTTTCCCTTCTTCGACGACGCGCGCGACCCAGCCGCCAACTACGGTGCGATCGGTGCGGTCATCGGCCACGAGATCGGTCACGGCTTCGACGATCAGGGCTCCAAGTACGACGGCGACGGCCGGCTCACCGACTGGTGGACCGCCGAGGACAAGGCCGCGTTCGAGCTGCGCACGACCGCGCTCATCGCGCAGTTCGAGGGTCTTACGCCGCTGGCCATCCCGGGCAACACCGTCAACGGCGCGCTCACGATCGGTGAAAAC
This sequence comes from Cryobacterium sp. N19, assembly GCF_002929595.1. Lineage (NCBI taxonomy): Bacteria > Bacillati > Actinomycetota > Actinomycetes > Micrococcales > Microbacteriaceae > Cryobacterium > Cryobacterium sp. N19. Next base: position 96,484 of record NZ_PJJR01000052.1, on the reverse strand, counting down.
ATCGGCGACCTCGGCGGGCTCTCCATCGCCTGGAAGGCCTACCTGCTCTCGCTGAACGGTGAAGAATCGCCGGTTATCGATGGCTTCACCGGCGCTGAACGCTTCTTCCTCTCCTGGGCCCAGGCGTGGCAGATGAAATTACGCGACGCTGAGGCCATCCGCTTGCTGGCGATCGACCCGCACTCGCCGAACGAGTTTCGCTGCAACCAGATCGTCAGCAACATTCCCGCGTTCTACGAGGCGTTCCAGGTGGGCGAAGCGGATGCCCTTTACCTCGCTCCCGAGAAGCGCGTCACCATCTGGTAGCCCGGTGGCCCCTGTCGGGGGTTAGTGTGGAGCAGGTTCTTCTGAGCCGGGGATGAGGCCAGCGCGGGGCGTTTGCCGAAGAGAGGATCGACCCAGTGGTCTATTCCAGGCGCGATGGCGACAGCGCTACCTCCAGCCGAGCGGATGCTGTCCCGGCCCGTTCCCGCCACGCCGCGCTCTCCGGTGGCAAGCACCGCACGGCGGACAAGCCTGAGGATTTCACCCGCGGCTTCGCGTTTCTCGGAGATCTCGCCCTCAACGGGGTGCAGGTCTCGGCGCGCGCGACCGACCTCGCGACCGGACGGGTGCTGTTCTCGGTCGACGATCACGTGTCGATGCCGACGGCGAGCGTTGGCAAGGTGCTGCTGCTGATCGAGGTGGCTGCACGCCTGAACGACGCCGAATTCGGCCTGGCCACGATGCTCGAGCGGTCCGGCGCGGATGCCGTGAGCGATTCCGGTGTCTGGCAGCACCTGCAGATTTCACGACTCGGCGTCGCTGATCTCGCCGCGCTGGTCGGCGCGACGAGCGACAACCTCGCGACAAACGTGCTTATTCGCGCCGTCGGGCTGCACTCGGTACGCGCCCGCACCGAGCAACTCGGGCTCAGCCGCACGGCGCTGCTCGACCTGGTGCGTGACAAGCGCGGCCCGGACGACGCCCCACAGCTGTCCGTGGGCAGCGCCAAGGAACTCACCTGGCTGCTCACCGCGCTCGCCCGCGGCGAGATCGTCGACGCCGAGACGAGCGCGCGGGTGATCGGCTGGCTATCGCTCAACACCGACCTGTCGCTCGTGGCCAGTGCATTCGGACTTGATCCGCTGGCCCACCGGGAGAGCGATCACGGCCTGCTCATGGTCAACAAGACCGGGACGGCTGCGGGGGTGCGCTGCGAGGTGGGAGTCCTGCGGGGTCCGCGTGCCGGCGTGACCTACGCGGTGTCGATGGTGTTCGACGACGCCCAGCTGATGACCCGGCTCGCGGTGCTCGCTGGTATGCGCGCCGTCGGGGCGGACCTCCTGGAGTACGTGCACTGAGTTGCGCGTGCTGAGGTGTGAGTTTCGAATCCGATTTAAACGTTTCAAGCGCCTGAAACTCACACCTCGGTCATTAAAAGCTACGGGTCGGCTCGACGTGCCCGGTTCGCAGCCCTGCGAAGTCCCGCGCTGGTCCCTGCTCAAGTAGACAGTCTGACTAACTAGTGAGACTATGTAGTCATGCAACCGAAACCCTGGCCGGCCGATTGGATGCGCGCGGCCCTCAGCCTGTGCGTGCTTCGCACGCTCGCGCCCGGCCCGACCTACGGGTATGCGATCGCGACCGCGCTCGAAGCGGCGGGGTTCGGCGCCATCAAGGGTGGCACGCTCTATCCGCTGCTCACCCGCTTTGAGGCGGCCGGCTGGATCGCCGCCGAATGGCGACCGGGCGCCGGGGGACCCGGGCGCAAGTACTTCTCGCTCACCGATGACGGGCAGCAGGAACTTGCGGACCAGTCTGCCCACTGGCAACTTTTCTCCACCACCGTGCACGACCACCTGCAGAAAGGGCCGGCCGAATCATGATGACCAGCAACCCGATCGATCACGACAGCAGCGATTCCGATACGGCCGGCATCCGCTTGGCTGAGGCCGCACGGGAGACCGACAACGCGGCCTGGCTCGACGATTTCACGATCGAACTGCGCCTGCTCGAGGTGCCCGGCGCCGCCATCGGCGATGCCGTGGCCAGCGCCCGCGAGTTTCTCTCCGACTCCGGTGCCCGTGCCGAGGAGTCGTTTGGCAGCGCCGCCCGCTACGCCGTCGAGCTCGATTTGCCGACCCTTCCCGAGGACAAGTCATCGAATCGGGAGGTCCTGCTGACCAACGGAATCGGGTTGATCGGGCTGGTAGTGCTCGGCCAAACGTCCTACCCCCTCGCGGGCGGTGACGACGGTCTGGCCGTGCGACTGTGGATGGTCGTGTCCCTGGGGGTGACGCTGCTCCTGTTGGGGCTGATGCCGAGAGTCGTTTCCGTCCTCGTGCGCGCGCGGAACCGCCCGCTGACGGTGGGGTTGATCGTGGCAGGGGTATCGTTCGGCGGTATCGGTCCCGTTCTGCTCAGCGTGTGGTGGGGGCAGGCCGTGCTACTGAGCATTCCGGCATTGCCGGTCGCCATCGGGGCCGGAATCCTGCTTCTGGCGCCGGCCATCTGGAACCAGGTGCGTCAGAACCTGCAAAAGGATCTCATCATCGAGCCGGGCACCGGTGCCGCGACCCTCCCGTCCCGCGGGGTGCGCCTTCTGGCCGTGGGTGCCAACTGGATCATGGTCGTCTACGGTGCCATCAGCTTCGTGCTCACCTTCGCCCTCTACCCGAGTAATTGATGTCCGATCCAACAAGAGGGGCCGAATCATGACGACCAACCCGCGTGATCTCGAAAACGGCAGCGCGGACATCCGCTCGGCGAAGCTGGACGACGCAACCTGGTTCGACGAGTTCACGATCGAATTGCGACTGCTCGCGGTGCCGGGCATCGACATCGGCGATGCGCTGGCCAGTGCGCGGGAGTTTCTGGCCGACTCCGGAACGAGCGCCGAAGAGTGCTTCGGCAGCCCCAGGAACTACGCGGCCGAGCTCGGCCTGGCGACCATGCCGCAACGCGCGGTGAACGGGGTGGGCCTGCGGGCCGGTCTCGGTGTGCTGGGGCTCATCGGGTTCACGGTGTCGGCGCTGCCGCTCGTGCAGGGGGAGGCGGTGCGCGTCGATCTGCCCACCATCACCATGTTCGTCATCGTGATCGTCGGCGCCGTACTGATGCCCACGTTCCTGCGGTCGCTCGCGCGGGTGCGCCCGCGGGCCTGGATGTTCGTGGTCGCCGTCCTGCTGGGCTTGGCCCTCCCCATCGGGCTGAACCTCGCGATCGACTCCGCTGCTACTCTCTTCACGGTTCCCGCGCTGGCCGTCGTGATCATTTCGGCGCTGCTCGTGCTCGTTCCGGCGATCTGGAGCCAGGCACGCCATTCCCTGCGGGAGGATCCCATCATCGACCCGGGCGTCACGCCGGCATCACGCCCCTCGCTCGCAACCCGCCTATTTCTGGGCCTGGTCACCTGGTCGATGGTGATGGCATCGATCGTGATCTGGCTGTTCGCGCTGTTCGGCGAGCCGGTTGCGCGCTAGGTCGCAGCTCAGACGATCGCGAGCTCCGGCCCGGCGGCGCTCAGCTTGCGGGCCTGGCGCGGGTCGATTCCGTCGTCGGTGATGATGAGGTCGAACTCATTGGCGTCGGCGACGTGGCAGAACGAGTTCTGACCGATCTTGCTCGAGGTCATGGCGAGCACTCGCCGCCGCCCCGACAGCATCATGGCACGCTTCACCTCGGCCTCGTCGGGAATGGTCGTCGTGAGCCCGGCCTCGGCGGTCAGGCCGTTGCCGCCGACGAACGCGACGTCCACGTTGAGCTGGCTGATGCGTGCCCGAGTCCACTCGTCGACCGCTCCCTGCGAAACACTGCGCACCCGACCGGGCAGCGCGAGCACCGTGAGCAGCGGTTTACGCGAAAGCAGCCGCACAGCGGGCAGATTGTTGGTCACGACGATCAATCGCCGGTCCTCCGGAAAAACGGATGCGATCACCAGCGTGAGTGCGCCGGAATCCAGCAGCACAACGCCATCCTCCGGCAATTCCTGCAGCACACGCTGGGCGATGCGATGTTTCTGTGGCGCGTTCTCCAACCGCCGCTGCGCGAGGGCAATCTCGAAAGGCGTGCTCTGCACCAGGCGGGCACCGCCGTGCTGGCGCCGGATGACGCCCTGGCGTTCGAGCACCACGAGGTCGCGGCGAATGGTCTCGGCGGTGACCTCGAGCGCGACGCTCGCAGCGGCCACGGAGATCTCGCCGGTGCCACCCTGCGCGAGCGCGATGATTGCGGCCTGTCGTTCCGCTGGGTACATGCCTGCCTCCTCGCAGTCGACGGCGCGCAGCCGTCGCCTCAGACTAGCAATCCGGCGGGCGGAAGCCGGCCGATGGCATCCGTTTTTGTGGTTTCGCAGCAAAAATGATGCAGACTCGGGCAATTTGTCGTCACAAAAACATCACAAAACCACAATTTGAGTTGCTTTTTCCACTCAATCGGGTCACAGTAACTACATACCAGTCCACAAGGACGTGTCGACGATGAAGAGGTTTGAGATGACAAAGTCTTATTCCATGAAGAAAAGGCTTGCCCTCAGCGCAATCGCCTTCTCTTCGGTGGGTGTGCTTTTGGCCGGATGCAGCGGAGCCGGAGGCGGCGCACAGCAGGCCGACGGCCCGGTGACACTGACCCTGGCTACGGTGAACAACCCGCAGATGAAGGACATGGAGGAGCTCAAGGGCGCCTTCGAAGATTCCCACCCCGACATCACGGTGAACTTCGTCGCGATGGAAGAAAACGACCTACGTGACGCCGTCACCAAGGACGTCGCCACCCAGGGCGGCCAGTACGACATCGTCACCGTCGGCAGCTACGAGGTGCCGATCTGGGGCCAGAACGACTGGCTCGTCGACCTCGGCCCGCTCGCCGAAGCCGACACCGCCTACAACGTCAACGACCTGCTGCCGCCCGTGCGCGAAGCCCTCACCGTCGACGACAGCCTCTTTGCCGTTCCGTTCTACGGCGAGTCGTCCTTCCTGATGTACAACAAGGACATGTTCGCCGCGGCCGGCCTCGAAATGCCGACCAACCCCACCTGGGACGAGGTTGCCGGCTTCGCCCGCACCCTCAAGTCCGACGACGTGGCCGGCATCTGCCTGCGCGGCAAGCCCGGCTGGGGCGAGCTGTTCGCCCCGCTGACCACTGTCGTGCAGACCTTCGGCGGCAGCTGGTTCAATGAGGACTGGAACGCCGAGGTCGACTCGCCCGAGTTCACCGAAGCCGTACAGTTCTACACCGACCTCGTGAAGGATGCCGGCGAAGCCGACCCCGTCTCGACCGGCTTCACCGAGTGCCTCAACCTGTTCTCGCAGGGCAACGCGGCCATGTGGTACGACGCCACGAGCGCTGCCGGCCCCATCGAGGCCGATGGTTCCGCCGTCGCCGGCAAGATCGGCTACGTGCACGCCCCGGTCAAGGAAACCGAGGAATCCGGCTGGCTCTGGGCCTGGAACCTCGCCATTCCGAAGACCAGCAACAACCAGGACGCCGCGTGGGAGTTCGTGAGCTGGGCGACCAGCACCGAGTACATCAACCTCGTCGGCACCACTCTCGGTTGGGAGCGCGTCCCCCCGGGATCCCGCACCTCGACCTACGAGAACGCCGACTACCTCGCCGCAGCCTCGGCGTTCGCACCGATCACCAAGGACATCATGCTCGGGGTCAACCCGACGCAGCCCGGAGTGAACCCGCAGCCGTGGGTCGGCATCCAGTACGTCACCGTGCCGGAGTTCCAGGACCTCGGCAACCAGGTCTCGCAGGACATCGCCGACGTCTTCGCCGGCCGCGACACCGTTGAGAACGTTCTCAACAAGGGCCAGGAGCTGGCCCAGCAAGCCGGAGACGCCCAGAAGTAACCCCAGCACTGAAACGCGGGCGGCGTCGACCAGGCGCCGCCCAAACCTCGTCAGTTCAACGCCGAGAACGAGAAGGAACTCAGAGATGACCGCGCCAGATTTGATCGTGGCTGAACCCGCGCACGACCCGGCCCCCGCCGCGTCACGCACGCTTCGCCGCCCCTCGACGCCGGAGCTGAGCGCCGGCCAGAAGAAGGCCCTCCGCCTGGCACGCACCTTGGTCTGGCCGGCCATCGTCGTCGCCATTCTCGTGACGCAGATTCCCTTCCTCGTCACCATCTACTACTCGTTCCAAAACTGGAACCTGATGCGTCCCGGCTTGCGCGGCTTCGCCGGCTTCGACAACTACGTGACCGTTTTCACCGGCGGCGCGTTCATGCAGTCACTGTCGGCGACCGTGGTCATCACCGGTTCGTCGATCGTGCTCTCCGTTCTCTTCGGCCTTGGCATCGCCCTGCTGCTCAACCGCAAGTTCTTCGGCCAGGGCCTGGCCCGCACCCTCGTCATCACGCCGTTCCTCATGATGCCTGCCGCCGCAGCCCTCATCTTCAAATGGTCCATGCTCGACGCCAACGTCGGCATGGTCAACTGGGGCCTCTCGGTGCTCGGCGTCGACCCCGTGCAGTGGAACACCGACTTTCCCGCCCTCACCGTGATCATGGTGCTCACCTGGCAGTACACGCCGTTCATGATGCTCATCCTGCTCGCCGGGCTGCAGAGCCAGAGCAAGGAGACGCTGGAGGCGGCATCCGTTGATGGAGCCGGCCCAGTTCGCAGCTTTCTGCACATGACCCTCCCGCACCTGCGCCAGTACATCGAGCTGGCCGTGCTGCTCGGCGGCATCATGCTGCTGCAGGTCTTCGACCCGATCGCCATCATGACTCGCGGCACGGGCGGCACCAAGACCCTCTCCTACCTGCTCTACGAACGCGCCTTCGTGGGCCTCGAAATCGGCGAAGCGGCCGCCTATGGCGTGATCACCGTTCTGCTCACCATCATCGTGGCGAGCGTCGCCCTTCGCCTGCTCTTCAAGATCTCCTCCAGTGAAGGAGCCAAATCATGAGTACCGCCACCGCCACCAAGCCCGGCACCGTACCCCGCGCAAGCGCCCCGGCCCCGTCGCACCGCCGTGCCAAGCGGATGCGCCACCGCGCTACCAGCACGGCGCTCACCATTTTCACGTGGATCGTCACGCTCGGATTCTTCTTTCCGGTGGCCTGGATGGTCTTCACCGCCTTCAAGACCGAGTCCGCGGCGGCGACCCGAACTCCGACCATCTTCACCGCACTCTCCCTCGACCGCTTTAGTGAAGTGCTCGACCGCGGGTTCGGCGTCTACCTGCTCAACTCGCTCACCGCGAGCGTCATGAGCACCGTCATCGTGCTGCTGCTGGCAATTCCGGCGGCGTACGGCCTCTCCATTCGCCCGATCATCAAGTCGACCGACGCGCTGTTCTTCTTCATTTCCACCCGGTTCATGCCGATCGCGGCCGCGATCATTCCCATCTATCTGCTGCTGCAGGGACTCGGAATGCTCGACAACATCACGGCCCTGAGCGTTCTCTACGTGGGCATGAACCTGCCGCTCGCGGTGTGGATGATGCGCTCGTTCTTCAGCGAGGTGCCGCTCGAGATCGTCGAAGCGGCCCAGATCGACGGTGCCAACTTCTTCACCGAGCTCGTGCGCGTGGTCATGCCCATCGTCGCCCCCGGCATCGCTGCGGCCGCGCTGATCTGCTTCATCTTCGCCTGGAACGAGTACTTCCTGGCCAGCCTGCTCACCTCCACCATGGCACGCACCACTCCCCCGTTCCTCGGCAGCTTCGTCGACGGGCGCGGGCAGTTTCTCGCGGTACTCTCGGCAGCATCGACTCTCGCGGTTCTTCCCGTGGTCCTGGCCGGCTGGCTGGCGCAGAAGCGCCTCGTCACGGGCCTCGCCATGGGCGCGATCAAGTAGTTGTAAGAACACCTGTCGTCGAGAACACCAGGGGAGCCCAGATGAAACCGGATCCAACCAGTCGCAGCGCCGATGACCGTCGCGCGAGCATTCTGCTCGCGCTCGCCGGTGCCGGCCGGGTCGAGGTGAACGAGCTCGCCGAGTCGCTCGCCGTTGCGGAGGAGACTATTCGCCGCGACCTGCGCACCCTCGAAGACGACGGACGGCTGCGTCGAGCCCACGGCGGTGCGATCAGCGTCGCCGACCCGGTCAACGACCTCGACCGGCTGACGGTGCCCGAACCGGTCGCCCACCCGGTCGCCACCCTGGCGGCGACCCTGCTGCCGGAGCGCGGCATCCTCTTTCTCGATGCCGGGCCGATTGCCGAGGCGCTGTCGGTGTGCCTGCCGAACTCCGCCGCGCTGCAGGTGGTGACGACCTCGATTCCGGTGGCCCTCGTGGCAAGCCGCAACTCCGAACTCTCGGTCTACAACCTCGGCGGTGCCGTCGATCCGGTCGACGACTCGCAATCCGGCCAGTGGGCCCGAGAATCGCTCGAGCACATTCGCATCGACCTCGCGTTCATCAGCGTGAGCGGCCTCACCCCGAGCGGCCAGCTGCTCGCTGCCAACCCGAAAGCCGCCCGCATCAAGCGCGCCGCAATGGATGCCGCCACCACCGTCGTACTCGTCGCCGACCATGACCAGTTCCAAGCGCACGGCCTGGTGAAGTTCGCTCAGCTCGACGAGGTCGACCACCTCGTCGTCGACGGGGAAGTGAATGACGCGATCCTCGCCCTGGCCGCCGAGGCCGGTGTGCCCGTGTTGCGTGCGAGCGCGCTCGAATCGGAGATCACACAGTGACGGCGGCCAGCCCGGCGTCGGAGATCGGCAGCTACCCGATCGACGGCCTGCTGTTCGACTGCGATGGGGTGCTCGTCAACTCCGACGAAGCCGCCGCCGTAGCCTGGAACGAATGGGCCGTCGAGTATGCTCCCGGCTTCGACTTTAACCGCGACATCATCCACGGCCGACCGGCCAGGGAGACAATCGCCGAACTCGTGCCGGCCGTCGACGTGCACCGCGCGGACCACGCGCTCATGCTGAAAGAGGTCGAAACGGCCCCGCTCGTGCGAGCCCTGCCCGGCGCCCGCGACCTGCTGCTGGCGCTGCCTAGCGCCCGGTTCACCATCGTGACGAGCGCCGTGGCCGTCGTGGCCCGCGCCCGGCTGCGGGCTGCTGGGCTGCCCTGCCCGGTGGGCCTCGTCACCTTCGACGATGTGACGCGCGGCAAACCCGCCCCTGACCCGTATCGCCTGGGGGTGCAGCGGCTCGGCATCGACCCGCGCCGAGTCGTCGTGTTTGAAGACGCCGACGCCGGCGTGGAGTCGGCGCAGGCCGCCCAGATCGGCCTCACCGTCGGCATCGGCGTGCGCGGACTGGACACCAGGGCGACCCTCGTTTTAGCAGACCTGGGCGGCATCCGCTTTGACGGCACCCTGCTGTATCTGGGCGGCGCAGTGCAGTTGCGCGCCGACCCTGCCTACGCTGCACCGACGCAATCGCCCACCGAATGAATGAGGAACGCATGACCGACACCACGACTCCCGCCCTGGCCCCGCTGCGCAACGCGACACTGTCGTCGCTGCCCGCGACCGTGCAGGTTCCCAGCTACGACCGCGCCGGTCTCACGGCCGGCATCGTGCACTTCGGCGTTGGCGGTTTTCACCGCGCGCACCAGGCCCTCATGATCGACGACCTGCTCGAGCAGGGCCTCGCCCGCAACTATGCCATCTGCGGTGTCGGCGTCATGCCCTCCGACGCCCGCATGCGCGACGCCCTGCTCGAGCAGGACGGCCTGTACACGCTCGTCGTGAAACACCCGGACGGCACGCTCGACGCCCGCGTGATCGGGTCGATCATCGACTACTTGTTCGCCCCCGACGACGTCGAGGCCGTGATCGAACGCCTCGCGAGCCCCGAGGTGAAAATCGTCTCCCTCACCGTCACCGAGGGCGGCTATAACATCCACCCGGTCAGCGGCCGGTTCGACCTCAGCAACCCGCAGGTCGCCGCCGACCTGCAAGCGGATGCCGCCCCCACGACGGTCTTCGGCCTCGTCGTCGAGGCCCTGCGTCGTCGCCGCGAACGCTCGACCCCGCCGTTCACCGTCATGTCCTGCGACAACCTACAGGACAACGGCCGCGTCGCCCGCCGCTCCTTCGTGGCCTTCGCCACGGCCAAGGACGCAGACCTCGGCGCCTGGATTGACGCCTCCGTGAGCTTTCCGAACTCTATGGTCGACCGCATCACCCCGGTCACAACCGACGACGACCGAGCCCAGATCGCGAAGGCCTTCGGTCTCGCCGACCGCTGGCCCGTCGTCTGCGAGCCGTTCCTGCAGTGGGTGCTCGAAGATGCGTTCACCGACGGCCGCCCGCCGTACGAGAAGTCGGCCGCCCAGCTCGTGAGCGACGTCGAACCGTACGAGCTCATGAAGCTGCGCCTGCTCAATGCGAGCCACCAGGGGCTTGCCTACTTTGCGCATTTGATGGGCTACCGCCTCGTGCACGACGCCGCGGCCGACCCGCTCATCGCCGGGTTCCTGCGCGCCTACATGGACCGCGAGGGATCATTGACGCTCAAGCCGGTACCCGGCATCGACCTCGAGGACTACAAGACGCAGCTCATCGAACGGTTCAGCAACCCGGGGGTGCGCGACACCGTTGCCCGCCTGGCCGCCGAGTCGAGCGACCGCATTCCCAAGTGGCTGCTGCCGGTGATCCGCGAGCAGTCCGCCCGGGGCGGCGAGCTCGCCCTCTCCGCCGCGATCGTGGCGAGCTGGGCCCGCTACGCCGAGGGCATTGACGAGCACGGTGAACCGATCGACGTCGTCGACCGCGTCAAAGACACCGTCATGCAGAACGCCACCGGTTACGCGAGCGACCCGCACTCCTTCCTGCGCGACCGGGACCTGTTCGGTGACCTGATCGACGACGACGCCTTCGTGGCGGCTTACGACCATGCGCTTGGCCTGCTGCACACGGTCGGAGCCCGTTGCACCCTCGAACATCTCCTGAAGTCCCTCGATTAGGCTGATCACAACTAGGTTTCAAAGGAGATGCGTTGGCACTGAAACGTCGCGTGGTGGTCGGAGTCGATTCCTCGACCCAGAGTTGCAAGGTCGTGAGCGTCGACGCCGACACCGGTGAGCTTTTGCAGCTGCAGAGCGCACCCCACCCCGACGGCACGAGCATCAACCCTGCGCGTTGGTGGGACGCCTTCGAGCAAGCCGGAGGCGCCGACGCGGCCGCTGGCGCCGGCAACGTGCTCGCTCTCGGTGTGAGCGCGCAGCAGCACGGCATGGTCGCCCTCGATGACACCGGCACGCCCGTGCACGACGCCCTGCTCTGGAACGATGTTCGCAGTGCCCCGCAGGCCAGAGCGCTCACCGAGCAGTACGGTGCCTCGATGTGGGCCGATGAGGTCGGCGTCGTGCCGGTCGCGTCGTTCACCATCACGAAGCTGGCCTGGATGCACGAGAACCGGCCCGAGCTCGCCGCCCGCGTCGAACAGGTGCTGCTGCCGCACGACTGGCTCACCTGGAACATTCTCGGCCGGCCCGTTGAGGCCACGACTGATCGCAGCGACGCCTCCGGCACCGGATACTTCTCGGTGCACAGCAACGAGTACCGCCTCGATCTGCTCGAGTCCGCCCTCGGCCGCGCAGCCAGTGTGCCGCGGGTGCTCGGCCCGTCGGAGCGGGCCGGGGTCACCAGCGGCGGCGTCATCGTCTCGGCCGGCGCCGGCGACAACGCCTCAGCCGCACTCGGCCTCGGGGCCGAAGAAGGCGACGTGATCGTGTCTATCGGCACGAGCGGCACCGTGTTCGCCAGCACCGCTGCCCAGATAGCGGATGCCTCCGGCTCGGTCGCCGGGTTCGCCGACGCCGCCGGCGGTCAGCTTCCCCTGCTCGCCACCATCAATGGCGCCCGCACGCTCGTGGCCACGGCCGGCATGCTCGACGTGAACATCGAACGCTTCGGCGCGCTCGCTCTGAGCGCCCCGATCGACGCCGACGGTCTGCTCATGCTGCCCTACCTCGACGGCGAACGCACCCCGAACCTGCCGGATGCCACCGGCTCGCTGACCGGCATGCAACGGGGCAATATGCGCCCCGAAAACCTGGCCCAGGCATCCGTTTTGGGACTGGTCTGCAGCCTCGCCGACGCACTCGACTCGCTGCGCAGCCAGGGCGTGCCCGTGCGCCAGGTCATTCTGATCGGCGGCGGCTCACAATCGCCTGCCGTGCAGAAGATCGCAGCGGATGTCTTCGGCGTGCCGGTCCTTCTGCCAGCCCCCGGCGAATACGTGGCTCTCGGCGCCGCCCGGCAGGCCGCCTGGGCCCTTGACGGCGAGTTTCCCGAGTGGAAGCGCGAGATCGCGACCGAACTCACGCCCTCAGCCGCCCGGGACTGGGCCGTCGACGTGCGCGCCCGCTACGCCGAGCAGCGCGGCTTGATCTACGGGGTTTGACACTAGGGGTACCCGATGAACCAGAGCAGCCAGATCGCGACGGGCTGCAGGGCGATCGAGCCCACGAGCAGGCCGCGACGCAGCGGCTTCGACCGGGCGATCATTGGGTCGCCGAGCAGCGGTGCCAGCGGCAGCAGCAGACGAAACAGGCTCTGCTGCGGCAGGAACACGGCCACGAGGTAGAGCGCGTAGCTCGCCGAATACGCGATGACGTCCGGCCGAAGCGGATGCAGCGCCCGCCGCGACAACCACCACCCGAACCCGGCCACGAGCAGCAGAACCAGCACGATGCCTGCTACGCCGAGGTAACGGCCGGCCATCAGGATCCACGGCGTGAGCGGCACGAACGACGTCCGGCCCACAAAGCCGGTCCACCACGACAACTCCGTGGCGAGATAGGCATCGTGCACGCCCGTGACGGCGCCGGCCACGAGCGGCCAGGCCAGCCCGGCCGCGGCAATGCTCAGCCCGGCGGCCACGATCGCCCAGCGCTCGCGCCAGGGGAAGCGCTCGCGTTCCCGCCAGCGCAGCAGCAGCATGAGAGCGAGGGCCAGCGACAGCGCGAGCACGCCCGGTCGGGTGAACGCGGCCACCGCGGCGAGCGGAATCATCAGCAGGTAGCGCCGCTCCATCATCGCCCAGAGGCTCGCGAACACCAGGAACAGAAACAAGCTCTCGGCGTAGGCCACCTGCAGAATGAACGACAGCGGCCCGAAACAGAGCAGGGCCACCGCCCACAGCGCCGAATGGCTCCCGACTCGCGGTTCCAGCAGGCGGTGAAGCGCGAGCGCGGCCAGGGCGCCGAACAGGGTCGCCACGAGCACGCCGGCCACGTAGAAGTCGAGGCCGGTCAGCTGCGCCAGACCGCGAGACAGCCAGGGAAACACCGGCAGAAACGCCCAGACGTTTGGCTCGACATGTCCGGCGGCATCCGTCGGCAGCTCGGTCGGATACCCGTGCAGCGCAATTTGTCGGTAGAACGAGCTGTCCCACGACCCCGAGAAGGTGAAGAAGTTAGGGTCGCGCCGGTAGCTCGCGAAGGTCCAGCCAGCCCGCGAGGCGACGGCAAAAACGGTACCGAGCAGTGCGGTCGTGACGAGCCGCGACAGACCCCAGATCAGCAGCACGAGTCCCCACGGCGGCAGCTGACCGAGTCGGGTGCGGAGCGCGCGCAGCCGCTCTGCCCCACCCCCGATCGTCATCGGTCCAGACTAGCTGTCAGCAGCAGCGTCCCTGCGGGTTCTTGTCCTGCCGGTCCGTCTGGTCGCGCCAGAATTCGCGCTCGGTCATGAGCGGATGCGGCGCGCGGCCTGCGCCCGCGGCATCCGTTTCGCATTCACTCGCGTGGTGCGCCACATACTTCTCGTAGGCGTCCTCGCCGAGAATCCCCTTAAGGAACCAGACCACGCCGCGGGCGCCCTTGCGGACGCCCGCCAGAACGATCATCAGTGACCCTTGACCTTGATTTTTTTCTCCACCGGAAGGGCATCCCACTCGGCCTGTAGTACCTTTTCGGGCGGGGTCATGATGAACCCGGCCGGCGCGAAGATCTGCGACTGCACGGCATCGTCTTCACTCGTGGCACTGGAGTTCTTGCGGTAGGCGTTCCAGGTGGCCTGAATCGCAGTGAGGATCACGATGATCGCGAGCACGACGAAGACGATCGAGAGAACGCCCTGCACCATCGTGTTGCGCACGACAGCCTCCATGGCGAGAACGTTCGGGGCGGTGCCGAAGCTCGTCTCGCCAGCGGCGAGGGCATCGGAGAACGCGCGGTTCTGCGCGAAGTAGCCGATGGCTGGGGTAGTCGAGAAGATCTTCAGAAACGACGCTGAAATCGTGACGACAGCGGCGAAACCGAGCGGCAGTGCAACGACCCAGAGGTACTTAAACAGGCCCCGCTTGGCGACGATGGCCATGCACACGGCCAGGGCGATCGCCGCGAGCAGCTGGTTGGCGATGCCGAACAGCGGGAACAGCGTGTTGATGCCGCCGAGCGGATCCGTCACTCCCATGAGGAGCACGGCTCCCCAGGCGGCGACCATGATGGCCGTGGCGGCCCAGGCTCCGGGGCGCCAGGACGTGTTCTTGAACTTCGGGAAGAAGTTACCGAGGCTGTCCTGCAGCATGAAACGGGCGACGCGGGTGCCGGCATCCACTGCGGTGAGAATGAACAGGGCTTCGAACATGATGGCGAAGTGGTACCAGAAGCTCATCATCGACGCGCCGCCGACGAGCTGCTGCATGATGTGGGACAGGCCGACGGCGAGCGTCGGGGCGCCGCCGGTACGGGAGACGATCGACTCTTCGCCGACGTTGGTGGCCATGTCGGTCAGCATGCTCGGTGTGAGGTTGACGCCGGTCAGACCGAGGCTGTTCACGAAAGCGACCGCGCCCTGCACGGTGCCGCCGGTGAGAGCGGGCGAGGCGTTCATGGCGAAGTAGATTCCGCGGTCGATCGACAGCGCGGCGACCAGGGCCATGATTGCCACGAGCGATTCCATGAGCATGCCGCCGTAGCCGATGAACCGGGTCTGGCGTTCCTTCTGAATGAGTTTGGGCGTCGTGCCAGAGGCGATCAGCGCGTGGAACCCAGAGAGGGCGCCGCAGGCGATCGTCACAAACAGGAACGGAAAGAGGGTTCCGGCAACGACGGGGCCGGTGCCGCTCGTGGCGAAGTCACTCACGGCCGGCACGCTGATCTCGGGGCGGATGATGACGATCGCGACGGCGAGCATGCCGATCGTGCCGATCTTCATGAACGTCGAGAGGTAGTCGCGCGGGGCCAGCAGCAGCCAGACCGGCAGAATAGCGGCGATGAAGCCGTAGATGATGATGCCCCAGGCGATGGTGACCTTATCGAGGAGCAGGGAGGTCTGGCCGAAATCGGTGCCGGCCACCATGCCGCCGCCGACGATGGCGGCGATCAGCAGTACGAAGCCGATGATGGAGATCTCGGTGATCTTGCCCGGGCGGAAGAAGCGCAGATAGCAGCCCATGAACAGGGCGATCGGGATGGTCATGCCCACCGAGAACACGCCCCACGGGCTTTCGGCGAGAGCATTGGTGACGACGAGAGCGAGGATGGCGACGATGATGACCATGATCACGAGGGTCGCGATGAGGGCAGCGGTGCCGCCGATCACGCCGAGTTCGTCGCGGGCCATCTGGCCGAGAGAGCGACCGCCGCGGCGCATAGAGAAGTGCAGAATCAGGTAGTCCTGCACCGCGCCGGCGAGTACGACGCCGACGATGATCCAGATGGTTCCGGGCAAGTAGCCCATTTGTGCGGCCAGTACAGGGCCGACGAGGGGGCCGGCGCCGGCGATGGCGGCGAAGTGGTGACCGAACAGGACGCGGCGATCGGTGGCGGCGAAGTCCTTGCCATCGGCCTTGTACTCGGCCGGGGTGGCCCGGCGGTCATCGGGGCGAATGATGTGCTTCTCGATGAACTTCGAGTAGAAGCGGTAGCCAATGAGATAGGTGCAGATCGCGGCGAACACGAACCAGATGGCGTTGACAGTCTCACCGCGCACGACGGCGAGCATGACCCAGCTGAGGCCACCGAGCAGTGAAATAGCCGACCAGATGATGATTTTGAGAGGCGTCCACTGACGATCGTGGGCGTCAAGCTCCTCGGGATCCAGGGCGACCGCGAGGTCGTGCGGAATTCGTTTCAGAGCGGTCGATTCTTCGGTCGTGCTGGACGAAGCGCCCATTTCTCCTCCTTGAGCCAAGGCAAATTCTGTGAATCTGCCTACTAACGTTACATCCGCGCGAGAAAGGCTCCGAACCAGAGCGGGAACTCGGGTCGGATCGAGCGCGTAAAATGGGTAACCGGGCACTCGCCCGCATTCTGCGCCTTCGACCATTGGAGCCACCGTGGCGACGCCCACTCATCTTGATTCCGTCATCGCCCTCGCCCGCCACCGCGGTTTTGTTTTTCAGGCCGGTGAGATTTACGGCGGTTCCCGCTCGGCCTGGGACTACGGGCCCCTCGGCGTCGAGCTCAAGGAGAACATCAAGAAGCAGTGGTGGCGTTCGATGGTCACCAGCCGCGACGACGTCGTCGGCCTCGACTCGAGCGTGATTTTGCCTCGCCAGGTCTGGGAAGCATCCGGTCACGTCGAGGTTTTCAGCGACCCGCTGATCGAGTGCACCAGCTGCCACAAGCGTTTTCGCGCCGACCACCTCGAAGAGCAGTATGAGGAGAAGAAGGGCCGCCCGCCCGAAAACGGACTCGATGACATCGCCTGCCCCAACTGCGGCAACCGTCACATCTGGACCGAGCCGCGCGCCTTCTCCGGACTGCTCAAGACCTACCTCGGCCCGGTCGATGACGAGGCCGGCATGCACTACCTGCGCCCCGAAACGGCGCAGGGCATCTTCGTGAACTTCGCCAACGTGCTGCAGGCGTCGCGCTCGAAGCCTCCGTTCGGCATCGGCCAGATCGGCAAGAGCTTTCGCAACGAGATCACCCCCGGAAACTTCATCTTTCGCACCCGCGAGTTCGAGCAGATGGAGATGGAATTCTTCGTAGAACCCGGCACTGACGAGACCTGGCACCAGTACTGGATCGACACCCGCATGAAGTGGTACACCGACCTCGGCATCAACCCCGAGAACCTGCGCCTGTTCGAGCACCCGGCAGAGAAGCTCTCGCACTACTCCAAGCGCACCGTCGATATCGAGTACCGTTTCGGCTTCACCGGCACCGAATTCGGTGAGCTCGAGGGCGTGGCGAACCGTGGTGACTTCGACCTGTCAACGCACGCCAAGGCGTCCGGTAAAGACCTCTCGTACTTCGACCAGACTAAGAACGAGCGCTGGACGCCCTGGGTGATCGAGCCCGCCGCCGGCCTGACCCGCTCGCTGATGGCCTTCCTGGTTGACGCCTACGTCGAAGAAGAGGTTCCGAATAATAAGGGCGGCGTCGACAAGCGCACCGTACTCAAGCTCGACCCACGCCTGTCGCCGGTGAAGGCCGCCATTCTGCCGCTGTCGCGCAACGAGAAGCTGTCGCCGATGGCCCGCGAGCTTGCCTCGAACCTGCGCCAGCTCTGGAACGTGGATTTCGACGACGCCGGAGCCATCGGTCGTCGCTACCGTCGTCAGGACGAGATCGGCACGCCGTACTGCATCACGGTCGACTTCGACTCGCTCGACGACCAGGCGGTGACTGTGCGCGACCGCGACACCATGGCGCAGGAGCGCGTTCCGCTCGCCGAGCTCGAGGCCTACCTGGCCGTGCGCCTCCGCGGCGCGTAGCGTGTGAACGGATGGTGGTGGCCGAGTCGGCCGCCACCATCCGCTGGTCGAGACCGCCATGGCCCAACGCCAGCCGGCCTCGAAAGCGGATGCACCGGCATCCGTCGTGCAGACTGAGACCATGAAAGCGGTCTATTTCGAAGAGTTCGGTGTTCTTCCGATGCTGCGCGAAGTGCCGGAGCCGCGTTTGAGTGCGGCCGGCGTGATCGTGCGGGTGGAGGCCACGGGCCTTTGCCGCAGCGACTGGCACGGCTGGCTCGGCCATGACGCCGACATCTCCCTGCCGCACGTTCCCGGGCACGAACTGGTCGGCGTGATCGATGAGGTCGGGCCGCTCGTGCGCCGGTTCCGAGCGGGCCAGCGGGTGACCGTGCCCTTCGTCTGCGCTTGCGGCGAGTGCCCGGAGTGCGACGCCGGAAACGGCCAGGTCTGCCGCAACCAGACCCAGCCCGGTTTCACTCACTGGGGCTCCTACGCCGAGCGGGTCGCGCTGCACCACGCCGACGTGAACCTCATCGCGATTCCGGACGACCTCGACGCCGGCGCCGCAGCGCTGCTCGGCTGCCGGTTCGCCACCTCGTATCGCGGGCTCGTGCACCAGGCCCGCCTCCAGGCGGGCGAAGCTCTCGTGGTCGTCGGCTGTGGCGGAGTGGGCCTGAGCGCGATCATGATTGGGCAGGCGCTGGGAGCCACGGTGATCGCCGTCGACATCAGTGCCGATGCGCTCGACGCGGCGACTCGGGCCGGTGCGGCCCACGTGGTCAACTCGACCGGGCTCTTCGATGCCGAGGTGGTCGCACGCATTCGGGCGCTTACCGTGGACGGCGCGCAGGTGAGTCTCGAGGCGCTTGGCCGGGAGAATACCGTGGCTATCAGCATCCGCTCGCTGGCTACTCGCGGGCGGCACGTGCAGATCGGCCTGCTGGCCGACGACCCGCGGATGCCGCTGGGCACGGTGATCGCGCGGGAACTGACCGTGCTCGGCAGCCACGGAATGCCGGCCCACGACTACCCGGCGCTGCTCGACCTCGTACTGAGCGGCCGACTGCGCCCCGCGGACCTGATCAGCCGCCGCATTTCCCTGGCCGAAGCACCGGCGGCCCTCGCTGCCATGTCCACGCCCGGCGCGCCGGCCGGCGTCACGCTAGTCGAGGTTGCCCGCCCCTGACCGTCGCGCGCTGCCACCTTCGGCCCCTTGAACCGGGGAGCTCAGCTAGGAAGCTATGGAGCCGGCGGCATCCGCTGTACCGGCGACGGGCAGTGTGACGTCGATGCCGAACAGGGCGTCGAGGCCGGTCAGGTAGGCGTCTTGCTCGCCGGCGCGGGCCAGGTCGCGGGCGCGCACCATGGGGGTGTGCAGCAGCACGCCGGCCAAGTGACGCAGGGCCGACTCGGTGGCCTCACTCGAGTCGCCGCGGCTGCGAGCCCGGGCGATCTCGGCGTCGCGCAGCTCGAACACGTAGCTGCGCAGGGCGACGACGGCCGGGGTGAGGCTCTGTTCTTCGGCAACATCGGAGAACTTGCGGGCCGCCTTGCCGACGATTTCGCGGGCCTCGGTCGTGGCGTTGAGCTCTTCGAGCGGGGCGTGGATGCTGATGGTCTCGAGGTCGAGAAGCTCGACGCCGGGAACCAGGGTGACATCGGGGGCGACGTTGCGGGGCAGGCCGAGGTCGATGATGAGCTGCGGCGGTGCTTCGGGTCCTGAGTCGGCCGGGCACAGCCGGGCGGGAGCGTCGGCGGTGGCGCCAGCAATGGCGAACGGGTCCGTGCCGATCTCGGCACGACCACGGGCGATCAGGGCGGCATCGATCACGTGGTCGTCGCGCAGAGTGCAGGTGACGACGACGTCGGCACGGGCCACCTCGGCGGCGAAATCCTCGGCGGGTACGGCGTCAATGTCGTGCGAGGTGGCGAATCCGACGGCCCGGCCAGAGGGCGAGTACACGCGCACGTTCTCGGCTCCGCGGTCACGCAGGGCGGCCAGCGAGGCGCCGGCATAGCGTCCGGTGCCGACCAAAAGCACGCGAGCGCTGGACCAGTCGCTGACCCGGCTTTCGGCCAGCTCGAGGGCGAGGCGCACGATCGAGCGGCCGGCCGATCCGATGCCGGTGCGGTTCTTCACGCCGCGCGAGGTCTGCGAGGCCCGCTGAAACAGACGCTCGAGCTCGGGGCTCGTGGTGCCGTCGGCGCGAGCCTGCTCGAGCGCGCGGCGCACTTGGCCGGCGATTTCGACCTCGCCGACGACGACGGATTCGAGCCCGCTGGTCACCGCGAACAGGTGCTCGGCCACGCCATTGCCGTGCACGAGGGTGAGATTGTCGCGCAGAACGTCGATATCGAGGCCGCTCGAGGCGCTCACGGCCTCAATCGCGGCGTAGACGGCGGGCAGCGGCGACACGCCGTAGGGCTCATCCAGGTCGAGGTAGGCCTCGAAGCGGTTGCAGGTCGCGACGACGACGGCACCGCTGAGTGGCCCATGCTGCTCAACCATGCGGGTGGCCGAAGAGCCCCCGCCCACAGACAATTTCTCCAGCACATCGAAGGTGGAGTTTTTGTGGCTGGCGGAAAGAAGAATGAGCACTAGCCGATTCTACGACTTCTTGCTGTACGCTTCCGTCGCGCGCCGTCAGGGATATTTGAGAGAATGGGCGTGATGATCCTCGACGCGCAGCATCCACTCTCCTCCGGCCTCACCGCCGACTCCCGCCTGATCCAGGCCTACCAGGGCACCCGGCCCGCCGTGACCCCGGTGTGGTTCATGCGCCAGGCCGGGCGATCGCTGCCCGAATACCGCGAATTGCGGGTCGGAACGCGCATGCTCGACGTGTGCCTCGACCCCGAACTGGCGAGTGAGATCTCGCTGCAGCCGGTGCGCCGCCACAACGTCGACGCGGCAATCTTCTTCAGCGACATCGTCGTTCCCCTGAAGCTCGTCGGGGTCGACGTGTCGATCGTGGCCGGCAAGGGTCCCGTTCTCGGCAAGGCCGTGCGCACCAGAGCGGATGTCGACGAACTCACCTCCCTCGACCCCGCCACTCTGGAGGAGGCCCTCGCGCCGATTCGGGGCGCCGTGGCCCTGGCGGTCTCGCAGCTCGGGTCGACCCCGCTGATCGGCTTCGCCGGTGCCCCGTTCACCCTCGCCGCCTACCTGGTCGAGGGCGGTCCCTCCAAAGACCACATCCACGCACGAACCCTGATGCACTCCGAGCCTGAGGCCTGGGCAAAGCTCATGGCCTGGACCGCCGATGTCACCGGCCGGTTCCTGCGTGCCCAGGTGGTCGCCGGCGCGAGCGCGGCCCAACTGTTCGACTCGTGGGCCGGAGCGCTCTCGCTGGCCGACTATGCGGCATCCGTTGCTCCAGCCTCGGCTGCGGCGATCGCCCACGTGCGCGATCTCACCTACACGGTGCCCGGCGCCGACGACGTCTCGGTTGATCGCAACGTGCCGATCGTGCACTTCGGCGTCGGCACCGGCGAACTACTGAAAGAGATGCACAACATCGGAGCCGACGTCGTTGGCGTTGACTACCGCGTACCGCTCGACGAGGCCAACCGCCGGCTCGGCGGCGCGGTTCCGGTGCAGGGCAACGTCGACCCGGCCCTGCTCGCAGCTCCCTGGCCGGTGCTCGAAGCGCACGTGCGCGACGTACTCGAACGCGGCCGCAGCGCACCCTCCCACGTACTCAACCTCGGCCACGGCGTTCCGCCCGACACCGACCCCGACGTGCTGACCCGCCTGGTCAGCCTCGTGCACGACGTGAGCGCGGCCGAGTAGGAGCAACAGAATGATCGACGTTCTCGTGATCGGCGGGGGAGTGGCCGGTCTGGTGGCCGCCCGTGAATGCGCTCAGGTTGGTCTGGCCGTCACCATCATCGAGGCAACGGATGCCGTCGGCGGCCCGGTCGCCGGCCACGTTCTCGACGGGCTCAGTCTTGACAGCGGAGCCGAGAGCTTCGCCGTGCGCGGCGGAACCGTCGCCGCTTTCGTCGAGGACCTCGGCCTCACCGACCAAATCGTCGCCCCCAACGTGGCCGGCGCCTGGCTGCACCTGCCCGCGCTCGACTCCGGCTCGCTGTCCCGCGCCCGCGCCCGCGCCCGCGCAAAGAAGGTCGCCGCCGGAACCGCCCTGCAACGCCCGTCAGCGGATGCCTCGGTGAGCGTTCCGCTCCCCAAGGCCGGCGTTCTCGGAATTCCCGGTTCCCCACTCGCCGACGACGTGCGCCGCGTGATCGGCTGGAAGGGGTCGCTCCGCGCCTACCTCGACCGGCTCATGCCGGTGCTCACCATCGGCCGGGAGCACAGCCTCGGCGACCTCGTGAAAAAGCGCATGGGCGCGCGAGTACTCGACCGCCTGGTCGAACCGGTTGCCTCCGGCGTCTACACGACGAGCGCCGTCGACCTCGAAATCGACGTCGTCGCCCCCGGACTCAACCGCGCCCTCACCACCGCCGGCTCGCTCTCCGGCGCCGTCTCAGCCCTGCGGTCCGGCGCGCCCGCCGGCTCCAACGTCGGCGGGCTGCTCGGCGGCATGGCCAGCCTGCCCGCAGCCATCGTGACCGCCCTCGAGCGCCACAACGTGAGCATCCTCACCGGCACGACGGCCGAGACCCTGGCTCGCTCCGGTACCGACGATGCGCCGACCTGGTCCGTCACCGTCACGCGCCCCGCGGATGCCGCGCCCGCCGACCCGGCTGACCCGATCGACTCGGCTGACCCCGCCGACGTCGGCACCACGACCCAGACCATCACCGCCCGCTACGTCATCATCGCGACTCAGGGAGCCCAGGCGCTGCGACTGGTCAATCCGCTCGGCGCCCGGTTCGATGCGCTCGCCGAACTCGACTGGCCGGCCCCGACCGCGGTGACCCTCACCTCGCTCGTGCTCGATGCGCCCGCCCTCGACGCTCACCCGCGCGGCACCGGCGTGCTCGTCTCGATCGACGCCCCCGATGTCACCGCGAAGGCGCTCACGCACGTCACCGCAAAGTGGGCCTGGGTCGCCGACGCGGCCGGCCCCGGCCGGCATGTCGTGCGGCTGTCCTATGGCCGGGCGGGTCACCCCAACCCGACCGATGACCTCAGCGATGTTGAACTGCAGGCGCTCGCCCTGCACGATGCTGCCACCCTGCTCGGTGTGCCGCTTCCGGCCGGCTGCGTGCGCGCCTTCGCCCGCACCGAGTGGCGTGACGCGCTGTCACCGGCCACTCTCGGTGCGCCCGAACGCGCCCAGCTGGTGCACGAGGCCGTGGCCGCGACGCCCGCACTGGAGATCACCGGTGCTTGGCTGGCCGGAACCGGCCTCGCCTCGGTCATCCCGCACGCCCTCGAGGCCGGCGACCGCATTCGGCACGCCGCCCTCGGCCTGACCATCACCGCCCCTGACCTCTAGCGGACGCCGAAACTGTGCACTTCCTGTATTGATACGAGCGCGGTGTGACATACCCGGGCGCACCCGAGACCGAAACGGCGAACCGGGTTACTCTGGGGAGACCTTACGAAAGTGGAGACTCAATGCGCGGAAAGCTTCTGTTCATCACGGGCGGACTCGTCGGCTACGTGCTCGGTGCACGCGCCGGCCGCAAACGCTACGACCAGATCGCCGCCGCTGCCAATGATCTCTGGAACGCCAAACCTGTGCAGCGCCGGGTGACCGAGGTGCGCGATGCCGCCCTCGATCTGGTTGGAGACGTTCCCTCCACCCTGTATAAGGCCGGCAAGAAAGCGGTCAACCAGGCGGTCGCGAAGAAAAAGCAGGCTTCCACCCCCGCCGTGACCACCCCAGCCGCCAAGGCGAGCACGACCACGAGTCGAACGGCCGCCGCAAAGCCGAAGCCAAAAGCGACCCCTAAAGCCAAGCCCGTCGAAGACGATTCCGACGCGCAGTAAGCCCGACGGTAACTCGTAGAATTCTCAGACACCCGAAACACCGACACCCGAACCTAGGGAAGGCAATCCGTGACTAGCAGTGGATTCAACCCGAAGAGCAAACGCCCGTTGCTCGCCCTGATCGGGGAGCTGCCCGGCCAGATCAGTGCCCTCGTCAAAGCCGAACTGGATGCCTTCAAGGCCGAGTTCGCCACGAAGGCCAAGAACTTCGGGGTTGGTGCTGCCCTCTTCATCGTGGCAGGAGCCATCCTCTTTTTTGCACTCGGAGTGTTCGTCGCCCTCGCGGTGATCGCGCTGGCTCTGGTGTTGCCGCTCTGGCTGGCCACCCTCATCGTGGCGGTGGCGCTCGTGCTGCTCGCCGTCATCCTCGTGCTCATCGGTGTCAATCGGGTGAAGGCAGCCACGAAACCAGACCCCGAGGGCGTGCACGCGAGCATCCGCCTGGACGCAGATGCATTCAAGGGAGTTGGCGAATATGACACCAAATAGCGGCACGCAAACCGAGAAGCACGGCATCGGCGATCTTCGTGCCGAAGCGCGGCACGCGCGGGCCGAACTCGCCTCGACGCTCGACGCGATCGAGTACAAGTTCAACTTGCCCAAACAGCTGCGCATCAAACGGCGTCAGCTCTCCGACGCCCTGCGCCAGCTCGGCGAAGACAGTCCGGCCGCTCTCGTGGGCATTGCCGTCGGAGCGGCGACCGTCGTGGGCGTTATCGTCTGGTTCGGAGCCTCAGCGGTGGCCAAGAACCGCTAGTTCCCACCAGGCCCGCTCGGTCGGTTCACAGGAACCGGTGGGCTCATTTTGGTGCCGGGCGCAATACAGAGCAAACTAGAACCATGACTCACCCGGCTGCCGGAGAGGCAGTACCCAGCGTTCAGCCCACCACCCCCACCGATTCCGAGGTACCCGCGGCTTCGCCGCAAGGCTTCACCCTCTTTACCGTTCTGCGAAAAGATCCGCACAATCCCGACGACCTCGACGGCCGCGATGTACCGCACGCCGTGAACGAGCTCGACGATGTGCTGGCCCTGATCGAAGCCGAGGGCGTCACCGTGCGCGGCTTCTACGATGTCTCCGGCCTCAAGGCCGACGCTGACGTCATGATCTGGACCCATGCGCCCGAGGCTGAAACCCTGCAATGGGCCAACCGCGAACTGCGCCGCAGCCGCCTGCTCAAGAGCCTGCTGCCCACCTGGAATGCCATGGGCGTGCACCGCGACGCCGAATTCAACAAGAGCCACGTGCCCGGCTTTCTGCGCGGCATCGAGCCGAAGGCCTGGCTCACCATCTATCCCTTCGTGCGCAGCTTCGAGTGGTACCTGCTTCCCGAGGAAGACCGCAGTCGCATGCTTGCCGACCACGGCCGCAAGGGTGCCGCCTACCGCGGAGCCATCGCCAACACTGTCTCGGCCTTCGCCCTCGGCGACTACGAATGGCTGCTGCCGATCGAGAGCGACGAACTCACCGAACTCGTCGACCTGATGCGCGGCCTGCGCGACACTGAAGCCCGCCGCCACGTGCGGGAGGAGATCCCGTTCTTCACCGGACGCCGAATCTCGACCGCAGAGCTCGTCGAGGTGCTGCAGTAATGGCACAGTACGACGCCGTCCTGCTGGCCGGTTTCGGCGGACCCGAAGGCCAGGACGACGTGATCCCATTCCTCCGCAACGTGACCGGAGGCCGCGGCATCCCCGAGGAACGCCTCGAAGAGGTCGCCACGCACTATCGCCACTTCGGCGGCATCAGCCCGATCAACGACCAGAACCGCGTGCTCAAAGCGGCACTGCAGGTGGAGCTCGACCGGCGCGGCATCGACCTGCCCGTGATCTGGGGCAACCGCAACTGGGCGCCGTACTTGAAAGACACGATCAGTGAGGCGCACGAGGCCGGCCAGAATCGCCTGCTCGCCATCGCGACCAGTGCGTACAGTTCCTACAGCGGATGCCGCCAGTACCGTGAAGACTTCGCCGCCGCGCTGACCGACAAGGGCCTGAACGACACGGTGCACATCGACAAGATCCGCCAGTTCTTCGACCACCCTGGTTTCGTGACCCCGTTCATCACCGGCGTGACCCAGGGACTGGCTGACGTCGTGGCAGCTGTCCCCGGCATAAACGTCGACACCGAGGTCGAGATCCTGTTCTCGACCCACTCCATCCCGATGACCGATGCGAACAAGAGTGGCCCGCCCGAGCGCGGCTTCAGCGAGGGCGGTGCCTACGAGGCCCAGCACCGCGCCGTTGCCCAGGTCGTCATGGACTCCCTCGTGGAACCGGACGATTCCTCGGTGCCGCTCAAGACGCAGTGGCAGCTTGTCTACCAGTCCCGCAGCGGCCCGCCCAGCATGCCGTGGCTCGAACCCGACATCAACGACGCGATCGCCCTGCTGCCGGCCCGCGGCATCCGTGCCGTCATCATCGTGCCGCTCGGTTTCGTGAGCGACCACATGGAGGTTATGTGGGACCTCGATAACGAGGCGATGGAGACGAGCGAGAAGTTCGGCATCACGGCGGTGCGTGTGCCGACCCCCGGTGTGTCGCCCGACTTCGTCAGCGGCCTCGTCGACCTGATCGAGGAACGCCTGAACGACACCCCGGTGGAAGACCGCCCGGCCGAGACCACTCTCGGACCCTGGTACGACGTTTGTCGCCCCGGTTGCTGTGAGAACGTGCGCCTCGGCTTCAAGCCGGCCGTCGCCGGAATGGCGCCATGACCGTGATCCGCGTGGGCACCCGCGCGAGCGCCCTGGCGCTCGCGCAGACCCAGACCATCGTCAACCGCATCGCGGCTTCGGCCGGTGTCGAGGTCGAGATCGTGCGCGTCACCACGCACGGCGACACGTCGACCGAACCGCTCTCGAGCCTCGGCGGCACCGGCGTGTTCGCGAGTGCCCTGCGCGAAGCCCTGCTGAACGATGAGTGCGACGTTATCGTGCACTCATTCAAGGATCTCCCGACCGAGCCCCACCCGGGCCTCGTTATCGGCGCAACCCCCAAGAGAGCGGATGCCCGCGACGTGCTCTGCGCGCGCGCCGGCTTCACCCTGGACACCCTTCCCGGGGGCGCCCGTGTGGGAACGGGCTCGCCGCGCCGGGTAGCCCAACTGCTGGAGCGTCGCCCCGACCTCACGATCGTGGACATTCGCGGCAACATCGACACGCGCCTCGGCCGCGTCGCCGAGGGCGACCTCGACGCCGTCGTGCTCGCCGCCGCCGGCCTCGGACGTCTCGGTCGGCTCGATTCGCTCGCGCCCGAATTTCTCGACCTGTCGGCCTGGCCGACCGCTCCGGGCCAGGGTGCGCTCGCCATCGAGGTGCGCGCCGGCAGACCGGAACGCCTGCTCGGCGTTGCGCTCGCCGCCATGAACCACGCCTCCACTCAGGCGACGACCACCGCCGAGCGCACGGTGCTGGCCCGCCTCGAAGCCGGCTGCGCAGCACCGATCGGCGCGACCGCGGTCGTCGACGATGGGCTCCTCTTCCTCACCGCCACCGTGTACAGCCCTGACGGTTCCCGGAAGGTCACCAGCTCGCACGCGGCGACCCCCGATTCGCACTCCGCCCTCCACCTCACCGAAGCCGCGCTCGACGTGGCCGAACGAGTATCCATAGATCTTCTGGCCGGTGGCGCGGCCGAGTTCTCTCCCCTGAAAGTGACTGAGTGACCCACGTGACCAATCGAATGACCAAGCCTCTCGCGGGCTGGCGAGTTCTCGTTCCGCGCGGCGGACCTTGGGGAGACCAGGTGGCAGCAAATCTGCGGGCCAAGGGTGCGCATCCGATCGTCGCCCCCATGATCAACTTCGCCGCGACCGACGACGCCCCAGCCCTCGACGCGGCGCTCACCCGCCTCGCCGCCGGCGATTTCGACTGGATGACCATCACGAGCGCCACGACCGTCGACGTTCTGTCGTCGCACCGTGCGATCATCGCACCGGGAACACGCGTCGCCGCGGTCGGCGAGACTACAGCGGCCGCGCTCATCGCGGCCGGATACCACGTGGACATCGTCCCCTCCGAAGACAACTCCGCCCGCGGTCTGCTCGAGGAATGGGAGACCGCTACGGCCGGGGTCATCCCGTTACGCGTGCTGACCCTGCGCAGCGAGATCGCCAAGCCGCTGCTCTCCGAGGGGCTGCGCCGCGTCGGCCACGACGTGCAATCAGTCGTCGCCTACCGCACCATCGGTGTTCCGGTCAGCGACCAGGTCGTCGCCGATGTGAAAGCGGGCCTCGTGCACGCCGTTCTCGTGACGAGCGGCAGCGTCGCACGCCAGGTGCGCGAGCAGTTTGGCGACATTCCTGACCGCACACTCGTAGCCTGCATCGGTCCGCAGACGGCGAAGGACTCGCGGGCCCTGGGACTGCGCGTCGACGTTGTCGCCTCCGAACGCAGTGCCGAGTCGCTGATCGAAGCACTCGTCGACGCGGCGCTCGCGGGAGCCGCCCCGGCGGCCTGACCGAGCAGGTAACGAGCGGATAACGAAACGTACAGCCTGGCGGCGTAAGGTACAGGGGTGACCAACCCCGTTATTCGCCCCCGACGCCTGCGCACCAGCCCCGCGCTTCGTCGCCTGGCCAGTGAAATTCGTGTCCACCCGGCGGAGCTCGTTCTCCCTATGTTCGTGCGCGAAGGCGATGAGCAACGCCCGATCAGCTCGATGCCCGGCGTCGTGCAGCACAGCATCGATAGCGCCCGACGCGCTGTGGTGCAGGCAGCCGAGGCCGGCGTGGGCGGTGTCATGCTGTTCGGCGTGCCCGAAGTGCGGGATGCGATTGGTACCGGCGCGACCGACCCTAAGGGAATCCTCAACCTCGCCACCCGCGCACTGGTCGACGAGATCGGTGACGCGCTCGTCGTGCAGACCGACCTGTGTCTCGACGAATTCACCGATCACGGTCACTGCGGCGTGCTCGCGGCCGACGGCCACGTCGACAACGATGCCACCCTCGAGCGTTACCGCGACATGGCGCTGGCTCAGGCCGCGGCGGGTTCCGCCCTGCTCGGTCTCTCGGGAATGATGGACGGTCAGGTCGCCGCCGTGCGGGGAACCCTCGACCTCAACGGCTTCGAAGACACCGCCGTGCTCGCCTATTCGGCCAAGTACGCCTCCGCCTTCTACGGCCCGTTCCGCGAAGCCGTCGCCTCCACCCTGGTCGGCGACCGCCGCACCTACCAACTTGACCCGGCCAACCGGCGCGAGGGTGTGCGTGAGGCCCAGCTCGACATCGACGAAGGCGCCGACATCGTCATGGTCAAGCCGGCCGGCAGCTACCTCGACGTGCTCGCCGAAGTTGCCGCCATGAGCAATATTCCGGTTTGGGCATATCAAGTTTCCGGCGAATACGCCATGATAGAGGCCGCTGCCGCTCAGGGCTGGATCGACCGCCGCCGCGCCGTCGAAGAGTCGGTCCTCAGCATCCGCCGGGCCGGAGCCGACGCCGTACTTACCTATTGGGCCGTTGAACTGGCCACCTGGCTCAAGGAGGAGCGAGCATGACCAACACGATGTCGACACCCGTGGAGCACGCACCCACCCACAATGACGAACTGTTCGACCGCGCCCGCCGAGTGATTCCCGGCGGGGTCAACTCGCCGGTACGCGCCTTCGGCTCGGTCGGCGGCACCCCGCTCTTCCTGGTGAAGGCGGCCGGCGCCTACGTCACCGACTCCGACGGCCGCGAGTACGTCGACCTGGTCAATTCGTGGGGACCGGCGATTCTCGGCCACGCGCACCCCGAGGTCATCAAGGCCGTTCAGGATGCCGCCGCCCTCGGGCTTTCGTTCGGCGCATCAACGCCGGCCGAGACTGAACTGGCCGAGCTCGTCGCTGAGCGGGTCGGCGCGGTCGAAAAGCTGCGTCTGGTCTCCACCGGCACTGAAGCCACCATGACCGCCATTCGCCTGGCCCGTGGGTTTACCGGTCGTGACCTGCTGATCAAGTTCGCCGGTCACTATCACGGCCACTCCGACGGCCTGCTCGCCCAGGCCGGCTCCGGCCTCGCCACGCTGGCTCTGCCCGGCTCGGCCGGCGTCACCGCCGCCACGGCGGCACAGACTCTCGTGCTGCCGTACAACGACCTCGACGCCGTGCGGGCTGCGTTCGAGGCACATCCCGGTCGAATCGCCGCCATCATCACCGAAGCCGCCGCCGCCAACATGGGTGTCGTCGCCCCGGATGCCGGGTTCAACGCCGCGCTGTCCGGGATCGCGCACTCCAACGGCGCCCTGCTCATCCTCGACGAGGTACTCACCGGCTTTCGCGTCAGTCGCTCCGGTTTCTGGGGCCTGGAGACCAGCAGCCTCGAGTCGGCCGGGGAAGAGTTCTACACGCCCGACCTGCTCGCCTTCGGCAAGATCATCGGCGGCGGACTGCCCGTCGCAGCCCTCGGTGGCCGAGCCGACGTGATGGACTTTCTCGCACCGACCGGCCCGGTCTACCAGGCCGGAACCCTCTCCGGTAACCCGGTCGCGGTCGCGGCCGGCATCGCAACGCTCAATCTGCTCGACGAGAGCGTGTACGACCGGCTCAACGCGACCGCCATCATCCTCTCGGAGGCTGTGTCAGCGTCCCTCGCGGCCGAGGGCGTCGCACACCGGGTGCAGCGGGCCGGCAATCTGTTCAGCTTCGTGTTCGGCGAGGAGGCGCAGGGCTCAGCCCCGCGCACCTACGCCGACGTGCAGCGCCAGGAGGCGTTTCGCTACGCACCGTTCTTCCACGCCATGCTCGACGGCGGTGTTTCGTTGCCGCCGAGCGTGTTCGAGGCCTGGTTCGTCTCGGACGCCCACGACCAGAGCGCCATCGGTCGCATTTTCGAGGCACTTCCCGCTGCGGCCAAGGCGGCGGCCGCCG
Organism: Cryobacterium sp. N19; assembly: GCF_002929595.1. NCBI lineage: Bacteria > Bacillati > Actinomycetota > Actinomycetes > Micrococcales > Microbacteriaceae > Cryobacterium > Cryobacterium sp. N19. Next base: position 66,170 of record NZ_PJJR01000052.1, on the reverse strand, counting down.
CTACGCCCCAGGGTTGATCTGCAATTAACCAGACGGATGAGCGTGGCTCGCCACGCTCATCCGCTCGCGTTGGAGAGATCCTGCGTTGGCACGTCACGGCTTTTGTTCGCGTCAGACAACAGGTTTTCGGTCGAAACCGGGCAGACTGGAACAATGGCTTCCCTGAGCGTGCATTCCGACCGGCTCGAGATCCACCTGACGCGCGCGGAAAGAACCCTCGCGCTTAGACGTGAGTCGATCGTGGTGCAGCGAGAGAACATCCGCTCGGTGATCATCACCGAGGATCCGTGGATCTGGCTGCGCGGGATTCGCGCTCTTGGCTCGATCGTTCCGCTCGTCGTGGCCGCCGGAACCTGGAAGTTTCACGGCGGCAAGGACTTTGTCTCGATCAAGCGTCACCGCCCGGCCGTGGTGATCGACCTGGTCAACGAAGAATTCGCCCGCGTCATCCTCACCAGCCAGCACGCGGCCGATTTCGTCGACTCGCTCAAGTTGCCGGCCTAATTCCGGCAGCTGACGTTACGGCTACGGCTGCGTCACCGCGATCGCGGAGAGATCGTCAAAGGAAACCGTCATCGGTGTCGTCGCCGACCCGCTGATATAGGCGGACAACCCAATCGAGCCGGCCTGCTGCAGGGCGGCTATTGCGTCTGTGCGGCTGAGCGGCCAGGTCGTGGGCTCCATGGTGCCCGCCGCCCACACTTTGGCCCGAATCGTCGTCGGCGCCGTACCGAAAACTTGCAACCGCACGTGCAACTGATCGTTGGTGGCGTAGCTCAGCCCGGCGATAGTGTTCGCTTGCAGGGTGGTGCCGCCGCGCATGAGCTGCAGCTGCACGGCGCCGGTCGCGAGAACTTTGACCCGCGCCCGATAGTCGTCGGTGCCGACGCGCCGGCCGATCAGTGACACGTAGGTGCCGGCTCCCGTCGTCGCCTGTTGCAGTGACGTGGTGACGGTTAGATCGGTGCTCTCCGAGGAGACGCCAGCCAGATAGCCGTTCGCCGTTCCTCCGGCGGCCACACGCAGGTTAGCGGCGCCAGCGGTCACCGAATAGTTGCTGACTGTGCCGGTCGTGGTCCAGGCGCCGCCGATATCGGCCGAGCCGAGTCCTCGGCTGACGTCGCGAGTGAAGGCATCCGCTGCGATGCCGGCGGGCACCGGTGGCGGCACTGAGACCGTGACCGAACGCGTGGTCGTGTCGGTGGCGCCGTCATTGTCCGTGACGGTCAAACTGATCGAGTAGGTTCCGGCAGCGGCATAGGAATGCTGCGCGGTCTGGCCGGCGCTGGTGGCGTCGTCACCCCAAGACCAGGCGAATCCGGTGATGGTCCCGTCGGAATCTGCCGAAAGCGAGGCATCCGCTGAAACCGCAAGCTGGTCGGTGGCCACGGTAAACGCGGCGGTCGGCGCCACGTTCTGCGGTACGGGCGTGGCGGTGCCGAGCGAATAGTGTTGCGCGATCACGGTGCCGCTGAGCGGACGCGGATAGACGGCGACATCGTCGATGGTGCCGACGAACCACGGGCTCGACGAGTTCCACGTGTTGTCGCCGCCGATGCGCCAATATCCGGGGTACCCCTGGGCACCCGATTGCGGATTCGTACCGACGAGGGTGCCATCAACATAAAGCGCCATCCCAGCAGTGGACTGCTGGGCGAGCACGTAGTGCGGCGCTCCATCGTTGTAGCTGGCGCCGGTCACGATGGTGTTGGTCTGCCCGGTCCAGGTGCCAAAGACCAGGCGACCGTCGTCTTGCAGGTAGACGTGTCGATCATAGTTGTCCGATAATCCGGTCGAAGCGCTTCCGAAGCCGATGATCTTTCCACCCTGAGTTGTCGTCGTGCTGAACCAGGCCTCGAGCGCATAGCTGTCGGGAGCATCAATCCGGGTGTCACTGCTGACGATCCCGCCGCTAAACGAAGCGGCCGTGTTGCTCGTGCCGTTGACCAGTCCGTCAGTGCCGAGCCTGACCGAGCCCGAGTAGGTTCCAGGCTGATTCGAAGCCGATGAGTCGATTGCTTTCGTTCCACTCGACTCACCCAGACGCCAGTACAAGTCAGGTTCAGCGTTGTAGACGGCCGCGCCGTAGGCGTCGGTTGGAGCGGATGCGACGGGGCTCGTTCGGCCGGAGGCCACGAAGTGCGCCACGATCTGGTTCTGCGTGAGGGGAGTGGAGTACACGGCGACCTGGGCAATGTCGGCGGCAATGAACGCGCTCGTGGGCTGGCCCGGCCAGCCATTGAGACTGTCCCCGCCAATGCGCCAGAAACCCTGGTAGTCCTGCCCCGACGTGACGTTGGCACGTTGCGCAACCTTCTTGCCGTCAATCGACAGCGACATGCCGGAGTTGCTCAAACTGGCCACGATGTGATGCCACTGGCCATCGTTGTAGGAGGCAGGCGACGTGATCGTCTGCGCCCCGCCCGGGTAGACACCGAACCAGACACGACCGCCCGTGTCCATGTACACGTGCCGGTCATAACCGGTGCTCTGGCCGGTAGCGCTGTTGCCGAACCCGATGATCTTGCCGCCCTGTGTGCTGTCGGTTTTCACCCAGGTCTCGACGCTGAACGAATTCGAGGGGCTCTGGGCGTTGTTGGTCGAGGCGAATCCGGTCTCCGTGCCGTCGAAGCGGCTCGCCGGGGTGGCCGTGCCCTCGATTGGGCCGGGAACACCGGGGCTGACTCCGGCGTTTCGGGTCAGGTCGGCGCCGCCGGTCCAGTCGAAGGCCGTGGCACCGGATGCCTCATTCAGCGGCCAATACGATCGGGGCGAGTCCGCAAGGATGTCCGCAGAATAGTCGCTGAGGCTGCCGGAGGCGATGGTGACGCTGGCCGTGCCGCCGGTTTGCATATTACCGAACGGGTCGGTGACCCGAATTCGATAGGAGTAACTCTGCCCCGGCGTGAGCCCGGTGTCGGAGTACGAGAGCGTCGGTCGATTCCAGTCGGAGGAGAGTCCCTGAATGCTGGTGACGGCGACACCATCCCGCAGTACTTCATAGGTGAGTTTCTCGTTGTCGCGATCGTAGGCTGACTTCCAGCTCAGACGTGCTGTTCCGCTCACGAACGAGGCGACCGATGGCACGAATGCCGAGGGGGCGAAGGCGGCGTTGGCGACACGCGGTCCTTCCTTATTCGGGGCGATGGTGGGCACGGCGAACCGGGCCAGGCCCTGTTGGCGTTTGTTGTTCACGGTCGTGAATTCGCCGCCGTAGAGCAGGTACTGGGCATTGGCTGTCACCTGCCACGGACCCTGGCCTTGCCCGGTGAAGGTGCCGGTGTTGATGTCGGGATAAAACGCCAGCAGGTTAGGCCGAGGGGTGCCCTCGAAGTTGTAGTAGCCGTGCTTGTCGGCCGTGATGGCGCCGCCGACATCCATGCTGAAGGCCAGGGTACGGTGGTAGGTCCACGGCTCGGATTGCTCGAAGCCGCCAATGTTGCCGCAGTAATGCGCGTGCTCGGTCGTGTACACCTTGTCGCCGGCCGGCACAGCAGAGTAGGTGTCGCCGTGGCAGTCTTCGACCCAGATCAGACTGCCATCGTCCCAGCTGGCACGGAATGTTCCCTCGAGATTGCCGCCGCTGCCGAAGACGTAGCCGGTGCCGAACACGCCGTCGGCCGATCCGGTCAGGCTCAGGATGGCGGCCTGGCTGCCACCGTTACGAATCAGATTGTTGATCTTCCACGGCAGGGAAGCGCCGGTTATGGAATCGGTTGCGGCCATCCCGTATCCGGGGTTGGAGCTGCCGTTATAGGTCGTGAATGAGCCGCCGATGACGACCTTGCTTCCGTCGGGAGAGGCGACGAGGGCATTGATGTTGCCACCGGCCGGCGTGCCCGACCAGGATTGCAGGGCGCCGGTGGCGCCATTGAACGCCGCCATCCTCGCGCGGGGCTGACCGCCTGCCGACGTGAACGAGCCGCCCGCGTAGACGCTGTTGCCCGCAAAGGTGAGCGCTTTGACGCCCGCGTTGATAACCGGTGCCCAGCCGGGAATGAGCGTGCCGCTCGTCGTGTCGAACGCGGCTATGCGAGACCGGCTGGAGCCACCCACGCTCGTGAAAGCGCCTGCGGCGAACAGCCGCGACCCGTCGGTAGATACGGTCAGGGCGCGGACAGCGCCGTTGACGTTGGGGTTGAAGGATGCGACCAGAACGCCGGTGGTGAGGTTGTAGGCCAGCAGGTTGTTGCGTATGACCTCGTTCACGCCGACGGCGGAACCGGCTGGTCGTGAGCGGGTGAACTCGCCCCCGACATAGACGGTGTCGCCCACAATGAGTTGGGTCCAGACGACCCCGTTGATTTGCGCGGTGGGGAGCGAGTCCGCCGATACCGTCACGGGGGATGTCGCATCCGCAGGGAGGCTGTCGGCGCTCGCTGTCAGTGGCCCCGCGAGCACCCCGGAAACGAGTGCGGCAGTTGCAACCACGGCCAGGAACCGATTTTGGGCAGAAAATAGCTCACTCACCAGAGGTGCCTCACTTTGACTGTATTCGCAGCCGCAGGGTCGCCACCGCACAGATCGGAGCTTAGTGAGGGATTCTCAGGGCAGTAACTCCCCCAAACGGGGGGTGGAATGGTCGCTGAATTAGGGGGTTTCGCTAGGTGACGTCTTTCTTCCAGCTCACGGAACGGCCGATCACGGTCGAGACCACGGCGTAACCGACCAGCTACGCGAACAAGAACAGCACGAAGCCGATCAGCGGAAGCGTGCCCTGAATCAATGCCGCGCGAGCATAGCGAGCACCATCGATGCGGTCGTGAACAACGCGAGCGCGAGGCCCGCTTCGGGGAGGCCGCCGAAGTGCAAGCCGAGGCCCACGACAGCGCCGATGCCCAGGAACAGGTTGTAGAAGCCCTGGTTGTACGCCATCGGTTTGATGGCGGGTCGGGGCGGGGGCAGTGGCAGGACAGCGTCGTAGCGGTCGAACGGGTCATTTTCGAATCGGGAGGAGCACGGGACGGCGGCTAGAACGGTTGCGCGTCAGGGTCGCAAGTGTTCCATGGGTTGGGCACGGGTGGTGCTGGAATGGTCGGCGGGGGTGGTGCTGGCGCGGTGTGTTGGAGGTGGGGGCTGATGCGTGTGGCGGGGTCGGTGGCGTAGTGTTTGCCGGCGGGGCTGGTCCAGTGCAGGGTGCCGTCGGGGTCGGCGATGGCTTTCCAGTCGATGAAGTGCTTCAGGTTGTGGTGCGCCGGGGAGAGAAAGTGCAGGTTGGTGGCGGTGGTGGGGCCGCCGAATTGTTTGTCGATGGTGTGGTCGAGGTCGCTGTGCCCGGCGGAGCGGTTGCAGCCGGGGAACCGGCAGGTTCCATCGCGCAGTCGCAGGTACTTCTTCAAGCTGGCCGGCACGCGGAAGGGGTCTTGGCTGACGTCGAGCACGATTCCGGTGTGCGGGTGGGTGAGGATGCGCAGGAAACTCGTCGCCGTGCCGGCCAGGCGGCGGGCGGTCTCCGGGTCGATCGGCCCGTACCCTTCAAACTCGGCGGGTTCATCGCTTTTGCCCATCAGGGTGAGCACCGGCACGGTGATGTTGACGTTGGCGGTGAGTCCGGCGCCGAGGCCGCTGCCGGTGACGCCCTGCTGGAGCAGGTCGACGGCGACGTCGGCGCGCAGCTGGCTGAGGGTGCGCTCTTCGCCCGGGCACTGCAGGCTGAGGGCGGCGTCGGTGACGCGGGTGTAGATGCCCTGCAGGTCGTCACCCGCACCGCGCAGCCAGAGGGTGGCCATGCCGTCTTTATCGGGGAAGAACAGCACCTTGCGGTCGGAGAGGCATTTGGCGCGGCGCACGGTGATGCTGTCGGGGTGGAACCGTTCCCGCACTTTGCGGGCCTTGCCCTCGAACTGCGTGGGGGTGAGGCGTTTGGCGTGCGGCAGCAGCACCGCCTCCAGCGCGTCGCGGGCGGGCCGCGGCACGGAGCCGAGCTGGTCGAGCAGGCGGCGGGCGTGGCGGAGGGAGATGTCCCCGGTGCGGAGGGCGGTGAGAGTATCGGGCCGCTCGACCACCAGTTGGCGGCTCTCTTGGAGCAGGCCGGACGCGGTGCCGTTCGGGATGCGCAGCGCGCACGCCATCTCCGCCACAAGGCCCCGCTGCGCGGTGAAGGTGGCGTCCCAATCGTGCTCATGGCCCGGCACGGATACGGGGCGGCCGGTTTCGGCGGTGTTGGTCGTGTAGTCCCATGCTTCGGTGAGAACCTCAGCCTTGCTCGCCTGGGCCCACGCGATGATCTTCTCGAAGAAGAGCACCCGGTCAACGAACTGCGCCTGATGCCGCTGAAACGGACTCAAGCTATCGGACGGACTGCTATCGGATGGACTGCTGTCGGCCGGGCTGCTGTCGGCCGAAAGCGGCCCGCCCGGTTCGTCATCGATGTCGTGCTCGGTGCGGAGATACTCGCCGTAGAGAAACTCCTCACACAGGTCATCATCGAACCGGTGCGCGGGCGGTACGGCGGCGAAGACCTCGGTCAGGTCCAGGCCGGCCGGCAGACTCCGGGCCGACAAGCTCCGGGCCGACAAGCTCCGGGCCGACAGCATCAGCTAGGAAGGGGTCGCGGCTGGCGGGCGCGGTATCGACGTCGTCGAGGGCGTCGTACGGAGCGAACTGCCCGAGGCCCTCGGCGATCTCAACCGGCCAATCGGCCTGACACTGCGCCCAGAACACATCAAACTCAGCGCGCTCCTCGGCTGTGGAAGGCAGGTAACCGTGGGCCGCGACGAACGGATCGACGAGGCCCGGCTGGGAGGTATCGCCGCGTTGGCTCATAGAACAAGTGTACCAAGCCCAACCCTGAAAATCGAGCCATTCTCACATCTATTGGGATTTTCGTGCGAACCTGAATTCGCACGGACACTCGTGTTTTCGAGGCGGCTCGCGTTGGTCTATGGGGGTCTCGACAGGCACGACCGGCGGAGGTGGGCGGGTTCCACAGACCGCCACACGTCTCTCGACGGTGATCTCGACCAGCTCGATTGACGAAAAATGCAGCGGTCTTCCGGCGCAGCGCTCTAGGTGACGTCCTTCTTCCAGCTCACGGCATAGCCGATCATTGTCGCGACCACGGCGTAACCGAGCAGCACGAGGCCGCCCTGCCACCAGTCCAGCGGCGGGGCGCCTGCCGGGTTCGCGAGGGTGAAGACGCTCGCACCGACGAGGGCATCGGAGGCCGAGCCGGGCAGATAGTTGCCGATCTGCGCGGTGACCTCGAGAAAAGAGGCGGCCAGCCGTAACAGTGGCTCGACGAACTGGGTGAAGGCGAGCACGACCACGATCGACGCAACCTGGCTCGGCACCAGAACGCCGAAGCCCACGCCGATTGCAGCCCACAGGCCCATGGCAAGAATTGTGCGACCGACCTGCAGCCACGTTTCCGAGTCCAGCAGCAGCGCATCCACGCCGAACGCGCTCAGCGCCCCGCCGCCGAGACCAACGGATGCTGCCAGTCCGACAACTCCGAATCCAGCGCCGACCAGAACCAGCGTGACCGTCTTCGCTGCGAGTACCACACCGCGACGCGGCGTCGCGAGAAACGTGGGTGTCAGGGTCTGGTGGCGAAATTCACCCGTCGTCGCGAGCACGCCGAGCAGCACGGGGAAGACGTAGCCGACCGAGGAAGCGAAGCTGTAGATGATCGGTGGGAGGCTGCCGAAACCGAAGGCGCCGGCACCGCCGGTATTCACCGCGTCGGGACTGATCACACCGGTCTCGACGCCGGCGAGCAGCGCGCCGAGCCCGCCGGCGATGAGGCCGATGTAACAGAACAGAACGATAGCGAGAAGCCACCACAGGCGAGTGGTGAAAATTTTGGCGAATTCGGCCGAGACCGACCGCAGGAACGTGGTCATAGCGAGTGGCTCCCGCCGACGAGGGCGAGAAAGGAGTCTTCCAGGCCGGTTTTCTGCCGGTGCAGCACGCTGAGTTCGACCCCGGCGGTGAAAGCGAGGTGGCCGAGCAGTGCGGGGTCGGATGTGGCGGCGAGCAGGCCGGTGCGGCCGATCGAGAAGGTGATGCCCGCCGCAGTGAGCGCGGCTGTGAGGTTCTCGCGGTCGGGAGAATCCACGATCGTCTGGGGCGCGGCATCCGTATCGAGGCTGGAGAGTGGGCCGAGGTGCACGAGCTCGCCGCGGGCGATGATGACGACGTCATCGACGCTCTGCTGCACTTCGGAGAGCAGGTGTGAGCTGACCAGAATGGTGCGTCCTTCCGCGGCCATGTCGCGCAGAAAACCGCGAATCCAGCGGATGCCCTCCGGGTCGAGTCCGTTGATCGGCTCGTCGAGCACGAGCGCGCCCGGGTTGCCGAGCAGGGCGTAGGCCAGGCCGAGCCGCTGGCGCATACCGAGGGAGTAGCCGCCGACGCGCTGGGCGGCATGGGCGGCGAGGCCCACCTGGGTGAGCACCTCCATGACCCGGGTGCGCGGCAGCCCGGCGGCGATCGCGTACACGCCGAGGTGGTCGCGAGCAGAGCGGCCAGGGTGGAAGCTGGCGGCTTCGAGGGCTGCGCCCACCGTGGCAAGGGGATTGGGCAGGTCGCGGTAGCGAACGCCGCTAAACGTGGCCGTTCCGCTGCTCGCCGCGACCAGTCCGAGCAGAATGCGCAGGGACGTGGTCTTGCCGGCACCGTTCGGCCCGAGAAAGCCGGTAACCCGCCCGGGCTCTACCGTGAAAGACAGGTCGTTGACCGCGGCGACCCCGCCAAAGCGTTTGCTGATGTTGCTGAATTCGATAACAGCGCCGGTAGGCATCCGACTCCCCTCTGTAGTGCTTCCCACCCTATTACCCAGGGGCCGTATAGTGCCGTCTACCGGGCTTTTCAGTTCAGGCCAGCAGGAAGTCCTCCAGGCCGGTGAGCAGTCGTTGCACCTCACCCGCCGTGTTGTACGGCGCCAGTCCGATGCGCAGGCCGCCCTCAGCACCGAGCCCGAGGTGCTTCGAGGCCTCGAGTGCGTAAAACGATCCGGTCGGGGCGAGCACCCGCCGGGCAGCCAGGAACGCCGCGGCATCGGCGGGCGGGTGCCCGGCGAAGGTGACCAGCACGGTTGGCGTGCGCTCGCGGGCACGCGAGTGCACGGTCACGCCGGGCAGAGCGGCCAGCCCGGCCTCGAGTTCGGCGAGCAGGCCCGCCTCATGATGTTCCAGGGCGATGGATGCCTGCACCAGGCGCCCCCGCCGGCTTCCGCCGATCGGTGCCAGTGCGGCCAGAAAATCGACGGCCGCAGTAACGCCCGCCATCAACTCGTAAGGCAGGGTGCCGAATTCGAAGCGTTCCGGAACCATTTCGGTGGAGGTGGCCAGCTTGTCCGGGTGGATGCGCTCGAGCAGGGCTGGTTCGGCGGCCAGCACGCCGCAGTGCGGTCCGAGGAACTTGTACGGGGAGCAGACGAAGAAGTCGGCGCCGAGCGCGGCCACGTCCACCGAGGCGTGCGGCGTGTAGTGCACCCCGTCTACCCATAGCAGGGCGCCGACCGAGTGCACGGCGGCGGCGATCGCGGCGATCGGCGGTCGGGTTCCGATGAGGTTGGAAGCAGCCGTGACGGCGACCAGACGGGTGTGTTCGGTCAGTTGCGCGGTGACCGCCTCGGCGCTGAGCTCGCCGGTTGCCGGGTCGAAGTCGACCCACTTGACGGTGGCGCCGGCGTGTTCGGCGGCCTGGATCCAGGGACGGATGTTGGCGTCGTGGTCGAGCCTGGAGACCACGATCTCGTCGCCGACATTCCAGCTGCGGCCGAGGTGGCGGGAGAAGTCGTAGGTGATTTGGGTGGCGCTGCGGCCGTAGACCACGCCGTGCGGGTCGGCGCCGAGCAGGTCGGCCATCGCCGTGCGGAAGACGGTGACGGCGTTGTCGGCGTTCTGCTCCGGCAGGCTGCCGCTTCCGCGGTTGGACAGCGGTCGGGTCAGGGTGAGGGCGATCGCGGCGGCGACCTGGCGAGGCGTCTGCGTGCCGCCCGGACCGTCGAAGTGGGCGAACCCGGAGGAGAGGGAGGGAAAGTGGGAGCGGACTGCCAGCGCGTCATAGGTCACACGCCATCCAAGCACAGCGTCTGCTCGTCGACCAGCGCCGCCGAGACCACCGCCGGTCGAGCCGCGACGAACGGGTGGTCGAGACGAGTGGTCGAGCTACGCGTGCGCGGCGCAGGCGGGCGCTTCGCGTGTGACGCAGTCCGGGCAGGCCACGAGCTGTTCGCGGCAGGAGGCGTCCCGGCAGTTGAGCATGTTCGTGGTGGCCTGGCCGCACTCCTGGCAGGTCCCGAGCACGGCAGCACCGGGTGCGAAGTCGATGGACATCCGCTGGTCGAAGACGTAGAGCGATCCCGACCACAGTCCCTCATTGCCGAAAGCCTCGCCGTAACGCACAATGCCGCCGTCGAGTTGGTACACCTCGCCGAAACCACGCGACTTCATGAGACCGCTCAGCACCTCACAACGGATGCCCCCGGTGCAGTAGGTCACGACCGGCTTGCCCTTGAGATGGTCGTATTTGCCGCTGTCGAGTTCGGCCACGAACTCGCGCGTGTTGGCCACATCGGGCACGACCGCGTCTCGAAAGTGGCCGATCTCGGCCTCGAACCGGTTGCGCCCGTCGAAGAAGACGACCTCGTCTCCGCGTTCGGCGACGAGCGCATTGAGCTCGGCCGGCTGCAGCTTGGTGCCACCGCCGACGACGCCGGCCCCGTCGACGCGCAGCTCGCCGGGGGCGCCGAAGCTCACGATCTCCTCGCGCACCTTGACCACGAGCCTTGGAAAATCGAGGCTGTGTCCGTGCGAGTCGAGGCCGGTGCCCTCGCTGAACTTAAAGTCGATATGCCTGAACGCCGGGTAGTCGCGGGTCTTGCGAATGTACTTCTTGATCGCGGGCAGGTCGCCACCGACCGTGCCGTTCAGGCCGTCTTTCGAGATGAGGATGCGCCCGCGCAGACCGAGCCCTGCACACAGGTCGCGCTGCCACAGTCGCACCGCATCGGGGTCGGCCAGCGGCGTGAAGATGTAAAAGAGCAGAATCTTCGGAATGGCCATGGGCCCATTTTACTTTGTGCGCATTTCCGGAGAGCGCGCGTAGGCTGGCCGCACTGTCTGTACTGCCACTGGTCAGCCGTATCGAGGAGGCAAATCGTGACCCAGGACCCGCTCGCCCGCTTCGGCGAGGTGCCCCAGTTTTCACTCAGCAGCACCGACATGACCGACGGGGCACCGCTCGCCGCAGCACAGTATGGAACCGACGCGGGCGGAGCGGATGTGTCCCCGCAGCTCTCTTGGTCGGGTTTTCCCGCCGAGACCCAGAGTTTCGCGCTCACCGTATACGACCCCGACGCCCCGACCGGCTCCGGATTCTGGCACTGGGCGGTGGCCAACCTGCCGGTATCCGTGACCGAGCTGGCTGCGGGAATTAATACCCTGCCGGCCGGCGCACTCGTGCTGCCGAACGAGGTGCGTCTCACCTCGTTCATCGGCGCTGGCCCGCCGCCGGGAACCGGCACTCACCGCTACCAGTTCATCGTGCACGCCGTTGACGTGCCGACGCTCGAACTCGACTCGCAGTCCACGCCGGCCGTTCTCGGCTTCAACCTGCACTTTCACACGCTCGCGCGTGCGGTACTGGAGGCGACCGGGGTCGCGGGCGGGGCATCCGCTGCCTGAGGGGGCGCCGTGTAAAACCGGGAGTTGTCCCCAAATGGGGTAACTCCCAGCGGGGATTCGGGGGAAACGACTTAACCTCAGGCAGTGAGTATCACCAGCACCACGTTCGACACCGCCCGTTCCATTCCCCCCACCAGCCCCCCAACGTCGTCAGCGCGCCCGGCCGTGCCGACGCCCGCCTGGCTGCACGGCATCCGTTTGCATGCCGACGGCGTGACCGTCGACCGGTCTCTGCACCGGGAGACGGGCATCCGTCGGTTGCCGGTCTGGGCGTGGCGCGCGCTGATGCTGCGCCGGGCGACCCCGGTGCACAAGTTCAACCTGCACCCGATCGATTCGGTCGAATACGACCTCGACCTCGACTACATCGGCGATGGCCAGAAGATTCACCGGCTCGACGTTCTCGTTCCCAAACGCGAAGCGGGCGCAGACCCCTTACCCGTGTACGTGTATTTTCACGGCGGCGGCTGGACCTCCGGCGACAAAGACCCGCTCACCAAGTACTGCGCAAGCCAGGCTGCCGAAGGAATGGTCGTCGTCAACGCGAACTACCGCATGGCAACCCGGTTTCAGCTGGGCCACATGATGAAGGACGGCAACGCCGTGCTCGACTGGGTCGCCCGCAATATCGCCGCCTACGGGGGAGACCCGACCCGAATCGTGCTCGGCGGCGACTCGGCCGGCGGCCACATCGCGGCGCTGCTCACCGCTGCGGCCTTTGAACCCGAGCTCGCAGAACACTATGACATTGCGCCGCCGGTCGCCCGCCGCAACCTGCGCGGCCTCGTGCAGCACTGCAGCATCGCCGATTTCTCGGTGCTATTCGACCGTGGGTTTGTGCTGAGCCTCAACTTTGTTCGGATGCTGCTGCCCGAGCGCGGCCGCGGACTGCACCTGCGTACGGCCGCGCGTTTCATGTCGCCGATCGAGTGGCTCGACCGCGGTTTTCCGCCGGTCTTCGTCACGACGTCGGAGCGCGACTATTTCTACCGGGCCAACCTCAACTTCATCGAGGCGCTACGAGCCCGCAAGATTCGGGTCGACACGCTCATTTACGGCCGACGCAGCGTCAACACCAAGCACACCTGGCAACAGGACGACACGCATCCGGAATCGCAGGAGGTCTACCGTCGCCTCGGCGCCTTCGTGCGTGCCGTCGCGCCGCGGGCTATGACGGTTTAGGACCGCGCGCCGGTTGCGGCGAGCACTCCGCCGAGGCCGATCATCATGACGCCGCCGGCCGAGGACAGGTTCTCGATGCGCTTCGGTGACCGGGCAAACCAGACCCGTGCCGTGCCGGCCGCGAGAGCCCAGGTGCTGTCGCCGAGCAGGGCGAGCAGCACGAAGACCAGTCCGAGCACCGCGAGCTGCAGCGGAACATCGCCGGCCCGGTAGTTCACAAACTGCGGCAGCACCGCGATGAAGAAGACCAGTGACTTAGGGTTGCTCAGGCCCACCACGAATCCTTCGAGAACGAGCCGCCACTTGGTCTTGCGGGCCACCCTAACCTCGCTCATCTGCGCGGCCTTGCCCCGGTTGCGAATCGCCTGCACCCCGAGATAGATGATGTAGGCCGCGCCGGCGAACTTGACGATCGTGAACAGCAGCACCGACTGGGTCACGATGACGCCGAGTCCGAGAGAGACCGCGACGATTACCGGAATCAGGCCCAGGGCGTTGCCGAGCACGCTGAGAAAGCCGCCAAGCCGGCCGAGTGCCAGCGATCGTCCGATCACGAACAGCACGGTCGGGCCGGGAATGACGATGAGCGCGATCGACGCGAGCGCGAACGTGAGCAGGGTGGGCAGGGAAACCATGTTTGAATGCTAAACCCAGCGGCGACTGTGGCACATCGTGCAGCCAACCCCCGTTGCGGCGACGGATGCTGGTGCCCCCCCACAACGGATTGCTCGCGGTTGCGCCCACTTCGCTAGCATCGTTTCGTGCATATGTTCTTCAGAACCCTCCTCCACGCCCTGCTGTCGAAGTTCGGCCCAAAGCTCGGTCACTTCGATGTCGCGCGCACCAACTTTGTGACCCTGCCGACCGACCAGGATATTTTGCGGCACATGAACAACGGCGTCTACCTGTCCATCATGGACGTGGCCCGCTTCGACATGCTGCACCGCACGGGCGTCTGGGCCATCTTCAAGCAGCGAGGCTGGTACCCCGTCGTGGTCTCCGAGACCATCAGTTTTCGCAAGTCGCTCACGGTCGGCCAGAAGTTCACGGTGGAGTCGCGCATCCTCGGCTTCGACGAAAAGGCGGTCTACGTCGAGCAACGTTTCGTACGACCGGATGCCGACGGCGTGCTCGAGATCTACGCCCACGGCTACATTCGTGGTCGCTTTCTCAAGCGCACCGGCGGAATCGTCACGATCGACGAACTGCTGGGCGCGATCGGGGTCGCCCCCGACAACGTGAGCGTTCCGGAGTGGCTGCTCGAGTGGGCTGGCGCGGCAGCGGCCGCACCCACTCGAGCCCCGGCCCCGAGCATCTGGATCTAGCCTAGTTAGGCGGTGCGCACCGGAACGATGAGGTCCTTGTAGAACTGGGCGTGCGCGGGGTAATAGTGATTCCACTCGGGCAGGGGAAGGCCGGCGCGGGAGGCGACCAGGCGGTCGAGGTAGTAGTCCCAACCGGGGCCGACCGTGGCGGCCTCGCTCGCCGAGCGCAGACGCTGCCCGAAGGTCAGGTTGGTCATGCCGTCGCCCTCAACCAGGTGGAACAGTGCGCGCCAGGAATCTTCACCCTCGCCGAAGTCGCCGTTGAAACGGTGCGGCGCCTGGCACTCGCGAATACTCACGTACTCCCACTTGGCATCCGGCTCGGCCGTCATCTTGAACTTGACCGCGCCGGTCGCCGGAGAACCGGAGTAGGTGCCGATCCACTTCTCGAGTTCGGCAGGACGGGTCAGGCTCGCCCACACCTGCTCGATGGGCGCGTTGAACAGCCGATTGAGCATGAGATACAGGCCGTCCTCGCGGTGTACGAGGCGTCCGGTGGGCTTGGCTGACATGGGGACCTCCACTATGAGTGACATGCGCTTGTAACCTCAGGTTAGGCCACATTGAGAGGGTCGGCTACACGCTAAGCCCCTTCGAGCAGGGCCATCGCGGCGTTGTGTCCGCCGAGCCCGCTGACCCCGCCGCCGCGCCTGGCTCCGGCACCGCAAATGAGAATGCGCGGATGCTCGGTGGCGACTCCCCAACGCTCGGCGGGCGTGGCCTGCGGCTCGTCATCCTCCAGAAATGGCCACGACAGCCCGCCGTGAAAGATGTTGCCGCCGGGCAGATTCAGGGCGTGCTCGAGGTCGAGGGTTGTTTTGGTTTCGAGGCAAGGGTGACCCTCAACATCCGTCATCAACAGGGCTTCGATCGGCTCGGCGAGCACCGAATTGAGCGAGCAGAGCACGGCGGCCTGCAGCTGCGCGCGCATCTGGTCGTTGTTGGCTTCGGTGAGCGCCCGATTCGGGGTGTGCAGGGCGAACACGGTAAGGGTGTGGGCACCGGCCTGTGCAAGTTCGGGCGACAGAATGCTCGGGTCGGTCAGCGAATGGCAGTAGACCTCGCACGGCACCAGTTCGGGAATCTCACCGGACATGGCCTGGTCATACGCGGTCTGCAGCTGCTTGTAGCCCTCGTTGATGTGAAACGTACCGCCGAATGCCGCCTCCGGCGACACGCTCGCGTCCAACAAGTGCGGTAAGCGTGTCAGCAGCAGGTTGACCTTCACCTGGGCGCCTTCCGGCTTGACCAGGTCTGCGGATGCCCCGCCTCCACCACCCAGCAAACCCCGCAGCACCCACGGCGCCACGTTGGCCAGCAGCGCGGCGCCGTTCGTCGTCTTCAGGCGCCCGTTCTGGCGGTATTCCACGGCTCCGTCGGGGGTGGCCGACGTGACCTCGGCGCCGACTTCGAGCCGCGCACCGGCCTCGCGCGCCGCCCGTTCGAGTGCCCCGGTCACAGCGCCCATGCCGCCGATCGGCACGTCCCAGTCCCCGGTTTCATTGCCGATCACGTGATACAAAAAGCAGCGGTTCGCGTCGGGACTGGAGTCATCGAGGCCCGTGAAGGTGCCGATCAGCCCATCGGTAGCCACGACGCCGCGCACGAGATCGTTCGCAAACCGGTTGGTGATCGTGTCGCCGAGCGGCTGCTCGACCAGGGCGGTCCAGAGGGCATCGTCGCCGACCAGTCGCTTAGCCTCCGATCGGGTGAGCAGCGGTTCGCAGATCGTGGGAAACACGGCGCGCGCCAGTCGGGCGGTGTCGTCGTAGAAGGAGTTCCAGGCATCGAAATCGGCCGCGGCACCGATGCGTTCGAACGACGCCCTGGTCGCTTCGGGGTCGCCCTGGTCAACGAGTAATCCGGCGCCAGTCGGCCCCGGCGTGTACGACGAGTACCGACGTCGAGCCAGCTCGATATCGAGCCCCAGCTCGCGGATGATTCTGGTCGGCAGCAGGCTCACCAGATAGGAGTAGCGCGAGAGGCGCGCGTCAATGCCGGGGAAGGTATCCGCTGAAATGGCGGCGCCGCCCACCTGCTTCTCCCGCTCGAGCACGAGCACGCTGCGGCCGGCCTGGGCCAGGTAGGTGGCGGCGACAAGGCCGTTGTGGCCGCCACCGATAATCACGACGTCGTGTCTGGTCTCGCTCATGAGCAGAGCCTAGCCAGTGCGCGCCGAACCTATCAGTCACCTTGCATTCACCTGCGAGTCACCTGTGACCAGTACACAGAATGGCATCCATTGTCTGCAACAGGAGGATCTACCGCATGAGCGCCTTTCGACGCCCCGCACGCCGCCGACTACCCGTTGCCATCCTGGCTGTCACGGCCTGCGCCGCTCTCGCGGTGGCGCCGCTCGTATCGTCGGCAGCACCGACGGCATCCGCTGCTATCGTCGTCGCACCGGTGACCGCGTCGGGGACCGACCCGTACTTCAACCTGGCGCCGCTGGGAACGTACGAGACCGGCACCTTTGACGCCTCGGCCGCCGAGATCGTGACCTACCACGCCGCCAGCAAGCGACTCTTCGTGGTCAACGCGGCCCAGGGTGCCGTGGACGTGCTCGACATCGCCGACCCGACTACCCCGGTCAAGGAGTTCTCGCTCAGCGCAGCGGGAACCACAATCGACGGCGGCAGCTCGCTCATCCCCACCGGTTCCACCGCCAACTCGGTCGCCGTGCGCGCCGACGGCCTCGGCGCAATGGCCATCGAATCGCCCACCAAGTCGGATGCCGGCTGGCTCGTCTTCTTCGACGCCAACGCGACGACAGCCACCATTCTGGGCGCGGTTACGGTCGGTGCCCTGCCGGACATGGTGAGCATCTCGGCCGACGGCAAGTATGCCGTCTCCGCCAACGAGGGCGAGCCGAACGACCTGTTCACCGTCGATCCCGAGGGGTCGGTCAGCGTCGTCACGCTCCCGTCGACCCTTACCCTGCCCGCTTCGTCGGCCGTCGCGACCGCTGATTTTCACGCCTACGAATCCGAAGCCAATGGCGGCACGAGGACCCTCGACCCCGACGTGCGCATCTTCGGACCGACTCCCGAAGCGGGCTTTCCGGTCTCGCGCAACCTCGAGCCCGAGTATGTCGCGATCGACCCGAACAGTCTCACCGCGTATGTGGCGCTGCAGGAAGCCAACGCGGTCGCTGTGGTTGACCTCGTCGCGGCTGAGGTCACCGAAGTGCGCTCGCTCGGCTTTCAGGACCACGGCCTGCCCGGCAACGGCATCGACGCCTCCGACAAGGATTCGGCCGTCAACATTCAGACCTACCCCGGTCTGCACGGCATGTACATGCCCGACGGCATGAACGCCTACACGGCGAAGGATTCCTCCACCGGCACTGACGCGACCTACCTGGTCACCGCGAACGAGGGCGACGCCCGCGAGTGGGGCAGCTACGTCGAGGGCGCGCGTGCGGAGGACCTCACGATCTGCGCTACTAGCGACCTCTTCGGCAAGAACAGCGACGCCGGAATGGGTCGCCTGAACGTGACCAAGGAAAACGGTTACAACACCGCCGGCACCTGCTACGAGGAGCTCTACGCCTTCGGCTCCCGCTCCTTCTCGATCTGGAACACCGACGGCACGCAGGCCTTCGACTCCGGGGACGACTTCGAGCGCATCACTGCCGCAGCCAACCCGGCCTATTTCAACTCGAACCACAGCGAGTCCAACTTCGAGGGTCGCAGTGACGACAAGGGCCCCGAACCCGAGAACCTCGCCATCGGCGAGATTGACGGTCGCACCTACGCCTTCATCGGCCTGGAACGGGTGGGCGGCATCATGGCCTACGACATCACCGACCCGACCGACGCGAAGTTCGTGACCTACCTCAACAACCGCAACTTCGGCGTCGATGCCACCGTCGACCTGTCGGCAGCCGGTGACCTCGGCCCGGAGGGCGTCACGTTCATCTCCGCCAAAGAATCGCCCACCGGTGAGCCGATGCTCGCCGTCGGCAACGAGGTCTCCGGAACCACCACCATCTTCTCGATCAACGTCATCCCCACCGAAATTCAAGTGCTCGGCATCAACGACTTTCACGGTCGCCTCGAAGCCAACGCCAGAAACCAGGAGGCCGGCGCGGCCGTCCTGGCCGGAGCCGTTGCCCAGCTGAAGACGGAAAACCCGAACACCCTGTTCGTCTCGGCAGGCGACAACATCGGCGCCTCCACCTTCACCTCTTTCTCGCAGCAGGACGAACCGACGATCACGGCGCTCCTTGCGGCCGGGCTGGACGCATCCGTTGTGGGTAACCACGAGTTCGATGCGGGCTGGGACGACCTCGAGGGTCGGGTCCGGTCTTCGTTCGGCGACCCGCGCTACGCGCTCGGCGCCAACGTCTACCTGAAGGGCACGACCACCCCGGCACTCGATGAATACTGGGTCAAGGAGGTCGATGGCGTGCGCGTCGGCTTCATCGGCACCGTCACCGCGGCTACCGCCTCACTGGTCTCCCCGGCCGGCATCGCCGACATCGAGTTCGGCGACCAGCTCGAGGCCGCCAATCGCGTGGCAGCGCAGTTGCAGGATGGCAACACGACCAACGGCGAGGCCGATGTCATCGTGCTGCTCACCCACGAGGGAGGCGTCGGCACCGACTGCGCCGCGATCGGTGACGCCGACACCCTCTACGGCGATCTGATCCGCGACGCATCGGCCAATATCGATGCGATCCTCTCGGGTCACACCCACGCCACCTACAACTGCTCCTACCCGGTCACGGGCTGGACCGACGGGCTGAAACGCCCGGTGATGCAGAGCGGCCAGTACGGCATGAACCTCGACCAGCTGAAAATCTCGGTCGACCCAGTGACCAAAAGCGTCGTCTCGATGACCAGCGCGCTGGTGGACCTGCACAACGGCACGACCGGCCTCTACCCGGCCGACGCCACCGTGGCGCAGATCGTGACGGATGCCGCGGCCCAGGCCGACATCGTCGGCTCGGTTGAAGTCGGTGCCATCAGCGCCGACATCAAACGTGCTTACAACGGCGTGGCAGAGGACCGCGGGTCGGAATCGAGCCTCGGCAACCTCGTCGCCGACATTCAGCTTTGGGCCACCTCGAACTCTACCTTCGGCGGTGAACCGGCCGAGATCGCCTTCATGAACCCCGGCGGGGTGCGCACCGACCTGAGCTACGGCGAGAACGGCAAGGTGACCTACAAAGAGGTCGCCACCGTGCAGCCCTTTGCCAACACCCTCGTCACCATGGACCTCACCGGTAACCAGCTGCGCACGGTGCTCGAACAGCAGTGGCAGTCCAGCCGCGCCAAGCTGCACCTCGGTGTCTCCGAGGGGTTCAGCTACCTCTATGAGCCCGACGCGGCGCTGGGCGAGCACATCGTCGGTATGTCGCTGAATGGTGTGGCCATCGCCCCGACCGACGTGTTCCGCGTGGCGGTGAACTCGTTCCTAGCCTCGGGCGGCGACAAATTCACGACCTTCGCCGCCGGAACCAGCGTCGCGGACACCGGCCAGGCCGATCTCGCCGCGACGGTCGCCTATTTCGAGAAGCACCCGCTCGTCGACCCGGCATCGCTCGGCCGCGCGGTACTGGCCGGCACCGACTGGGCCAGCATCGACGTGGGTGACGCCGTCTTCACCCCGGGCGAGCGCGTCACCGTCACGGTCTCCGGGCTGAACCCCGGCCAGAAGGTCACCGGCACGCTCTACTCCGTGCCGGTGAACCTCGGCACCTTCGCGGCCAATGCTGCCGGAGTCGCAACGTTCTCCTCAGTGATTCCGGCGAGCACGCCGGTCGGCGCGCACACGCTCGTGATCAGCTCGGTCGGCCTGGAGCCGATCAGCCTCGCGGTCACCGTTGTTGCAGCGGCGAGCACGAGCGGCCTGGGTGCTATCCCGGCACTCGGCGCGTCGCTGGCCCCGGCCGGCCTCGCCGCGCTGCTCCTGTTGCTCGGCGGCGGCCTCATCTTGGCCCGTCGCAAGCGCCAGGCCCTGCAGGCCTAGCCTGTTCAGAACGGATGCCCCGGTGCTCGCGCCGGGCATCCGTTTGACTGGGCGGTCATGCGACGCGGCTGATCGCCGGGTGCAATCCGAGGAGGGGTGGCGCGGTTACACCGGCGCGAGCGGCTCGAACGGGCGCGGCGGCTCCAACGGGTCGGATTCCGTGGGTTTGGCCACCTTGCTCACCGCCCGGTCGAGGGCTGCGCGCACGACGACCACGCCCGGCCGCTGCGCGCTCGACCGGCGCGCAGCCGAGAACAGGGTGCGGTGCGGGGTGCCCGGCAGGTCGTGCAGCTGAACGGCCGGCATGCGCCCGGCCCAGACCAGATCGGGCAGAATGCCCACCGCATTGCCCGATTCAATCAAGCGGATGTGCGCGATCAGGTCGGCGGTCTCAAACCGCACGTCCGGTTCGAAACCGGCCGAGCGGCAGAGCTGCGTGGCCCACTGCCGCGACGCTGTACCCACCGGCTCCATCACCCAGGGCAGGCCGGCGGTTTCCTCGAGGGTTGCCGCGCTGACCCGCCCTGCGCCGTCCCGGGAACTATCCGCGGGCGGCA
This sequence comes from Cryobacterium sp. N19, assembly GCF_002929595.1. Lineage (NCBI taxonomy): Bacteria > Bacillati > Actinomycetota > Actinomycetes > Micrococcales > Microbacteriaceae > Cryobacterium > Cryobacterium sp. N19. The sequence continues at coordinate 45,497 of NZ_PJJR01000052.1, read as the reverse complement.
CGGCGAGCCGCAGCGCATCCGTTGCGAGGTTGATCCGGTCGAGGTCGGGCCAGTGTGCGCGGGTGTGGCCGGGATACTGCTCGGCCAGCACGAGGTCGAAGTCGCGCGCGGCCACCTCGAACAGGCCGCGCTCTGGCTCGCGCTCGGTCACTTCGACCCGTAGCGCCGGAAAGTCCTCGGCGAGAAAAGTGAGCGCCCGCGGAATGACGGCGAGGGCGGCAGACTGGAACACGGCCACCCGCACGGTGCCCGACACCGTCGTGGTGCTGGCGCGCAGGTCGGCCTCTGCAAGTTCGAGCCGCTCCAGCAGGTGGGTGGTGTGCTCCACCAGAATCTCGGCCTGCGGGGTGAGCTGCACCCGCCGCCCCACTTTTTTCAGTAATACAACGCCGGCCTCTTTTTCGAGCAGCGCGAGCTGCTGCGACACCGCGGATGGGCTGTAGGCAAGGGCAGCGGCGACCCCGGCGAGGGTGCCGCGAATCTTCAGTTCGCGCAGCAGTCGGAGTCGCCGCACATCCAGCATCCGCTGCCCCTTACACCCATCGAACGACCCAAAACCAAATCATTAGAAATTGTAACGAATATCATGCATAAACATTTGCTTTTGCTAAATATAGGCTGGCCTCAGACTTGAATAACCAGAGCAACCCAACCGCGAACGAAAGACTAGTCTCGTGACCATGACCAACGCCTCCACCCGCCCCGCCAACGAGGATTTCAGTTCGGAGGTCGTCGCTCTCGTCAAGAAATGGCTCGACGAAAGCGCCACCATCCCAGCGGATGCCGCTGCCGAACGGCTCGCCGGCGTGCTCAAGGACCCGAACGGCCTGGACTTTACGGTCGGCTTCGTTGACGGCGTCATGCGCCCCGAAGACAAGATGGTCGCCGGTTACAGCCTGCAGAAGGTCGCCAAGAAGGCGCCCGGTTTTCTGCCGGTGCCCATGCGCGCGGCCATCGGCCTCGGTGGCATTCTCGGACCGGTGCTGCCCTGGGTCGTCATTCCCGCCGCCCGCACCGTGCTGCGCCAGATGGTCGGCCACCTCGTCGTCGACGCCACGCCCGACAAGCTCGGTCCCGCGCTCGTGCACCTGAAAGAGGGCGGCAACCGCCTCAACATCAACCTGCTCGGTGAGTCTGTACTCGGCGAGAAAGAGGCGCTCGAACGCCTCGAAGGCACCAAGCGCATCCTCGAACGCCCCGACGTGGACTATGTCTCGATCAAGGTGTCCTCGATCGCCAGCCAGCTCTCGATGTGGGCCTTCGATGAGACCGTCGCCCGCGTGATCGAACGCCTGACGCCGCTGTTTGAATTCGCCGCGGCATCCGCTACCCCGAAGTTCATCAACCTCGACATGGAGGAGTACCGCGACCTCGACCTCACCATCGCCGTGTTCGAGGGGCTGCTCGACCAGCCGCAGCTGGCCCAGCTCGAAGCCGGCATCGTGCTGCAGGCCTACCTGCCCGACGCGCTGAGTGCCATCCAGGGCCTCACCCACTGGGCGCAGAATCGCCGCGCGGCCGGCGGAGCCCCGATCAAGGTGCGCCTGGTCAAAGGCGCCAACCTCGCCATGGAGCATGTCGACTCCGCCGTACACGACTGGCCGCTCGCGACCTTCTCCACCAAGCAGCAGAGCGACACCAACTACAAGCGGGTGCTCAACTGGGCGCTCACCCCGCAGAACACGGATGCCGTCAAGCTCGGCATCGCCGGCCATAACCTGTTTGACGTGGCTTGGGCGCACCTGCTCAGCGTTGCCCGCGGCGTCGACGACAAGGTCGAGTTCGAGATGCTGCTCGGCATGGCCACCGGCCAGGCCCAGGCCGTGCGCAAGGACGTCGGACAGCTGCTGCTCTACACACCCGTCGTCGACCCCTCGCAGTTCGACGTGGCCATCAGCTATCTCATTCGCCGGCTCGAAGAGAATGCGAGCTCGGAGAACTTCATGTCGGCCGTGTTCGAGCTGACCAGCAACCCCGAGCTCTTCGACCGCGAGAAGGCTCGGTTCCAGGCCTCGCTCGACGCCCTCGACGACCGGGTTCCCACCCCCAACCGCGTGCAGGACCGCTCCAGCAGCTACGACCGGGGTCGCCTGGCCGCCGCCACAACGGATGCCCGCAGCCAGCAAACCGAGACCGCCAGCGACGACGACCCGCAACTGACCGGCGTGCTGCTCGGCATCACCCGCGGCTCGGCGCCCACCCACTCGACCTTCCACAACGAGCCCGACACCGACCCGTCGCTGCCCGCCAACCGGGCCTGGGGCCGACGGATTTTGGCCCGCGCCGATGCATCCGTTCTCGGAACCGAAACCATCGAGGCCGCCGCCGTTCCCGACGAGGCAGCGCTCAATCTGATCATCGACGGTGTGCTCGAGGCGGGAGCAGCCTGGGGGCAGAAGACCGGCGCCGAACGCGCCGCGGTACTGCACCGCGCGGGCCTGGCGCTCGCTGCCAACCGAGATCGCCTGATCGAGGTCATGGCCAGCGAGTGCGGCAAGACCATCACCGAGGGTGACGCCGAGGTGAGCGAAGCGGTGGACTTCGCCCACTACTACGCCGAACGTGCCAAGGATCTGGACCGAGTGCAGGGCGCCATCTTCGTTCCCTCGAAACTCATCGTGGTCACCCCGCCGTGGAACTTTCCCACCGCCATCCCGGCCGGCGGCATGCTCGCCGCCCTCGCCTCCGGTGCCGGCGTCGTCGTCAAGCCGGCCACGGTCGCCCAGCGCACCGGTGCCGTCGTGGTCGAGGCCCTCTGGGAGGCCGGTATCCCGCGCGAACTCCTCGCTCTGGTCAACCTGCCCGACCGTGACCTCGGTGCCAAGCTCATCGCGCACCCCGCAGTCAACCGGGTCATTCTCACCGGCGGCTACGAGACCGCCGAGCTGTTCCGCGGATTCCGCCACGACCTGCCCCTACTCGCCGAAACCAGCGGCAAGAACGCCATCATCGTCACCCCGTCGGCCGACTTCGACCTGGCCGCCGCCGATGTCGTCAAGAGCGCCTTCGGCCACGCCGGCCAGAAGTGCTCGGCCGCGAGCCTGGTGATTCTGGTCGGATCGGTAGCGAAGTCCGAACGCTTTCTCGGCCAGCTGGTCGACGCCGCGACCTCGATCAAGGTCGGGCAGGCAAGCGATCCGGTCACCCAGATGGGCCCGATCATGTCGCCGGCCGACGGTAAACTACTGCACGCCCTGACCACGCTCGGCGCCGAAGAGAAGTGGCTGGTCGAACCGAAGCAGCTCGATGACACCGGCAAGCTCTGGTCGCCGGGCATCCGCACCGGCGTCGCGCCCGGATCGTACTTTCACCTCACCGAGTTCTTCGGCCCGGTGCTCGGCGTGATGCACGCGCGCAACCTGGAAGAAGCCATCCGCTTTCAGAACGCGGTCGACTTCGGCCTGACGACAGGGCTGCACTCGCTCGACGCCGACGAACTGGCCCTCTGGGTCGACACGATCGAAGCCGGCAACCTCTACGTCAACCGCGGCATCACCGGTGCTATCGTGCAGCGCCAGCCGTTCGGCGGCTGGAAGCGCTCAGCCGTGGGCGCCGGAACCAAGGCCGGCGGACCGAACTACCTGCTCGGCCTCGGCAGCTGGGTCAACGAGCCGGGCCGGAACAGCTCGACGTTGCACCTGCGCGGCCTCGAACAGCGCGTCACCGACATCATCGAGGCCAGCCAGCCGTTTCTCGACTACGCCGACTTCGACGTGCTGCGCCGTTCGGCCGTGAGCGACGCTCTCGCCTGGCGCGAGGAATTCAACGTCGTGCGCGACGCGACCGACCTCAAGGTGGAGCGCAACCTGTTCCGCTACCGCGCGCTGCCGGTCACCGTGCGCCTGACCGAGAGCGGAACGCTCGCCCAGCTGCTGCGCGTGATCGCCGCCGCGACCCTGTCCACGTCGCGCTACGACGTGTCGAGCAGCGTTCCGGTGCCGCCGGGCGTGCGCAATATCCTCGCCCAGCGTGAGATCCCGGTGCTGGTCGAAACCGACGAGGAGTGGCTCGCTCGCGCTCGCTCGGGCGGGATCACGGCCAGCCGCGTGCGTCTCATCGGCAGTGACCCGGTGCTGGGCGCGCGAGTGGAAGCATCCGCTTTGGCCGAAGCGGTCAACGGCAGCCCCGACATCGCGGTGTACTCGAACGCGGTCACCCAGGCCGGGCGCATCGAGGTGCTGCCGTTCCTGCGGGAACAGGCAATCTCGATCACCGCGCACCGCTTCGGCAACCCGAGCATGCTCTCCGACGGCGTGATCTAGGCCGGTTACGGTTCGTAACCGCGGAGATTCCGGCCGGATCGCCTTCAATCGTGTGATTGGGGGGATCAGCGGCGAAATCTCCGCGGTTCTGCACGCATGGGCCCGAGACGGCACACAGGCTACGTGCGGTTTACATACAGATTCGTGGGGCAGACTCTAACGGGCCGTATGATTACCGCTGTCCACAATTCGACAGGGGTTCACGCTTGAACGGAAACGCGACGACGACGCACCGAAACGTCGCTCTGTTGTCGGTCGCGAGTCTCTTGGCGCCGCTCATCACGACGTCGGAAGAGATCGACCGACGTCTGAAGCCGGTGTTGACGCGCCTCAAACTGCCCACCGGGCTGCTCCAGCGGGTTGCCGGAGTGTATGAGCGCCGCAACTGGGGGCCGAACGAGACCTTCGACGACGCCGCGGTCAAGGCCGGCAAGATCGCCCTGCGCGAGGCCGGCATCAAGCCGAGCGACGTGGGCCTGCTCATCAATACCTCGGTCACGCGCAAGCACCTCGAACCCTCCGTCGCCGTGCGTATCCACCACGGACTCGGCTTGCCGTCGTCGGCGATCAACTTCGACATCGCCAACGCCTGCCTCGGCTTCGTCAACGGCATGACGCTCGCCGCCCAGCTCATCGACAGCGGTCAGATCAAGTACGCCGTGATCATCGACGGCGAGGACGCCGACGAGATCCAGACCAACACGATCGACCGCCTCGGGCGCCCCGGCATCAAGCGCAAAGACTTCATGAGTGAGTTCGCGAGCCTCACCCTCGGTTCCGGCGCTGCCGCTGCCGTGCTCGGCCCAGCGGATGCCCACCCCGCCGGGCACCGCATCCTCGGCGGGGTCACCCGCGCGGCCACCCAGTTCAACGGACTGTGCGTCGGCAGCGTCGACGGCATGTTCACCGACGCCAAGGCGCTGCTCAAGGGCGGCATGGAACTGGTCGTCTCGGCCTGGACCGAGGCCAAGCGCGACTGGAGCTGGTCGAACATGGACCGCTACATCGTGCATCAGGTCTCGGACGTGCACACCAACGCGATCGTCAAGGCCACCGGCATGGACAAGGCGAAGGTGCCGCTGACCTATCCGACGCTTGGCAACGTCGGCCCGGCGTCGATTCCGATCACGCTCTCCCAGGAGGCGTCGAAGCTCAAACCGGGCAACCGGGTGCTCCTGATGGGTGTCGGCTCGGGCCTCAACACCGCCATGATGGAACTCGTCTGGTGAGAGTCGCCGCCCGACACCACCCTCGCCTCCTGCGAGATGCCAACTTCGGCCCCATGAACTGTGCAACCGCCCATGACATGCCACTTTCGGCCCCATGGAACGGCGCCAAGGGGCCGAAGTTGGCTTCTCGTGAAAACCAAGGGGCCGAAAGTGGCTTCTCGGGCTCAAAAGGAGTGTGACCGAGATTCGTGCAACCGCAGCTTCCCGTCTTCCGCGCACGCGGCTGGTCGTGGCGACCCTGCCGCCGTCCGGGCTGGCCGGGCTGAAACCCGAGTGGTCGCGCCTGGTCGAGGTCGCCGAGAGCGGGTCTGCCGCGTCTCACGGCTGGCACCTGCTCGACAATGGGCCGCAGCTCGACGCGCTCGGCGTGGTTCCGGTCGGAACTATCTTGTGCGTGCACGGCAACCCGACCTGGTCGTACCTCTGGCGAGGCCTGCTGGCTGCAGCAACGGATGCAGCACAGTCGGGCGCGCCGGCCTGGCGCGTGATCGCTGTCGATCAGCTCGACATGGGCTTCTCCGCGCGCACCGGCAGTGCTGCTCGTGCTGGCGCAACCGGCCGCCAGCACGCAGGCACTGGAGGGTTTCGCCCACTCGCCCGCCGGGTGCGGGACCTCGGCGACCTCACGGACGCCCTCGAACTCGTCGGCCCGGTGATCACCCTCGGTCACGACTGGGGCGGAGTGGTCTCGCTCGGCTGGGCCGTCGACCATCCCGAACTGCTGGCCGGCGTTATGCTGCTGAACACCGCGGTGCATCAGCCCGCCGGCGACAAGATTCCGGCGCCCCTGCGTCTCGCGCTCGGGCGCGGAATCCTGGGACCTGCGACCGTCGCGACGCCCGCGTTCCTGGCCACGACGTTGGCCCTCGCGCATCCGCCGTTGTCGCCCGAGGTGAAGCGGGGCTACCGCGCGCCGTACCTAACCGGCGATCGCCGCGGCGGCATCGGCGGGTTCGTCGCCGATATTCCGGTCGCTCTCGAGCACGAGAGCCGGCCGGAACTCGACCGCATCGCCGAGGCCGTGCGCTCACTCGCGGTGCCCGCGCTGCTGCTCTGGGGCCCCCGGGACCCGATCTTCAGCGACCGATACCTCGACGACCTGGTCGAACGGATGCCGCACGCTCGCGTTCACCGGTTCGAGGGTGCCGGGCATCTACTCGCCGAGGACGCGGACTATGCCGCGGCCGCGCTGCTCTGGCTCGGGGATGCCGTAGCTGACAGGCTCCTCGACTCGGTTCGCGCCGGTGCGTCGCGTTCCCGGAATGGCGATCTCAACAAGCTCGATCAGCGTATGGGGGCGCCCGGCGAGCTGTCCGCCGCTACGCCGGGATTCGCGCCTGAGCCTGCTTCGGCGGCCGCACCATCTCCGTTGGTCGAGCCCGTCTTTGGCGGGCCGGCGGCCGCGTGGGAAGCCGCGGGGACGCATCCGCTCTGGCACTACCTCGACGTCCTCGAGGACTCCGACGAAACTGCCCTCGTCGACATGCAGCCGGCCCCGCGCACCGTCAGCTGGCGGCTGCTCTCGCGGCGCGTGCGCCAGATCGCGGCCGGCCTCGTGCACATCGGCGTCACACCCGGCGACCGTGTCTCCCTCCTCGTGCCGCCGAGCGCCGACCTCACCGCGGTGCTCTACGCCTGCGTGCGCATCGGCGCGATCGTCGTCGTAGCGGATGCCGGCCTCGGCCTTCCCGGCCTCACCCGCGCCGTGCGCGGCGCCCGCCCGGACTTCGTGATCGGGGCTGCTCCCGGCCTCATGGCCGCGCGCGCACTCGGCTGGCCAGGGCGCAAGATCTCGGTCGCCCGCTTTCCGGCCCCGATGGCACGGCTGCTGAGCATCGAGCACACCCTGGCCGAGCTGATTCAGCTGGGCCAGGCCCGACTCGAAGCCGGCGACTTGCTCCCGACCGAACCCGCGCCAAATGATGCGGCCGCCGTGCTGTTCACCTCCGGATCGACCGGACCGGCCAAGGGCGTCGTCTACACCCACGGGCAGCTCTCCGCCGTGAGTCGTGCCCTCTTTCTGCAGTACGGCGTTGGCGTCGGTACCGGCCTCGTCGCCGGATTCGCCCCGTTCGCCCTGCTCGGCCCGGCGCTCGGGGCCCGCTCGGTCACCCCCGATATGGATGTCACGGCACCCAAAACCCTCACCGCCACTGCCGTTGCCGCCGCCGTTGCCGCGATCGACGCGACCGTCGTCTTTCTCTCGCCCGCGGCCCTCGTGAACGTCGTCGCCACCGCCGACGCGCTCACCCCCGCCGATCACGCCGCCCTCGCCGGGGTGCAGCGTTTTCTCTCGGCCGGCGCCCCCATCTCCGAGAGTCTGCTGGCCCAGGCCGCCGCGCTCATGCCGGGAGCGACCGCGCACACGCCCTACGGCATGACCGAGGGCCTGCTCATGGCCGACATCACGCTCGACGGCATTCGCGCCGCCGCCGCGAGTGTCGCCGACTCACCCAGAGTGGGTGCCGCGGCGGACGAGTCCGCCGGACTTCTCGAGACGGGCTCGACCAGCTCGACGAGTGTGGCCGTCCCGGCGGCAGGCGAGCAACGATCGGCTGTGAACCCGGCCGGGGGAGTCTGCGTCGGTGGGTCGACCGCGACCACGCGCATCCGGATCAGCGCGCTCGACGCGAGTGGGGCATCCGTTGGTGAACTCACGGAAGAGCCCGACGTGACCGGCGAGATCGTTGTGTCGGCGCCGCACGTCAAGGACCACTACGACCGGCTCTGGCTCACCGAGCGCGCCTCGCGGCGCGGTGCTGTGGCGGGCGAACGCTGGCATCGCACCGGTGACGTCGGCCACCTCGACGGTGCAGGCCGCCTCTGGGTGGAGGGCCGCATGCCGCACGTCATCGTGACGGCCGACGGCGTCACGACCCCGGTCGGGCCGGAGCAGCGCATCGAAACCCTGCCCGACGTTTTTCGGGCGGCCTTCGTCGGTGTCGGTCCGCTCGGCACACAGCAGCAGGTCGCCGTGATCGAAACGGTACCGCCGGCCCGCCGGGTGCACCGAGCTGCAGAGCCCCTCGCTGCCGCAGTGCGCGCGGCCGTGGGCTCGCCGGTCGCCGCCGTGCTCGTTGTTCCCGGTCTGCCGACCGACATTCGGCACAACTCCAAGATCGACCGCAGCCGGCTGTCGCGCTGGGCCACCGGCATCCTCTCTGGCAGTCGCTGGTCTAAGCCATGAGGGGCGCGCCATGAGAGTGCTGGTGACGGGAGCCAGCGGCTTTCTCGGTCGGGCCGTCGCCGAGCACATCAGTGCGGCCGGGCACGAGGTACGCACCTTTCAGCGGCGGCCATCGGGCCTGACCGGCGTCGAAGACGTGCACGGCTCGATCACGACGGTCGCCGACACTCCGTATGCCGGGCTCGCCTATGCGGTCAGCGGTATGGACGCGGTCGTGCACCTCGCCGCGAAGGTGTCGCTCGCCGGTGACCCGGCCGAGTTTGAGGCGGTCAACGTTGGCGGCACCCGTACCGTTCTGCAGGCGTCGACGGATGCCGGCGTCTCCCGTTTCGTCTACGTCTCGTCGCCGTCGGTCGCCCACGCCGGTTCGTCGATCATGGGCTCTGACTCCCTGCCGGCGTCGCCGGAGCAGGCCCGCGGCGATTACGCCCGCACCAAGGCTCGGGCTGAACTGCTCGCGCTTGCGGCCGACGCCCCCGGATTCAGTGTGGTCGCCGTGCGGCCGCACCTGGTCTGGGGCCCCGGCGACACCCAGCTGATCGACCGGATCGTCGACCGCGTTCGCCGCGGACGGCTGCCGTTGCTCGGACACGGCGCGGCGCTCATCGACACGACGTATGTCGACAATGCGGCCTCGGCCATTCACGCAGCGCTCGAGGCCGCTGTCGCCGTTCACGGCCAGTCCTACGTGATCACCAACGGTGAACCGCGCCCGGTCGCTGAACTTCTCGCCGGAATCTGCGGGGCGGCCGGCGTGACCGCGCCGGCGTGGCGGGTGCCGGCATCCGCTGCCCGCGCTGCCGGTTCGATCATCGAGGCGATCTGGCAGCGGCGCCCCGGAGTCGACGAACCGCCGATGACCCGGTTTCTGGCCGAGCAGCTCTCGACCGCGCACTGGTTCGACCAGCGGCGCACCCGCGCCGACCTGAATTGGACCCCCGCGGTCTCCCTCGACGAGGGTTTCGAGCGCCTGGCCGCCCACTACCGCGCCGCCCGGTAACCTCCCGCCCGGATCTACTCCGGACGGGGCCCAGGCCCCGTCCACCGGCCCAGTTTATAAACTGGGCCCCGGGCTCGGGCCTGGGCCCCGTCCGTGTACGAGGCCGCTACGAGCGGATTCCGAGGGCCGCGCGCGCAAACGCGAGCGCCTCCTCGGGGGCAACGCCCAGTTGGCGCGCTTTGCCGGCGAACGCGGCGGCGGCCACCTGCACCTGTTGCTGGGCGGCATTGCCGCTCGCGGCGATGAAGGATCCGTTGCGGCCGCGCGTTTCGATGACCTCGTCACGCTCGAGCTCGCGGTAGGCGCGGGCCACAGTATTGGCGGCCAGCCCCAGGTCTTCGGCGAGCTTGCGCACGGTCGGCAGCTTGTCGCCCGGTGCGAGATCGCCCGACTGCACTGCGGCAAGCACCTGCACTCGTAACTGTTCGTACGGCGGCGTGGCCGAACGCGGATCGACCAGCAGCATCATGCCGAGGTCTTCGTTCGATTGTCCGCATCGGGCTGATCGTCGACGGCACCGCGCGCGCGGTGCCGGTCCAGTTCGACGGCCGTTTCGGGCCAGAGCCGCCGCAGGTAATGCGTCGTGTTGCGATTGCGCATGCTCGTCAGGCTCCAGCTCAGCAGCGCGACGAAAAGCACCGGGCCCATGATCGTGAACGAGCCGACCAGAATCTCGCCGATCGAGCCGCGCGCCGGCCGGTTGATCGCCTCGCTCAACGAGAGGAACAACACGCAGGAGCTGACGGCGGCGATGATCCCCGGAATCCCGACCAGGCTGCGCAGTGTGGTGCTGCGAAAGGCATCGCTCCAGGCCAGTTGAATGTAGGTTCCGGCCGGTTGACCGCGGCCGAGCAGGGCGTTTGCCGCCGCCCAGGTGACCAGGCTCGCGGCAGCCGCCAGGGCCAGCAACAGCCCCGCCGGCCAGAGAATCGTGCGCACCGAGACGTCATCGAACACCCGCTCCGGGTTGATCGCGATGACCCCGAGCACGGTAGCATACCCGAGAGTAGCGAGGCCCAGCAGGCCCAGAGAGAACGCGCGGTCCAGCGGAGTAACGTAGTCGGCCAGCCCGGGGGAAGCGCTGCGCGCCAGCCGCGGCACCTCGGCTACCGGTGCGAACGCCGAGCGGGAATCGTTGCCGATGAGGGCGACCGTCGACCCGACCGTCATTGCGACCAAGACCACGAGCCCATTCCACGGGTTCTGACTGCCGTCCGTCAGAACCAGCAGCGCCACGCCCGGCACGAGCCCCACCATCGACCCGACGACCCCCGCGCGTTCGCGGCGATAGATCCGGCTCGACAGCTCGGGGACGATCTCTGGAACCAACGCGAGCCCGACCTGCTGGGAGTAGGCGTGCAGCATCCGCTTGCGTGGTTCGGCACGCGCGATATAGATCAGGCGGATGCCGAGTCCCGCCAGCATCAGCGCCGCAAAAACTGCTAAGACTGCTAATACTGGATCCACAAAACCCTCCCGTTGTGTGCGTTTTGTACCAGAGTAGCAATACAAAACTCCGGCCGCAAGGCCCGGCTCAGGAGTCGGAACGGCGATTCAGGGCATCGGTGACGAGGGTGAGGGCCTCGGCCGGGCTCACGCCGAGTTGCTCGATGCGGGCAGCGAATGCGTCGGCCGCTGCCTGGGCGTGCCGCTCGGCCGCATCACCGTTGGGTGCGATGAATGAACCGAACCGACCGCGCGTTTCAATCACGCTGTCACGCTCGAGTTCGCGATAGGCCCGGGCGACCGTGTTCGTGGCCAGACCGAGCTCAGCGGCGAGGGCCCGCACGGTCGGCAGGCGGGTATCGTGCTCCAGCTTACCGGAGCGCACGGCCGCAATGACCTGGCTGCGCAACTGTTCAAACGGCGGCGTGCTCGAGTGTGAATCAATGGCAATAAAGGAAGCGGGCACGGGACCCTCCGTTCAACGTTATGAGCAATTTTGCCTCGCTACAACGAATGCCGCAACACCATACCCACGGTACGTTCCCAGGGGATGTTTTCCGAGAGCGGGTGAACGGTTGCTTCAACATCACCGAAGCAACCGTTTCCCCGCTTTCGCGGGGCCGCGTAGGCTCGGGGCATGACCTTTCCGGCCGATCTCCCCGCCGAGCTCGCCGGGCTGGTGCCGACCTTAGTCGGCGTTCTGTTGCTGCTCGCGGTGGTCGCGACGGTGCTGCGGGTCTATCGCACACAGCATCCGTTCGCGCCGGCGCTCGCCCTGTTGCGTGGGACCCTGCAACTGGCCGCGATCAGTCTCATTCTCAGCGGCATCATCAATGAACCGCTCTGGGTCGGCGTCGGATTGCTCGTCATGTTCGCGGCGGCCGTCGGTACTGTCACCCGCCGTATCGGCTTCAGTCGCGCGCACCTGTTTCGCGTGGCTGCGGCGATGGCTCTCGGTGTGAGCGTCACTCTCGCCATCGTGTTCACGACCGGAGCGATCGAATTCTCACCACGCTACGTGCTCGCGATCGGCGGCATCATCATCGGCAATGCCATGTCGATCGCGACGCTCAGTGGTCGCCGCTTCTCCGAGGCGGTCGGCGATCACTGGGACGAAGTCGAGGGCTGGCTTGCGCTCGGGGCCACGCCGCGGCAATCCACGCGCGATCTGGCCAGGCAGGCCGTCTATTTCGCCATCATTCCGTCCACCGACCAGACCAAGACCACGGGGCTGGTCACGTTGCCGGGAGCGTTCGTCGGGGCGATTTTCGGTGGAGCTTCGCCGTTGGAGGCCGGACGCTTTCAGATCGTCGTGCTGGCCGGCATCCTCTGCGCTGGGTCAATTGCCGCGGTCACCCTGCTGCACCTGATCTCGCCGGTGCGTCAAAAGCCGGTCCCTTAGAACCTGGCTCGCGAAAGCGGGTGAGGTGTTGCTACTCGATTGAGCGATGGATGAGGCGTGACAGCACGATCGCACTCCGAGTGTGATCGACGTTGGGTGCCAGGCGCACCTTTTCGAGCGCCGCCTCGAGCCCCGGAATGTCCCGGGCTCGAATGTGCACCATGGCGTCGGCGCTGCCGGTGACGGTTCCCGCGTCGACGACCTCCGGCACGCCGGAGAGTATGCGCAGTAATTCGTCGGGCGCGACGGTGCCCCGGCAGAACAGCTCAACATAGGCTTCCGTGCTCATACCGTCGACCGCCGGGTCGACCTGAATCGTAAAGCTGCGAATCACCTTGTCGGCCACCAGGCGGTCGACGCGGCGTTTCACAGCGGATGCCGACAGTCCCACCACCGAGCCGATGTCACCATAGCCGGCGCGCGCGTTCTGGCGCAGCAGATCGAGAATGCTGTGGTCGAGGTTATCCATGGGGCGAGTCTAAGTGACGGCACTGCGCAAACTTGCGTCACGGTGGCAATTCTCGAAGATTTCTTGCGCAGGTCAGCGTGAAACGTTGAATCATGCTGTGTGAGACTGAGGGTGGCGTCCCGGAACGATCAAGTGTGGTCGAGCCGGGCTCTCGTGAGCGACCTGGTCCGCCATCCACCCCGAGTTCCGTCGGCCCGAAGGCCCGCGGATCCCCGAAGGAGCCTCATGTCGATCAACTCAGCCACCCCCGTTCTGGCCGAAGAGCCCGCCGTTCCCGTGCGCATCGCCACCAAGCGCACCATTCTTATGTGCAAGCCGCAGTTCTTCACCGTGGTCTACCGCATCAACCCGTGGATGGACCCGGCGCTGCCCACCGACACCTCGCTCGCCGTGAAGCAGTGGCAGACCCTCTATGACGCCTACATCGGCCTCGGCTTCGATGTGCACCTGATCGACCCGATTGACGGCCTGCCCGACATGGTCTACGCGGCCAACGGCGGTTTCGTCATCGATAACCAGGCCTACGGAGCCAAATTCACCCATGTGCAGCGCCAGCCCGAAGGCCCCGCCTATATGGACTGGTTCGGCGCCAACGGCTTCGACGTGCGTGTACCCGTGGAGACCAACGAGGGCGAGGGCGATTTTCTGCTGGTCGGCGACGTCATCCTGGCCGGCACCGGCTTTCGCAGCGACTCGAACAGCCACGCTGAACTCTCGAATATCGCCGGCCGCCCGGTGATCACCCTGCGCCTGATCAACCCGAGTTTCTACCACCTCGACACCGCCGTGGCCGTGCTCGATGACACGAACATCGCCTACCTGCCGAGCGCCTTCGACGCGCCGAGCCTCGCCATTCTGCAGGAGCGCTACCCCGACGCCATCATCGTCACCGAAGAAGACGCCTCCATTCTCGGCCTCAACTCCTACTCCGACGGCTACAACGTCGTCATCGCCGCCCGCGCCAAAGACTTCGAACGCCAGCTGCGAGCTCGCGGCTACAACCCGATCGGCGTCGACCTGTCCGAACTGCTGCTCGGCGGCGGCGGCGTCAAATGCTGCACGCTCGAGCTGCGCCGATGACCGCCCCCACCAACCTGAAGGAGCACGACATGACGACGAATCTGACAGACGCACCCGCAGCATCCGTTTCGCCTGCAGCTACTGCCCTCATTGCCGAGGAAAGCGCGCACGCCGCGCACAACTATCACCCGCTGGAGGTCGTCGTCGCGACCGGCGACGGCGCCTGGGTAACGGATGTCGCCGGTCACCGCTACCTGGACTGCCTCGCCGCCTACTCCGCTGTGAACTTCGGCCACTCCAACCCGGTGCTGCTCGACGCTGCTCGTGCCCAGCTCGGCCGCATCACCCTCACCAGCCGGGCGTTCTACAACGACCAGCTCGGTCCGTTCGTGACCGCGCTCGCCGAACTGGCCGGCAAAGACATGGTTCTGCCCATGAACACCGGCGCCGAGGCCGTCGAATCCGGCATCAAGGTGGCCCGTGCCTGGGGCTACCGGGTCAAGGGCGTCGCGCCCGACCAGGCCAACATCATCGTGGCAGCCGGCAACTTTCACGGCCGCACCACCACCATCATCAGCTTCTCTGACGACGAGTCGGCCCGCGCCGGCTTCGGCCCGTTCACGCCCGGTTTTCGCACCGTGCCCTACGGCGATGCGGCCGCGCTCGAGGCCGCGATCGACGAGAACACCGTGGCCGTGCTGCTCGAACCGATACAGGGTGAGGCCGGCATCGTCGTGCCGCCGGCGGCCTACCTGCCCGCAGTACGCGAGATCACCACGCGCCACAACGTATTGTTCATCGCCGACGAGATTCAGTCCGGCCTCGGCCGCACCGGCTCGACCTTCGCCTGCGACCTCGTGGGCGTCGTGCCCGACCTCTACCTGCTCGGCAAGGCCCTCGGCGGCGGCATCGTTCCCGTCTCCGCCGTCGTCGGCAACACCGACATTCTCGGTGTGCTGCACCCGGGCGAGCACGGCTCCACCTTCGGCGGCAACCCGCTCGCCGCAGCCGTCGGCCTGGCCGTCGTGAAGATTCTGGCCACCGGCGAATACCAGCAGCGCGCGACCGAACTCGGCGCGCGCCTGCACGCGGGCCTCGCCGAGCTCATCGGGCACGGCGTGATCGAAGTGCGCGGCGTCGGCCTCTGGGCCGGCATCGACATCGATCCGTCGCTCGCTCCGGGCCGCGTCGTCTGCGAGGCCCTCCTCGCCCGTGGCGTGCTCGCCAAGGACACGCACGGGTCGACCATCCGCCTGGCACCGCCGATCGTCGTCTCCGC
Source organism: Cryobacterium sp. N19 (assembly GCF_002929595.1). Taxonomy (NCBI): domain Bacteria; kingdom Bacillati; phylum Actinomycetota; class Actinomycetes; order Micrococcales; family Microbacteriaceae; genus Cryobacterium; species Cryobacterium sp. N19. The sequence goes on along the minus strand of NZ_PJJR01000052.1, from coordinate 30,203 downwards.
CGAGGACGTGGACTGGGCCGTCGAGCAACTGCGTCTCGTGCTGGCCGACCTCGCGGCTGCGAAGTAGGCGCGCTCCCGGGCAGAACGCATGACCGCGCCCGATCTGGGTGCGCGCTACGCCGGTTACCGTAGCGCGCATCCGTGTTTGGGGCGCGATCGCGCGCCGGCCGCCAATAGCAGCGCGTGCGTTCTGCCGAAAGCGGATGCCCCCGCGTGACGGCCCGGCTCCACGCTGTGGCGGCCATAGGCTGAAGGGCATGTACACCGACCTGCCCGAAGCCGAACTCCGCGCCTATCGCAGTGGCCAGGCCGACCCGGCCGACTTCGATGCCTTCTGGGCTGAGACGCTCGCCGAGGCCGATCGGCATCCGCTTGATGTCACCGCCACGAAGGTCGACGCCGGTCTGGAAACGCTCGAAGTCTTCGACGTGACTTTCCCCGGGTTCGGTGGGCAGCCGATCAAGGCCTGGCTGCGAGTGCCCGCCGGCGCGCGTCGCCCGCTGCCGACCGTCGTGCAGTTTCACGGTTACGGCCGGGGACGCGGGCAGAGCTTCGAGAACCTACTGTGGGCATCCGCCGGGTTCGCGCATTTCGAGATGGACCTGCGCGGGCAGGGCTGGGGCGGTAGCACGGGCGACACGGTCGACGACGCCGGGAGCGGCCCGCAGGTACCCGGTTTCATGACGCGCGGCATCGACTCGCGTGACACCTACTATTACCGCCGCGTTTTCACCGACGCCGTGCGCGCCGTCGCGGCGGCCCGCAGCCTGGCGCTCGTCGATGAAACCCGGGTGGGCCTGGTCGGCACCAGCCAGGGCGGCGGTATCGCGCTCGCCGTGGCTGGGCTCGTGCCCGACCTCGCCGCGGTCGTCGCGCGCGTACCGTTTCTGTGTGACTTTCCGCGGGCATCCGTCATCACTGACGCGCTGCCGTATCGGGAGCTCGGCCAGTACCTCGCCACCAACCGGCTCAAGGTAGTGCGGGTGCACGACGTGCTCGCCTACTTCGATGGCGTCAACTTCGCCAAGCGCGCGACGGCGCCGGTGACCATGACGGCCGCCCTGATGGACCCGATCTGCCCGCCGTCGACAGTGTTCGCGGCCTACAACAACTATGCCGGCCCAAAGCAGATCACCGTCTGGCCGTACAACGGCCACGAGGGCGGCGCCTGGGAAGACGACGCTCTCGCCCTGCGTGCGTTCCGCGAACACCTCGGCTAGGCCTTGTTGCCGGCATGGAGCGGCAGTACCATTTTGGTATGGCTATCAACGTGCGCATCCCGGAGGAACTCGACCGTCAACTTGAGGCACTCGCGACGGCGCAACACGTGTCGAAGCACGCGCTGCTCCTGCAGGGCGCAACCCTGATTGTCGACCGTTATTCGCGGCGCAACGAAATCGAATCCGGCCTGCAATTCGTGCTCACCCACGACGCCGAGTTGCTGCAGCGCCTCGAAGACGCGTGACCCAGTACCTGGAGGTCGCCGATGCGCTGCAGGTGACCGAGCGCTACGGCTTCTACGTGCGGGACGCTGGCCTGCTCGCGTCTGCACTCGCCCGGCCGTCGGCGTCCATGTTCGGAACGGATGCCTACGCGACCTTTGATCGAAAGGCCGCGGCCCTTCTCGAATCTCTCGTGCGCAATCATCCGCTGGTCGATGGAAACAAGCGCACCGGCTGGACCCTCATGGTGCTCTTTCTCTGGATCAACGGGTATGCCCACGATTTCACCACCGATGAGGGTTTCGATTTCGTGATTGGCGTCGCCGAAGGGGTCGTCGACCTCGACGAATCTGAAAAGCGGATCGCGGCGCATCGCGTCACGCGTTCGTAGCTCGCCGCCGACTGTCTGCGACTTACGAGACCGTCTTCCGTGGCGCAGGCTTCACCGGCGTGGTCGTGACGACAGCGGATGCACTCACCGACTCCTTGCGCACGGCCGGCTCCCGCACGGGAGCCTTGCGTGCCGGAGCAGCCGCGGCGGCGGCGACCAGGGGCGACACCACCGGCTGCAGCCGGGACAGCTGGGTCACGTGGCCCGGGTTCAACTCCTCGAGTGCATTCACGCCGAGCAGGCGCATGGTGCGCGTGATCTGCTCCGAGAGGATCGCAATGGTGCGGTCGACGCCCGCTTCACCGCCGGCCATGAGGCCGTAAAGGTAGGCGCGGCCGATCATCGTGTAGCGGGCGCCGAGCGCGACGGAGGCGACGATGTCGGCACCGCTCATGATGCCCGTGTCGAGGTGCACCTCGGTGTGGGCACCGACCTCGCGGGCGACCTGCGGCAGCAGGTGGAACGGAATCGGTGCACGGTCGAGCTGGCGACCGCCGTGGTTCGAGAGGGTGATGCCGTCAACGCCGAGGTCGACGAGGCGCTTGGCATCGTCCAAGTTCTGCACTCCCTTGACCACGATTTTTCCGGGCCACTGGGCCTTGATCCAAGCCAGATCGTCGAAGGTCACGGTCGCATCGAACATGGAGTCGATCAGTTCGCCGATGGTGCCGCTGGACCGGTCGAGGCTCGCAAAGGAGAGCGGCTCGGTGGTGAGAAAGTTGATCCACCATTCCGGTCGCGGGATGGCGTTGATGACCGTGCCGAGGGTGAGCGCTGGTGGAATCGAGAAGCCGTTGCGCTTGTCGCGCAGTCGGGCGCCGGCCACCGGCACATCGACCGTGACGAGCAGGGTGTCGAACCCGGCCTTTTTGGCTCGCTCGACCAGGGCCATCGACCGGTCGCGGTCCTTCCACATGTACAGCTGAAACCAGTTGCGGCCGGTGGGGTTGGCGGCCTTGACGTCTTCGATCGACGTCGTTCCCATGGTTGACAGAGCGAACGGAATGCCGGCCCGCCCGGCGGCGCGCGCCCCGGCGATTTCACCCTCGGTCTGCATCATGCGGGTGAAGCCGGTGGGCGCGATGCCGAACGGCTGCGAAACGGGGGCACCGAGCACGTCCCAGCTGGTGGACACGGTCGACACGTCGCGCAGAATGGCCGGATGAAACTCAATGTCTTCGAAACCCTGGCGGGCCCGGCCGAGTGAGATCTCGGCCTCCGCGGCACCCTCGGTGTAGTCGAAGGCGGCCTTCGGAGTGCGCCTTTTGGCGATCGCACGCAGGTCGGCGATCGTGAGGGCCGCGTCGAGGCGGCGCTTCTTCGCGTTGAGCTCCGGAGCCTTGAACTTCATCAGCGGTGCCAGGTCTTTGATCCTGGGGATACGTCGTTGAACCATGGTCGTCCTATCGTGTCGTGGGGCTGGCAGTGGTGGAAGTGAGATGGGTCTCGGCGTAGTACCCCGAGATGTGGGCGTGCACCGCGAGGCGGGCGGCATCCGCTTGACCGGCCAGAACGGCATTGAGAATGCCGCGATGCTCGAGCCTGAGACGAGCGGATGTTGCCGGCCAGCTCGCGAGGCCCGCCGCGCCCGCCCGCGCGTACCCCTCAATTGCGCTGCGGAGGCCGGCCATGGTCGCCGTGATGACCTGGTTGCCGTTCGCTTCGGCGAGCGAGAGATGGAACTGGGTGTCGAGGGCGAGGAATTCTGCTTCGGTGAGGGTCTCACTTTCCATCGCGGTGAGGATTTGCGCTGATTCGGTGAGGTCGACCTGGACCTCGGCCAGTTCGGCGACGATTGATCCCTCCAGGATGAGGCGGGTTTTGACCACGTCCGCGACCTCAAAGCCCTGGGCCGCAACCTGCAGGCGCATGAGCGCCGACATGCCGCCGCCGGGGCGGGCGACGATGATCGCGCCGGCCGAGGGCCCCGAGCCGACGGCGGTGCGAATGAGCCCGAGCACCTCGAGCACCCGCAGCGCTTCGCGCACGCTGGACCGGCCGACGCCGAGATCTGCTGCCAGGGTGCGCTCTGGCGGGAGGTGATCGCCCGGGCTCAGGCGACCCTCGAGCAGGTCGAGCTCCACGGCGTCGAGCACGATCTGCCAGGCGCGCGGGGTGATCTCGGTCATGCTGTCCTCTTGATCTCGTGTGGTCTGACCACAGAGTACACGATTTTCTCGCGGATTGCGGATACAGTTTCAGCCAACCCGAGAGAGACCATGACCCCTGCACCCCAGCTCATCGACTTGAAACTGCCCGACGGGCCGGGTGGCAGCGCCGGCCTGAAAGCCGTGCTCGCGATCCCGGCCGGCGATGGCCCCTGGCCCGGAGTCGTGCTCGTGCATGAGGCGTTCGGCCTCACCGACGTGATGCGCCACCAGGCCGTCAGAATGGCCGAGGCCGGATACCTGGCGCTCATGCCCGACCTCTTCACCGAGGGCGGAACTCGCAAGTGCCTCGTCGGCACCTTTCGTGCTCTGTCGGCCGGTGCCGGCCGGGCTTTCGTCGACATCGAGTCGGCGCGCGTGTTTTTGAGTGAACGCGGCGACTGCACCGGACGCATCGGTGTTCTCGGTTTCTGCATGGGTGGCGGGTTCGCCCTCGCCACGGCGACGCGCGGCTTCGACGTCTCCTCGGTCAACTATGGTCGGCTCCCGAAAGACCTGGACGATCACCTGCTCGGCGCCTGCCCGATCGTCGGTAGCTTCGGCGGCGCGGACCGCTCTCTGGTCGGCGCGGCAGCCGCCCTCGATTCATCCCTGGCGAGGCTGGGCATCGAGCACGACGTCAAGGAATACCCGGGTGCCGGCCACGCCTTTCTCAACGATGCCGAGACCGGGCCGCGGATGCTGCGCCCGATGCTGAAGCGCATTCTCGGTGCCGGCCCCGACCCGGTGGCCGCCGCCGCCGCGTGGACGCGTATCGAGGCGTTCTTCGGCGAACACCTTGGGGCGTCACAGAAGCCCTGACCTGGCTGGCGGCTGGTAGCCTCCAACAGACCCAAGGGGACCCCATCGCCAAACGCTCGACCATTATCGCCATCGTCACCGTCGCATCCGTTGTCACCATCGGCGGCGTGGCCACCGCGCTCGCGCTGACACCGCAAACCGGCTCCGACACCACGCTCACCCTGCGCGTCTGGGACGAGCAGGTCGCGCAGTCCTACGAAACGTCGTTCGCGGCGTTCGAAGAAGCCAACCCGGGCATCGACGTGGCGGTGAACGTCGTGCCGTGGGCCGACTACTTCACCAAGCTGCGCGTTGACGTGGCCGGCGAGACCGCCGACGACGTGTTTTGGGTGAACGCCGGCAACTTCGCCGACTATGCCGTCAACGGTAACCTCGTAAATGTAACGGATGCCCTTGGCGAGGCCGCGCAGACCAACTGGCAGCCCAGCGTCATCGGTCAGTACACCCTGAACGGCGCGCTCTGGGGAGTGCCCCAGCTCGCCGACCCCGGCATCGGGCTGTATTACAACGAAGAACTCCTGTCGGTGGCCAGCATCGACCCGGCCACCGTCGGTGAACTGCATTGGGATCCCGCCGCCGGCGAGGACACCCTGCTGCCGGTGCTGCAGAAACTCACCGTCGACGCCAACGGCAACACCGCCGACAGCGCGGCCTTCGACCCCGCGCAGATCGTGCAGTACGGCTACAACGCGGCCAACGACCTCAACGCCATCTACCTCAACTATCTCGGCTCGAACGGGTCAGCGTTGCAAGACGGCGACGAGTTCGTGTTCGACACCGCCGAAGGCGCCGCGGCCTTTCAGTACGTGATCGACCTGATGAACAAGTACCACGTGGCCCCATCGGCCGCCGACACCAACCTCAACGGCGACTTCGCACTCGACCAGTTTCTGCAGGGCAAGATGGCCCTGTTCCAGAGCGGCGTCTACAACCTCAGCAACGTGAACGAGGGGGCCGGCTTCGACTGGGGTGTGGCCGCGATTCCGTCTGGACCGTCCGGGGCGATCAGCGTCACCAACGGCGTCGTGGCCGCCGGCAATGCCGACTCGAAGCATCCGGAACAAACCCAAAAACTGCTGGAGTGGCTCGGCAGTACCGAGGGTAGTGCGGCGATCGGCGCCGACGGCTCGGCGTCGCCGGCCGTCATCGGTGCGCAGGCCAGCTATGTCGCGTCGTGGCAGGAGCAGGGCATCGACGTGAACGCGTTCATCGACGTGCTCGCCAACGGCAGTGTGCAGGCGCCGCAGGGCGCGAAGTGGGCCGAGGCCTCCGACGCGTTCGAGTCGACCTTCGCCGAGATGTTCCTCGGCCGCATTCCCGTCGATGAGGCGTTGCGCACCGCGCAGGAAGCGGCCAACGCGGCCGTCGCCGGCTGAGCGGCGGCTAACTCGTCAACACGACGTTGAGCGGGGTCTCGCCGCGCAGCATCCGCTCGATTTGCGCGCGCACCAGGCGGGCCATGCGCGGCAGCATGGCGCTCGACGCGCCGCCGACGTGCGGGGTGATGAGCACATTCGGCAGTGCGAAGAGCGGATGCCCCTCCGGCAGCGGTTCGGGGCTGGTCACGTCGAGGGCGAGCCTGAGGCGGCCGCTGCTCGCATGCGCGAGCAGCGCTTCCGTGTCGGCGACCGCACCGCGAGCGATGTTCACGAGCAGGCTTCCGTCACGCATTTGGGCCAGGAATGCATCGTCAACCAGGTTCGTCGTCTCGGCCGTGAGCGGAACACCGACGACCACAATATCGGCCTGGGGCAGGAGTTCGGGCAGGGACTCGAAGCCGTAGATGTTGCCGCGCTCGTCACTGCGAGCCGTGCGGGCGACGCGGATCACCGTGGTTTCGAAGGCGAGCAGCCGACTCTCGATAGCGTGGCCGACACCGCCGTAGCCGAGCAGCAGCACGGTGCGGTCGGCGAGGCTGGCGTGCTGCGCGGGCGCCCACTCGCCGGCGTCCGCGGCGCGCACGAAATCGGGAATGCCGCGCTGCGAGGCCAGGATGAGGGCGAGGGTGAGTTCGGCCGTGGAGGTTTCATGCACGCTCGCGGCGTTCGCGAACACGTGCCCGGCAGGCAGTACCCGGTCGACGCCGTCGTAGCCGATGGACTGGCTCTGCACCAAACCGGCATCGACGCCGGCGAGATGCGCGAGCCGGTCGGTCTTACCCATGTACGGCGTGACAACGAGGTCGAACCGGGGTCGTGGCGACGGTCCGTCGAGCGCCCACTCCACTACCTCAACGCCGTCGGGTAGTTCCCCGACCGCCTCGCGCAGTACGGAGTCGGGCAGGCTGACCAGCAGTGAGTTCATCTCCCGAGCCTACTTTGCCCCGCTCTCTCTGGACGGGGCCTGGGCCCCGTCCCGGTTAAAGCCCTCGCCTCGCGGTGTCGAGCACGGGCTGGGGCGCCAGCGGGCGGGACGGCCGCAGCGTGCTCAGCGCCACACCCGCGAACACGATCACGCCGCCGACGAGCTGCGGCGTGGTCAGCTGGGCGCCGAGCACGACGGCGATGACCACCGTGAACACCGTGATCAGGTTGAGAAACAGGCCGGCCCGAATCGGCGGAATGCTCTTGAGCGCAGCGTTCCACAGCACGTAGGAGCCGATCGAGGGAAAAATCGCGATGAAGATCACGGCCCAGCCGATGGCGGCATCCGCTGGCCAGCGCACCCCACCGAGCAAGGCGACCGGCGCGAGCAGCACCGCGACGAAGGTGCCTTGCAGGGCCGTGGCCGTGATCGGCGGCACTGGCAGCCCGCGACCGACGATCGTATAGAGGCTCCACACCACGATCGCGCCAACCATGAGCAGGTCGCCCGTGTTGGGTGTGCGCGTGAAAACGGATGCGATCGCACCGCTGGTGATGATCAGCACCACTCCCACCAGCCCCAGTGCCAGCCCGGCAATACCTCGCCAGCCGATGCGTTCGCGCAGCAGAACCGCCGCGAGCACCACCATCACGGCCGGATTCGCGGCGTTGATGAGCGACGCGGATTGCGGCGTCGTGTACTGCAGGGCGGTGTAGAGCAGCAGATTGTAGCCGCCAACGCCGAGGGCTGCGAGCAGCAGCAGCCGGGGCCAGTGGCGTAGTACCCGGGCCCAGTTCGGGCGCTCGACCACTTGGGCGAGGATCAGCAGCGGAATGCAGGCGAGCAGCCAGCGCAGCCAGGTTAGCTCAACGGGGGAGAGGGTCTGCACGGCGATTCCGCCGACGATGTAGTTGCCGGCCCAGAGCAGGGTGGCGACGATGAGGGCAATGGTGGCCTTCATGCGCGCGTTCGGGTGGTGAGAGTGGTCATGACCTGCCTGGTGTTCGAAGAGGGTCTGCCCTTCGACCCTAGCTCGTCCCGCGCTGGCCCTCAGTGGACAACTTCGAGGGGTGTCGATCGCGCCGCACCCCTCGAAGTTGTCCACTGAGCACCCGAACTCAGCGCGGGGCGGTGGCCTCGACGATCGCGATCTCGCGGGTGGCGGTCTCGCGGTTGCGTTCGGCGGCAGTTTCGCGATCCGGGTCCAGCGTGGTGTCCCCATCGCGATCCGGGTCCAGCGCGGTGTCCCCATCGCGATCTGGCTCGGGCTCCTCGCGCTCGAGCACGGCGGTCCCGCCCCGGCGACTCGGCGTCGCGAGCGGCACATCGCGCCCGTCGCCGGCGTGAAGCACGCGCACCCGCGGTGACGAGAACGGATGCACGTGCACCCGCAGCCGGCGATACCGCACCATCCAGAACAGCACGACGGCCGCAGCCAGCAGGCCGGAGACCGCGGCGAGGCCGAGCGCCCAGCGTGGGCCGAAGGCATCCGCTACCCAGCCAACGAGCGGCGCGCCGAGGGGAGTGCCGCCGACGAAGATAGCCATGTACAGCGCCATCACGCGGCCGCGCATCTCGGGCCGGGTCGTGGTCTGCACGTAGGCGTTCGCCGTGGTCATGAGCGTGAGCGACGACAAGCCGACCAGGGTGAGAGATATGGCGAAAGTTGCATATGTCGGCATGATTGCGGACAGCGCGCAGGCCAGGCCGAACAGGCCGGCGCCGAGCACGATGAGTCGCAGGCGGGCGCGGCTGCGGCGGGCAGCGAGCAGCGCGCCGATGACGGCGCCGATGGCCATGATCGAGCTGAGCAGGCCGAACTCTGCAGCCCCCTTACCGAATTCGATGGTGGCCATGGTGGACGTGAAGATGGCGAAGTTGAGGCCGAAGGTTCCGATCAGAAAGACCGCGATCATGACGACGACGATGTCGGAACGGCCACGCACGTAACGGAAGCCGGCCAGCAGCTGTCCGCGCTCCCGTGACGCCTTTGGTTGGCGGCGCAGTTGGTGGGTGCGCAGCAGGGTCATGGCGAAGACCGTCGCAGCAAAGGTGACCGCGTTGATCATGAAGACCCAGCCGGCGCCGACGGCGACCGTGAGCAGGCCGGCCGCGGCCGGGCCGATCAGGCGTGCACCGTGGAACGACGCCGAGTTGAGTGCCACCGCGTTCGACAGCTGGTCTTCGGCGACGAGTTCGGAGACGAACGTCTGGCGGGCTGGCGCGTCGATCGCCGCGACAACGCCGAGGCCGAGCGCGAACAGATAGACGTGCCAGAGCTGGGCTACCTCGAGCACGGTCAGAATGCCGAGGCCGAGCGCCAATAGGCCCATCAGGGTCTGGGTGAGAATGAGCAGCTTGCGCCGGTTGAACCGATCGGCGATGAGGCCGGACCAGGGCATCAGCACGAGCTGCGGGCCAAGCTGCAGCGCCATGGTGATGCCGACCGCCGTGGCGTCGTAGTTGGTGAGCTGGGTCAGCACGATCCAGTCCTGCGCGGTGCGCTGCATCCAGGTGCCGATGTTCGACACCAAAGCCCCGGCGAACCAGATGCGGTAATTGACGACGCTCAGCGAGCGAAACATGGCGCTCAACTGTCGGCGAGCTCCTTCATGATCAAGGTCGCGTCGGCGAGGGTGCTGCGCTGTGCGGGACTGAGCTGGGCGACGCGTTGCACCAGCCAGGCATCTCGACGCTTGCGCGTTTCGGTCATCATTTCGCTCGCGGCGTCCGTTGTGCTCAGCACGATCTTGCGGCCATCGAGTGTGGAATCGGTGCGGGCCACGAGACCGGCATCAACGAGGCATTTCACCGTGCGGGTCATCGACGGCGGGGTGACGCGTTCGAACTCGCTGAGTTCGGTGAGCGTCAACGGTCCGTGCACATGAAGCACGCCGAGCGCGGAGAACTGGCCACTTCCGAGCTCGTTCTCGGCCTTCTCTTGGCGCAGGCGGCGGGCCAGGCGGCCGTTGGCGAGTCGAAATTCGTGGCTGAGTTCGGCGGTGTTGGGTGCGGCTGTGGGGTGTACTGCGGCCGCTTGTGGTGCGCCGACCGGCGGCTGCGCCTTGATGACGCCGAGGGCGGCAGTTTTGGGGTGTGTTCGCGATTCCATAGATCCTTAGCATAGCAAATTAGCCTTGCTAAGTACATTGGCAACCGGAAGCCCACCGCAACAGGGCAGACTGGCCTCGTGCCCACATATACGGATGCCCATGGCCGGCTCATTACCTATTACGTCTGGTCGGTCGACGCCCCGCGCGCCGTCATCCAGCTCGCGCACGGCGTCGGTGAACACGCCCAGCGCTATGCCACGCTCGCCGCAGACCTCAACCGGGCCGGCTACACGGTGTACGCCGACGACCACCTCGGTCACGGCCAGACCGGACTCGCCCAGCACGGCGGCGACCACACATTGCTCGGGCGACTCGGCGCGGGCGGGCTGCGCGCGGCGGTGGCGGGCGTGCATCAGCTGAGCGGAATCATCCGCTCGGAAAACCCGACTCTGCCGCTCGTGCTGCTCGGGCACAGCTGGGGATCGTTCATGGTACAGATGATCGTGAACGAGCACGCCGCCGAGTACGACGCCATCGTTCTCTCGGGCACCGCCTATCGCTGGCCCGGATACCTTGACGGTGGCGACCTGAACCGCAAACACAAAACGCTCGGCACCACCGGGGTCGAGTGGCTCAGCCGCGATCCGGCGGTAGCCCAGGCGTTCGTCGCCGACCCGCTGACCACTGCGACGCCGCTGGCCAAGCTGTTCGGCATTCGAGAGGCCGCCCGCCTGTTCGGTCGGCCAGCTCGCGACCTGCCGACTGACCTGCCGATGCTCGTGCTGGTCGGCGGTGACGACACCGTCGGCGGCGAACGCAGCGCGCTCAGACTGGTCAACGCCTACGTCAAGCGGTCCGGGCTGCGCGACGTGCGCCTGATCGTGTATCCGGGCGCGCGGCACGAAGTCTTCAACGAGACCAACCGCTCCGAGGTGATCGGCGACCTGGTGGCCTGGCTCGACGAACGATTTATCACCGTAGGCTGAAACCATGCATGGTGAATATAAGGTTCCGGGCGGCAAACTGGTCGTCGTAGATCTCGATGTCGTCGACGATGTCATCGCCAACTTTCGTCTGGCCGGTGACTTTTTTCTCGAACCCGACGATGCCCTCGAAGACATCGATGCAGCGGTGACCGGCCTGCCCGCCGGCAGCTCGGCGGCCACGATCGCCGCCGCCGTGCGTGGCGCGCTGCCGAGCGGCGCCATTCTGCTCGGATTCTCGCCGGAGGCCGTCGCCGTGGCGATTCGCCGTTCGCTGTCCCAGGCGAGCACGTGGCGGGACTACGACTGGCAGATCATCCACTCGCAGAAGCCCGTCGCCCCCGTACTGCAGATGGCCCTCGACGAGGTGCTCGCGACCGAGGTCGGTGAGGGGCGCCGACAGCCCACGCTGCGCATCTGGGAGTGGAACGAACCGGCCGTCGTCATCGGCAGCTTTCAGTCGCTCAAGAACGAGGTCGACCCGGAGAATGCCGCCAAGTTTGGCTTCACCGTTGTACGACGCATCAGCGGCGGCGGTGCCATGTTCATGGAGGCCGGCTCGGTCATCACCTATTCCATCTACGCGCCGACCGATCTCGTGCAGGGCATGAGTTTCGCCGACTCCTACGCGTATCTCGACGAGTGGGTCATCACCGCGCTCAAATCGCTCGGCATCGACGCGTACTACCAGCCGCTCAACGACATCACGAGCCCGACCGGCAAGATCGGTGGGGCCGCCCAGAAACGCCTCGGCAGCGGCGCCGTGCTGCACCACGTCACGATGAGCTACGACATGGACGGCGAAAAAATGGTGCAGGTGCTGCGCATCGGCCGGGAGAAACTCAGCGACAAGGGCATCACGAGCGCGGCCAAGCGCGTCGATCCCCTGCGCCGCCAGACCGGCCTGAGCCGCGCCGCGATCATCGACCGCATGAAGGAGACCTTCATCGGCCTCTACGGTGCCACCGAGGGTGACGTCACCGCCGAGGAATACGCCAAGGCCACCGAGCTCGTCGCGAACAAGTTCAGCACCGAGGAGTGGCTGACCCGGGTTCCCTAACGACGGCGAGCGGATGCCGCCGGCCGGGCCGCCGGCATCCGCTTACGTATCAACGCCCGCGGGTCAGCAGGTCCTGGTACTCGGCGTGCGTGTCAATCCAGTGCGCCACATAGGAGCAGTCCGGCACGACGGCCAGGTCGGTGCGCACCCGCACGTCGTCGAGCGCCTGCTCGACCAGAATGCTCGCCAAACCGTGGGTACGCTTGGCCGGATTGACCTCGGTGTGGGTGAAATGCACCGCGGCCGTCGTGGTGATGTAGTCGGCCACGCCGACCGGTTCGCCATCGAGCAACACCGTGTAGCGGCTCTGTTCGGGGTCGTGGCGCACCTCGAGTGTGCCGGCTTCCGCCAGATTCTGCGAGTGGATGGTCATCGATTCAGCAGTCATCCCGACAGACTAAGCCGATTGCAGGCGCGCAGGCTGAAAGAATGGACAAATGCCTTCTGCGTGGACCCCGACCAGCCCGAGCCGTGTCATCCACGCCAACAACCTCGAGGTGCTGCCCGGCCTACCCGATGGTGCCTTCACCCTGATCTACCTCGACCCGCCATTCAACACTGGTCGTTCGCAGAAGCGGCAGAGCACCACCTCGGTGCGGTCGGTCGCCGTGGACGGCTCACACGCGGCCGGAACGATCACCGGATTCAAGGGGCAACGTTACGAACGCATCAAGGGTGATCTGCTCGGCTATGACGACCAGTTCGAAGACTACTGGGCCTTTCTCGAGCCGCGCCTGATCGAGGCCTGGCGGCTGCTCGCTGACGACGGCACGCTCTACCTGCACCTCGACTACCGCGAGGCGCACTACGCCAAGGTGCTGCTCGACGCCCTGTTCGGCCGGGAATGCTTTCTCAACGAACTCATCTGGGCCTACGACTACGGCGCGAAGTCCAAGAACAAGTGGCCCACCAAACACGACACGATTCTGGTCTATGTGAAGAACCCGGCCCGGTACTACTTCGACTCGACCACCGTCGATCGCGAGCCATATATGGCTCCCGGCCTGGTCACGCCCGAAAAGGTCGCCAAGGGCAAACTGCCGACGGATGTCTGGTGGCACACCATCGTCTCGCCCACCGGCAAGGAGAAAACCGGCTACCCCACCCAGAAACCGATCGGAATCCTGCGCCGCATCATTCAGGCGTCGAGCCGTGAGGGCGACTGGGTGCTCGACTTTTTCGCGGGCAGCGGCACCACCGGCGCGGTCGCGGCCGCGCTCGGCCGCCGCTTCGTGCTGATCGACCAGAACCCCGAGGCCCTGGCCGTGATGCGCGCCCGCTTCGAGCCGGTGCCCGACGTCGAATTTCTCGCCCCTGACGCTTGACGCTGACTCAATCCACCTCGTGGCACTCGTTTGAGAAGCTGGCACGGGTTCAAACCAGTGCCAACTTCCTAAACACGTGCCACGACCCGCCCGCATCCGCTTGATCCGAGGAGAACCCATGAGATTTCGCATTTTCACCGAACCCCAGCAAGGTGCCACCTATGACGACGTCCTCGCCGTCGCGCAGGCCACCGAGCGGCTCGGCTTCGACGCCTTCTTCCGCAGTGACCACTACCAGGTCATGGGCGACGGTGACGGCCTGCCCGGCCCGACGGATGCCTGGACCACCCTGGCCGGGTTGGCGCGCGAGACGAAACGCATCCGTCTGGGTACTCTCGTCTCCTCTGTGACCTACCGGCCTCCGGGCATTCTGGCGATCCAGGTGGCGCAGGTCGACCAGATGTCGGGCGGCCGCGTCGAGCTCGGACTCGGTACCGGCTGGTTCGAGCAGGAGCACCTCGCCTACGGTATCCCGTTTCCGGCCAAGCGATTCGGCATGCTCGAGGAACAGCTCGAAGTGATCACCGGGCTGTGGAACACCCCGGTCGGGGACCGGTATAACTTCGCCGGGGAGCACTACACCCTCGTCGATTCACCGGCACTGCCGAAGCCGACACAGGTGCGAGTGCCGGTGATCGTGGGAGGTGGCGGCGCCAAGCGCACCCCGAAACTCGCTGCTCGTTTCGCGACCGAGTTCAACCTGCCGTTTCCTGACTTCGCAGACATCGCGGGCAAGTTCGACGGTGTGCGGGCTGCCTGTGAGGCCATCGACCGCGACCCGGCCGAGCTCACCTATTCGGCCGCGCTGATCGCCGTCGGTGGCCGAGACGAGGCCGAATTCGCCCGTCGGGCTGCCGCGGTCGGTCGCGAGGCGGCCGAGCTGCGCGAGCACGGCCTGGCCGGCACGGCCTCCGAGATCGTCGACCGGCTGGGCACCCTCGCCGACTCCGGCGTCGAGTGCGTCTACCTGCAGATCATGGACCTGTCCGACCTCGACCACCTGGAGTTTCTGGCCGCCGAGGTCGTTCCCCAGCTGCGCTAGCCCGCCGCCAGCGAAGCGGATGCCGCTGGTCGCGCATCCGCTCGTGGCACGCGTTGGGGAAGCACGCACGTGTTCAAACCAGTGCCAACCTCTCAAACACGTGCCGCGGGACAGCCGGGCGGTCAGCCCGCGTGCGCCGCCCGCAGGTGCGCCGCGTACATGCGTCCGCTGTCCTTCACCGTGCGTTCGAGGGTCTTGTAGTCGACCCGCACGATGCCGAACCGTTTCTCATAGCCGTACGACCACTCGAAGTTGTCGAGCAGCGACCAGACGAAGTACCCGCGCACGTCGGCGCCGGCCGCGATCGCCTCACCCACCTTGTTGATGTGCGTCACGATGTACTCGGCGCGGTCCGCATCGTGCACGGCGCCGTCGGCGCTCACGGTGTCGTCGTAGGCGGCACCGTTCTCGGTCACGTAAAGCGGCGGCAGGCGGTCGTACTCCTCGCCGAGGCGCACCAACAGCAGGCGCAGGCCGTCGGGGTTGACCTCCCAGTCCATCGCGGTGCGCGGCAGTCCGCGACTGGGGAAGGTGATGTACTCCGATCCGACCCACGGCGAACCGACGGGCCGGTCGGCGCCACCGGCGTGACCATCGCTTGCCGAGGCATCCGCATGGCCGCTCACGAGGTCGTCGTGGTAATGGTTGACCCCGAGAAAATCGAGTGGGGCCGCGATCATCTCAAGATCGTCGGCGTGGATGACCTCGGCGAGTCCACACGGCTCGAGGTCGTGCAGGGTGTCCTCCGGGTAGGAACCACGCAGCAGCGGGTCCAGAAAGACGCGGTTAGCGAGCGAATCGAGCCGCCGGGCAGCCTCGAGGTCGACCGGGTCGGCGGCGTCGCGCGGCACGGCGTTGGTGAGATTAAGGGTGATGCCGAGGTTCTGAGCACCCGCAGAGCGCAGCGCGTTCACCACAAGGCCGTGCGCGAGGTGCTGGTGATGCACCGCGGCGACCGCCGCCGGGCCATCCTGCCGGCCCGGCGCGTGTGCACCCGATCCGTAGCCGAGCAGGGAGGAGCAAAAGGGTTCGTTGAAGGTGGTCCAGTGGGTGACCCGATCGCCCAGCGCGGAGTAGACATCGCTCGCGTAGTCGACGAACCGGTACGCGGTGTCGCGGTTGGCCCAGCCGCCCTTCTCTTCGAGGGCCTGCGGCAGATCCCAGTGATACAGGGTGAGCCAGGGCAAAATGCCGGCGCCGAGCAGTTCATCAACCAGCCGCGAGTAGAAGTCGAGCCCCTCGGGGTTGACGGCCCGATCATTCGGGCGCACGCGTGCCCAGCTGGTCGAGAACCGGTAGGCGTCGAGGCCGAGCGAAGCCATCAGACGCACGTCGGCGGGCATCCGGTGGTAGTGATCGACCGCCGTTTCCAGGTCGTCGCCGCCCGCAATGGCGCCTGGAACCCGCGCGAACGCATCCCAGATCGAGTCCTCCTTGCCGCCAGCGTGGCCGGCCCCCTCGATCTGCGCGGCGGCGGTGGCCGACCCCCAGAGAAATCCGCGCGGCCAGGTGAACGGTGTGGGCAGGGTCTGCGACATGACGTCACGCTACCCTGCGGCGAGGAATTCGACCAGTGACGAGGGCGTAACCGCGGACATCCGGTCGAACCGTCCCCGCAATCGGCTGCGTACCGGCCATCGTGTCGGAGATCTCCGCAGTTATGCACGCGGCATTCGGAGCTCTCAGATTCGTCGCGGCTAAGCTCGAATCATGCTGCAGAACAACGAACCCAGCGAGGCCGACCAGCGGCGCACCCGGCGCCGGTTTCTGATCGGGGTCCTCATCGTTGGAGTGGTCGTCGCTCTCGCGGCGATTGGCCTCTATCTGAGCGCCGCGCTCAGCGTTTAATCAATCAGAAATGAGTACACAGTGCAGTTGACTAGGTGGCAGCGACTTGGCCTGACGACGGCCATCGGTGCCGTTCTCGCGGTCGGTGCAACCGCGCTCGTTGTGCAGGCGCTTGATGATAGTCCCGCCACCCCCACCAAAACGGCGCAGACGACGGATGCCGACGCCTCAGCTGCGACGGAGGAACCGGCTCGCGCCACCCCCACCGACACACCCGCTGCGGCCCCGGTCGAAGCGGAGCCCGCCCTCAGCGCCCCCGTCGCCGCGCAGATCGACTACCTCCTCGCGCACTGGAAGCTCGAAACCTACAACTCCGTCGAGTGGGGCGTGCTCGGAGAGAACGACTGTGTCAACTTCGCCAGCCAGGCCATGATCGCCCGCGGCTGGACCATGGACGGAGTCTGGTCGAGCCCGAAAAACGGCAACGCCTACGATGCGTCGGCCGCCTGGCGCAGTTCCACCGCGTTCATGAACTACATCGCGCAGGCCGGCAAGGCCACCGCCCTGACCGATCAGCAGCGCGACCAGGTCAAGGTCGGCGACATCGTGCAGTTCGACTGGGACAACACCGGCGATCGCGACCACACCGGCATTGTCACCAGGGTCGAGAAGGTCGGCGACACTGTTGCCATCTCGTTCGCCGGGCACACCCTCGATTCCGACTACCGCTCGGTCGACACGGCAATCACCGTGGATCACCCGGGCGGAACGGCCTACTACTGGAGTGTTCCCTAGGCGATCGCGGCGTCGACGATCGCCTTGGCCTCCAGCTGAACCTGGGCAAGGTGTTCGTCGCCGAGGAACGACTCGGCGTAGATCTTGTAGACGTCTTCGGTGCCGCTCGGCCGGGCCGCGAACCAGGCGTTCTCGGTCGTGACCTTCACTCCGCCGATGGCCGCTCCGTTTCCGGGGGCCACGCTGAAGGCGCCGGTGATCTTCTCACCGGCCAGTTCGGTGGCCGTGATCATCGAGCCGTCGAGCTTGGCCAGTGCGGCCTTCTGCGCGGGCGTGGCCGCAGCATCCACTCGCGCATAGGAGGGAGCGCCGAAGTGTTCGGCCAGCTCGGCGTAGCGCTGCGAAGGAGTCTTGCCGGTGACGGCGAGAATCTCGGAGGCGAGCAGGGCTAGCAGAATGCCGTCCTTGTCGGTGGTCCAGACCGTGCCGTCGAAGCGCACGAAGCTCGCGCCGGCGCTCTCCTCGCCGCCGAAAGCCACCGAGCCGTCGATGAGCCCGGGCACGAACCATTTGAAGCCCACTGGCACCTCCCACAGGTCGCGGCCGAGAAAACCGGTGACGCGGTCGATCATGGTTGACGAGACGAGGGTCTTGCCGACCGCGGCGTCGGGCTTCCAGCCTTCACGGTGGCTGTACAGGTAGTCGATGGCCACGGCGAGAAAGTGGTTCGGGTTCATCAGGCCGCCGTCTGGCGTGACGATGCCGTGCCGGTCGGCGTCGGCGTCATTACCCGTGAGAATGTCGTACTCGTCCTTGTGGGCGACAACGGATGCCATCACCGACGCACTCGACGGATCCATCCGGATCTTCTCGTCCCAGTCCAGGGTCATGAATCGCCAGGTCGGGTCGACCGTGGGGTTGACCACGACCAGGTCGATCTCGTAACGGTCACGGATGGCGCCCCAGTAGCCGACACTCGCGCCGCCGAGCGGGTCGGCCCCGATGCGGATTCCGCTGGTGCGGATGGCCTGCATGTCGATGATGTTCTCGAGGTCGTTCACGTAGTTGCCACGAAAGTCGTAGGTCTCCACTGCGCTCGGCTCGCTCATCAGCACGCCGTCGAGGCCATTGGCGATGAGCTCGTTCGCCCGGTTCGCGATCCACGAGGTCGCATCGCTGTCGGCCGGTCCGCCGTGCGGCGGGTTGTACTTGAAGCCGCCGTCCATCGGCGGGTTGTGGCTCGGGGTGACGACGATGCCGTCGGCCAGGTCGCCGTGCTCGGCGCGGTTGTAGGCCAAAATCGCGTGCGACAGGGAGGGGGTGGGCACGTAATCGTCGAACTCGTCCACGAGTACACGAACGCCGTTGGCGACGAGAACCTCGAGGGCGGTCGTGTAGGCCGGACCGCTCAGGGCGTGCGGGTCGGTGCCGATGAAGAGGGGGCCGGTGATGCCCTGGCCCGCGCGGTATTCCACGATCGCCTGCGTTGTGGCACTGATGTGGTCCTCGTTGAACGCGGTGTTCAGGGAACTCCCGCGATGCCCTGAGGTGCCGAAGACGACCCGCTGGGCTGGCACCCGGGCATCCGGTTTCAAATCGTAATAGGCCTTGACCAGCCCATCAACGTCGATCAGGTCAGATTCCAGGGCTCGGGTGCCCGCGCGTTCGCTCATGAGCACAGTCTGGCACCCCCGGTAGGCTGTCAGCCATGCCCGACGCGCCGAATCCGCCCAAAGCCCGCACCTACAGCTATCTCGGCCCGGCCGGCACCTTCACCGAAGCGGCGCTGGCCCAGGTACCCGAAGCGCGGGGCCAGATCTGGCGCCCGGTCAACAATGTGGGCGAGGCCTTCGCTGACGTCGGGAGCGGCCGCAGCCTCGCGGCCATGATCGCCATCGAGAACTCGGTCGACGGCGGTGTCACGGCCACCCAGGATGCCCTGGCCAGCGTGCCGAACCTGCGCATCATCGGCGAATACCTGGTGCCGGTGAATTTCGTGCTGGTGGCCCGCCCCGGCACGACGCTGGCCGACGTGCGCGTCGTCAACGCGCATCCGGTCGCCTACGGCCAGTGCCGCAACTGGCTCGAACGCACCCTGCCGAGTCACGGCCACATCCCCGCCTCGAGCAACGTCGCCGCCGCGTCTTCCCTGCTCGACACCATGCAAGCGGATGCCGCGATCGCGCCACCCGGCATCGATAAACATCACGACCTCGTCGTTCTCGCTTCGAATATCGGTGACAACCCGAACGCGGTCACCCGCTTCGTGCTGGTCGGCCGCGGCAACGAGCTCACCGCGCCGACGGGCGCCGACAAGACCAGCCTGATCATCGAGCTGCCGAGTGACCGTTCCGGTGCCCTGCTGGAGATGCTCGAGCAGTTCGCCACGCGCGGCGTGAACCTCAGTCTGATTCAGTCCCGGCCGATCGGTGATTCCCTCGGCCGCTACCGTTTCGTCGTCGACGCCGAGGGGCATATTCTCGACGAGCGCGTCGCCGATGCGTTGTTGGGCCTTCGACGGTTCAGCCCCAAGGTGATCTTTCTCGGATCCTATCCGCGGGCCGACAAACGCCCGATCGAGTTCACCTCGCGCTACGACGACGGCATTTTCATCGAAGCCCGCGACTGGTTGCGCGGTTTAATTGCGGGGGAACCCGTTGAATAGGCACATCGCGGGGGAGCCCACCAAATGACCGCCGACCCGAACAATGATGCCCGCTACCAGCGTGGCTACGAGCCCGCCACCCACGCGGCTGCCGCCGCGTCGGACCGTCTCGCGCCCACCTCGAACGGCGGGCCCGCGGCATCCGCTGCCCCGACCGAAACCGCATCGGTGCCGGCGCCGGAAGCCGCCGCGCTGCTCGACCAGTTCGAGCCGCGCAATCCGTTCGTCGTTGCCCTGTGGGTTGTTGGTCCAGCCCTCACCATCGGCGGACTGAGCGTGCAGGTGCGAACATTTCTTGATTCGATGGGTGGCTCAAGCTACATTAACTCTCCCGACGGCGAGGTGCCGTTCGATATGTTGTTGCAGCAGATCTCCTGGTCGCTCGGACCGGCAATGACCTCAACCGGCCTGGCCACTGTCGTCGGTCTGCTCTTTTACCATGCACTGCGCTGGCGGTCCCGGCCGTCACGCCGTTCAGACACCTGATTCAGCGGGCACGCGCACGATGAGCGCGCCGGCATCGGCGTTCAGCCGCACCTTGCGCACGAGGCCGAACTCATCGCCGTCGAGCTCGAAATCCTGCGCGTGTTCGAGCACGATGCGAATATCCGGCCCGCGCAGGGTCGTCATCACCCGCTCATTCGACGATTCGGTGGCCTGAATCATGCGTCGGCCCACCGCCGAACGCCGCAGCACCCCGTTTTCCCAGGTCACCCGGCGCCAGATGGTCAGCCAGCCGAGCACGCCCTTAGGCTGCAGCACCGCGATGTCCAGAATGCCGTCGTCGAGGCGCGCGTCGGGCAGAAACTGCAGGTTGCCCGGCAGCAGCCCGCAATTGGCGACAAGAATCGCGCTCACCTGTGCCGGCCGGTCAACCCGCCCAGCAACGCTGTAGCGGATGCGAAATGGCCGCGCTTTCGGCAGCGCCCGCGCCACCCCGTCGACGTAGGCGAGCCAGCCCACCTGTTTCTTGAGATCGTCGCGGGTGTGCGCGATCATCTGAGCATCGAGGCCGAGGCCGGCCATAACCAGGAAGACGTGTTCCTGCACTTCGCCGGTATCGGTCGTCAGGGTGGCGACGCCGAGATCGATCGGCCGGTCGACACCACTGAACGCGATCTCGGTGGCGGCATCGATACTACCGAGCGGCAACAGCAGGTTGCGAGCGAGCAGGTTGCCGGTTCCCGACGGCACGATGGCCATGCGCACCCCGGACTCACGAAGCGCCTCGGCGACGGCCCGCACGGTGCCGTCGCCGCCGGCCGAGATCACCATCGAGGCGTGAGCGTCAAGTGCTCGTTTCGTGGCTGCCTGGCCGACATCGTCGACGCTGGTTTCAAACCAGTGCGTCTCGCCCCAGCCGGCGGATTGCTCGGCGGCGGCCACGCTCGTGCGCAACCTGGCGAGGTCGACCTTCACCGGGTTGTAGACAACGGCGGCGTGCTGGTCGAAGTTTTCGGAGGCGCTCACGAGGCCTAGGCTACTGGGTCGCCCCGCGTTTGCCCGCCAACTAGCGCTTGTAGACTGGCCGGGTGATTGATCCGGTGCTGTTACGCGAAAACCCTGACCTCTTCAAGCGTTCGCAGGAGGCTCGTGGCGACTCCGTTGGAGCGGTGGATGCCGCGCTCGCCGCCGACGCCGAACGGCGTTCGACGATCACCGCGTTCGAAGACCTGCGCGCCGCGCAAAACCTGTTCGGCAAGCGCGTCGCCGCAGCGCCCAGGGCCGAGAAGAAGGCGCTCGTTGCCGAGGCGCAAAGCCTCGCCGCTGAGGTGAAAGCCGCAGGAGTCATCGCGGGCGAGGCCGACGCTCGCTTCACCGCGATCGTCAAGACCATCGCGAACCCGATCATCGACGGAGTTCCGGCCGGCGATGAGGCCAACTTCAAGACCCTGCGCACCCACGGCGATGCCCCGGTGTTCGACTTCGAGCCGCGCGACCACCTCGAGCTCGGCGAACTGCTCGGCGCCATCGATATGGCCCGCGGCGCCAAGGTCTCCGGCACCCGTTTCTACTTCCTGAAGGGAATCGGCGCCCGCCTCGAGATTGCGCTCATGAACATGGCGCTCGACCGGGCGCTTGCGGCCGGCTTCGTGCCGCTCATCACCCCCACGCTCGTACGCCCCGAAATCATGGACGGCACCGGCTTTCTCGGTGAGCACAACGATGAGGTCTACTACCTTCCCACTGACGACCTCTACCTCACCGGCACGAGCGAGGTCGCGCTCGCCGGGTACCACAAAGACGAGATCCTCGACCTGTCCGAGGAACCCCTGCGTTACGCCGGCTGGAGCACCTGCTACCGCCGCGAGGCCGGCTCGGGCGGAAAAGACACCCGCGGCATCATTCGCGTGCACCAGTTCAACAAGCTCGAAATGTTCACCTACGTGCTGCCCGAGAACGCCGAGGCCGAGCACGACCGCCTCGTCGCCCTCCAGGAGGGCATGCTGCAGTCCCTCGGCCTCAGCTACCGCGTGATCGACGTCGCAGCCGGTGACCTCGGCGGAAGCGCGGCCCGCAAGTTCGATATCGAGGCCTGGGTGCCCACCCAGAACGCCTTCCGCGAGCTCACCAGCACGAGCAACTGCACCACCTACCAGGCGCGACGGTTGGACATCCGTTACCGCACCGACACGGGCAAGACCGCGCCGGTCGCCACTCTCAACGGCACGCTCGCGACCACCCGCTGGCTCGTCGCCATGCTCGAAACGCACCAGCAAGCGGATGGCTCGGTGCGCGTCCCCGAGGCGCTGCGGCCCTACCTCGGCGGCCTCGAGGTTTTGACGCCGCTCCCGGTGAAGGGAGCGAAGTGACGTCACAGGTCACGACCGAGCCGTGGCTCGTCGCCCTCGACATCGACGGCACTACCATGCACGAAGACGGCTCGATCAGCCAGGCCGTGATCGATGAGGTTGTGCGGCTCGCCGAGGCCGGGCACGAGGTCATGCTCGCCACCGGCCGGTCCGCAGCTGCAGCCCTGCCGGTGCTAGACCGCCTCGGCATTTCTCCGCGCTACGTGGTCTGCTCCAATGGGGCCATCACCATGCACCGCGATGCCTCAGCGCCCCTGGGCTACCGACGCGAATGGGTCGAGACCTTCGACCCGAGCGACGTGCTCACCTCGATTCGGGCGCACCTCGGCTCGGCCCGGTTCGCGGTCGAAGACGAGCACGGTTTCTACCGGTACACCGAACCGATTCCCGATGCCACAATCGGCATGGACAGCGAACGGGTCGACTTCGACGAGCTGTTGAAGCACAAGGCGACCCGCGTGGTCGTTATCTCGCCCGACCACGACATGGAGGATTTTCTCCAAGTGGTCGAGCGCATGGGGTTGAATCGGGTGAGCTATGCGATCGGGTGGACCGCCTGGCTCGACATCGCGCCGGACGGCGTCAACAAGTCGACCGCGATGGAGCGAGTACGTGTGGCGGTCGGGGTTCCCCGCGAGCGGGTGATGGCCGTCGGCGACGGGCGCAACGATATTGACATGCTGGCGTGGGCCGCCGAATTCGGTCGCGGCGTGGCCATGGGCGAGTCGCCCGACGACGTTCTCGCCGCCGGGTCCGAGATCACCGGCAATGTGGAGATTGACGGCCTCGCCATGGTGTTGCGCACACTCTGACTCGCATCCAGCCGTTTATCAGGCCCCTCTGTCAGCCTGTATAGTCTGCCATCGGCTAGAATCGGGCCAGTTCGCCCAATTCTTTCCGCGCTGCAATTCGCGCGGGGAATGGGCAACCGGGAGGGCTGTCCGAGCGGCCGATGGAGCCAGTCTTGAAAACTGGTGGGCAGAAATGTCTCGTGGGTTCGAATCCCACGCCCTCCGCAGTACCAGCACAATGCAAATCGCCGGCGCACAACGATTGTCGCCTCAGGCTGACCAGCCAACAACCCGATGAGAGGACATGAGTGAGCGACCAACTTCGCCCCCGCTCGAACGGTTCCAAGAACCTCAAAACCGTTGCCCGTCACGGCCGCCTGAAGAAGTCGAACGCCGCCGTCACCGTGGCCAAGTTCATCGCGGGCAGCCTGGCCGTCGTTTTGGTCAGCGGATTCTCGGTCGGCGCGATTGCCACTTACGACGTCGCCACGAGCGTGCAGCCCAGCGTTCACCTCACCAATGAGACCAACGGCCCGGTTCCCTCGATCGGTGCCATCGACGGCGGCGTGAACATGCTCATCGTCGGCAGCGACAGCCGCGTCGGCCAGGACGCGGCCTTCGGCCCGGAAGACTCCACCGGCGACCTCAACGACGTCACGATGCTGCTGCACATCTCGGAAGACCACAGCAACGCCTCGGTCATCAGCTTTCCGCGCGACATGTTCGTGGCGATCCCCTCGTGCCCCGACCCCACGGGTGGCTCGTTTCGTGCGATGAGCAGCCAGAAAATCAACACCACGCTCACCTACGGTGGCCTGGCCTGCACCGTGCTGACCGTGGAGGAGCTCACCGGCCTCTCAATCCCGTTCGCGGCCGAGGTGCAGTTTAGCGGCGTCATGGCCATGTCCAGCGCTGTTGGCGGCGTTCCGGTCTGCGTAGCCAGCCGCATCGAAGATGAGTACACCGGTACCTTTCTCGACCCGGGTGAGCACGTGCTCGAGGGCTATGACGCGCTACAGTTTCTGCGCACCCGCCACGGCCTCGGCGATGGTGGCGACCTGACCCGCATCAACAACCAGCAGCTGTTCATGTCCTCGCTCGTGCGCACGATCAAGAGCGCTGACACCCTCTCCGATCCGACCAAGGTCTACGCTCTGGCCAAGGCAGTGACAGCGAATATGCGCCTCTCGGACAGCCTCAACAGCGTCACGACGCTCGCGTCCATCGCCATCGCTCTCAAAGACATCGACCTCAATCAGGTCGTCTTCGCCCAGGTGCCCACCGGCAGCACGACCGGCGGGGTCAAGGCCGTTCAACCGGCCTTTGACAACCTGTTCGAGGCGGTTGCGGCCGATCAGCCGCTGACCCTCAGCGGAACGACCGGCCGCGGTACCGAGGCTGACCCGAACGCTCCCGTCGAGGCAGCGCCGGTTCCCGTCGCAACCACCGACCCCTCGGCCGCGGCCGATCCGGCGGCATCTGAGGCCCCCGTGGCCACGGAAGCCCCGGGAGTCGTCCTGTCGGAGTCGGTGACGGGCCAAACGGCCGGCGACTATACCTGCACCAGAGGGCGCACGCTCGAGAACCAATAACCGGGCGCGGGCATCTGTTTTGCCTGCCCGGGTTTGCATGGTCAGAGCGGATGCCCGCCTGCGGCTAAGATGGACGAGTGTGTTTGCGCAAGCAGATGCCAAGGAGACGTCGCATAGTTCGGCTTAGTGCACCACCCTGCTAAGGTGGAGTACCCTTTACGGGGTACCGTGGGTTCAAATCCCACCGTCTCCGCAGCCATTTGAACCCCTGAATCCCATATAAACACTGGGAGTCAGGGGTTTTCTTTTGCCCCAAAATTCTGTTTTGGCAACATTTTGGCAACATTTGAAAAAATAGCGGCCTGATTCAAACGGTCTGCAACGGCGTCCAGGTCGTCATCGAAGAGGTCCGCGTAGGTGTCGAGGGTCATCGCTGCGGAGGCATGACCGAGCATCCGTTGCACCGCTTTGACGTTTGCGCCGACGCTCACAGCGAGACTTGCGGCCGTGTGGCGGAGGTCGTGAATTGTCATCCGTGGTAGGCCTGCCGTCGTAAGTGCCGTCAAAAACCAGCTCCGCGTGCCCAGGCTTACCCGGGTGCGTTTGAGGTGGTTTCCGAATCGATCGGCGAAGACGAGTGCCGTTGCCGGCTTGTCTCGACATTCGTCACTCAGTCCGGGGAGTAGGAACGCGGGGAAGGGCACCGAGCGTACTTTGTAGGACTTCGGAGTTCCGACCTCTATCTGCGAACCGACCTCAACAGCGTTGCGATTGACGTTGATTCTGCGCTTGAGAAAGTCGATGTCCTTGACCTGAAGCCCGATGGCTTCGCCCCAGCGGAGGCCGCAATACGCCATTATGAGAACGAGAGTTGCACGGTCGCCGGAGGCGGTCGCCAGCGCTGCGACCTGTCTGTGTGACAGGTAGGTGTGCTCCTTGGCAATCTTGCGAGGCAGGTTCACGCCGCGCGCCGGATTTAAGGTGATTCGCTTGTCCTTGACGGCAACGTCGAGGGTGGAAGCGAGGACGCCGTAGGCGCGGAGGACAGTCGTCGCGCCCTTTACGGCGGTAAGTTCAGTCACCCACGACTGAACGTCACTGTGACGAATTTCGCCCACAGTTCGGGTGCCCCAAGCTGGCTTCACGTAGAGGCGCCACGCGATTTCAACCGGGCGGAGGCTGGAGGGCTTGAGATGTGACTGGTGGTGGAGCCATTGAGCACCCAATGTCGCAATGGTCAATCGACCAGCCGAGGCCTCGATGAAATCGCCGTTCGCCTTGGTGACTTCGACCGTTGAGAGAAAGAGCGCGGCATCCCGTTTCGTCGTAAAGCCGCGTTTCTGTGCTTGATCGTGGTCCGGCTTGCGATAGACGACTCGGTAGCGCTTACCGGCCTTCGTCAGATACGAGTAGATGCTGCCCATGACCTCACCTCGGGATCGTCAGTGATTGTGCTGGATCTACTCTCCTCTCGCCCACCGACATTGGGCTGGGCGAAGTCAGTAAGACCAGCCCTCTGTTTCTCAGCCAGCCGCGGCTAGATAACTAGTCAGTTGTTTGATACGCCGGCTGACTTTAGGGAGGCGCACTTCGGTGGTGTCGAATGCAGTAGTTGCAGCGATTTGTCAGCGGACTCTACGAATCGCTCGCCCTCGACTTATACAGCCAAACGACTTCGCTCGCGGAGCTGCGTGTGGAGCTCCGGCGTCGCCAAGCGCTGGGCGCGTTCGGAGTGTTCGTCGTTGGTGGCCCAGTGGTAAGCGCCGTCGAGCTCGCTCAAGATCCAGGCATCGAACTGGACCACGGTCATGTCATCGAAGCTCGAGCTGAGGTTGGCGATGTCGAGCCAGGCCCAGGGTGTGGCGATGGGGGCGAGGAGGAAGATTGGCGAGACGTGTAGGGCCTTGGCGATGTTGAGCAGTTGGCTGACGAGAAGGTCGTCTTTGCCGCCAGCCTCGATAGTCTGCACGATCGATTCGGTGACATTGTCGCCTGGGATGAGATCGGCGAGGGCTATAGCCGAACGGATGGCGTGCTGCTTGCGAATCGCTTGAATGCGGTCGCCGATCTCAGCCGGCGCCAGAAAATTCATCACGCGCACAGAGTGCAACTCAAGGGCGACACCTCGACGGCTCACACGCGTACGACAGTTATTCGGCCCGGGCTCAGCGGTCTACTTGACCCATCCTTCGAGGTCCCAGCCCGCGTCGGTGAGATAGCTGCTGAGTTGTTCGATGCGCCGGTTTGCCTCGGCAAGTCGTTCCTGCGTGGTATCCCAGATCGCGGGGTCCGTGCTGACCTCACCCGGCGGCGTGAGTTCCGCTTCGATGGCCAAGTTGGTGGTGAGGCGGCGGCGCTCGCGCAGGCTGGCAATGAGCTGGCGCGTGGCCTCGAGCTGCGAGCGTTCCGTGCGCTCGGTGAGGTCACGCCACCGATAGGTGCCATTCGTTTCCCCGGAGATCCAGGCATCGAATTCAGCGACGGTCATTCCCTCGAAGGTATTGCTGAGGTTGACCAGGTCGAGCGCGTCATGCGGGCGCCCGATTGGTGCAAGGAGAAAAACCGGTGGAACGCGCAGCGCGTGGGAGATGTTCAGGAGTTGGCTGACCGAGAGGTCCTGTTTGCGGCCGGCTTCAAGGTTTTGCAGGATCGCCTCGGTGACATTGCCGCCGGGCATGAGGTCGGCGAGGTCCTTGGCGGAGCGGATGCCGTGCCGTTTCCGGATGGCTTGAATCCGCTCGCCAATTCCGGACTGCCTCACAAAACCTGTCATGCCGACACCGTACAGCTATTGGTCCTTGTCAAACAGCGAAAAGCGTTTTATTGTGATCGCAACACGAAGCAATGAGTGTCTCGTGTCACCGAAGGGACGTAATCATGACCGAAGAATTCATCCTCCCCGTCGTCGTCGCCGAACTCACCGGACTGACCGTCGGCGGGCTGGCCCATCTGCGCTACTTGGGTCGGGGACCGCGCTTCTACAAGCCGACGCCGAAGAAAGTCCTGTACAAGCGGGCCGAAGTGATCGCCTGGGTCGAGGCGAGCGCACAGACGCAGACGGGCAAACGCGCCCTCGTGACGCGGTGAGGCCGCGCCTCCTGTTGCAGGCGACCAAGTCGTCGGCTCGCGGCAGGCCAAAGATAAAGCCCCGGGTTGCACCCCGGGGCAAGGATCGAACACCCGCAAAGGATCTGATCTATGTTCAGAATACTGAAATTCTGCCATCTCGCAACGCCTCGCACCCGATCCGGTGGGTGAGAGCACTGTGGGCCTCTATGCGGCTAAGGGCGCGGTTCTTGCAGCTGCACGCCTGGGCCTGGGGCACGCGGCAACCCGGCTGCTCGTGCACATGGCCTTGGAAACCTGGGACGACACCGACAACCCCGGTAATCAACCGCCGCGACGGTACTTCGCATCCCGAGAATCCTCCGCGATCGCCCTGGGCTATCTGGCTCCGGACAACGGATCAGAGTCGGCGAATCACTCGGTCAAGCGGGCGATCGCGGAACTCGTCGCCAGCGGCGCTATCGAGCGAGTCAGTGCTGGCCACCGTGGCCACAATGCCGAGTTCAATCTGCTCGTCGACAGCACGAGACCGGGCGGTCACCGACGGTACGAGACCAACGTCATTCCGATGCTTCGACGCGGAGGTTTGGGGGCCGGTGAGCGGCCTCCGTAGGGGGCCGTTTAGCGTACCAATAGGGGGCCAGATCTGGCCCTATAGGGGGCCGCTGATCGGCCCCCCTAACAGTACTAACAGGACAAACAAAACATTAACAGTACGCGCGCGCGAAAAACACCTGTGGATAACTTGCCAGCAACGTCGGGCAAAGGCCCCTTGATCGCGGCCGCAATCGGCGCGCATCCCCACCGCGTGAAACACAATTTGTGACCTGTCCGGCCGATCACAGTAGCTCGCTACGCGCCTCCCGTTCCCAGATTCTCAGACGCGGTCGCTGGCTCCCTTATCTCGCCTGAAATTCGGGGCACTCCCGGCGCTCCCGCTCGCTATCGATTCTTCTCGCCGGACGGCACAAAAAACAGTTGGTCGAAGAACCCAAAGCCAACGACTCCCCACCGCAATTCAACACACCACCCCTCGAAGGAGAAGCACTCATGTCCACACGCACCATCATCGGCAACCTGGCTCTGGACCCCGAAGTCGTCACAGCCGGCAGCATTCAGATCACCAAGCTGCGCGTCATCGAGAACACCGGCGAGTACCGCGGCGGCAAATGGCTCGCCCACGACGCCGCAACCACGCATTTCGTGGAAGCTAAGTTCGAGCTCGGCCAAAACGTCGCCGCCACCTTGCATAAGGGCGACCCCGTTATCGTCGTCGGCCGCGAACACACTGACAGCTGGGGCGACGAACAGACACGCCAATACGGCTGCGTCATCGACGCCGACAACGTCGGACCCGACCTCAACCGCGCCGTCGCCACCGTTCGCCGCAACTCCAAGCCTGACACCGAATAGCTATCCCGGGTGGGCCGCACGCGCGGCCCACCCTGAATACCTCATGAAAGGAGCACCACCATGAACGACCACGACAGCGAATTGATCAGCCGGGCGAACGAGCTGGCCGACATCGCACGCAGCCTGGCGCACGCGGCTCGGGCGATTGAACGGCCCTACGACTCGTACCTGCTGCTCGGATGTCTGACCGCCACCCAGCGCTCCCTCGGCCAGGTGTACGACCAGCTCGCCAACTGGCACAGCATCGTCGTCGACGGCGTCGAGTACAACGGCGAAGACGGCTGCGGCGCCGGCTGCGCGCCCGGAGTCGCTCGGGCTGAACTCGGCCTTCGCGATGCCGCCCAATTCGCCGGCATCGTCGAGGATGCCCTCATGCAAGCCCACAACGCCAACAGCGTCGTTCGCTGGTTCGACAGCGTGGAACGATTCCCGCGCTTGTCGTAACGAGCTGATTCCGGCGACGGAACGGCCCGTGATCGCACATCGAGTTACCTACGTCTCGACGGCTGAAACGACATAGAGCCGACAAGATTTGGCCGCTCGCGTCGACGCTTCCGCGGGTGCAGCGTCACGGGATGCCATCGATATCCGGGCCCCCATTTCGGCTTCGCCCGGCGGAGCAGGTCCAGTGCGGGCGACTGCTAGATGAGCAGCAGAGGGGCCAAAGATCGATCGCAGGCACCACGTCGTCCGTCACGAATTTGAACGCACGGAGAGCGCCACAAGCCTGCGCGGGTATTCGTTTACCTGTTCACCGGCAGCGAATAGGTAAACGAATAGGTAAGGGGTCTCTTTCCCTGTCCCACCGCCGCCCCCTCGCTGCGCTCGCTT
>NZ_PJJR01000048.1:0-343993 GCF_002929595.1 Cryobacterium sp. N19 | reverse complement strand
CTAGAAACGGGCCGACAACCACGAGGTTTTTGGCATTTGACATTGTGCACGCTGTTGAGTTCTCAAGGATCGGACACACCCAGCCGCCGGCCACGAAGACCATTGCACTGGAGTACTACTCTTATTTCTTGTCGCCCAGCACGAGTCAAATTGAATCGACTTCGTGTGAACTTCATCAAGTCACTGTCACGCGAAAAATTTCGGGCTATTTTGACTTGGGATTGGTCCCGCTTGAGGCCGGAAGCGCTTGGCTTTTTCCGAACCTGTGGGGTGACTTAGATGACATTACGGTGAATCCTGATACCCCGCAACTCACTGCTACATCCCGGGCGTGTCGGGGGCGGTCATCCGCTCGAAACACGTCCGAAATGCCCCTGGCGGGCCTCCCGGCGCGTCCGGGCCCACCTTCTAGCCGTGGGCCCAGTTTATAAACTGGGCCCACGGACGGGGCCTGGGCCCCGTCCGAAAGCAGGGAAGCGCGGAGGCTAGGGCTCGGGGGCGAACGCCAGGAAGAGTTCGCTCACCGAGTTGTAGTACTGGTCGGTCCTGCCCTTATGCGTCATGCCGATACGAAGGCACACCCGCTGCGACGGCCGGTTGCTGGGCGTGGTCACCGCCACCACCCGGTCGAGTCCCGTCTTCCAGCCTTCGGCCAACACAGCGGATGCCGCTTCAGTCGCGTAGCCGTGGTGCCACGCGTTCGGGTGAAAGTGCCAGCCGATCTCGGTATCCCCCGACGGCACGAGCGGCGTCACCGGACTCGACGCCGGAATGGACTTGAGCAATAGGTTGCCGAAGATCTCGCCGGTGTCGGCATCCGTCACCGCTCGAATGGCATGAATGGGATGTTCCATTCCCTGCCAGCGGTTGATCACCGCGATCGCCTCGGCGCGGTCGGTCATCACCCGTGGATTCAGCCCGATGTGTTGTTGCACGGACCACAGCGAATACAGACCGAAGACGAAGTCGGTGTCATCGAGGGTCCAGGGGCGCAGCAGCAGGCGTTCGGTTCGAAGAGTTTCCACGTCGACATCTTGCCATCCGCATCTGTCGCCCCCCTGCAACGGAGCCGTCGAGGTGGCTACTCGACGAAAATACCCGCGAGCGTCTTCTTGCCGCGGCGCAGCACCGCTACTCCCCCGGGAAGCACCGATCCCTCAATGGTCAGGTCGACACTGGTGACCTTCGCATTGTTCAGGTACACCCCACCCTGCTGAACCGCACGCCGGGCGTCACCGATGCTCTTCGACAGCTCGGTGTCGACGAGCAATTGCAGCACGGTCGCGTGCGGCGCCGTCGTGGTGTGCGGAAGTTCGCGCAGGGCGGCCTCCAGAGTGTCCGGGTCGAGCTCGGCCAGGTCACCCTGGCCGAACAGGGCCTCGGCGGCGTGGATGGCAGCATCCGTCGCCGCCTGGCCGTGCACGAGGCTGGTCACCTCGAGCGCGAGCCGGCGCTGCGCTTCTCGGCGGAACGGTTCGGTTTCGACGAGTTCGGCGAATCGCTCGATCTCACTACGTGAGAGAAACGTGAACACCTTGAGCCGAAAGACCACGTCGGCATCATCGGTGTTGAGCCAAAACTGGTAGAAGGCGTAGGGGCTCGTGAGGTTCGGGTCGAGCCAGACCGCGTTGCCCTCGCTCTTACCGAACTTGGTGCCGTCGCTGTTGGTGATGAGCGGGGTGCCGATGGCGTGCACGGTGCCGCTTTCGGCGCGACGGATGAGATCGGTTCCGCTGGTGAGGTTGCCCCACTGGTCGCTGCCACCGGTCTGCAGCACGCAGCCGTAGCTGCGGAACAGTTCGAGGTAGTCCAGGCCCTGCAGAATTTGGTAGCTGAACTCGGTGTAGCTGATGCCCGCGTCGGAATTGAGACGCGCGCTGACGGCATCCTTTTTGAGCATGGTGCCCACGCGGTAGTACTTGCCGATTTCGCGCAGAAAGTCGATCGCGCTCAAGGGCGCGGTCCAGTCCAGGTTGTTCACGAGCGTGACGGCATTCTCGCCCTCGGAACTCAGGAACCGGGAGACCTGCGCCTGCAGGTAGCCCACCCACTCTGCCACGGTGTCGGTGGGAGTCAGCGTGCGCTCGGCGGTGGGGCGCGGGTCGCCGATGAGTCCGGTGGAACCGCCGACCAGGCCGAGCGGATGATGCCCCGCCAGTTGCAGACGCCGCATCAGCAGCAGCTGCACTAGGTTGCCGAGGTGCAGGCTCGCCGCGGTCGGGTCGAATCCGCAGTAGTAGGTGATCGGGTCACCATCGAGCAGCGCTTTGAGCTCGGTTTCGTCGGTGGAGACGTGCACGAGGCCGCGCCAGTTGATCTCCTCCCACACGGAATCGAAGGAGAGATCATTGGTCTGCTGGGCAAGGATGGTGGGGTCTGACACGCGTTCAGATTACCAGCCGGGGCCGCCTCACCGAATCGGCGGCAGCATCCACTCTCCTCGCGTGACAATTCAGCCTAAAGCCTATACTGGACTTGATTTAGCCTGTGGGCTTAATTAGACTGAATGCAGGACGGAGCCTGAGCCATGTTTGTCATCACCGCTGACCAGATCGACAGCCGCAACGATCACGATCGTGCGCGGGAGATGATCGCCCGACTCCTGGCGCAGAATCCGGATGCCTTCAGCCTGCCGCCCGACCAGACCGCCGGCGATGAGATTCAGCTGCTTGTGTCGGCGGCGCGGCCGACTCTCTCCACCATTCTCGCGCTCCATCGGTCCGGCCACTGGAGCGTCGGGCTCGGTGTGGGAAGCGTGCGCACTCCCCTGCCGGCGTCTACCCGGCAGGCCACCGGCGGTGCGTTCATCGCGGCCCGCGATGCCGTGGTGCGCGCGAAGCGAACCGAGGCGCACTTTGCGCTCGAGGTCAGTCCAGCTGATGCAGCCGCCCCGGGCATCGAGGCACTCGTCACCATGCTGTTGCTGCTGCGTCAACGCCGTACCCCCCAGGGCTGGGAAGCCGGCGACCTCTTCGAAAGCGGGCTGGCCCAGACCGATATTGCTGCCGAGCTTGGAATCACGACTGGGGCCGTGAGCCAGCGACTCAAGGCAGCGCAGTACCGGGTCGAGCAGGCAGCCCGACCGGCGTTGGTTAGGCTGCTAGAGCAACTCGACCACGACGCGAACGAATCGGAAACCCTATGACTTTCAACGTTCTCACGTTCCTGTACTGGGTCGCCCTGATCCTGGTCACCCTGGCCTCGCTCACCTGCGCCGCGATCGCCTTCAAACTGCACCGCCAGCTCTACGCGATCGCTGCCATGGCCACACTCGCCCTGGCCCTCGTGCTCGCCGCGGTCCCGATGGGCCCCGGCCCCAGCGCGTTCGGTATCGTGCTCGGAATGCTCGCGCTGGCCCTCGCCGTGATCGGTGGCGGCCCGGTCGCCGTGCTCGCCCTCGATCTGGCCACCAACAACTCGGTACCGCCCGGCCAGCACGGCGGAATCATGGTGCTGAACGCCGGCAAACCGGCCCCGACCTTGGCCGGGGTCAGCGACCCGGAGACTCACGAGGTGCTGCGGGGCGGCGTGACCATCGGCATCCTGGAACGTCTGGCCGTGGCCGGCGCGATCCTGGCCGGCTTTCCCGAGGCCATCGCCATCGTCGTCGCCATCAAGGGTGTCGGCCGGTTCACCGAGCTGGCCGCAGCCGAATCGCGTGAGCGGTTCATCATCGGCACCCTGTCGAGCCTCATCTGGGCCTGCGGCTGCGCTGCCCTGGTGCCGACGGCGCTGGTCTAGCGACGCGCCTGCCGGGTCGATCGCCGATACGGCGAAACGGATGCCTCCCCCGGCACCCAGAAGCGCCACGGGTACTCGACTCCCCCACCGAAACCGCTCACCCCGGTACGCGGCCCGGTGGCGAAATCGGCGCGGCGGGCCGGCACCTCAAGGTCGAACGGTGCCACAGTCAGATCGGCGCCGTCATCGCCGAGCACAATGCCGAGGGCCTTGGTCAGCCGGGCCGGGCCGCGCGCGAGGTCGGCATCCGTTTTCGACGTCAGGCGTCGACTGCGGGCCTCGTCGATTCCCGCGACGACCTCACCGCCGCGCAGGAGTACGGCCGATGCCTCACCGTCCGGCGAGCAGACAACGTTGGCGCAGACGTGCATGCCGTAGCTGAAATAGGCGTAGAGATGCCCGGGCGGGCCGAACATGGTTTGCGTGCGGGGTGTGCGACCGCGAAAGGCGTGCGAACCGGGGTCGCTCTCGCCGAGGTAGGCCTCAACCTCGGTGATGCGTACGGAGACCGCCCCACGGGTCACTAGCGCGCCGAGCAGCAGCGGGGCGACCTCGAGTGCGGGTCGCTCCAGCAGGCCCGGCGCG
The DNA here is from genome assembly GCF_002929595.1 of Cryobacterium sp. N19. Lineage (NCBI taxonomy): Bacteria > Bacillati > Actinomycetota > Actinomycetes > Micrococcales > Microbacteriaceae > Cryobacterium > Cryobacterium sp. N19. Next base: position 339,667 of record NZ_PJJR01000048.1, on the reverse strand, counting down.
AACGTCACTACTACCGGCTGAGCGCGGCCGCCAGGTCGCGTACGCGGGCCACAAGGTGGGCGCGCTGCTCGGCGACTCGCACCGGGGCGGTGCCGCCGGCGCCGTCGCGGCTGTCGACGGATCCACGGATGGTGAGAACGTCGCGCACCTCGGGAATGAGGTGCGGTGAGATCGCCAGTAGTGCGGCGTCATCGACCTCGTGCAGGTCGAGTCCGTTGGTCTCGGCGAACTTCACCAGGGAACCGGTGATTTCGTGCGCGTCACGGAACGAAACGTGGCGTTTGACCAGCCATTCGGCGACATCGGTGGCGAGGGAGAAGCCCTGCGGTGCGAGCTCGGCCATCCGCTCGGTATGAAAGGTCAGAGTCGCAACCATGCCGGTGAAGGCGGGCAGCAGCACCTCGAGAGTGGTGATCGAGTCGAAGACCGGCTCTTTGTCTTCCTGCAGGTCGCGGTTGTAGGCGAGCGGCAGTCCTTTGAGCGTGGTGAGCAGCCCGGTGAGGTTGCCGATCATGCGGCCCGACTTGCCGCGAGCGAGCTCGGCGATGTCGGGGTTCTTCTTCTGCGGCATGATCGAGGACCCGGTGGAATAGGCGTCGTCAAGGGTGACGAACCCGAATTCGCGGGTGTTCCAGAGAATGATCTCCTCGGCCAGCCGCGACATGTCGATGCCGATTTGCGCGGTGATGTAGGCGAATTCGGCGACCAGGTCGCGGCTTGCGGTGCCGTCGATGGAGTTCTCGACGACGGCGGCGAAGCCCAGGTCGGTGGCAACGAGGTGCGCGTCGAGACCGAGGGTGTTGCCGGCGAGGGCGCCGGACCCGTAGGGCGAGGCATCCGCTCGCCGGCCCCAGTCGGCGAAGCGGTCGAGGTCGCGCACCAGCGGCCAGCAGTGCGCGAGCAGGTGGTGGGCGAGCAGCACAGGTTGGGCGTGCTGCAGGTGGGTGCGGCCGGGCATGATGGCGTCCTCGTGCGCTTCGGCCTGTGCGGCGAGGGCGTCGATGAGCTCGATCACGAGCGAGGCGAGAATGGCGGCGTGGTCGCGCAGCCACATGCGCACGAGCGTGGCGACCTGGTCGTTCCGGCTGCGGCCGGCGCGCAGCTTGCCGCCCACCTCGACACCGATGATGTCGATCAGGCCACGTTCAAGAGCGGAGTGTACGTCTTCATCGGCTTCGGCTGGCAGAAATTCGCGGGCGACGACGGCGCGCTCGAGTTCTTCGAGCGCGCCGACCATCTGGGTCAATTCGGTGTCGGTGAGATATCCGGCGGCGGCGAGGGCCCGCGCATGCGCGCGGCTGCCCTGCAGGTCGTATTCCGCCAGCATCCAGTCGAACTGGGTCGACTTGCTCAGCCGCGCCAGTTCCGGCGACGGTCCCCCGGCGAAACGGCCACCCCAGAGGGCGCCAGCTCGGCCGGCGCGGTTTTTCTCACTCGACACGCGGGCCCTACTTCGCGGCGGCGTCGCGGCGTGCGGCGACCTTGCTCGGCAGCGACCACAGTTCGATGAATCCCTTGGCCATGGTCTGGTCGAAGGAGTCGCCGGTGTCGTAGGTGGCGAGGTTGAAGTCGTACAGGCTGGTCGTGCTCGAGCGTCCCGTGACGACGGCGGTGCCGGCGTGCATTTTCAAGCGGATGTCGCCGGTCACGTATTTCTGCGTGTCCTCGATGAACACGTCGAGGCTCTTCTTCAAGCCGGAGAACCAGAGTCCGTCGTAAACGAGTTCTGCCCATTTGCTCTCGACGCCGCGCTTGTAACGGGCTACGTCACGCTCGAGGGTCATGTTCTCGAGTTCTTCATGCGCGGCGATGAGCGCTATTCCGGCGGGGGCTTCGTAGATTTCACGGCTCTTGATGCCGACCAGACGGTCTTCGACGATGTCGATGCGGCCGACACCCTGGTCACCGGCGAGACGGTTCATGAGCTGGATCATCTGCAGCGGACTGACCTTCTTGCCGTCAATAGCGACGGGCACGCCCTGCTCGAAGGAGATGACAACCTCGGTCGGGGCGCGGGTGACCGAGGGGTCCTGGGTGTAGGTGTAGAGGTCTTCGATCGGCGCGTTCCACGGGTCTTCGAGGAATCCGGTTTCGACGGCGCGACCCCAGACGTTCTGGTCGATGGAGTACGGGCTCTTCTTGGACTGCGCGATGGGCAGGTCGTGCTTGGCGGCATATTCGATGGCCTTGTCGCGGGTCAGTTCGAAGTCGCGCACCGGGGCAAGCGAGGTCAGCTCGGGGGCGAGGGCCGCGACGGCCGCTTCGAACCGAACCTGGTCGTTGCCCTTGCCGGTGCAGCCGTGAGCGACGCTGTCGGCGCCGAGTTCGATGGCGGTGGAGGCGAGGTACTTGGCGATCAGCGGACGGCTGATGGCCGAGACCAGCGGGTATCGCTTCTGGTACAGAGCGTTCGCCTTGAGCGTCGGCACGATGTAGTCGTTCGCGAACTCGTCCTTGGCGTCGATGACGATGGATTCGACGGCTCCGCAGTCCAGGGCGCGCTGACGGATCACGTCCATGTCTTCGCCCTCCTGTCCGACGTCGACGGCGAGGGCTACGACCTCTTTGCCGGTGGCATCCTTGAGCCAGCCGATGCCGACCGAGGTATCCAGCCCGCCCGAGTATGCGAGTACAACGCGTTCCGCCATGGNGCTACGACCTCTTTGCCGGTGGCATCCTTGAGCCAGCCGATGCCGACCGAGGTATCCAGCCCGCCCGAGTATGCGAGTACAACGCGTTCCGCCATGGTTCTCCCTAAATCTTGATCTGTCTAAAGTTTACGTGTTGCGCCGCAGCCCCCGGTCGCCCGCCTGCACTGCGGACGGGGCCCAGGCCCCGTCCACGGGCCCAGTTTATAAACTGGGCCCCGGGACGGGGCCTGGGCCCCGTCCCAAAGGCGAGGGGTCGGTCAGGCGGCGTTTTGCGCGAGCAGCCAGACCAGCAGCGCCTTCTGGGCGTGCAGGCGGTTCTCCGCCTCGTCCCAGATAATGCTCTGCGGGCCGTCGATGACCTCGGCGGTGACCTCGTAGCCGCGGTCGGCCGGCAGGCAGTGCATGAAGTGCGCGCCCGGCTTGGCCAGGCCCATGAGCTCGGCATCGACCCGGTACTGACCGAGGTCGCCGAGCCGCGCGGCCTTCTCCTCTTCTTTGCCCATCGACACCCAGGTGTCGGTGATGACCACATCGACGCCCGCGACAGCCTCACGCGGGTCGGTGAAGAGGGCGACCGAGCCGCCGGTGCGGGCGGCGATGGCCGTCGCATCCGCTACCACCTGGTCGGTCGGCGTGTAACCGACCGGTGAGGCGATGCGCACGTGCATGCCGGCAGTGGCACCGGCGAGCAGGTAGGACTGGCCCATGTTGCAGGCGCCGTCGCCGAGAAAGGCGAGGTTCTGGCCCGCCAGGTCGCCACGGTGTTCGCGAATCGTGAGCAGGTCGGCGAGCAGCTGGCAGGGGTGGAAGTCGTCGCTGAGCGCGTTGACGACGGGCACCGTGGTGCCGAGCGCCATTTCTTCGAGCCCGGCCTGGCCGTAGGTGCGCCAGACGATCGCGGCGACCTGGCGTTCGAGCACGCGGGCGGTGTCGGAGGCGGTTTCCTTGCCGCCGAGCTGGCTGTTCGCGGTGCTGATGATGAGCGGGCTGCCTCCGAGGTCGGCGATGCCGACGGCGAAGGAGACCCGGGTGCGGGTGGAGGACTTGTCGAAAATGACCGCGACGGTCTGCGGGCCAGCGAGCGGGCGCACCGCGAATCGGTCTCGCTTCAGCTCCAGGGCCAGATCGAGAATCTCGGCCTGTTCGGCCGGGGAGATATCGTCGTCGCGCAGGAAATGGCGGGTCACGGTGTCACTTTCGGTTGTCGTTGTTCAGTTGCAGAGCGGATGCCGCTCCACCGTCTTAAAATCACACGCGCCGGCGTAAAACCGGCGCAAAGTGGGATTCGTCCAGCCTAGAGGCTGGCGAGGGCGCGCCCGAACCGCACTTGGAAGTCGGCGATTTCGGCGTCGCCCACGATGAGCGGCGGGGCGATGCGAATGCTGGTCTCGTTGGCGGCGTTCACGATGAGTCCGTTGGCCAGGGCGGCCGCACCGAGCTTCAACGCGACCGGTTCGGCCAGGCCGACGCCGAGCAGCAGGCCGCGTCCGCGAACCTCCTCGATCAGCGGCGAGTGGAAGCCGAGGATGATCTCGCGCAACTGCTGGCCTCGCCGGAAGGCGTTCGCGGCGAGGTCGTCGCGTTCGATCACGCCGAGCACGGCGTTTGCTGTCGCGGTGACGAGCGGGTTGCCGGCGAAGGTCGAGCCGTGCTGGCCTCGCCGAAACAGGTCGGAGGCCCAGCCGAAGGTGACCAGCGCACCAATGGGAACACCGCCACCCATCCCCTTGGCGATGGTGACGGCATCCGGAAGAATCTCAGCGTGGTTGTAGGCGAACCAAGCGCCGGTGCGGGCGATGCCGGTCTGGATCTCATCGATGATCAACAGAACGCCGTGTTCGGTGCAGAGTTCGCGGGCGCGTTTGAGAAAGCCGTCGGGCAAGTCGATGACGCCGGCCTCGCCCTTGACCGGTTCCAAGAACAGGGCGGCGACGGTGTTGTCGATCGTCGCTTCGAGGGCCTTGATCGTGCTGTCGATGTGTTCGACCCCGCCGGGAACCGGTTCGAACGCCTCCCGCATGTGTGGCTTGCCCGAGAGCGCGAGTGCGCCCATGGTGCGACCGTGAAAGGAGTCGTGCAGCGAGATGATGCGGTTGCGATGGCCCGTGTTATTCAGCCGGGCCAGTTTGAACGCGGCCTCGTTGGCCTCGGCGCCGGAGTTGCAAAAGTAGACGCGACCTTCGTCGCCAGCGCCGGTGATGCGCTTGAGGCGTTCGGCCAGTTCAACCTGCGGCGGCGTGGCGAAATAGTTGGAGACGTGGCTGATGGTGCTGATCTGCTTCGTGACCGCCGCGACGACCTCGGGGTGGGCGTGACCGAGCGAGTTCACGGCGATTCCGGCCAGAAAGTCGAGGTACTGGGTGCCCAACTCGTCCCAGACGTAGCAGCCTTCACCGCGCACGAGCATCGCCAGTGGCGGGCTGAACGTGCGCATCATCGAATCGGCGAACCGGTTCTGCCAGGGTTGGTCGGTCATGCGGGTACTACCTCCGTGCCAATGCCGCTTCCAGTGAAAATTTCGAGCAGGATCGAGTGCGGCACTCGCCCGTCGATGATCGCGGCCTTGGCGACTCCGCCGTCGACAGCGTCGAGGCAGGCCGTCATCTTGGGAATCATGCCCGATTCCAGCTCGGGCAGCAGGCCACGCAGCTCGAGAACGTCGATGATCGATACGAGCGAATCCCGGTTCGGCCAGTCGCGGTAGAGCCCCGCAACGTCGGTGAGAATCACGAGTTTGGCCGCGCCGAGGGCGATCGCGAGTGCGGCAGCAGCAGCGTCGGCGTTGACGTTCAGGGATTGACCCGGGACATCCGCGTCTGGGGAGATCGATGACACCACCGGAATGCGGCCGGCCGCGAGCTGCGCGAGCACGGCTTCGGGGTCGACGCCGACGACGTCACCGACGAGTCCGAGGTCGACCTCGACGCCGTCGATGACGACGCCACGACGCCGTCCGCGAAACAGACCAGCGTCCTCACCGCTGAGCCCGGCGGCGAGCGGACCGTGCTGGTTGATGTGGCTGACCAGGTCGCGGTTGATCTGGCCGGTGAGCACCATGCGCACGACGTCCATCGCCTCTGGGGTGGTCACCCGGTAGCCGCCGCGAAACTCGCTCTCGATGCCGAGGCGTTTCAACATGGCCGAAATCTGCGGGCCGCCGCCGTGCACGACGACCGGACGGATGCCCGCGTAGCGCAGGTAGACCATGTCTTCGGCGAAGGCACGCTGCAGGTCTTCGCTCACCATGGCATTACCGCCGAACTTCACGACGATGATCTGGTCGTGAAAGCGTTTGAGCCACGGCAAGGCTTCGATCAGCGTTGCCGCTTTAACGGATGCTTCGGCCTGGCTGGTCTCGTCGGGCTTGGTTATGGGTGTCTCGGTCATGGTCAGCTCGAGTACGCGCTGTTCTCTTCGACGTAGTCGTGGGTGAGATCGTTGGTCCACAGGGTGGCCGTTTCGTCCCCCGCGTGGAGGTCGATCAGCACGGTGACCGAGCGCTTCGTGAGGTCGACGAGGTCGCGCGGCTGGTCGGGCTCCCCCGCGGTACACACCTGCACACCGTTGATGGCGACGTCGATGCCGTACGGGTCGAAGGCGGCGTCCTTGACCGGGACGGTTCCGGCTGCGGCGAGCACGCGGCCCCAGTTCGGGTCGTTGCCGAAGATGGCCGACTTGAACAGGTTGCTGCGGGAGACGGCGCGGGCCACCGTGACGGCTTCGTCTTCGGAGACCGCGTTGGTGACAGTGATCGCCACGTCGTGCGCGGCGCCCTCGGCGTCGCCCTGCAGCTGAAGGGTGAGGTCGCGGCAGATCTCGACGAGCGCTGCGGTGAATTCGGCCAGGTCGGCGCTAACGCCGCTGGCCCCGGAGCAGAGCAGGCTCACGGTGTCATTGGTCGACATGCAGCCGTCCGAGTCGAGGCGGTCGAAGGTCACTCGCGTGGCCGAGTGCAGCGCAGTGTCGAGCTCGGCCGAGTCGAGCACGGCGTCGGTCGTGATGACGACGAGCATGGTGGCCAGTCCGGGCGCGAGCATACCGGCCCCCTTGGCCATGGCGCCGATGCTCCAGCCGGCCGGGGAAATGTGCGCGGCCTGCTTCGGCCGGGTGTCGGTGGTCATGATGGCCTGCGCGGCCAGGAGGCCGGCGGCGGGGGTGGTGGCGGCATCCGTTTTGATGGCGAGGGTCGCGTCCCAGACGCCCGCGGTGACGAGGTCGAGGTTGAGCTGCTCGCCGATCAGGCCGGTGGAGCAGACCAGAACGTCGCCGGAGGAGAGGTCGAGCCGCTTCGCGACCGCTTCGGCGGTGGCGTGCGTGGTCTGAAAGCCGATGCTGCCGGTGTAGCAGTTGGCCCCGCCGGAGTTGAGCACGATCGCGCTGACCTGGCCATCGCTCATGACTTGGGTGCTCCAGATGACGGGGTTGGCCTGGCAGCGGTTGCTCGTGAACACGGTCGCGGCGTTCTGCAGCGGGCCGAGGTTCTGCACGAGGGCGAGGTCGAGCCCACCGGACTTCTTCAGGCCGGCAGTGACGCCGGCGGCAGCAAAACCGGCGGGAAGGGTGACACTCACGGAGCAACTCCATTCATGGTCAAACCGAGTGTTTCGGTCAGACCGAGGGCAATATTGGCGGATTGGATGGCAGCGCCGGCGGTGCCCTTGACGAGATTGTCGATCGCGGTGATGGTGACGACCCGGCCGGCTGCTTCGTCGACGGCCAGTCCGATCAGTGCGGTGTTGGCGCCGAGTACGTCGGCCGTGCGCGGAAAATGTCCGTCGGGCAACAGGTGCACGAACGGTTCGTCGGCGTAGGCGTCCTCCCAGGCGGCGCGCACGGCGGCGGCGCTCGTTCCCGGCACGAGTCGAGCGGTCGCCGTGGCGAGGATTCCGCGGGACATCGGCACGATCACCGGGGTGAAAGAGATGGTGGCGTCGGGGGACGAAGTGGATGCTGCGTTGGTCGGGTCGGCGGGGCCCACCGCCGCGGCCCAGCGCAGCGACTGCGCGATCTCCGGAATGTGCCGGTGCGTGCCGCCGACCGCGTACGGGTTAGCTGAACCCAGGATCTCGGCCGCGAGGTTCGGCAGCTTAAGGCTCTTGCCGGCGCCGCTCGGGCCGACGGCGAGCACGGCCACGAGGTCCTGCGCTTCGATCACGCCCGCGTGGATTCCGGGGGCCAGGGCGAGGGTGACGGTGCTGGCGTTGCAGCCGGGAGCGGCGATGCGGCGAGCGCCGACGAGCCGGTCGCGCTGTTTGCCGGCGCCGATGGGCAATTCCGGGACACCATAGGTCCAGGCGCCAAAGTAGTCGCCGCCATAGAAGGCCGCCCAGTCGTCGGAATTTTCCAGGCGGTGGTCGGCGCCGCAGTCCACCACGAGGGTGTCGGCGGGGAGGTGGGCGGTGATCTCGCCGGACTTGCCATGCGGCAGGGCGACGAAGACGACGTCGTGGCCGCTGAGATTCTGCGGCGTCGTGTCGACCAGGGTGAGGTGGGCGAGGGAACGCAGCGAGGGTTGAACGTCGATCAAGCGCTGCCCGGCGTTGCTGTGCGCGGTGACCGTGCGCACCTCGAATTCGGGGTGTCCGGCGAGCAGCCGCAGCAGTTCGCCGCCCGCATACCCGCTCGCGCCCGCCACTGCCACCGAAAAAACCATGTGTTAAACCTAGCGCGGCCCTGGCCGCCCCGTTTCCGCGCCGGGCGCGGCGTCATGCGCGGGTCGGGGCGCATCCGCGTGCTGCGCCGCACCCCACCGCGCACGGCTCGTGGCACCCGGTCGGCTCGTGGCACCCGCCCGGCTCGTGGCCCGAGTTCGGGAAGCTCGCACGTGGTCAAACCAGTGCCACGTTCCCCAACACGTGCCGCGAGGAACGGATGCACCTCCTGCACATCACCCCTTGGCACGAATACTCCACAGATCGTCTCCAGGTCACGGCTCACCCTCGTGCCCGCGGCACACTGGCCACATGCGCGAGATCTTTGAGACCTGTGAGGCCCTGCACGATGGTCTGATCCCGGCGGAGGCACTGCGCGCCTCGGGCATGAACTCCCATGCCGTGGATTCACTTCTCAAACGCGGCGAGCTCGTGCGGGTGCGACGGGGGTGCGACGGGGGTGGTATGTCCTCGGCCCGCGCTGGGAGGAGATCGGTGCAGATGGTCGATACCGCCTCCTCGTTCGGGCGACAGCGGCCCAGGCCAAACGTGACTTGATGTATTCGCACCATTCCGCCGCCGCACTGCACGGACTGCCGCTGATTGGCCAGTGGCCCCAGGGCGTGCATGCCATCGATCCCGACACCGCCGGTGGCAGCAGCTCGAGGCTCCTCACGACTCACCGAGGGCCGGTCGACCCATCCCCCGTGATCATCGACGGCATCCGAGTAACGAGCCTGTCGCGCACTCTGATCGATGTGGCCGCGACGTCGAGCTTTCTAGTCGGAGTCACGATGATCGACCACGTTCTACATTGTGAAGCAGCCCGGATGGCCGCCGCCCAACGGTCCGGGAGTGTTGGGGCACCACCGATCACTCATGCAACCCTACTGACCGAGCTGGATGGGGTGCAGCCGAGAAATGGGCACCGGGCGGCCGAGAGGGCCATCGCATTTGCCGATGGGCTCTCAGCTAACCCCGGCGAGTCGCTCGGGCGCGTGCGGTTCGAGGAATTGGGCTTCGCGATTCCCGAATTGCAAGTGCGTTTCGACGTGGGCGGGCGCACCTGCTACGTGGACTACTTCTGGCGAGGGGTGCGCAAGATCGGCGAGTTCGATGGCCACATCAAGTACACCCGTGCGGCAGTTATGGCCGGTCGCGACACCGTACAGGTTGTCGTCGACGAAAAGGACCGGGAGAGCGTTCTACGGCCGGAGGTCAACAGCTTGGACCGGTGGGGATGGAAGCTCGCGCTCTCGCCGCAGGCGTTTTATCGCTTCCTGATGGACAAGGGTGTGCCGCGAGCACCCACAAGACGCGACAGGTGACGACGGCACGCGCCTGACTCACGAGAGGGCTCGTGGCACTCGTTGGGGAAGCCCGCACGTGTTCAAACCAGTGCCAACTTCTCAAACACGTGCCACGAGAGGCGGATGCCGCGCAGCCGGTCCCGATAGGGCGACTCGCGGCATCCGCTGCCCGCGGGCGGCACAGACACAGGCACCAGCGCTACTCGCGCAGGGTGGCTCCGAACTGGTCGGCGGCCAGGGCCACGCCGGCCAGACGGGCGGCGCTCGCCTCGGCGGCGGTCAGCGTGCGCTCCTCGCCGCGAAAACGAAGCGCGAAGGTGAGCGACTTGTGGCCGGGTTCAACACCGGCACCCCGGTAGTCGTCGACCAACACGATGCTCTCGAGCAGCCCACCGGCCCCCTCGGCGACGGCCGAGCGCAGGGCCGCAGCCGGTACGGAGGCCGCGACGACGAGCGAGAGGTCCTGCGTGGCGGCGGGCATCGTGCCAATGGGCGTGACCGTGAGATCCCCGTCGGACTGCCCGAAGACGAGTCCCAAGTTGATCTCGGCGACAGCGACGACTGCGGGCAGGTCGTAATCGTCGGCGACTGTGGGAAGCAGCTCGCCGGCGAATCCGACCGACACCGTCGAAGCCGCGGCAGTCGCAGCGCCGGGCACGGTCACGAACAGCTCGGCCGTGCGGCCGGGGTGCATCGCCGGGTGCAGGCCCTGGCGCACCTCGATGCGAACCCCGGCAGCCAGAGCCACCTGCTGCACGGCGGCCAGCGCCGACTGCCAGCCGGCAGCAACGGCGGGCTGGTTCGGCTGGTGCCGCACGTCGTTGCCGACGAGAACGAAGCCGACCAGTAGCGGCTGCGGAACGATTCCCGCGTTCAGGGCCGCCTCCACCTCAGCGCTCGGGCGCTCTCCCCCAGCCGGAAGCACGGGCGTGCCATAGGTCACTCCGGGTTCGGGCCGAAAAACCAGTCCCTGCTCGTAGATGGCGAGATCCACGAGGCCGCGCGAGCGGTTGCGGTGTGCGATCTGCAGCAGGCCCGGCAGCATCGTGGTGCGCAGGAACGGCGCCTCCCCGTCAAGCGGGTTGGCGACCTTCATCTGCGGCACCGAAACCGAACCCGCCCCCGAACCCGCCAGAGCGGATGCCGCACCCGCGTCGGTAACGCCGGCGTCAGCATCCGCTTCGCCAGCTGGCACAGAAACAGACGCCGCACCGGCCGAAGCAGCGGCGGGCGCAACGGCCACGCCAAACAGGTTGTTCGCCGCTTCCGACACGAACGGATAGGTCAAAACCTCGGTGTGACCGGTGGCCGCGAGGGTCTGCGCGACCGTGCGGCGCAGTGTCTGCGTGCGGGTCAGGCCGCGGCCGGGCGGCGCGACGGGCAGCACGGAGGGAATGCGGTCGTAGCCGACGATGCGGGCGACTTCCTCGGCGAGCGTCCACTTGTCGGTGAGGTCGGGGCGCCAGCTCGGCGGGGTGACCTGCAGGTCACCATCGGCCTCAACCAGCGAGGTGCCGATCTGAACGAGGGCATCGCGTACTTCGTCATCGGTGTAGGCAAGGCCGATGAGGCCGGACACGAACCCGGTCGGCAGCAGAATCGGCTCGGGGGCCGGTGCCACGTCGTAGACCGAGCCGAGGTCGTCGGCGACTCCCCCGGCGAGGTCCACGAGCAGCTGTACGACGCGGGCGGCGGCAACGGCGGCCACGCGGGGGTCGACGCCGCGTTCGAACCGTTTGCTCGCCTCGCTCGGCAGCTTGTGACGGCGGGCCGAGCGCGCGATCGACACCGGGTCGAAGTTGGCGGCCTCGACGAGTACGTTGACGGTCGTCGAGGTGATCTCGGTGCTCGCCCCGCCCATCACGCCGGCCAAGCCAATCGGCCCGGATTCGTCGGTGATCAGCAGATCTTCGACGTTGAGCGTGCGGCTGACTGCGTCGAGCGTTGTAAATTTCTCACCGGCGGTCGCGCGACGCACGATGATGCCGCCGGCCAACTTGTCGAGGTCGTAGCCGTGCAGCGGCTGGCCGAGCTCGAACATCACGTAGTTGGTCACGTCTACCACGAGGGAAATGGAACGGATGCCGACCAGCCCCAGCCGGGCGATCATCCAGGCCGGAGTCGGCCGGGTCGGGTCGACGCCGCGCACAACGCGGGTCACGAAGACGGTAGAGCCGATCCGGTCCCGAATCGGAGCCTGATCGTCGATGGTGACCGGGAAGCGGGTGACCGGGGCCACGACGGTGAGAGCGAGGGCAGGGTCGCGAAACGCCACGCCGGTGGCGTGCGAGTATTCGCGGGCGACGCCGCGAATGGAGAAAGCGTAGCCGCGGTCGGGGGTGACGTTGATTTCGACGGCGCTGTCATCCAGGCCGAGCAGGGGAATAGCATCCGTTCCCACCGCGGCGTCGATGCCGAGGTTCTTCAGCAGCAGAATGCCGTCGTGCTCGTCGCCGAGGCCGAGTTCACGGGCCGACGCGATCATGCCGTCGGAGACGTGGCCGTAGGTCTTGCGGGCCGCGATCGGAAATGGGCCGGGCAGCGAGGCGCCGGGCAGGGTCACGACGACCTTGTCGCCGACGGCGAAGTTGTGGGCGCCACAGATGATGCCGTGAACGGCTGGGGCGCCGTCAGCGGCGAGTTCACCGTCGGGGGCAACCCGCACCTGGCACCAGTTGATGGTTTTGCCGTTGGTCTGCTCTTCGCCGACGAATTCGAGTACTTCGCCGACCACGATGGGGCCGGAGACCGCGATTCGGTGAATGTCTTCCTCTTCGAGGCCGACGCTCACGAGGGCAGCATGGACGTCTTCCGGCGTGGTGCCGGGCGCGAGGTCGACGTATTCGCCGAGCCAGCTCAGTGGTACGCGCATTAGAGGTTCATTCCGAACTGCTGGCTGAACCGGATATCGCCCTCGACCATGTCGTGCATGTCCTTTACGTCATTTCTAAACATCACAGCTCGTTCTACACCCACGCCGAACGCAAACCCGGAGTACACCTCGGGGTCGATCCCGGCCGAGCGCAGCACGTTGGCGTGCACCATGCCGCAGCCGCCCCACTCGATCCAGCGTGCGCCGTCCTTGAAGGTGGGGTGCCAGACGTCGAGCTCCGCGCTCGGTTCGGTGAAGGGGAAATAGTTGGGACGCAGCCGCACCTTGGCCTCCGGGCCGAACAAGGCCTGCACGAAGTGGTCGAGCGTGCCGCGCAGGTTGGCCATGGTGAGGCCCTTGTCGATGGCGATACCCTCGATCTGGTGGAACACCGGCGTGTGGGTGGCGTCGAGCTCGTCGGTGCGAAACACGCGTCCGGGCGCGACCACGTAGACGGGCAGTTCGCGGCTGAGCAACGCGCGCAGCTGCACCGGCGAGGTCTGCGTGCGCAAAACGAGGTGGGCATCCGTCGGTTCGACGAAGAAGGTGTCCTGCATGGCGCGGGCCGGGTGGTCCTCGTCGAAGTTGAGGCCGTCGAAGTTGAACCATTCGCTCTCGAGCTCCGGCCCTTCGGCGACTTCCCAGCCCATGGCCACGAACACGTCGGCGGCCCGTTCCATGAGGAGCGACGTGGGATGCCGCGCCCCGGCTTTCCAAGCGGATGCTGCTGCGGTCACGTCCACCGTTTCAGCCAGGAGCCAAGCGGCTGCTTCCGCCGTGCCGATCTCGTCTTCGCGAGCGGTCAGCGCTTTGGTGACGGCGCCGCGGGCCTGGCCGACGAGCTTGCCGGCAGCGGCTTTCTGGTTGCCGGGCACGCTGCGCATGAGGGCATTGAGCTTCGACAGCGGAGAGGACTCCCCTGCGTGCTCGCTGCGTACGAGCTTGAGCGCGGCGGTCGTAACGGCTTCGGCGATGGCGGCCAGTGCGGCGTCAACCGCGGCGTTGACGGCGGCGTTGGAGATCAACGGCGCAGCTGGTTCAGATGCTGGTGGATCTACTGGTGTGGTGGGCTCTGGGGGAACGCTGGGAACAGACACAAGGCCCAAGTTTAGTGCGTACTGCGCGCGGGCCCGCCCGAGGCGGCGCCGGGGCGGCGCCGGGGCGGGCATCCGCGCGCCGCGCGACCGGAGAGCTAAGCGGCCTCGTTGACCAGTTCCTGTGCCTTGATGTTCTTTGCGGGACCACGCTTGGTACGCACCTCGATGAACTTGGCGAGGCCGGCAAGGAGCAGACAGAGCGAGATGTAAATGGCCGCGACCACGATGGTCGATGGAATGATGGGCGACCCGATCTGCGACTGGGTGCCGTACATCTTGGCCAGGTACAACAGCTCCTGGTAGGTGACAATGAAGCCGAGGGCGGTGTCCTTGAGCACGACAACGAGCTGCGACACGATAACCGGCGCCATGGCACGCAGGGCCTGCGGCAGCAGAATCATGCGCATGACCTGGGTCTTGGTCATGCCGATCGCGTAGGCAGCCTCGGCCTGACCCTTGGGCAGCGATTCGATGCCGGCCCGAAAGACCTCAGACAGCACGGAGCCGTTGTAGAGCGTGAGCCCAGTGACGACAGCGATAAACGGTGTGACGAACGTGTAGCCGAGCGGCGGAAGGCCGTAGTACATGATCATGATGAGGATCAGCAGCGGAACAGCTCGGAACAATTCAACGAAAACGTACGTGGGCGCGCTGATCCATTTATGCTTCGATACCCGGCCGACCAAAAGGAGCAGGCCGAGCGTCAGGCTGAGCACGGCAGCGAGACCGAAGGCCTTCAGCGTGGCCACCGTGGCTTCTACAATTTTGCCCTGCGCGTACGGAAGGGTAAAGATGTTCCACTTTTGCGCGGTGAACTGGTCGGTCTCAATGAAGCGGTAAACGATGAAACCGAAGATGCCGAGCACAACGATCAGGGTCAAGACCCCGATGTAGCGGTGGCGCACGCGTGCGCGGGGGCCGGGAGCGTCAAACAGCACGTTACTCATCGGAGCACCTTCAAACGGTTTTCCAGCACCCGCTGAACGAACGACAAAACGGCCACGAGCAGAATGAAGATCAACGCGACCCAGAGCAGCACCACGATGGCGGGTTCACCGCGCTCCGAGAGGTTCGCGCGAATGTAGCCGGCCTCGGCGACGGAGAATCCAGCCGCGACCGTGGTGTTCTTGAGCAGGGCGATGAAGACGCTCATCATGGGCGGAATCACGGCGCGAAATGCCTGCGGCAGCAGAATATGCGACATGCTCTGGCCGAAGGTGAGTCCGATGGCCCGTGCGGCTTCCGCTTGGCCGAGCGGAACGGTGTTGATGCCGGCGCGCAGCGTCTCGGCAACATAGGTGGCGGTGTACAGGCCCAGGGCGAAGATGGCCAGGGTGGTGTAACTGACGGTAGGAAGATCAAGTTTGGGGTACCCGAAGGCGAAGAAAAACATGATCAGGGTCAGCGGGGTGTTGCGCACGAGGTTGACGTAGCCGGTGCCGACCCACCGCATGGGGGCGACGGGGGAAACGCGCATGGCGCCGACGATGGTTCCGAGAATCAGGGCGAAGAGGGCGGCCCAGAGGAACACCTGCAGCGTCAAAGCGAACCCGTCGACGAAGACGTCGAGGTTATTGAGCAGTGTGTCCATGGGCCGAACCTCTCCTTTCGTTCTAGATGGTGACAAGCATTACTGCTGGTTGGTGGCGACGGTCTCGACGCCACCAACCGTGAGCGGATTTCTTAGTACGCGTCAACCTTGGGCTGCTCGACGACCGTGCCCGACTGACCCAGGGTCTCGTCGTAGATGGCCTGCCAACTGTCATTGCCATTGGTGAACATGTCGTTGATGAAGCCGCGCAGGGCGTCGTCACCCTTCGGCAGGCCAACGCCGTAGTTCTCTACCGAGAAGGGCTCACCGACGACCTTGAGGTTGTCGGGGTCTTGCGAGGCATAGCCGAGCAGAATCGCCTGGTCGGTCGTGACCGCGTCGGTCTGGCCGTCCTTGAGCGCTTCAACACACTGCGAGTAGGTGTCGAAGGAGTTGGTTTTCGTGTCGGGGAAGTTCGCGACGATGTTCTGCAGCGGCGTCGAGCCCGTCGCGGAACAGACCGTCTTGCCGGCCAGGTCATTCTCGCTCTTGATCGAGTCGTCGTCGGCGGCCACCAGAAGGCCCTGGCCGGTGATGAAATACGGTCCGGCGAAGTCGATCTGTTCCTTGCGCTTGTCGGTGATCGAGTAGGTTCCGACGTAGTAATCGATGTCACCGTTCACGATGGCGGACTCGCGGTTCGCGCTCGGGATGGCCTTGTACTCGATCTTGTCCTTGGCGAAACCGAGCGATGCGGCAACCCACTCGGCGATCTCAATGTCGAAGCCGCTGCGTTCTCCGGTCGTCGCGTCGAGGAAGCCGAGGCCGGGCTGGTCTTCCTTGACACCGATGACGACCTTGTCGGCGGACTTCATCGCGTCGTAGGTGGGGCTGCCGGTCAAGGACACGTCGCTGGCAACCGCGAAAGGGCCTGTCGCAGCGGGAGCGTCCGATGTTCCGGTGCCCGCGGTGTCTCCGCCGGAGCATCCGGCGAGAAGCAGTGCCGCCGTGGCTGCTGTGGCCAGGAGACTGAGTTTCTTACGCATTGTGATTTCCTTTTCTCGTTGGGAAGGGAGCTGTCAGGGTGGATTGCGGCGACCCTGTGGCCGGTGCAACAGCTCAGATCGTGAGCTGGCACCGGGCTAGTGGTCGAGAATCTTGGAGAGGAAGTCCTGGGCGCGGGTGCTCTGCGGGTTCGTGAAGAATTCCTCCGGCGAGGTCTCCTCCACGATTTCGCCGTCAGCCATGAAAATGACGCGGTCCGCGGCCTTTCGGGCGAATCCCATCTCATGGGTGACCACGATCATGGTCATGCCCTCGTTGGCGAGGTCGACCATGACCTCGAGCACCTCGTTGATCATTTCGGGGTCGAGGGCGCTGGTCGGCTCATCGAGCAGAATCAGTTTCGGCTCCATGGCGAGCGCTCGGGCAATGGCCACGCGCTGCTGCTGGCCGCCGGACAGCTGGGAGGGCATTTTGTGCGCCTGGTTGGCCACGCCGACGCGTTCCAGCAGGGCGAGACCCTTCTTCTCGGCGTCCGCCTTCGACAGGCCGCGCACCTTGATCGGTCCGAGGGTGACGTTGTCGAGCACGGTTTTGTGCGCGAACAGGTTGAACGCCTGAAAAACCATGCCGACATCCGCACGCAGGTGGGCCAGCTCTTTGCCCTCTTCGGGCAACTTGACGCCATCGATCGTGATGACGCCGTCATCGATGGTCTCGAGGCGGTTGATGGCCCGGCAGAGGGTCGACTTACCCGACCCACTCGGTCCGATGACCACTACCACCTCGCCGCGGTTGACCACGGCGTTGATGTTCTTGAGAACGTGCAGTTCCCCGTAGTGCTTGTTGATGTCTTTGACGACGACTAGCGGTTCCCCCCGGCGAACGGTGATGTTCGACGTAGCCGGGGACGAATCTGATGGCTCCATACCCCCTAACCTAGGTCAGAACGCGGGTCTAGGCATGCCAAATGCCCGGACAGTAACGCATTTGTAACAGTCCGGGTCGTGACGATTTGTGATAGTGAACGCGTCAGGAGCGCGAATGCACCGCGCAGTCGGGCTCTACTAAAGTAGGGTCTACCGTCGGTGCAATTGGGGCTTTCGCTTCCTTCGAACAGATGGCTGTCTCAGCAGGCCTGACGCTCCCGTGGCCCACCACGAAACTGCGATGGGCCACGGTGGGAGTCGTTACGTGCGATAGAAACAGTGGCGAGATTGCGTGTTCGCAGTGTAGGTCGCTCCTACCCATGTCCAAACTGCATCAATGACCATGCAATAGTCTCCTGGGCCGGTGTAAGGAAGGCTAATTCCGATTCCCGGATAGGATCCGGCGGGTCTGTTCTCGTATCGAACCACTTCAGCCGGCGCCACGCCGCTGCTATAAATGACCAGAGTCACAGTGTCATCGTTGCACGTTACGCGTGGATACATCGTTATGTAACCGTGTGCATCAATTTCGGATGACGCTGACGTTCGGCAGTCGGGTGCCGCCGCATGGGCAGGAGTGGTCGCCAACAGGGTCACAGCCAGAGCCATGACTCCGACGGCGGCAATTGTGCGCTTGCGGTGCATCAGCTTCATTGTTTCCTCTTCCTACTCGGAGTCAAAGTTCCTAGAACGGGCATGATTGACCAGTTGAAGTTGATCTGGTGTGGCGCTGGCCGGTCGTCTCATAGGTGACGATAGTGCGCGCACAGATGTCACTGGTTGCCGTCGGATAGCCGACGTCAATTCCTACGCAGTCAGACAGGAAGTCGGCAGCACACTCCGTGTAGGACGATCCTTCGTTCCAGCCCTGTACGTACAAGACAACCGTCACGCCCACAATGTTGCCTTGCTCTATCTGACACATCGCTTTTCCGCTAGCGGTTGCATATCCTCCTGTTTGGCTGATGCTTGCGCTGGGCGTACATTTGGCCTCAAATGCAAGCGCGGGCGTCGCGCCCAACCCTCCAACCCCCATCGCAAGCAATATTCCCGCCACCGCTGAGAATGCCAATTTTGTTAGTTTACGCATCGGACTCCTTCGTTTATAAGCGCGAAAAGCCAGGTTAGGATCGAAATTGTTGCGAAGTCAATGACCGTCGATACGTTTAGGTCACGTCCGATCACCTGCGGGTCGCCAGACTGCGCCAAGTCCAGGAGCTGAATTAAGGGCCTGCTTTCAACGCGTCGCGACAGATTTACTGAAAGGCAGGCTTGGCCAGCCAGAAAGCGGGAACCAAGCGCCCGACTGCCTCAGAGTGAGGGGAGCATGGGCGCCTGACTGCGAGGCACGGGCTCAGGCGCGCTGGGCGAACGCACTTTCATACAGGCAGATTCATGCTGCGGTCGCCAGGTTCATCGACTCGGCTTCGCCGTATATCGGGGCACTGAAGCTGCGGTGAACCCGGGCGAGGTCTTCGTCGGTCAGACCGCGAGCTTCGTTGCCGAACAGCCACACGGTCGGAGCTGCGAGCAGCCCCTCGTTGCGGCCGGTGAGCAGGTCGGAACCCTTGATGTCGGGCGCGAAGAGCTGCAGGCCGGCAGCGCGGGCACGGTCGAGCACGCCGGAAAGGTCGGCCGCGATGGCGACGGTGAGGCAAGATGGAGCCGGTCGAGGAACGGACGACCTTGGGGTTATTTACGTCGACGCGTTGTTAGCGCCGGGCCAAAACAGGGCTAATAGTGCAGTTCCAGCGGTCGACGCCCATGCCGAGACCCAGCTGCCGTCCGCATAGGGCTTTTCGAGCACGTTGATAAAGTTGCGGAATTCGGTTTCGTCGTGCTTCGCTGACTGCGATATTGACGAACTCGAAATCACCCGCGCTCTGGTTGGCCAGTCCGGCCAGCATCACATTGTCGGCGGTCGCTGCCGCGACCTCACCACTGCGCAGAGGGCCAAGGCCACTGGAGCAGGCGTCCAAGGCGACGATACCTGTCGTGAACGTGACGATCTGTGATCCGTAGCGGGTCAGCATCCGCTCATTGATAGGGGAGAGTTCATGCTTTCTGTTGTTTCGGTATGCGTAAGAAGAGCGCGACCGCGAGCGCCGTGGCGACGCAAAGTGCCGCGTTGACGACTATGGCACCGAGCACGCCGTCAAGTACTGTCGCCGGAGTCTCGATCCCGAGCCGGTGAACCCGCGCCGCGACGATCGCACTCATGATCGGAATACCCAGGGTGATGCCCACTTGCTGGCTCATGGTGGCCAGGCCGGTGGCCAGGCCCTGCTCTCGATCGGGCAGTCCCGAGGTCGCGGTGACCATGAACCCGACGATGACGACCAGGTTGGCCACGCCACCCACAAAGGTAGCGATGAGCAGCAGCACAATGGAACTTCCGTTCGTACTGAGCAACAGCAGGGATCCAGTCGCTGCTGCCTGCACGACAAAGCCCCAGACGATCGACGTCTTCGTGCCCCAGCGACCGATGATGCGGGGGCCAACGATTCCGCCGAGCACGGTCCCGATCCCGAGCACAGCGAACGAGAGTCCAGCCATCAGGGGCGAGTAGCCCAGCGTCTTCTGCAGGTACAACGTGAGTAGAAACACCAGCGACGTCTCGGTGACGAAGGCGAGCATGCCGGCAATGTTGCCCCAGGCGATGGTGCTGCGGCGAAGAACGGCAAACGGTACGAGCGGATGCTCCGCCTTGCGTTCCACAGCCCAGAAGAGCATCAGAAGCAGCACGCCCGCTCCGAGCGATCCCACGGTGACCGGGTCCGTCCACGATGTCTGCGCCGCTGAGGACAGTCCGTAGACAATGGCCAGGAGCCCCGCCGTCACGGTGATCGCCCCGGGCAGGTCCATTTTCGATCGGTTAGCCGGTCGCGATTCGGCCACAACCATCGGCGCCAGCACAACGACGGCGAACGCTATGGGAACGTTGATGAAGAACGCCCACCGCCAGGAGAGCAGGTCGGTCAGCACACCGCCAAGAATCGCGCCGGTGGTGAAGCCTGCGGCCATCAGGGCTCCGTTGAGCCCGAGGGCCTTCTCCCGCAACTTTCCCTCGGGAAAAGTTGTCGTCAACAGTGACAGTGCCGCCGGAACCACAGCGGCCGTTGCCAACCCCTGCAGAGCGCGCGCGATGAGCAGCAGGGCAGGAGACGTTGCCAATCCCCCGATGAGCGACCCGACGCCGAGCACCGCCATGCCCAGAACGAAGAGACGCCGGCGACCGACGAGGTCCCCGACGCGGCCGAAGAGCAGCGTGAACCCGGCCGCGCAGAGGGCGAATGATGTAGCCACCCACTGCAGGGTGTCCAGGCCGAAGCCGATCTCATCGCCGATCGCCGGCAATGCCACGTTGAGAATAGAGAAGTCGACAGCGAGGGTGAAACTCGCCGTCAGGAGCAGCACGAGGATCAGCCTTTGCTTGCCGGTCATGCTCGTGGATGACGTCGCCGCGCCCGCCACAGTGGGTGGCGGTGTTGCGTTCGTCGTCTCGCGGACGCCGTTCGTTTGTGTCATGGGGTGCACCTTCCGGTTGCCAGTGGCGGTTGTCTTTTTCCTGCCTCCAGCCTGTGCACTCCGGCCGGAAACAACCACACCGCGTCGTGCGTATCCCTGGCAAGGGTAGGTAGTCCTCGCTCGGGTAGGACAGACTGAAAATATGACTGGCCCCACAGAACTTGGTGAATTTCTCCGGATCCGACGTTCCGGGTTACAGCCGGAGGACGTCGGGCTTCAGAATTACGGCGTCCGGCGCGTTCCCGGACTGCGCCGGGAGGAACTGGCGATGCTCGCCGGAGTGAGCATTACCTACTACACGCGTCTCGAGCAGGGCCTGAGCAGCAATGCCTCGGAATCGGTGCTTGAAGCCATCACCAGGGCGCTCCAGCTGAATGAGGCCGAGCGCTCGCATCTGATGGATCTCGCCAAGCCGACGAGAACAAAACGTCGCAGTGGCGCGAAACCAGACAAGGCCAGGCCCGGAACCCTTCGCCTGATCGAATCGATGTCGAGCATGCCGGCCGTTGTGTTGGGCCGCCGCAGTGAGGTTCTGGCGTGGAATTCGCTCGGCCATAAACTCGTCGGGTCGCACCTGGACTTCGAGAGTCCGCACTGCCCCGCCGACCGGCCCAATATGACGCGGATGCTGTTTCTCGATGCCCACACGCGCGAGTTATATGCAAGCTGGTGCGAGGAAGCGACACGAGCGGTCTCGTCACTGCGCCTGTTGGCTGGACGTTTCGACGACGACCTGGACTTGATTTCGCTGGTCGGCGAGCTGACCGTAAAAAGTCCGGAATTTGCGAAACTGTGGGCGAAGCATCCGGTTGAGAATTGCATGTCGGGTCTGAAGTACTTCCAGCATCCTTCCGTCGGTTCGATGGAATTGGACTTCGAGGTGCTCACCTCACCGGATGAATCGGGCCACCGAATATTGATGTACACCGCCGAGCCGGATTCTCCAAGCGCGGCGGCGTTGCAGCTTTTGCAGGCCACGGCGGCCTGACTCTCGGCCGCAGAGGGGGTTTCCGTCCAGGTCGGAAACCACCCTGAGGCCGGTGCAGACCTACTCGGTCAGAACCGGTACCGGCGCCGCGACCGGCACCCGACGAGGTCTGGACCAGCGGTCCATCGCCGGCTTTTCGACCAGGGCATACAGCCCCCATCCTCCGAGCAGGGTCGCGCCGAAGAAACCAACCACCACGAGCAGGGCAATCGGGCTGGAATAGGTCTCGTTCCCGAGCAGAATTCGCCCGAAGAAGATCACGACGCCCTGGCACAGATAGAAGCCGAACGAGGTATTGCCCAGCCACTGCATGACTCGGCTGGCCAGGAAGGCGTTCCCGCCCCTCAAGTCGGCGGCAGCACTGGTGCAGATCAGGGCTCCGATAGGAATGATCATGGCCAGCGTGAACGAGTACACAAAGGGCACAACTTGGGCGACGCCGTAGCCCACGAGGCAGAGCAGGAGAGCCTGGTACATCTTGAGGGGAATCCACCGCCCCGACAGCACGATCAGGGCCAGGATCGAGCCGAAAATGAACTCGAACAGACGCGGGGGCGGAAAGATATAGCCGAACCAGAACTGGGTGACCGAAATGGGTGTCAGGGCCGAGACCGGCGTCGCGGGAATGAGGTAGAGCGTGACGAGCTGCACCCCGGCCATGCACAGCACCATGACTCCCGCCCACGCCCAGAGGTGCCTGGGCGGAATTCGCCGCAGAAGGTTGATGATGAGCGGGAACAGCAGATAAAAGAGCAGCTCACTGCACAGGGTCCAGGACGGCGGGTTGACTGCCACATAGACCGATCCATCGGGCGAGTACGAGTTCAGCAGGAAGAGATTCGATATCGCCCCTAGCGGTGTCGTCAAGGCCGCGGCGAACAACACCATCGCCAGTACCCACATCACGATGTGGTTGGGAAAGATCTTGAGGAGTCGACGACGCCAGAAGCGCACGAACGGTTCCCCCGGTCTCGACGCCCACGCGAGCAGGAAGCCGCTAAGCACGAAGAAGAACGAAACTCCCGCGTAGCCCGCCTTGCTGAAGATGGACTCGAGGGTGTCCCCGAGCTCCTGGTCCTCGAACGGGTTGATGGCGTTGTTCGGTGGGATGGGCGAGTTCGACAGGGTGATGTGGAAGCAGAACACCAGGAGCGCTGCAAAAAAGCGCAGCCCGGTGAGCGACGGGAGCTTGCTCCGGACTGCATGGGGCACAGGCTGTAGGTTCGCGCTCATCGCCGAGCCGCCGCTCGGTCTTCAGCGGATGCTGCTGGCAGTTCGATTCCGAGCCGGTGGCCGAAGAAGCCGGTCGGATCCCACTCCAGTTTGGCTTGCTGGAGGCGGGGATAGTTGTCCTTGAAGTACAGCTGTTGCCAACCAACGCCGGAACGATTGTGCTCCGCCATGGCAACGTCCGTGTCGGGATAGTTGATGTAGCAGCCGTCCGTGTCATCACCGGGAACAGGGACTCCACCGGTGGCTGCGAACATGCCCTCGTAGGTGTCTCGCTCCCACCCGAGATAGTAAGCGTCTTCGGCCTGGTCGGACCAAAACGTCTGCAGGCAGAGCTTGAACGATGAGTTGCGCTGCGCGTTTGCCGTGGCGTGTTGTTCGACGGCATTCACCTGCCCACCGAAGGAGAACAGCACCATCATGGTGTTGGGGTTGGTGAAGCCGGGCTTCGTCATCTGCTGGTAGAGCACGCGGAGCTGCTCATTCGAAAACCGCTTATTCATGTAGGCCGACTTGTGCGCCCCCCGGCTGGTGGGATTCGTGATGGTGGGGTTGTCTGTTCCCACGAGTCGGGTGGCCTGCAACCAGGGGATCTCCTGGGGAGTGAAAAAGTCCGGAACGGCCGGAATCTCCCCGTTCGCCGTCGTGACCGGTTGTGGGGTGATTGCGACGCCAGCGAGGATGGCCGCCAGGTATTCCTCGAGTACAGCGCGCGCCTGGGGCGCGCCCGAGTCGATCTGGGTGAACATTCCCAGACTCCCGTGTGCCTTGTGGCTGACGTTGAACAGGCTGCTCAAATTCGCCTCTGGTGTTCCCGGCGCGCGATGCCTCTCGTGCCAGTCACCGAAATTCGTGAGCAAACGGCTGAATTTCTGCTCGTCCAGCTGGTCCCAGGGCAGGCTGATGGCGCTGACAAGAACCTTCGACGGTGCCGGGATGAGCTGCTTCTGGGGAGAAGCACCCCTGGCTCCCGGTGAACGAAACCAATATTTCGTGATGAGTCCGAAATTGCCGCCACCCCCGCCGGTATGGGCCCACCATAGGTCGCGTTTGTCCCCGACATCGTCTCGGGTCGCAACAACGGTTTTTACCGTGCGATCGGCGGCGACGGTCACCACCTCCACGGCATACAGGTGATCGACGGTGAGTCCGTGGGCGCGGGACAACAATCCATACCCACCGCCGGAGATGTGCCCACCAATTCCGACGCTGTAACAGATGCCCCCGGGGATGGTGACTCCCCAGTTCTTGTACAAGGTCTCGTAGACGTTCATGATGCGGGCGCCCGGCTCAACGGCGAAAGCCCGCATGCCTTTGTCGTAGTACACGGCGGTCATCGGCGAGAGGTCCAGGATGACCTGAATCTCCGGGTTGCAGACGAAGTCGGCAAAGCAATGCCCGCCGCTGCGGATCGACACCTTCTTCGTCTGGGCGACGGCATCTCGGAGTGCTGATTCCGCATCCGTCGTTGTGGTGATGAGTCTGACGTAGTCAGGGTTCGCCACAAATCGCTGGTTGTTTCCGGTCATCAGATCGGCGTACCGCCCGTCCCCCTTAGGCACAGTGGACCCGTCGGGGGTGTTGGGGCCGGACGATGACGGAATCGAGCCGGTCAGCGTATCGGGCGTGGCCGCGGACAGCGAGCCAGGTGACAGCGCCAGGGCTGCTCCGGCAAGGGTGCCGGTTGAACCGGTGAGGAACAACCGACGGTTGAGCGGGGAAGCTATTGAGCGCTTCACAGGAATTCTCCTGCCGCGGGTGCTCGAACGGTCAAATTTTGGTGCAGGGTGATCTGCGCCTTCGGTGCGACAAAATAGTGCGCGACCGAGTATGAGATGGTGGCGAAGTCGTCCACGCCACTTCCGCTAAAATCGCCCGCCACGATTCGAGCGACCGATTCGCGCGATACCCGCCACTTCAGGAACAAGCCCCGCGCTGCGTCGACCGCCTTGTAATACATCGCGCCCTGCCACGGATCAGGTCCGCGCAGCCCGACCAGAAATTCATCGTCACCGTCCCCATCGAAGTCGCGACACATGACCGTGTGGCCCGTTCCCTCCCCGTTCTCATTCGGGTCACCGTAGATATCGAGCACGTGCCGCCTCCACTCGCCCGGGACCCCGTTTTCGGGCGCCGTGCGGGCATACACCGCCACGGTATTTCCGTGGAATGGCTCGACAGCGGCGACGTACGCCAGAGCATTCGTTCCGAGACGTCCCCCGTCGACATCCCCGCTGCCCTTGAAGGTGGTCTGCTCGAACTGTGATTCCTCGCCGTCACCGACGTGCTCCCAGGTCCACTCCCCCGCAACCGCGTCGTAGTAGAGCCAGGTCACACCCTCATCCGATGCCATCAGGATGGAATCAAGGTCGGACCCGGGAATCAGGCCTTCCTTTCGGGCAACGCCATGGATCATTCGAAAGTCCCGGTTGGAGACGACCTCCATCGGCCACTCCGCAGCAGACCTGACATCCGCTGGTTGGGTGAAGAGCACGATGGGGAGCACGGCATGCACGCCCTCCACGGCCACGATCGGAAAGCCGATTATCTGCATCACATCGTTGCGTGTGAAGTGACCCAGGCGCAGGCGGTGCATCCCCGTGGCGCGACCAACATAGTGGCGCATCCATTGCTCACTCGTTTCGGCTGCGTTTCCCGGGTTTTCCAACCAATCGATCTTGCCGCCCTCCGGGTCGGCGTGGTGGATCGTTCCGCCGGGGCCGTAGAGCTGGTAGCACACGGCAAGATCGGCCAGACCGTTACCGGTAATGTCGCCGTGGTCCATCCCCACGGGTTCTTTTACCTTGTCCACAACAAGGCGCTTCTGCCACCCAGGGTTCTGGTACCAATAGATCTCACCGAGCGAGAGGCCGTAGCCGACCAGGTCCGGTCGACCGGTTCCCGTGATATCAGCGGCCTCAAGCCAGTACCCGTCGCGAAGGAAGTCGGTGACCGTCTCGGAACCGAAACGCGGTTCGAGGATACGAGACCCGTACGCGGACATCGTCATGCTGCGACTCTCACCGGCTCGGCCCCGGGAACAAAGGGCATTACAGCCGGTCCCCGGCCGAAGAAGTGCGCCACCGCGGCGACGGTGCGTTGGGTGGCGCATCCGTCCCCGTACGGGTTGATGGCCTCGGCCATCTCACGATACGCATCTTCGTCGTCGAGAAGGTGCCGCACCTGTGCCACGATGTGCGGGCGGGACCGGCTGACGAGTCGGGAACTGCCCGTCAGGATCGATTCCTGTCGCTCGGTGATGTCGCGCAGCACGAGCGTCGGCTTGCCGAGGGCCGGGCCTTCTTCTTCAGCCCCCGAACTGTCCGACAAGATGATGTCGCTGCGAACGAGCAATCGGCAGAAGCTCAGATACGGGAGCGGATCCACGATCGTGACGTTGTCGAGGCCGGAGAGGATGGGAAGCATGATCGAACGCACGAGGGGGTTCAAGTGCAGGGGCACGACAATCCGCACCCCAGGATCCTGGGCGATATCGAACAGTGCGCCCGCGATTTCCCGCATCGGCTGACCCAATGATTCCCGTCGGTGTGAGGTGGCGACGATCACGCGACGCGGATCGTCGTCCAGGTCCTCGAGCGCGGCGTCTCCATAGGAACCGAGGTTCTGCAGCCCCCATTCAAGGGCATCCACGATGGTGTTTCCGGTCACGACGATCCGATTCTCTGGGATTCCCTCGCGAATGAGGTTGGCGCTGTTCCCCATCGTCGGTGCGAGGTGCAGGGCGGCGATTTGACCCACGAGCTTTCGGTTCACCTCTTCCGGATACGGAGATAGGTTGTTACCGCTCCTGAGACCGGCTTCGACGTGGATGATCGGAATCTGTTGGTGCAATGCGGCCAGCGCCCCAGCCAGAGTGGATGCCGTATCGCCGTGAACCATGACCGCGTCCATGCCGGCCAGGTGATCGCCGTCGCTGATGCCTTCGAGGATGCGGTGGGTGACCTGGCTGAGGGTCTGCTTGTCGCGCATAACCCGGAGGTCGAGATCGGGGGTGATACCAAATTCGGCCAGCGTCGAATCCAACATCTCCCGATGCTGCCCGGTTGAAATAAGTATCGGCGTGAATCGGGCGTCTTCCTGCAACGCTCTAATGATGGGTGCGAATTTCACGGCTTCGGGCCGGGTTCCAAAAATTAATCCGATGGTCTTCATGGTGCTCCTCAAGAGGTCGAGCCAGGTTTCGCAAGGGTGCCCCGCACTATGACGAGGACTCCGAATTCAGATCCGGTGGTATTCGACGGCAAGCCACACGCAGTCGGTGTCGGCGTGGTATTGGTGCCAGGGGTAGTGGAAGGTTCCGCCGACTCCGATGCAGAACGGAGTCGGGTTGGTATTCCCCGGGCTGAGCAACTGATCTTCGTAGAGTGTGTCTTCGTTTTCGGACATGAATTTCTGCATTCGGCCGCGCCCGAGCACCTGGGTGTGCACCTCGATGAAGTCGTGTTGATTGTGAATGCCGCAGTCAGTGCCGGCCGGGCTGAACCAGAGGTTGGCTCGCACCTCGAAGCGGGACGTCCCGATGGCGTTGTCAGTGATGCCGAGTATGTCGGCGCAATTCAGCTCCACCGTCCCCAACCGGTCCTGCGGCGATTTCAGAAGGACCGGAGAACCAAACTGGGAATCATAGAAGTTCGTCCACCCACGGTGTACGAGTTGAGCTTCCTGCACGGCTGGTGATTCTATGGTCAGGACGATGAGTTTCTCGCCGGCGACCGTGCCCTGCCGAAGAATCGTAGATGAGAGGGCGGGGAGGATGCTCCGTTGGGAACCGGAGGTGAACGCGCGGGTGGGTGCCACGTTCACGACGATGCCTGCTCCGACGATCGGCACTTCTGCCGGATCGTCGAGCACGCGGGCTGAAATAAGATCGCTGGTGAAGTTAAGGAGTCTCGCTCTTTCCATTTCTTAGGTCCCTCAGTTTGGCCTCTGCGAGGCTTTTAGGACACAAGATGCCGCTTCAGCGGCCCGGGAAGAGAACTGAAACAACGCGGTCACCTGCGCCGATCAACAGCTCTGTTACAACGCCCCCAGTATGGGTGGTGGTATTCCCCAGTATCCACACCCTGTCAGTGATAGGCAGCGCAGGGAGAGGCGGTGACCCGCCGTTCTTGTCAGGATCGACCTATGAGATTCGGCGCGATGACAGCAGCATCCGTGCGGTGGTCCGAGTCGGAAGTGCAGGCCGAAGACGGGTATCGCATCCCGCTCAGAATCTATGACGGTCCCCGAGCCGGCCTGGCCACACTGGTATGGGCGCACGGCGGAAGCTGGACGCGCGGTTCCCTTGAGGACTGGCACGCGGCATGCCTGGCCCTGACCTCCCTGTGCGGCCTTCGTATCGTCAATGTCGGCTATCGGCTGGCTCCGCGGTGGACGCACCCCACCGCCCTGAATGACCTACTCAGGGTGGTGCGGTGGGCGTCCGCGCATCTGACAGACCCCGCGAGCCAGCTGGTGATTGGCGGGGACAGCGCCGGAGGCACGATTGCCGCTGGCGCTGCATTGTGGTGCCGTGATCACGGAATTCCCCTCGCGGGACAAATACTGGCCTACCCACCCTTGGACCCAGAGTGCACAGCGCCTTCCTACCTCGCCATGCCGGCACGATTCCCGGAGCGTCGCCAGCTTCAACAAGCGTGGGCTCGCTACCGGGGGCCACTCGCCGACCGAATGGGTGAGTCCTACCTGACACCGCTGAACGGGTCAGACCTGTCCGGACTCTGTCGCACCGCCCTCATCACGGGGACCTTCGATCCTGTCTCAGACGACGTGCGATCCTACGCCGCAAACCTGCAGCGCGACGGAGTTCCTGCCCTTCTGCACATCGATCCGGCGCTGGAGCACGGCGACTTTCTGTTTCAGAGAGGACCGCGGCCCAATCCTGTGCACGTCTGGATCAACACAGTGCTGGACACCTGGTTCGACACCACACACGACCACAACAGAATGAGGACCCCACGATGACCAGCCCATACCCGATTGACCTCTCGGTGACAGACAATGCTTCAGCCCTTCTCCGGCACTTCGCCGATCTCCGCGACGGCACGCACGGTCAGGCGCACAGTCGTGCCGACAAGGAGGCTCTGTTCGCGACCACAGCGACGCTCATGGATTCGCCGTGCCGCTCAGCGCTGACAGAACTGAATGCGGCGCTCTTGCTGAACACTGGAACGATCCACAGCACCGGTGTGGCCCGAACGCAGGACGGCGGGCTCGGCTGCTCGTGGACGCTGTCGTGGCCCCGTCAGGTAGCCGCAGAGATCCCTCCGATCACTCTGACGGCCTACTTCGGCCGCAACTTTCACCATCCACATCTCCGCGGAGGGACGGTGCGCGACTGGCCTCTCAACGTATTCACCCCCCTGCAGGCTGCGGGCGAGCTGCCGACGTTACGCGCGATAGCGGCCGCCGAACTGCACAACCTGGTCTTCCTCGCGGATTTCCGCATCGTGCCGGCAACCGGACCTGCTGAAGCAGTTTCGCCGTGGTGAGGCTGTCGATTCTTGACCAGTCGCCGATCGCCGAAGGCACGACCGCTGCTGCGGCAATCCGCGACACGGTGCGGCTGGGGACGGTGGCGGCCGAGCTCGGTTATGAGCGTTTCTGGGTGGCCGAGCATCACGACTCCCCCAGTTTCGCCGGCACTGCACCGGAGATTTTAGCGCTCGCGCTCCTCGAAAACACGAGCGGGATCCGGATCGGTACCGGCGGGGTGCTGCTCGCTCGGTACACTCCGGCGAAGGTGGCCGAGACGTTCAATATTCTGGCTGCCTTGCACCCAGGGCGAGTCGATCTGGGGATCGGGCGGGCCGGCGACCGCGACGGTTCATACCCCGCGAAGGTTGTTGAGTTGCACGAGAGGCTGGGTCTCCTGCCCGATGATCCGGAACGCACGGATCTTCGACTCTGGATGCTGGGTGCCGGCCGCAGCACTGCCCCGGTCGCCGGAGCGATCGGAAGCGGCTACGCGCACGCCCACTTCTTGAATCAGGAATCCGCACAGGCTGCCCTGCACGCCTATCGAGACAGTTTTCTTCCCACCGTCCATCGCCTTGAGCCCGAGCCTCTTCTTGCCGTACGAGTCATCACAGCGGAGCACTCCAGCGTCGTGTCCGGGTTGCGGGAGATCGCCCTGCTGTGGCGGTCACGCAAAGACCTGGGTGATGACAGCCCGTTCCCCGCCATGAACGTGTCCTTGGCGCACCGCTGGAGCGGGCACGAAACGACCCGCCGCGCTGCCAACCAGTCATCGATTATTTCGGGAACACCACAGGACGTGAGACGTCAGCTTGAAGATCTGGCCCGCCTCCACGGTATCGACGAGATCATGGTCAACAGCCCGATTGCCGGGTATGCCGATCGAGAAGCTTCGTACGCCTTGCTCGCTGAGGCTTTTGCCCTGGTGCGGAAGTGATGCTCAGGCGCGCTGGGCGAATGCACTTTCATACAGGCAAACGGATGCCGCGGTCGCCAGGTTCATCGACTCGGCTTCGCCGTAGATCGGCACGCTGACACTGCGGTCGACCCGAGCGAGGTCTTCGTCGGTCAGGCCGCGAGCTTCGTTGCCGAACAGCCACACGGTCGGAGCTGCGAGCAGCCCCTCGTTGCGGGCGGTGAGCAAGTCGGAGCCTTTAATGTCGGCGGCGAACAGCTGCAGGCCGGCGGCGCGGGCACGGTCGAGCACGTCGGAAAGGTCGGCCGCGATGGCGACGGGCAGGTGAAAGATGGAGCCGGTCGAGGAACGGATGACCTTGGGGTTGTACAGGTCGACGCTGCGACCGGTGAGGATGACGGCGTCGGCGCCGGCGGCATCCGCTGCGCGAATGATGGTTCCTGCGTTTCCCGGGTCGCGTACCTCTTCAAGGATGGCGACGAGTTTGGGTTCGGCGTTGAAGATCTTCTTCACCGAGGTGGGGAACTGGTGGCAGACGGCCACGAAGCCCTGCGGGGTGACCGTGTCGGCCATGGCCTCGAGCACCTCTTCAGAGACGAACTCCACCTCAACCTGGGCGTCGACCGCTTTCTGGGCGAGGTCGGAGTAACGATCGAGCGCGGTCGGTGTGGCAAACAACTCCACGACCAGCTCTGGACGAAAGGTGAGGGCTTCGGAAACGGCCTGTGGGCCTTCGAGCAGAAACAGACCGGACTCGAGGCGCGCGTCGCGCTTAGCAAGTTTTGCGACGGCACGGACGCGCGGTGAACGTGAATTATCAAGCATGTACCCCAGTTTAGGTGCACAGCGAATGCGTACAAAAAAGGAGCGGGTGACCAGGTCACCCGCTCCTTGTTTTGAGCCGTTCACGACATTCACGCCCAGGAGGCAGCCAGTGATGAACGGTTCGGTTGACGCATTACGCCGTGACGGAGACCTTCGGTGCCGAGGTGTCGGCGGGAAGAGCAGCCTTGGCGCTCTCAACGAGGGCGGCGAACGTCGCTGCCTCGTTGACGGCCAGGTCGGCGAGGATACGACGGTCAACCTCGATGCCAGCCAGGCCGAGGCCCTGGATCAGACGGTTGTAGGTGAGGCCATTCGCGCGCGACGCAGCGTTGATCCGCTGAATCCACAGGCGACGGAAATCGCCCTTGCGTGCGCGACGGTCACGGTAGCTATAGGTGAAGGAGTGAGTGAGCTGCTCCTTCGCCTTGGTGACCAGGCGTGAACGCTGACCGCGGTAGCCCTTGGCGCGTTCGAGAATAACGCGGCGACTCTTGTGGGCGTTTACGGCCCTCTTTACTCTTGCCATTTTCTACAAATCCTTATTCGTATTTACGAGGCCTGGTTTCCGGTGTTGGAATTTACAGACCGAGAAGCTTCTTGATGACCTTCTGGTCTGACTTGGCCAGCACCTGGTCTTGGTTCAAACGGGACTTGCGCTGCGTGCTCTTGACCTCGAGGTTGTGTCGAAGTCCGGCCTGCTGCTTCATGATCTTTCCGCTGCCGGTGACCTTGAAACGCTTCTTGGTTCCGGAGTGGGTCTTCATCTTAGGCATCTGGTTCCTCCTGTTTCGCTGCCTTGTCGGCAACCTTGTCTGCCTTATCGGCTACCTTGTCTGCCTTCTCGGCAGCCTTGTGGGCGTTGATCTCAGCCTTGGCTTCTGACTTGTTCTTCAACGGGCCAATCACCATGACCATGTTTCGACCGTCGATCGTCGGAGTAGATTCCACGGAACCGTACTCGGCGACATCCTCGGCAAATTTTTGGAGCAGTCGTACGCCCTGATCGGGTCGGGACTGTTCGCGGCCACGAAAAAGAATCATGGCCTTGACCTTGTCACCGCTCTTCAGGAAGCCTTCGGCGCGTTTGCGCTTGGTCTCGTAGTCGTGCGTATCAATCTTGAGACGGAAACGAACCTCCTTGAGGATCGTGTTCGCCTGGTTGCGCCTGGCCTCCTTGGCCTTCTGCGCAGCCTCGTACTTGAACTTGCCGTAGTCCATGATCTTGGCCACGGGCGGCTTGGCTTCGGGTGCAACTTCGACGAGGTCGAGGTCGGCATCCTGTGCCAGGCGCAAGGCAACATCAATCGCCACGACCCCGACCTGCTCGCCGTTGGGACCAACGAGACGAACTTCGGGGACGCGTATACGGTCATTTGTACGGGGATCGCTGATGCGTCTCTCCTCTTGGTTAACTTCGTGATCACAACCAGCCAGCGGATGCTGACCAGGGACGAAGAGAGGAAAATCACGCGTTTTCCACACCAACTTTTTCGTTGACGTGTTCCACACGACACCCTGTCTACCCTCGCCCTGCCACCTTCCCGGAAGAGGTGATAACGCGACGGCGGAGTGCAATCTACCCGGTAACCTTGACGAAGCGGTATGCGCGGGTGGGAGATTCTCCACTTTCGTACCGAGACTATTGTCCCGGAACCAAAGATTAGCCTAGCAGAGGAATGCAGTGAGCCAAAGTTTTGAGCACGATACGAGTTTTGAGCAGGATGCAGCACAAGCCACACGCGATATCGCCGATGTGGCCGCTGTGGAGATCATCACCACGGCCGCGGTGCACCTGATGAGCGCGGCCGCCGTGAAGTGTGGACTGGCCGAAGACCCCGACGCCCAGATCGACCTCGACGAAGCCCGCAAACTCATCACGGCCCTCGCCGGGCTGGTCACGGCAGCGGCTCCCGACATCGCCGATATGCATGCCCGCAGCCTGCGTGACGGACTGCGTTCCCTGCAACTCGCGTTCCGCGAGGCATCCGCCATTCCCGACGCCATCGGCGAGGGCCCCGGCGAGAAGTACACCGGACCGGTCAACTAGCCCATTTTTTTTCCAGCGGATGCCGCGGTCGCCCCGACCGACGGCATCCGCTTTGTGTTGTGAGCACCCGAGCGGACCCCGAGCTAGATCTGGCAGCGGGGGCACCAGAATGTGTTGCGCTGCTCGACATCACTCCGGCCCAGGGTGCCGCGACTGATGCGGGTACCGCAGCGCCGGCACGGCTGGCCGCCTCTCCCGTACACCCACACTTGCGCTCCGCGGCGCAGGTTGCCAGTGGTCGTGCGTTCGTCGCGGTCCTTGTTGGCCAGAAGCAGACGGCGGGCCAGCGCGACGAGCCCGGCGATATCGCTGACCTCAGCCATGGGCCGGGTCGGCAGCAGTCCACGCAGAAAACAGAGCTCGTTGACGTAGACATTGCCGAGTCCGGCGAGATTGCGCTGGTCGGCGAGCGCGAGAATAACCGGTTGGTCGGGCCTGGCAGCGAGTCGATTGGTGGCCTCGGCACCGTCGACCGCGCTCCAATCGGGGCCCAGCAGGTCGGGCCCGAGATAGCCGACCACCTCCGACTCGGCGCGGGTCGGCACGAGTTCCAGAATGCCCAGCTCGAAACCGACGGCGACCCACTCGAGGGTCTGCAGCACGATACGCGCCTGGAACGCCGGCCGGTGCCAGCGCGTGCCCGGCCGGTAGAGGT
This sequence comes from Cryobacterium sp. N19, assembly GCF_002929595.1. NCBI lineage: Bacteria > Bacillati > Actinomycetota > Actinomycetes > Micrococcales > Microbacteriaceae > Cryobacterium > Cryobacterium sp. N19. The sequence goes on along the minus strand of NZ_PJJR01000048.1, from coordinate 305,937 downwards.
GCCAGGCACCCTCCATTTTGAGATGCGAGTGGATACTCGTCTCGCCGACCCGATGCAGCAGGTGTTTGCCGTAACTCACGACCTCGTGCACGGTCTGCCCGGTCAGGTCGACGGTGGCGAAGGCCGGCACCCGAATGTCGCAGCCGGTCAGGATGTTTCCGCGCAGGGCCTGGTCGAGGGAACGGGCCGTGCGGTAGACGGTATCGCCCTCAGGCACGCAGCCTCAGCCCCTTCGGCGTTTCGGTGAATCCGGCGGCGCGCAGGGCCGCGCCGAGTTCGGTGCCGATCACGAACACGCCGTTGGCCGTTTCCACGGCGATCTTCTGGATGCGCCCGGCAGTGACGAGGGCAGCCAGACTGGCGGTCGCTGCGGCGAGCACGGCAGCATCCGTCTCGTAGACAACCACAGTCTTGCCACCGCGCTCGACATAGAGCACGAGGCCGCCGTCGACGATCACGACCAGTGCTCCCGCCTTGCGACCCGGGCGGTGGGTGGTGTCCCCGGGCAGCGGCGGCCACGGCAGCGCGGCGCCGTAGGCGTTCGCCGGGTCCGCTGCGGCCAGGGTCACCGCGACGGCTGGCGAGGTGCGTCGGGCAGCGGACGGGTCGGATGCCCCCGCAGCGAAGGTGCGCAGCCGGTCGATGGTGCCGCCGGTGGCGAACTGGGCTGCGCCGAGCCCTTCGATGAAGTAGCCGCGACGGCAGCGGGCCATTTCTTCGAATCCGGTGAGCGTGCGGTAGACGAGCGAGAACCCCCCGGCGACACCCTCGGCCATCACCGCGCCGCGGGTCACGACGCCGTAGCGTTCCAGCAGGGTCTCCCCCAGTGCGTGCGCACGACGGGTCGGCGAGTCATCGGCCACCGGCAGGATCGACCACCGCCCCGACACCATTGGTGGTCCGCTGCGACTCGGCAGACTGGGCCGCGGCATCGATCGCCCGCGATGCAGGCGCGCCCGGGGCACGGCGCGGCTCTGCCGGTGCGCGGTATGCCCGCCGGCCAGGAGCGAGCGAACCGGGGCGAAGGTGTCGTTGTTGATCAGCCCGGCCCAGACCAGGTCCCACAGCGCCTGCACCAATTCCTTGTCGTCCTGGCTGCCCACGGCATCGGCGAGCTGGCGAAAGAAGTAGGCCCCGCCGCTGCCGAGGGTCGCGAGGATCTCCTGCTGCAGGGGCGTCGTGTCCACATCGATGGGCAGTGGCAGCGTGAGCTGGGCGGTTTCGGCGAGGTGCAGGCTGACCCAGCCGTCATTGCCGGCGAGGGTTCCCGCGCCCGCCCAGAGTACTTCGCCCGCGTTGGTGAGTTCGTCGAGCATGCCCGGCTGGTAGTCGCTCACTCGGGCTGGCAGAATGAGCGTCTCCCAGGCGGACGCCGGTATGCGCGCTCCCTCGAGCTGTTCCACAACGGATGCGACGCCGTCGATTCCGCGCAGCTTACCGCCCACGTGTTGCCAGGCCGGCAAAAACCGGCCGATAGCCTTCTGATCGACGGGTTCCACCTCGTGCCGAAGCGCGGCGAGGGAACGGCGGCGGAGGCGGCGCAGCACCTCGGAGTCGCACCATTCCGGGCCGGTGCCGTTCGGTCGGAATTCGCCGGCCACGATGCGTCGGGCATCAGCGAGGCGGCCGAGGGCAATCTGCACGACGGCCTCGCCCAGCCCGAACCGCTCGGCGACAGCCCGCGTGGTGAACGGTCCATGCGAGCGAGCAAAGCGGCTCATCAGGTCGCCGAGCGGGTCCTTGACGGATTCGGTAAACGCTGCCGGTACACCGATTGGGAGCGGAACCCCGAGTGCGTCGCGCAACCGGCTGGCGTCTTCGACGGCCGCCCAGCGGTCCTGGCCGCCGATGCTCACCCGGATCGCGCGGCGGGAGTCGACGAGGGCGTGCAGGGCGTCGTCGACGACGAGCGAGTCGGCGGCGGGCTGCGACTCGGGCGTGAGCATCCGCTCGGCCACTTCGACGGTGCTCAGCGGGCCGAGCGTGCGCAGCAGGTCGGCGACGCCTTCCACGCCATTCACTAAATAGTCGGGGGCGAGCCGTTGCAGCTCCCGGTCGGTCTGGTCGATGACGGTGGGGTCGAGAAGTTCACGCAGTTCCACCCGCCCGAGCAGTTCGGCGAGCAGGCTCGAGTCGATTGCGAGGGCCGTGGCGCGCCGCTCGGCCAGCGGAGTGTCGCCCTCATACATGAACGCGGCCACGTAGCCGAACAGCAGGGTGCTGGCGAACGGGCTGGCGGTCTCAGTTGTGGTTTCGACCAGGCGCAGTTCGCGGGAGGCGATCTGCCGGGCCAGCGCCCCGAGGGCCGGCAGGTCGTAGACGTCCTGCAGGCATTCGCGCAGGGTCTCGAGAATGATCGGAAAAGTGGGAAAGGTGCGGGCCACGTCGAGCAGCTGCGCGGCTTTTTGCCGCTGCTGCCAGAGGGGCGAGCGGACACCGGGCTTGTACCGGGGCAGGAGCAGGGCCCGAGCGGCGCACTCGCGAAACCGGGAGGCGAACAGCGCGGAGCCGCCGACCTCGTCGGTGACCAGCTGTTCGAGCTCGTCGGGATCGAACACGAACAGGTCACTGCCGGGCGGTTCGGTTTCGGTGTCGGGGATGCGCACGACGATGCCGTCGTCGCTAGCGACGCAGGAGCCATCGATTCCGTAGCGCTCGCGCACGCGGGCCCCGACGGCGAGTGCCCACGGTGCGTGCACCGGCGTGCCGTATGGCGAGTGCAGCACCACGCGCCAGTCCCCGAGTTCATCGCGGAACCGTTCGACCACGAGCGTGCGGTCAGTAGGCAGCTGGCCCGTTGCACCGCTTTGCTCGCCCAGGAAGGCAAGCAGGTTACTGATGGCGCGCTGATCGAGGCCGCCCACGGCACAGCGCTCCCGCGCCGCATCGGCCGGCAGGCTCCCGACTTCGCGCACGAAAGCACCGATGGCCTGACCGAGTTCGGCCGGGCGGCCGAGGCCGTCACCCTTCCAGAACGGCAACCGCCCCGGCTGCCCAAACGCGGGCACGACGAGTACCCGGTCGTGGGTGATCTCCTGGATGCGCCAGCTCGTGGTGCCGAGCGCGAAGACATCGCCCACCCTCGATTCGTAGACCATCTCTTCGTCGAGTTCGCCGACCCGTTTGCCGGTGATCTGCTCGCCGCCGACCATGAAGACGCCGAACAGACCGCGGTCAGGGATGGTGCCGCCGCTGGTGACGGCCAACCGCTGCGCGCCGGGACGGCCGGTCAGGGTGCCGGCGTCGCGATCCCAGACGATGCGCGGGCGCAACTCGGCGAACTGGTCAGAGGGGTAGCGGCCGGCGAGCAGGTCGAGGGTGGCCTCGTAGGCGGAGCGGGGCAGCGTCGCGAACGGTGCGCTGCGCCGAACCATGTCGAACCAGGTCTCCACGTCGATCGGTTCGAGCGCGCAGGCCGCGACGGTCTGCTGGGCCAGAATGTCGAGCGGGTTGGTGGGAACCCGCAGCGATTCGATCGCGCCGGCCACCATTCGCTCGGCCGCGACCGCCGCGTGGATCAGGTCTGCCCGGTGCTTGGGGTAGATCACCCCGCGACTGATCTCACCGACCTGGTGCCCGGCGCGGCCGAGCCTCTGCAGCCCGCTCGACACCGACGGCGGTGACTCGACCTGCACGACCAGGTCGACGGCGCCCATATCGATGCCGAGTTCCAGGCTCGACGTGGCAACGACACAGCGCAGCCGGCCCGATTTCAGGTCGTCTTCAATGAGCGCGCGTTGTTCTTTGCTGACCGAACCGTGATGTGCGCGGGCGAGCAGCGGCTCGGCGCCATCGGTTTGGCCGCTCGCGCCCATCAGTTCGGCTGGCGGGCGAACGGCCGGAGGACTCCACACAACACCTCCGTGCACCACGGGAACCAGAGCGGAGGCCGCCAGCCTCTCGGCATAGATTTCGTTGAACCGGGCCGTCAGGCGTTCGGTGAGCCGTCGCGAATTGGCAAACACGATGCTCGAGGAGTGTGCCAGCACTTCGTCGACGATGGCCTCTTCGACGTGGGGCCAGATCGATCCGGTCTGCGGCGCCGCGGCCGACGTGACCCCCTCGCGTTGAGGCACCGGCCCGAGGTCGCTCATGTCATCGACCGGAACGACCACACGCAGATCGAACCTTTTCAGCGCGGGCGGCGACACGATCTGCACCGGGGCGGCGCCGCCCAGAAACCGTGCGACTTCGCTCTGCGGGCGTACCGTAGCCGACAGTCCGATTCGCTGGGCCGGCTGATTGAGCAGTGCGTCGAGTCGTTCGAGGGACACGGCTAGGTGGGCGCCGCGTTTGCTCGCCGCGACCGCGTGCACCTCGTCGATGATGACCGTCTGCACACCGCGCAGCGATTCGCGGGCCGCCGACGTGAGCATCAAAAACAACGACTCCGGCGTAGTGATGAGAATGTCGGGCGGCGTGGTGATCAGTTTGCGGCGGTCGGCGGCAGGTGTGTCTCCGGAGCGCACCCCGACCGAGACGTGCGGCGGCTCGAGCCCGAGCCGCTCAGCGGCGCGGCTGACGCCCACCAGGGGCGCGCTGAGGTTGCGTTCCACGTCGACGCCGAGTGCTTTGAGCGGCGAAATATAAAGCACACGAGTGGCGGGTGCATGCTTGGTTTGCTCTGTTCCTGGTGCTGACTCGGTATAGAGCCGGTCGATGGCCCACAGAAACGCGGCCAGGGTCTTCCCTGATCCGGTCGGAGCCACGACGAGGGCGTGCGAGCCCTGCGAAATAGCGTTCCACGCCCCGAGTTGAGCCGCGGTCGGCGCGTCGAACGCTTCGGTGAACCAGGCCCGGGAGGCCAAGGAGAAACGATCGAGAACGTCGGTCATAGGGTTATTGTCGCCTACCCCACCGACATTCGTGCTGCGCAAAATCTAGGCCGAGGCGATGAGCTTCACCCGCAGCGAATCGACACCGGTCGTAATGACCTCGCTCTCCGACCAGCGAGTGCCGAGCCGGCTCAGAATGGTGTCCAGGTCGGGCTGGGTGAGGCCGTCGACCAGTTCCAGTTGTACCACCAGTTCGGGCCCCTCCAGCCGCCCCAACGGGTCGCCGGCTGAGAGCTGAACGGTCAGCACCGACAGCTCCGTTGCGATGGATGCGGCGAACGCGTCGGCCACATGATGGCTGGCATAACTCGGTGTCCAGGGCAGGGATTGGGCGATCGCCCAGAGCGCCGGTCGCCGGATGACGAATTCGCCGGGCGAGGTGGGGTCGAGCACCACGAGGTCGGTGTTTTCCTGCGCGGCGGCCAGGGCGACGCGCACGGCATCCGCTGGAACGGGTCGGGCGAGGGGATTCCAGGCCGTCATGGCGGCCGTGGAGGAGAAGGCGGGTAACACGGTGCGGCCGTCGGGACCGGCCACGGTGATGATCGACAGCTCCTGGGTTTTATCGATCGTCTGCCCGCGTGCGTTCAGGGCGGCCTCGCCGAGCTTCGTCACCAGCGGAATCAGCAGGCGGGAACCGCGGATGGCGTCGATGACGCTTTCTTCGCCCGCTTCCCGAGCCTGAAAGCGGGTGAGCGCCTCGGCAAGCGCGGCGGGGGCTGACCCGTCATCGCCGGCGTCCAGATTGGCCTCGAATCCTCGGCCGGCCCAGGGCTGACCGGCCGAATCGGCCAGCTCGCTCGGCTCACCGGGCTGGCCCGGCGAGCTTTGGGAACCGGGCTGGCTCTGTGAACCCGGTCGACCGGAGGGATCGCCCGTTGAGCCGAGGTTGCGCGCCTTTGCCATTAGTCCCCCGCGACGTCCAGGGCCTCGGCCAGAGTGAACGCGCCGGCATAGAGCGCTTTGCCAACGATGGCACCTTCCAGGCCGAGCGGCACCAGCTTGCGCAGCGCTTCGATGTCATCGAGGCTGGAGATACCGCCGGAGGCGATGACCGGCTTGCGGGTGCGATCGAGTACCTGGCGGAGCAGGTCGATGTTCGGGCCTTGCAGGGTGCCGTCCTTCGTGACGTCGGTCACGACATATCGAGCACAGCCGGCCTCCTCCAGCCGTTCGAGCACCTGCCAGAGGTCGCCCCCGTCCTTGGTCCAGCCGCGGGCCGCGAGGGTCGTGCCGCGCACGTCGAGTCCCACGGCCACGGCCTCGCCGTATTGCGCGATCACGCTGGCCGCCCACTCCGGGTTTTCCAGGGCCGCGGTTCCGAGGTTGATGCGTTTGACGCCCGTTGTCAGTGCTGCTTCCAGCGATGCATCATCGCGGATACCACCGGACAGCTCGATGTTGACACCCTTGACCTGGCGAATGACCTTCTTGATCACGCCGGTGTTGGTGCCGCGGCCGAATGCCGCATCGAGGTCCACGAGGTGAATCCATTCGGCGCCCTGTCTGGCCCAGTCGGCCGCAGCATCTACGGGGTCACCGTAGTTCGTTTCCGTACCCGCCTCGCCCTGCGTCAGGCGCACGGCCTTGCCTCCGGCCACATCGACGGCGGGCAGGAGGACGAGCCTCGGTGTCTTGTTGAACTCGCTCATTGGTGTCCTCGGTTGTGCGGTCGCAGGCTGCGGCCAATTTCATAGTGGTGGGGCGGATTGTGCAGTCTAGGCGCGCAGTTCTATTAGCGCAGGGTACCGATCCAGTTTTTCAACAAGCGGATGCCCGCCTCGCCCGATTTCTCCGGGTGGAACTGGGTTGCGGTGAGCGGACCGTTCTCGATCGCGGCCAGGAACGGCGCTCCGTGTTCGGCCCAGGTGAGCCGTGGTTCGGGGAACGGGGGCATGACCTCAAGCGTCCAGGACTGCGCGGCGTAGGAGTGCACGAAGTAGAATCGCTCGTCTTCGATCCCGCGAAACAGCTCGGAGCCCGGCGCGCTCGTGACGGTGTTCCAGCCCATGTGCGGCAGGATCGCGGCGGGAAGTTCGGTGACCGTTCCGGGCCATTCGCCGAGGCCCTCGGTGTCGACGCCTCGTTCGACCCCGTGCTCGAACATGACCTGCATTCCCACGCAGATTCCGAGCACCGGGCGATCGCCGGCCAGGCGACGGTCGACGATCTCGTCGCCGCGAACCGCTTTGAAGGCCTGCATGACGGCGCTGAACGCGCCAACACCGGGCACGACGAGGCCGTCGGCTTCGAGCGCGACCGTGCGGTCGCTCGTCAGGGTGACGTCAGCGCCGGCCAGTTCGAGCGCCTTGACCGCGGAGTGCACGTTGCCGGTGCCGTAATCGAAGACGACGACCCGAGTCACAGGGCTCCCTTGGTGGAGGGGATGCCCTGCACGAACGGGTCGAGGGCCTTGGCGAGACGGAACGCACGGGCGAAGGCCTTGAACTCGGCTTCGGCGATGTGGTGCGGGTCGCGGCCGCCCAGCACGGTGACGTGCACGGTCAGCCCGGCGTGAAAAGTGATCGCTTCGAAGACGTGACGCACCATGGAGCCGGTGAAGTGTCCGCCGATGAGGTGGAATTCGAAGCCGGCCGGCTCGCCGGCGTGCACGAGGTAGGGGCGACCCGAGATATCGACGACGGCCTGGGCGAGCGCCTCGTCGAGTGGCACGAGGGCATCACCGTAGCGGGAGATGCCCGACTTGTCGCCGAGCGCCTGGCGAATGGCCTGGCCGAGCACGATTCCCACGTCTTCGACGGTGTGGTGCACGTCTATTTCGATGTCACCGCTGGCGCGCACCGTGAGGTCGGTCAGGGAGTGCTTGGCGAAGGCTGTCAGCAGGTGGTCGTAAAACGGCACCGAGGTGTGGATATCGCTGACGCCGGTGCCATCGAGGTTCAGTGAGAGATCGATGCTGGATTCACTCGTCTCCCGTTGCAGGTGTGCGACGCGGGGCGCGGAAATGCCAACAGGTGAGCTCATAGCGCTAGTTTATCGGTCGTCCGAGGCGGGCCAGAGCGTCAAGGAACAGCGAAGTCTCCTTCTCGGTACCCGCCGTCACCCGCAAGTGGTTCGGGATACCGACATCACGAATGAGAATTCCCTCCGCCAGCAGCGCCTCAAACGTCTGCTGCGGGTCGGCCACTCCCCCGAATAATACGAAGTTGCTCCAGCTTCGGTGCGGGGCATAGCCCAGACCGGCCAGCTCGACCACGAGCCGATCGCGCTGTCCACGAATATCGTCGACCATGGCGAGCATCTCCGCGCTGTGCGCCAGGGCAGCGTTTGCGGCCGCCTGGGTGAAGGTGGAGAGGTGGTACGGCAGGCGAACCAGGCGCAGGGCATCCGTTACCGCCGGATCGGCAGCCAGATAGCCGACCCGCGCACCGGCAAAGGCAAAGGCCTTGCTCATTGTGCGTGAGACCAACAGTCGCTCCCGGCCTGGCAGCAAGGTGAGCGCACTCGGAGTTCCGGCGGGCGCGAACTCGGCGTAGGCCTCGTCGACGACGACGATGCCATCGGTCGCGTCGTAGGCGGCGGCGATGGTCTCGAGCGAGAGCGGGGTGCCGGTGGGGTTGTTCGGTGAGCAGAGAAAGATGATGTCCGGATTGGTGCGAGTGATCTGGCTCACTGCGGTGGCCGGCGACAGCTCGTAGTCGGCATCGCGCGTGCCGGCAATCCAGGTGGTGTCGGTTCCGGCCGCGAGGATCGAGTACATCGAATAGGTGGGGGCAAACCCGAGCAGGGTGCGCCCAGGTCCACCGAAAGCCTGCAGTACCTGCTGGAGCACTTCGTTGGAGCCGTTGGCCGCCCAGATGTTGTCGGAGGTGAGTGCCTCGCCAAGATACTGCGCGAGTGCCTCACGCAGGGCGGTGAACTCGCGGTCGGGGTAGCGATTCACCGAGCGGATGGCCTCGGCCAGGCCGGCGAGAATGTCGCGGGCCACTGCTTCGGGAATTGGGTGCGTGTTCTCGTTGACGTTCAGGGCCACCGGAACGTGCAGTTGCGGAGCACCGTACGGGGTGAGGCCTTGCAGGTTGGTGCGGAGCGGAAGATCGTCGAGAGTGGTCACACTCTCCATGCTACGACCCTGTGCTGGCGCGCATTGCTACTTACGAGTTGGCGGGCAGTTCGAGTCGCTGACCGGGCTGGAGCGTTTCGACGGTGAGCGCGTTCAGTCGTTTGATGTCGGCGACGACGTCGCGCGGGTCGGCGGACGGCGAGACCTCTTCGGCGAGGTCCCACAGGGTTTGGCCGGGTTCGACTGTGATGAACCGGGCAGACCCGACGTCGGTCGGCGAGTAGGCCAGCGTCGCCACGATTCCGGAGTCGGTCGTGTACGACGTGAGGTCGATGCCCGTGGCGGAATTGGATGCGCCGGCCGCTCCCCCGTTGAGGGCGAATGCGACGGCACCGATGACGAGGGGCACGGCTGCGAGGGTCGTGAACACCACTCGCCCACGCCGGGTGAGGTGCAGACGGGTGCCGGGGGTACGAGAAGCGCCGTATTCACGGGCTGTGGGTGCAAGTGCTGTGGTCATGTCAAACCTCCAAGGTAGGCGGGCTGCGAGTCTCGTATCCGGCCCTCGGCCGGGAAGGCCGGATACGAAACTATGTTCCGAATATAACTTCGAACAATCGAACATGCAAGCTTTTTCTGATCCTCACCCCGAATTTCGCGCAACACACTCGAATAAGTGTTTGTTTCAGGGCTCGGAACTGGATAAACTTTCGATAGGCCAATTGCTTGATTTACACTCAACCAGACACCACCGACATCCCCGTGTGACACGGTTTCAGACCACGCGGGGCCAACTCCAGGAGGGCACATCGTGACACAGGACACCAGCGGTACCCGTGACAAGGGCGGCACCCGGCGCCGCAAGAGTTTGAGCCAGCGGCAGCTCGCTATTCTCGACGTGATTCAGCGTTCGGTGAGTTCGCGCGGGTACCCGCCGAGCATGCGTGAGATCGGTGACGCGGTCGGGCTCGCCTCACTGTCGAGCGTGACCCATCAGCTCAATCAACTCGAACTCAGTGGCTACCTGCGCCGCGACCCGAATCGTCCGCGGGCACTCGAAGTTCTCATCGAGATTCAGCGCGCTCCCGAAGATGTCGGTACCGGTGACCAGGACAGCTTCCACCCCGGCGTTCAGGTCGGCGACGCCGCGATGGTGCCCCTCGTCGGTCGTATCGCCGCGGGAATCCCGATCACGGCCGACCAACAGATCGACGAGATTTTCCCGCTCCCCCGCCAACTCGTTGGGCAGGGCGAGCTGTTCATGCTCAAGGTCGTGGGTGAGTCCATGATCGACGCCGCCATCTGCGACGGCGACTGGGTCGTGGTTCGCCAGCAGAAGACCGCGGAGAATGGCGAGATCGTCGCGGCCATGCTCGACAACGAGGCCACCGTGAAGGTTCTGCGAAAGCGCGATGGCCACACCTGGCTGCTGCCGCGCAACAGCAACTTCGAACCGATTGTCGGCGACTTTGCGGACATCCTCGGCAAGGTCGTCGCGGTGCTGCGTTCGGTTTAATCGACGAAGGCCCGACCACCAACCGGTGATCGGGCCTGTTTTCGGTCTGCCCCGCTAGACGCCGACGGTGGCATCGAGGCGTTCGCGCACCACCCGCGTCGCGGCGAGCATGTTGTGCAGCGACTGCACGGTCTCGTCGTAGCCACGCGTTTTCAGTCCGCAGTCCGGGTTCACCCACACTTGGCGTTCGGGAATGGATTCCAGGGCGGTGTCGAGCAGGATGGTCAACTCGTCCACACTCGGTACGCGCGGCGAGTGGATGTCGTAGATGCCGGCGCCGATGCCGTGGTCGAAGCCGCCCGCCTCGATTTCCCGCACAACTTCCATGCGTGACCGGGCCGCTTCGATGCTCGTGACGTCGGCGTCGAGGTTGCGGATGGCTTCGATGACAACACCGAATTCTGAGTAGCAGAGGTGGGTGTGGATCTGGGTCGCATCCGCGACCCCGGCCGTGGCGAGCCGGAAAGACCCGACCGACCAGTCCAGGTAGTCGGCCTGATCCTTCTTCTTCAGCGGCAGAAGTTCGCGCAGGGCCGGCTCGTCGACCTGAACGATCTTGATGCCCGCGGCCTCGAGGTCGGAGATTTCATCGCGCAGGGCCAGCGCCACTTGGCGGGCGGTCTCGCCCAGCGGCTGGTCGTCGCGCACAAAGGACCAGGCCAGAATCGTCACCGGGCCGGTGAGCATGCCCTTGACCGGCTTGGTGGTGAGGCTCTGCGTGTAGACCGACCAGTCCACGGTGATCGGTGCCGGGCGCGACACGTCGCCCCACAGAATGGACGGCCGGGTGCAGCGACTGCCGTAAGACTGCACCCAGCCGTTCTCGGTCACGGCGAATCCGTCGAGGTTCTCGGCGAAGTACTGCACCATGTCGTTGCGTTCGGGTTCGCCGTGCACGAGCACGTCAAGTCCGATCTCCTCTTGCAACTGCACAACGCGGCCGATCTCGGCGCGCATCAGCTCGCGGTAGGCATCCGCTGCCAGGGTTCCCTTGAGGAACTGTGCGCGTACTCGGCGAATGTCGGCGGTCTGTGGGAAGGATCCGATCGTGGTCGTCGGCAGTGGCGGAAGGTGCAGCGCCGCCTCCTGGGCGAGGAGTCGATCGGCGTAGTCGCCACGAGTGAAGTCGGCTTCGTTCAGCGCGGCGGCACGGCCGCGCACGGCTCCGTCACGCACGCCGGGAGCGCTGCGCCTGGCCTCCAGGGCCGCCTCGGCCTCGGCCAGCGGCGCCACGATGGCCTCACGTCCGGCGGTGAGTCCGAGCGCGAGGGTGGCGACCTGACCGACCTTTTGGTCGGCGAAGGCCAGCCATCTGGTCAGTGAGCCCGGCAGCGATGTCTCGTCGCCAACATCGTGCGGCACGTGCAGCAGTGACGTCGAAGTGGACACGGTGACCGATTCGGAGAGGGCACGCACGCTCTCGGCGGCCTCGAAGGCACCGGCGAGATCGCCGCGCCAGATGTTGTGCCCGTCAATGACGCCGGCGACGAGGGTCTTGTCGGCCAGTCCGGGGACGGCCCGGGGCAGGGTGCCCCGCACCAGGTCCAGCCCGATCGCCTCGACGGCGGTGGCCGCAAGCACCGGCAGGGCGTCGTCGAGGCTGCCGTAGGGCGCGGCAACAAACAGGGCGGGCCGGCCGGTCAGTCGACCAAGCACTCCATAAGCGGATGCGACGGCCGCCAGCGTCTCCGCGCGCGGCACGTCGATGGATTCACTGACCAGGCCCGGCTCATCGAGCTGCACCCAGTCGGCTCCGGCATTCGCTAACCGCGCCAGGAGCGCCGCATACACGGGAAGGAGATCGTCCAGCCGCGACAGGGGCGAAAAGCCAGCCGGGGCTTCGTCACTGGCCTTGCTGAGCAGCAGGAAAGTGACCGGGCCGACGAGCACCGGACGGGTGAGGAACCCGGCCGCTTTGGCCTCGATGAATTCACGTACGATGCGGTCGCCGGCCAGCGAGAACGCGGTCTCCGGTCCGATCTCGGGCACGAGGTAGTGGTAGTTGGAGTCGAACCACTTGGTCATCTCGAGGGGCAGGTTCTCGCCCGCGCCACGGGCCAGCGTAAAGTATCCGGCCAGGTCGAGGGTGCCGTCAGCGGCGACGAGCGAGGCGAACCGGGCGGGAACCGCGCCGACGGCAACGATGGTGTCGAGCACCTGGTCGTAGTAGGAGAACGACTCGGGGATCGACGAGTCGGTGCGGCCCAGCCCGAGACTGGCGAGCCGATCGCGGGTCTGCTGCCGCAGCCCAGCGGCGACGGCCTCCAGGGCCGGCGCGTCGATCGTCCCCGACCAGAACGCTTCGACGGCTTTCTTCAGTTCGCGCCGTCGGCCGATGCGTGGGTAGCCGAGGATGGTGCCGGTGGGAAAGGTGCTGGAAACTGGCGAAATGGGCATGGTGATTCCTTCACTGGAGCGATGATGGCTGGAACGGTCGGAGGAACGAACGTGGTGGGTGGGCCTCGCGCCTGAGCGGCGTGCGGCCTAGGGCATGGCAGCGGGCACTGGCAGTGCCCCACACCCTTCGAGAACCTTCAGCACGGTGTCGTGCTGGTTGAAGGCGTAGAGGTGAAGCCCGGGGGCGCCGCCCGCGAGAACGTCCTGGCCGAGGCGTACGGCGTAGTCGATGCCGATCTGGCGCTGGCCTTCGTCGGTCGGTTCGACCTCGAGCTGGATGGACAGTTCGGCGGGCAGCTTCTCGCCGGAGAGCTGCAGAATACGGCGCAACCGGTTCGGGCTGGTCACCGGCATGATGCCGGGAAGGATCGGTAAGAGCACTCCGGCGGAGCGAGCCCGCTGGATGAAGCTCAGGTAGTCGTCGGCGTGGAAGAACAGCTGGGTGATCGCCAGGTTGGCTCCGGCGGCCTGCTTGGCCAGCAGGGTGTCGATGTCTTGGGTGACCGATCGCGAGTTCGGGTGGCCGTTGGGGAAGGCCGCAACGCCGATGCGTACCTTGCTGCGTTCCGTTTTCACCCCGCGGGCACCGGGCAGGCCCGGAATCACCGTCTCGATGTACGGCACCCGTTCGATCTGCACTCGATGGATGAGCTGGACCAGCTCCCCCGCGCTGTGCAGGTCGCCGAGAAAGGTGGTGTCGCCCTCATCCGCGCCCTGCGGCGCGTCGCCGCGAATGGCCAGAAAACTGCGGATGCCGGCGTCGAGAAACTCGCGAATGAGGCGGCTGGCTTCTGTGTGCGAGGAGCCGACGCAGGTGAGATGAGCCATGGCATCCACTGAGGTGTGGTCTTTGATGTAGCGCAGCACGTCGAGCGAGGAATTGCGCGACGAACCGTTGGCGCCGTAGGTGACCGAGATGAACTCGGGGCCGGCGGCGGCAAGGTGATCGATGGTGCGGGTGAGAGCGGATGCTGCGGCCACCGATTTCGGCGGGTACACCTCGAACGAGAACGCCGGGCGGGCGTCACACGCGTTGGGCGTTGGGGCGGTCATGGGTCCTCATTCGGCAGAAACGGTACAGCGGGTGATGGCCGGGCGGCCGCGGACACACCAGAACACTGGTGGGTTTTCGCGGGCGGGTGCCGGGCTCGGCTGTCGCTCCATGCCGGGGAATGGATTCCGTCGGCAACGATTGATTAGACACTAACAACACCAGCGCCGGGTCGCACCAATGTGACAGTTCGTGTCATTGGTGCGCCGACGGGCGGTGGGAATCAGGCGGAGAGCGTGGGCAGAATGACGAAGGGGGCGAACTGCGGCTCGATCTCGGGAGTGACGAACGCAGTGACGTGGGTGCCGGTCTCGATGTACTCGGTCGTCTCGATGCGGCCCACGTCGTGCAGAACGGCGATGAGGTCGCCGCGATCATAGGGAATGAGCAGGTCGAGTTCGATCTGCGGTGTCGGCAGCAGCAGCGCAACGGCAGCGAGCACGGTGTCGATGCCCTCACCGGTGCGGGCCGACACGAATGTTGCCTTCGGCTCCAGGCCGCGCAGTACCAGCCGGTCGTCGTCGCTGATCAGGTCGCTCTTGTTGAAGACGACCAGTTCGGGAATATCGCGGGCGCCGACCTCGGAGATGACGTCGCGCACGGTGGCGAGCTGGGCCACGGGGTCGGGGTGGGAGCCGTCGACGACGTGCACGATGACGTCGGCGTCGGCGACTTCTTCCAGGGTCGAGCGAAAGGCTTCGACCAGCTGGTGCGGCAGGTTGCGCACGAAACCGACCGTGTCGGTGAGGGTGTACAGACGCCCGTCGGCGGTCGTCGACTTGCGCACGGTGGCGTCGAGGGTCGCGAACAGGGAGTTCTCGACCAGCACTCCGGCCTTGGTGATGCGGTTGAGCAGGCTGGACTTGCCGGCGTTGGTGTAGCCGACGATGGCGACCGAGGGAACGGCATTGCGCTTGCGGTTGGCGCGTTTGGCCTCGCGGGCCGGCTTCATCTCGACCATCTGCTTACGCAGTTTGGACATCCGGGTGTGAATGCGGCGTCGGTCGAGTTCGATCTTGGTCTCACCGGGGCCACGGGAGCCCATGCCGGCACCGGTGCCACCGACCTGGCCACCGGCCTGGCGAGACATCGAGTCACCCCAGCCACGCAGGCGCGGGAGCATGTAGGCCATCTGGGCGAGTTCGACCTGCGCCTTGCCCTCTCGGCTCTTGGCGTGCTGGCTGAAAATGTCGAGGATGACGGCTGTACGGTCGATGACCTTCACTTTGACCACGTCTTCGAGGGCACGGCGCTGGCTGGGCGCGAGTTCGGTGTCGGCGATGACGGTGTCGGCGCCGAGCGCCTTCACGATGTCGGCGACTTCCTGGGCCTTGCCCTTGCCGAGGTAGGTGCTCGGGTCGGGGGTGGCCCGGCGCTGCAGCAGACCGTCGAGTACGGTTGCCCCGGCGGTTTCGGCGAGGGCGGCCAGTTCGCGCATGGAGTTCTCGGCGTCATCGACCGTGCCGTGCGTGTAAACACCCACGAGAACGACGTTTTCGAGCCGCAGTTGGCGGTACTCAACCTCGGTGACGTCTTCCAGCTCGGTCGATAGCCCGCCGACTCGCCGCAGGGCGTTGCGGTCAGCACGTTCGGACTGGTCGCCGTCGTGCTCGCTACCGTCGTACTCGCCGGATGCGTGAGTTTGCAGGGCCTGGGCTGCCCCGCTGCGGAACAGGGAGTAGCCGGCAGCCTTGCTGTCGGCGCTGGCCAACACGCGCGCGACGACATCGTCTGCGTCTGGGGCTTCTGCACCTGTGTTTACTACCGCGGTGTTTTCTACCGCGTCGTTGCCCGAGGGCGCCGTTGGATCATTCATCCCATTAACCTTAGTTCAACGAAGTTGAAAGGTTCCTCTTATGTCGTCCGACCACTATTTTTCTCCGGCGCCCGGCACCGTACTGAAAACCCGCCAGATCACGGTGCAGTTGCACGGCCAGGATCGGCTCCTGACGACCGCCAATTCGGTCTTCAGCCCCGCCCACATCGACGGTGGCACCGAGGTTCTACTCAAGTACGCCCCCGAGCCGCCGCTGACCGGTCACTTTCTCGACCTTGGCTGCGGCTGGGGCCCGATCGCCCTGCACCTCGCCATGGCCTCCCCCAACGCCACCATCTGGGCCGTCGACGTCAACGAGCGTGCCCTCGATCTCGTGCGCACGAACGCCGCCGCGCTCGGCCTGACCAACATCAACGCCGTGCTCGCCGCCGATGTGCCCACCGACATCAGCTTTCGCACCATCTGGTCGAACCCGCCCATTCGCGTCGGCAAGGACGAACTGCATGGGCTCATGACGACCTGGTTACCCCGCCTCGAATCAGAAGCGAATGCCTGGCTCGTCGTGCAACGCAACCTCGGTTCGGATTCGCTCCAGCGTTGGCTCGCCGCCGAACTCCCCGACAACTTCGAAACCACGCGTGAGGCCATCAGCAAGGGTTTCCGAGTGCTGGCAGTGCACCGCGACTAACCCAGGTTCAGAACCCCGTCGAAGACGAGCTCTGCCGGCCCGGACAGCGACACGTGCTCGCCGTCCTCGGCGGGGAACATGCGCACTCCGAGCACGCCACCGGGAACCTCGACCCGCCACTGGTGCGGCGCCGATTTGCCGGCCCAGTGCCGAGTGGCGAGGGCGGCCGCGACCGCTCCGGTGCCGCAGGACAGCGTCTCCCCGCTGCCGCGTTCGTGTACGCGCATGCGGAAGCGCCCGACGCCGTTGACGACCAGCGGTTCGTTGGGCACGACGAATTCAACGTTCACGCCGTCGGCCGGCTCGGGATCGAGTTGCGGAATGAACGTGAGGTCGGCCGCGTCAAGTTCATCGTCGTCGGCGAGGGCGACGACCGTGTGCGGGTTGCCAACATTGATGCCGAGTCCCGGCCGCGCCACGGGCAGGTTCTTGGTGCGCACGAGCGGCTCGGTGCCGTCGAGCTTCCATCGGCCGAGGTCCACCTGAAAGCCGGAGGCGTTGCGCTGTACGTCCCGCACGCCCCCGCGAGTGCCGATGGTCAGGGTGTCGCCGGGCAGCAGCTCGGCGAGGTCGTTCTCAATCAAGAATTTGGCATACACACGGATGCCATTGCCGCACATTTCCGAGACGGTCCCGTCGGCGTTCCAGTAGTCCATGAACCACTCGGCAGCGTCGTCTTCAGCGAGAGCGGCCGCGCCGTCAGGCAGGTTCTTGCTGCGAACCGCACGGATGATGCCGTCCGCACCGACGCCGAACTTGCGGTCGCACACAGCACGAATCTGCGTCGGCGTGAGCTCCGTTGTCCCGTCGGGATCAGCGAACAGCACGAAGTCGTTGCCCGTGCCGTGGCCCTTGGTGAAGTTCAGAGTGATGCCCATGCTGCCAGTTTACGGGGCGGCCGCTGCGAGACTTTCCGCGCAGCTCAGAGCGGTCGTGCCGGGAGGGCACTGGGCGCACTGCCCAGGTCGACGTGTGCGAGGGCGTCATCGACCCGGTCTGCCGCATCGGATTCGACCCAGTGGGCGTGCGCGTAGCGTTTAAACCAGCTCACCTGCCGGCGGGCATAACGCCGGGTCAGCTGCTGGGTCGCTTCGACGGCCTCCGCTTGGCTGCGCGTGCCGTGCACCTGGCCGAGTGCCTGCGCGTAGCCGATCGCGCGGCTCGCCGTCACTCCATTTTCGATGCCGGCCGCAAGCAGCCCTCGGGCTTCGTCGACGATGCCGGCCGCCCACATCCGCTCGACCCGGGCATCAAGCCGCGGGGTGAGCTGCTCGCGCGGCGTACGCAGGCCGAGCAGCACGGTGGGCTTCCAGTAGACCGGTTCCTCGGGCAAGGCCGCCAGATGCGGGGCGCCAGTGAGCTCGACGATCTCCAGGGCCCGCACCAGTCGGCGACCGTTGCTCGGCCCGATCCGCAGGGCGGCCTGCGGGTCGACGGCCTGCAGCCGGGTGTACATCAGGCCGGGTCCGCTCGTGCTGAGTTCGGCTTCAAGCCGGGCGCGCAGTATCGGATCGGTGCCGGGAAACTGAAAGTCGAACACGACCGACGAGACATAGAGGCCCGAGCCGCCGACCAGGATGGGCACAGCCCCGCGCGCGCGGATCTCGGTGATGACGGCGCGGGCATCCGTTTGGTAATTGCTGACGGTGGCCTCGTCGGTCACGTCCAGCACGTCGAGCAGGTGGTGCGGAATGCCGCGGCGTTCGGGCACGGTGAGCTTCGCCGTGCCGATGTCCATGCCGCGGTAGAACTGCATGGCGTCGGCGTTGACGATTTCAACCGACTGTCCGCGCTGGATCAGCCTTTCGGCCAAGTCGAGGGACAGCTCCGACTTGCCGGTGCCGGTCGACCCGACGATCGCAATCAGAGCCGCTGGGTCGGCTGTGACAACTGGTACTGTCGACACGGCTACTAGCGCTCGTCGTCGTTCACGTTATAGATGGGGATGGTGGTAGAGCCACCCTCGAGCCGCAGGCCGATCGTCGGCAGACCGAGCGAAATGGGGCCGGCGCCACCGGTTGCGCCGCCATGAGCGGGTACTCCGCAGGATTCGGCTTCCATGCGGTCCCACGCCTCGCCGGCCCGAGTCGTTCGGATGCGGAGCGGCGCACCGTCGGTGGAGTCTGCGATGAGGTGGAACGGTGCGGCCTGGGTGACGACGACAGTGACCATATCGCCGGGACGGGGACGGGGTGAACCGGCTGGCACGTCGAAGTGCACGAGGCGGCTGTCGGGCGCGCGGCCACTCAGCCGGTGGGTATCGCTGTCCTTGCGGCCCTCGTTGGCGACGAGCAGTTCAACCTCACGGCCGATCATCGCCTGGTTCTCTTCGAGGGAGATGCGCTCCTGTAGGGCCGCGAGTCGCTCGTAGCGGTCCTGCACGACGGCCTTTGGAACTTGGTCAGGCATTGTCGCGGCCGGAGTGCCAGGGCGAATGGAGTACTGAAAAGTGAACGCCGTCGCGAACCGGGCCTGTTCAACAACCCGCAGGGTTTCCTGAAAGTCCTCTTCGGTTTCGCCGGGGAAACCGACGATGATGTCGGTGCTGATGGCCGCGCTCGGCATCTGGGCACGCACCCGGTCGAGAATGCCGAGGAACTTCGCACCGCGGTAGGAGCGTCGCATCGACTTGAGGATACGGTCGGAGCCCGACTGCAGCGGCATGTGCAGCTGCGGCATGACGGCCGGCGTTTCCGCCATGGCGTCGATGACGTCGTCGGTGAACGCGGCGGGGTGCGGGCTGGTGAAGCGGATGCGCTCCAGCCCCTCGATCTTGCCGGCCGCGCGCAACAGCTTGCCGAAAGCGAGCTTGTCGCCGAATTCGACCCCGTAGGAGTTCACGTTCTGGCCGAGCAGGGTGACCTCGATGGCACCGTCATCGACAAGGGCCTGGATCTCGGCGAGAATCTCGCCCGGGCGGCGGTCTTTCTCCTTGCCGCGGAGGGCCGGCACGATGCAGAACGTGCAGGTGTTGTTGCAGCCGACCGAGATCGAGACCCAGCCGCTGTAGCTGGAGTCCCGTTTGGTGGGCAGGGTCGAGGGGAAGGTCTCGAGGGATTCGAGAATTTCGAGTTGAGCCTCACCGTTGTGCCGGGCCCGTTCAAGCAGGCTGGGCAGGGAGCCCATGTTGTGGGTGCCGAAGACGACGTCGACCCACGGTGCCTTTTCGAGGATGGTGGTCTTGTCTTTTTGAGCGAGGCAGCCGCCAACGGCGATCTGCATGCCCGCGTGCTTGCGCTTGACCGAGGCGAGGTAGCCGAGGTTGCCATAGAGCTTGTTGTCGGCGTTCTCACGCACGGCACAGGTGTTGATCACGACAATGTCGGCCTCGCCGCCATCGGCCGAGACGTAGCCGGCCGCCTCGAGCGAACCGCTGAGCCGTTCGGAGTCGTGCACGTTCATCTGGCAGCCGAAGGTGCGCACCTCGTAGGTGCGCGCGCGCCCCGACTCGTCGATCGCGGCTGCCGAGGGTGTGATCACGGTTCGGCGGGCTAGTTCGGGGGCGACGATACTCATAGTAGGTATAGTTTACGCGAGCAATTCGGTGTGCGGGCCGTGAGCCAGGCCCGCGCCTGCATCAGCGGCCAGCATCAACGAAAACGCACCCGGGAGGCGCCGCCGCCGCCACGGCTGTCCATGGCTGCTTTGACGGCGAGTCGCACCGCTGCCGAGCTGTAGCCCTTACGCATGAGAAAGCCGGTGAGGCGACGGTCGATGGTCTGGTCGTCGAAGCGTTCCATCTGCCCGATGCGCTTGGTGGCCAGGTCGATGGCGCGTTCGGCTTCGTCGTCGGGAAGTTCTTCGAGCTTGTCCATCATGACGCCCGGGTCGAGTTTGCGCCTGCGCATTTCGGCTTCAACGCCGGTGCGGCCGAGGCCCTTGCGTACGTTGTGGCTGTGGATGATCTGGTCGGCGAGCTTGGCTTCGTCGAGGTAGTTCAGCTCAATGAATTTCTCGATGATCTCGCTGGCTTCACCGGAGTCGACCCCGGTAGCGTTCAGTACCAGGAGGGCTTCGACCGTGGAGAGGGAGCGGCCGCGCAGCCGGTGCAACAGCACCTTTTCGGCCCGCTCCCGCTGATCGGCCGCATCAGCGGCAAAGTCTGCTGCGGTGGCTTCGTCGTCGACCTGGTCGCTGTCGATACTCTCGGCCTCGTTATCGGCGGCGGCCTCTGCCTCCCGAGCGGCAGCCGCCGCGGCGGCGAACCTGTCGGCCGCCGCCGGGCGGGGTTCGAGCGGCGAGCGGCGTTTCATGCCCGGTGCCGCACCGGGCAGGTAGGTCACGGGAGCCAAACCGGAGTCGGCGCGTTCTGCTGCATCGTCCGGGGGTTCGAAGTGCACCATTAGCGTGACCTACCTTTTGTTGTCGTTGCGGAACTGATGTTTGGTGTGGCGCGGCCGGTTAGGCGGTCTTGCGGGCGGGGGCCGCCTTGGTGACGACAGGGCCGCCGACCAGCACGGCTGCGGCATCCGCTTCGGCCTTAGCCTTGGTTTCGGCCTCCAGCGCGATTGCGGCAGCGGCCTTTTCGGCGGCTTTGGCCGCGATGCCCTCTGGACCGACACCGAGCTTGATCAGAATCTTGCGCTCGATCTCGTTGGCCATGTCAGGGTTCTTCATCAGGAAGTTGCGCGAGTTCTCTTTACCCTGGCCGAGCTGGTCGCCGTCGTAGGTGTACCATGCGCCGGACTTCTTGACGATGCCCTGGTCGACACCGAAGTCGATCAGGCTGCCCTCACGGGAGATACCGATGCCATACATGATGTCGAACTCGGCCTGCTTGAAGGGCGGCGCCATCTTGTTCTTGACGACCTTGACCCTAGTGCGGTTACCGATGGCATCCGTGCCGTCTTTGAGAGTTTCAATGCGGCGAATGTCGAGGCGCACCGAGGCGTAGAACTTGAGGGCTTTACCGCCCGAGGTGGTCTCGGGGCTACCGAAGAACACACCGATCTTCTCGCGCAACTGGTTGATGAAGATCATGGTGGTGTTGGTCTGACTGAGGCCACCGGTGAGCTTACGCAGGGCCTGGGACATGAGCCGGGCCTGCAGGCCGACGTGCGAGTCACCCATCTCGCCCTCGATCTCGGCGCGCGGAACCAAGGCGGCAACGGAGTCGACGACGATGAGGTCGATGGACCCGCTTCGCACGAGCATGTCGGCGATTTCGAGGGCCTGCTCACCGGTATCGGGCTGGGAGACGAGGAGGGCATCGATATCGACGCCGAGCTTCTTGGCGTACTCCGGGTCGAGGGCGTGCTCGGCGTCGATGAAGGCGGCGATGCCGCCGTTCTTCTGCGCGTTCGCGATGGCGTGCAGGGTGAGTGTGGTCTTACCCGAGGATTCCGGGCCGTAGATCTCCACGATGCGACCACGCGGTAACCCGCCTATGCCGAGTGCGACGTCGAGAGCAACCGACCCGGTAGAAATGGTCTCGACGGGGGCGCGCTCGTCGCTGCCGAGGCGCATGACCGATCCCTTGCCGAACTGACGATCGATTTGCGCGAGGGCGGTTTCGAGGGCTTTCTCGCGGTCCGCTTGTGATGCCATGGTGGTGATCTCCTTGGGTTCTGCACTGTCGCCGGTTGTGAACGGCGCTGCGGGTGTGCGTGGTGGCGCCTGTAGGCTGTCGGCCCGCGCAGGGTCGGACCCTGATGCACGTTTCGACAAGGCATTTGCCGACTTTCTCTGACAAATTCGACTGTACGCCGCACCTCCGACACTGGTCGGGAGCACGATCAAACGGTGCGCAATCTGTCAGATTGTCTGCTGTGGAGGAGCCTATCAAGCCCGAACAGGTATTCGACCATTGTCGGGAATGTTTTTGCGGCGTGTCGAAATATCGGCCTAACCCGAGGAGGCTGAACGACGCTACTGGCGCGGAGCAGGAATGCCGGCACCGTGCCAGCGGCTGCGCGGCACATCGACTTCGGCGCAGAGCGCCAGCCAGACCTCGCGGGCGGGAACACCAGCAGCGAGGGCCTGATCAGCGGTACGCCCATCGAGCGGGGTGAGAACGAGGTCACGGGTGAGCACGCGCCCGTAGGCGTCGCCGAACTCTTCTTTCATCGCGGTGCGAAATTCACTGAGTCGCACGACACTCCTTCAACCTGAAATGACAACCACCGCCGACACTCTGTGTCGACGGTGGTTGATGATACTGAAAATCCTAGGAACGCTACCGGTTGATGACTAACGCACCATGAGATCGGCATCGAACGTGTTGACGAACTCGTCCGGTACCGTGTCGGGGAACTGATCGATTCCCTCGATGACGGCGAGACGGTCGCCAACTTCGCGCATGATGACCGAGATCGGGGTTTCCAGTGCATCGGCGACAGAAGCGAGAATCTCCGAAGAGGCCTCTTTCTGTCCTCGTTCTACCTCACTGAGGTAGCCGAGCGCGACGCTGGCTTTGCTTGCGACCTGACGCAGGGTACGCCCCTTTTGCAGGCGGAAGTCCCTGAGCACATCGCCGATTTCCTGACGAACAAGAATCATCGGAACCTCCTTCTTATGCCTAATAACTACCGGAATGCGATGCTGGATGCTTACAATACTGCATTCATCCGACACGTTGACACTACCGAGAATCACTGGGCTTTGCTTGTGAATGTCTTCGATGTAACCAGCCCGTAACAGGAACTATTCCGCGTCACCCTGCGCTATCAGCGCACGCACAGCATCGATCGCATGGCTCACGGTTTCGGCGCGAATCTCTCCCCGGTCACCATGGAGGTGCAGTGGAACAGCCCAGGATCCAGTGCCTTTGGAGAGACCGATGAACACCGTTCCAGCCGGGTGTCCCCCGTCGGGGCCGGGCCCGGCGACACCGGTCGTCGACACACCGATGTCGGCGCGTACGCCGTTCACCGCGAGCAGGGTGCGCACCCCGCCGGCCATCTGCTTGGCGACGTCGGCGTGGACGGGGCCGTGCACGTTCAGCACACTGCTGTCGACGTGCAGCAGGCTGCGCTTCAGGGCAGTGTCGTAGGCAACGACTCCCCCACGCACCACAACGGATGCCCCGGGAATGCGCACGAGCTCAGCCACGAGCAGTCCGCCGGTCAGCGACTCGGCCACGGCGATGGTGAGGTGATGGGTGGTGAGCTCGGCGATCAGCTCGGCCGTCGCATCCGCTGGCCCAGCCGACTGGGCCGGGTGAGTTACGGGGAGTGAACCCGTGACCGTGGCCGGGTCAGGCAACGTCGTGCTTTCGCAGGCGCCAGGCCGAGATCAGATAGTCGAGGCCGGAGACTACGGTGAGCACGAGCGCGATGGTCATGGTGGCCGTGTTGAGCCAGTCCACCCAGTCGCCGAACACCTGGTTAAACGGCAGCAGGGCGAGCGAGATCGACACGGACTGGGCAACGGTCTTGAGCTTGCCGCCGCGACTGGCCGGAATGACCCGGTCGCGCAGCATGACGAAGCGGAACACCGTGATGCCGATCTCTCGCACCAGGATGACGATGGTCACCCACCAGGGCAACTCCCCCAGAATAGACAGGCAGACCAGGGCGCCACCGGTGAGGATCTTGTCGGCGATCGGGTCGAGAATCTTGCCGAGGTCCGTGACGAGGTTGTGGCGGCGGGCGATCATGCCGTCGATGCCGTCGGTGGCGATGGCGATGATGAACAGCACGGCGGCGACCCAGCGCAGGGTGTCCTGAGGGCCGTCGGCGGCCAGCAGCATCCAGACAAAAACGGGGGCGAGCAGGATGCGCACGACCGTGATCAGGTTGGGAACGTTCCAGTTACTGGGCCGGGTGACGGATGCTTGTGCTGATGCCATGGTTCAGTCCCTGCCGGTCAGTTTCCAGGCATCCTCGTCGTCCAAGGCGCCGTCCACCTCAGGATACCCCTGTGACATTTTCTCGACCGGGTCATCGGCGTAGCGTGGGTCGGGCGCGGAGGCAGCACGCGAATCGTCGGACTGCGCCTTGAGGGCGTGCTGTTCGTCGTCGGAGCCGCGCAGGCGGGCGAGCACACTCGGCAGCTGTTCCGCGTTCACGAGCACGTCGCGCGCCTTGGAGCCTTCGGAGGGGCCGACGATCTCGCGGGATTCGAGCAGGTCCATCAGGCGGCCGGCCTTGGCGAAGCCGACACGCAGTTTGCGCTGAAGCATCGACGTGGACCCGAACTGGGTGGACACGACGAGTTCCGCCGCGGCAAGCAGCACCTCAAGGTCGTCGCCGATGTCGGAGTCGATTTCCTTGCGCGGGGCGACCATGGAAACGTCGGGCCGATAGTCGGGACGAGCCTGCATGGTGACATGCTTGACGACCTTCTCGATCTCGTCTTCAGTGACCCAGGCGCCCTGCACGCGCACGGCTTTGGAGGCACCCATCGGCAGGAACAGTGCGTCGCCCTGCCCGATGAGCTTGTCGGCGCCGGGCTGGTCGAGGATGACCCGGGAGTCGGTGACGCTCGTCACAGCAAAGGCGAGGCGTGAGGGCACGTTGGCCTTGATCAGACCGGTGACGACGTCGACGCTGGGTCGCTGGGTGGCGAGCACGAGGTGAATTCCCGAGGCGCGGGCCAGCTGGGTGATGCGCACGATGGAGTCCTCGACGTCGCGCGGGGCGACCATCATGAGGTCGGCCAGCTCGTCGACGACGACCAGCAGATAGGGGTAGGGCTTGAGTTTGCGTTCGCTGCCGGCCGGCAGCACGATCTCGCCATTGACGACGGCCTTGTTGAAGTCGTCGATGTGGCGAAAGCCGAAGCTCGCAAGGTCGTCGTAACGCATGTCCATCTCTTTCACGACCCACTGCAGCGCTTCGGCGGCTTTCTTCGGGTTCGTGATGATGGGCGTGATGAGGTGCGGCACGCCGGCGTAGGCGGCGAGTTCGACCCGCTTCGGGTCGATCAGCACCATGCGCACGTCGCTCGGCTTGGCGCGCATGAGCAGGCTGGTGATCATGGAGTTCACGAAGCTGGACTTGCCGGATCCGGTGGAGCCGGCGACGAGCAGGTGGGGCATTTTTGCGAGGTTGGCGATGACGAAACCGCCGCCGACGTCCTTGCCGACACCGATAGTCATCGGGTGGGTGGCATTAGTGGCGGTGCTCGACCGCAGCACGTCGCCGAGGGTGACGATTTCGCGATCGGTGTTGGGGATCTCGATGCCGATGGCACTCTTGCCGGGGATGGGCGAGAGGATGCGCACCTCATTCGAGGCGACCGCGTAGGAGAGGTTCTTGCTGAGCGCGGTAACCCGCTCCACCTTGACGCCCGGGCCGAGTTCGATCTCGTACTGGGTGACCGTTGGGCCACGGGAGAATCCGGTGACCTTCGCGTCGACCTGGAACTGGCGCAGCACCTCGGTGATCGACTTCACGACGTCGTCGTTGGCGGCCGAGCGCGCTTTGGCCGGCGGGCCGGCGGTGAGAGTGGATGCCGCGGGCACGAGATAAGGAATGGCCGGGTGGGGGTCAGTGGAGGCGAGAGGGGGAAGGGCCGCGCCAGAGGCATCCACTGCCTGGCTGAGTTCGGGGAAGACGTCGTCGAAGCCGGGTAGTACTTCGGTGTGCCCGGCCGGGTCGTCGGAGTGCAGGCCGGTGGACGGACCGGTGCCGAGGTCGACTTCACCGGTGAATCGTTTGACGGCGAGCTCCGCCTTGCGCAGGTCTTCGAGCACCTCGGTGCCGTAGTGGTCGCGTTCGGGCGGAGCTGTGTGGTCGGTGACCTCCGATTCGATGGCGCTGTCGAAGCCGCCGCGCGATTGATTGCCGCCAAGCAGCACGCTGAGCGGGTCAGGAGCCACCTCAGCCGGGCCGGCCTTCGACTCGGTCGACAGCGCGCTGCCGAAGTCGGGGTCTTCCTCGCGCTTGCTGTTGTTGCGCCGCCACCACGGCAGCGCGCCTTCAGAATCGACGTCATCGCCTGAATCAACATTGAGCCCGTCAAGCTCGACCTGCGCGGTCTTGCCCGGCTTGCCGTTCTTGGTCGCTTTCGCGGCCGCTTGCTCTTCGTCAGCCGTCAGCTGGGCGCCGAACAGCCAGTCGTAGAGCTCCCGGGAACGCTGACCGACCCGGTTCGGCGGGGTCTTGGTGATGATGAATAGGCTCAGCAGCAACAGCAGGATGACGACGATTGTGGCACCGATCGACGTGGTGAGCATGATCAGCGGGGCGGCGATCATCCACCCGATGACCCCACCGGCCAGCGCGAGGGCCGGCATGCCGTCTTGCGGCTGCGGCTGCACGCCGAAGATATGGCAGAGCCCGGAGATGGTCACCAGCAGAAGGCTGAGTCCGATGCCGATGCGGCCGTTATCGTGCACCGAACTGGGTTTGCGAAACAGCCAGACCGAGAACAGCAGCAGAATGACCGGCAGGGCGAAGGCAACCCGGCCGAACAGGCCACCGAAGGTGTAGGCGTCGAGCCGCTGGGCGACGAGGTTGTTAATGAGGAACCACTCAACGATGGCGCCGGAGATGGCGAGCAGCACGAGAAAGAACGGCAGACCGTCGCGGCGTTCGTCTTTGGAGAGTTTTTCAGGGCCAAGGGCACGGGCTGCTGCGCCCGCGAGGTGGGCCAGGCCCATCCAGGCGCGGGCACCCAGGCTCGGCTTCACGTCGACAGCGGTGAATTTGACGGTCTTCTGCGCGGTGGTACCGCCGGCGCTCGTCGCCCTCGGTTTGCGCGCCGGAGCGCCCTTCGCTGCCGGGGTGCGGGCACGCCCGGTCGACTTAGTGCTCGTAGCCATGAAATAACGCTACCAAGCACCACCGACATTCGGCCGACCCCACGCCCACGGCCCTCGCGACAGGCGGGTATTGCGCACGCGGCAGCATCCGTTTGTCGCGCGCTAGTTTAGTAGCGGATGGCGTCGATCACCTTCACCCGCACCGCGACAAGTGCGGGGATCAGCCCGGCGAGGGCGCCGACCACGGTGGCGCAGACCAGGCCGAGCACGGCGGCTTCGACCGGGAACGGTGGAAAGTCGGTGACCTGGCCCTGGCTGATGAAGTCCTCGACGAACGGACTCTTGACAATGAGAACGGCGGCGATGACGCCGACGATGCCGGCGACGACGGTGGCGACAACACTTTCCATCATCACGGCGAAGAACACCCGACCGGCGGTCGCCCCGAAGCTGCGGCGAATGCCGATCTCTCGGATGCGCTGTTTGAGGGTGACCAGGGCGATATTGACCAGTCCGAGCGCTCCGAGCAGCAGCACCAGACCGGCGATGGCGCCGACAGTGAGTTTGAGCGAGAGGTAGGGGTCGCCGTCCTGGTAAGCCGCGAAATCTTGCCGGTTCACCTGCACGAACGCGTCAGCACCCAGGGCGCCCTGCACGTCACGTTGCAGAGCGGTCACGAGCTGTTCTGAGATGTCAACGGGTACCCACAGCTCGTAGGACGGCGGCCCGAATTGAAAATTGGGGTCGGTGACGACCGGCGTGATGGCGGTGAGTGCGTCGGCGAGCATGTACATCGCCGGCTCGGTCTCGTAGGAGAGGGCCGGATAGACGCCGGTGACGACGGCCGTCGTAGAGCCTTCACCGAGCAGGGTGGTGGTCGGGTGAGTGGCGAGGTCGGGTCGGCCGAGGCGGTCCCAGAAAATGGAGTTGATGAGCACAGCCGGAGCGAGCCGGGTCTGGTCGTCATCGGTGAACCAGCTCCCCTCTTCGAGAGTAATGCGGTGCATGGTGCCGTAGGGCGGATCCACCCCGATCGTCTGCACCGGTACGGCGCCGTCGGTGAATTGCACCGTCTGCTGCGTATTGACGACACGGCTGGCGTAGTCGATTTTGTACCGTTCGAGCGCGGTGCGCCAGATTTCAGGCATCTCGGTGGGGGTGGAGCCATCGTTCATCGACGCAGACAGGTAAAGGCTGGCCGGGCGGCCGCCCGATCGTTCGTTGGATTCCACGGTGGCCTGCTGCGCGACCCCGCCGAGGCCGACTACGGTCGTGATGGCGCAGACGGCGACGGCCACCCCGATCAGGGACAGCATGACGCGGGTCTTGTGGATGCGTACTTCCTGCCAGGCCTCGATGATGGCGCCGACCACGTTGCTCGCGAGGCGCTTCATGCTGGCACGCTACTGGCGGGCACGGTGCTGGCGACCTGCAATACGCCGTGGTCGAGCCGCAGATGCCGGGTGGCCCGGGCAGCGATGGCCGGGTCATGGGTGATGGTGACCAGCGCCGCCCCGGATTCGGTGGCGACCTCGTCGATCAAGTCCATCACCGTCTCGCCGGTTTCCAGGTCGAGGGCGCCGGTAGGTTCGTCGGCGAGAATGAGCCGCGGGCCGCGCACGAGCGAGCGAGCGATGGCCACGCGCTGTTGCTCACCGCCGCTCAACTTGTCGGGCAGTGAAGCCAGCCGATCTCCGAGGCCAACCCGTTCGAGCATCTCGGTGGCGATGCGGGCGCGCTGCCAGAATTGGCGACCCTCGGCGTAGAGCAGCGGGGTCATCACGTTTTCCAGGGCGGTGCGGCCCTGGAGCAGGTTGAACTGTTGAAAGATGAAACCCACCTCACGGCCGCGGAGGCGGTCGCGGGCGCCGGAGGACAGCGACTGCACCGGGCGATCTTCAAACAGCATGGTGCCGCTGGTGGGGTTGTCGAGCAGCCCGAGCAGGTTGAGCAGGGTGGTCTTGCCCGAACCGGAGCGGCCCACGATCGAGACACGGTCGCCCACGTCGACGTCGAGGTCGACACCGGAGAGAATCGTCAGCGGCGGCGCATCAATGAGCTGAACTGTGCGGGTCACGCCCTCCAGGTGTAGAAAAGTCAATGGGAGATCCCGCTGCTGGAGATGCTCGGCATGTAGCAGACTTGGCTACCATCGGGTTGTGTATCGCAGCCGTCGGCTCCCGGAGCCACGGGGGCGCCCGGCACGAATTGATTGATCAGGTCGCCCTCGACGAGGCCATCGATGACCTGCACGTTGGTGCCGTCGGTCATGCCGAGCGTGACCGGGCGTTCCTCGGTACCGCCGTCGGCCAACACGAACCAGACGACACCGGTCTCGGCCGACCCCTTGACCGCAGTTGTTGGCACGACAAGCACGTTTTCGGCGAGGCCGGCCGCGATCGTGATCTGCGCCGCGAGGCCAGAGAACACCGTCACCTCGGCCGGAATCGCGCATGTCACGGTCGTGCCACTCGTGCCCGTCTGGCCGCCGGTCCCACTGTCACCGCCGGCCGCTTCCCCAGCCAGCGGGGTGGTGATGGTCAGGCCCGTGCAGGTGAACGGCGCCGGCCCATTGGTGATCGCGACGGATGCTTCGGTCGGCTTGGATAGCAGCCGATACTGCTGCTCGGGGCTGAGCGCTCCGCTCACCGAGAAGCTCGGTGGTGCCACCTGGCCGGTCGAATCCCCCACGGCCACGCTTTGGCCGTGGATCACCGTGAGCGAGCTCAGGATGCCGGTGATCGGGGCCAGTACCTTGGCGAAGGTGATCACCGGTTTGGGCTGGGTGATGGTGACGTTACCGTCGGCATCCGTTGTTTCGACCGGGTCTTTGATCGTCTCGACCCGAATGTCGTAGATCTTGTCGTCTTTGTTCACGGCCTGGCCGGCAGCCACGAAGATCTCGTCGACCGTTCCGATGGCGGTCGCTTTGACGGCGACGGCCGGGTCGGCGCTGACCGTGCCCGGCAGGGTGACGTCGTTGCTGATGGTGCCGAGGGCAACCGGAATCTGGGGTTCGACGATGACGCCGGTCGGTTCGGCGGGATTACTGTTTACCGCGTTGTCGGGGTAGAACGCCAGCTTGACCAGCGCCACCGCGATGGCCGCGATGACAATCAATCGAAGAATAGGAAAGACCCATTTGCGTGCAACGTTCACGACACTCCCCACACGGCCGACCCGACTTGGTCGCGCTCGATGGGCTGATCCTAGCGTTTTACGAGCGGAGACGCCTCAGCCGACTCCGGCGCCGACGGCGCAAGCGCTTAGCGGGTGGTTCCGGCGACCTTGGGCAGCGATCCGCCGGCGGCCGCGTTGCGGTCGGGGCGGAAGTTGGAGAAGTCCACGCCGGGAATGTTCTGCACCAGCGACAGCTCGTCCTCGATCTGAGCGGCTTCAGAGTCCTCCGGGCCGACCAGGGGCAGGCGAACGCGTGGGCTGCCGATGCGGCCGAGGCCGTGCAGGATGTACTTCACCGCGACGGTGCCGGGAACGTGGGTCATCACGGCGCGCACGAGCGGTTCTAGCTGCTGGTGGGCTTTGGTTGCGACCTTCAGGTCACCGCGGTTGACGGCGTCGACCATGTGCCGGTACGGGGTCGCCGTGATGTTGCCGGTGACTCCGATCAGGCCGGTCGCACCGATCGAGAGGTGTGCCAGAACGTTGGGGTCGTCGCCGGAGAAGTACAGGAGGTCGGTCTGGTTAAGTACCCGGCTGACCTGCGCGAAGTCGCCCTTGGCGTCTTTGATGGCCAGGATGTTGGGGTGCTTGGCCGCGCGCAGGATGGTCTCGTAAGCGATTGCAACACCGGTACGGCCGGGGATGTCGTAGAGGATGACGGGCAGATCGGTGGCATCCGCGATCATGCGGAAGTGGGTGAGGATTCCGGCCTGGGTCGGCTTGTTGTAGTACGGGGTAACGATCATGTTGCCGTCGGCGCCGGCCTTTTCGCTCTGCCGGGCGAGCTGCATGGCGTGTGCGGTCTCGTTCGAACCACCACCGGTGATGATCTTCGCGCGGCCGTTCGCGACTGACTTGCCGACCTCGACCAGGCGGATCTTCTCCGGGTCGGTCAGGGTGCTCGTCTCACCGGTCGTGCCCGTGACGACGATGCCGTCGGCACCGGCGTTGATGACGTCGTCGATGTGCTTCTCCACCCCGGCCCAGTCCACTTCGCCATCAAAGGTAAACGGGGTGACCAGTGCGACCAGCACCTGGCCAAAGGGATTCGTAGAGGTAGACACGAAGTACAGGCTATCGCTTCGCCGCATCCGCTCTGCTACGGGGAGACTCGGCCGTTCTTATTGAATGCGGAGTAGGTGAGGGGCATCAAGGCCTCGAAGTGGGTTTCCATCTGCTCGGCGCACATTTCGATCTCGCGCTGCGGGAACGAGGGGAACGTCGTCCCCTGCCGTTTCGTGCGCAGGCTGAGAAAGTTCATCAGCGAGCGAGCGTTGAGCGTGACGTACATGGAGGAGTAGATGTTCAGCGGCAGCACGATGCGCGCGACTTCGCGTGCAACGCCAGCTTCGAGCATCCGCTGGTAGGCCTCGTAGGCGTGAATCGCGGCGGCGCGGGTCTGCTGCTGCACCAGCGCGGTCTGCTCGGCCGTGCCGGGCAGAAAGTCGTAGGCTCCCGGCTTGCCGACCTGCACGAGGTTGCGCTCTGCGGACGGCACGTAGAAAACGGGGTTCAGCTCCCGGTAGCGGCCCGATTCTTCGTTGTAGGAGGCAATGCGGTGTCGCATGAATTCGCGGAACACGAAAATGGGCGCGCGCACGTAGAACGTCATTGAGTTGTGTTCGAACGGCGAACCGTGCCGGTCGCGAATGAGGTAATTGATCAGCCCGCGGTCACGCTTCTCATCGGCCTCACTCGCTGAGCCGTCGAGCTGGCCCTGCTCGAGCGTCTGCTCTCCCAGGGTCGACACCCGGGCGGCAAACAGTACGTCGGAATCGTGAGCGCTCGCGCGCACCAGCTCCACGGTCATTTCAGATCGAAACTCAATTTCAGACACCGCCTCAGGCTAGCTGGTCTGCTCGCCGGCACGCCCGCGCGCAGCCGTAATCTCTTGTCACAGTCCCCCGAATAGACCCGCGCCCACGTAACGTCGACAACATGAACCCACTCGAAGCGATCGGACTGTTACTGGCCCTGTTAGCGGCCACGACCGTTCTTGGACTCGTCTGGCGAGCCCGCCAAGGACGCGTGGCCCGCGTTGCCGGCGACGTCATCACGCCAGCGGATGTCGCGGCCACGGCCCCGTTCGGCGCCATCGCTACCCTGCTGCAGTTTTCGACCGAGATGTGCGCCCGTTGCCCCGGAACCCGCCGGCTGCTGGGCGACGTGGCCGCTGAGCGCCCGGGAGTCGTGCACGTCGATGTCGATCTCACCCACCGCGCCGATCTCGCCAACCGCTATTCAATTCTTCAAACCCCGACGACCCTGATTTTGGACGCGACCGGGCGAGTGCGAGCTCGCGTGGGCGGCGCGCCGAACCGGGCCGCGATCAACTCGACCCTCGATGCGATCACGCAGCACTCCCACCCCTTCATTACCAGTCAACGGAGCTGACATGTCGACGTCGTCCCGCCCCCCGCTCGATCCGCGCGGCCCCCGCTTCGGCGCAGCCATCACGGCCCTGCTGTTACTCTCGGTCGTGTTTTTGTCGCTGACCGGGGCATCCGCTGCCGCACTGGCGCTGCTGGCTGTGATTACGGCCCTGTTCGCCTGGGGCGCGTTCGCCGGCGCCGGGCGGCACCCCTACGGCCTCGTGTTCAAGCGGTGGGTTCGACCGCACCTGGCGCCACCGACCGAGCTCGAGGACGCCGCGCCGCCCACTTTTGCCCAGGGCGTCGGCCTCGTGGTGACCCTGATTGGGCTGGCACTGGGCCTGGCCGGAGTTCCCGGCGCTATCCCCATCGCCGCGGCCGCAGCATTCGTCGCGGCCTTTCTCAACGCCGCCTTTGATTACTGCCTCGGCTGCCAGATCTACCTGCTGCTCGTGCGATTCGGTGTGCTCAACCGGGCCGGCCGAACCGTCGGGAACGCCTGAGCCACCCAGCCCAATGCTGCCGGAACACGCCCGGCAGGGTACCCCGCCTGCTCCCGTGGCGTGTCGGCTGGCTCTCAGGTAATTCCCAGACGGGACTCGTTCGCGGGGCAGGTGAGACGGTTAGGGTGGAATTCAATCACCTGGAGGTAACACCATGCCCACGACGCTCACCAGTGAAGCAACCACCGTCTGGACCGGCGATCTTCCGACCGGCTCCGGCACCGTCACCCTGGATTCCTCGCACGCCGCCGAATTCTCGGTGAACTGGAAAGCCCGCGCCGAGGGAGTGTCGAACACGACCAACCCGGAGGAACTGCTCGGTGCAGCCCACGCGGCCTGCTTCTCCATGGCCCTCGCCAACGCACTCGGTTCGGCCGGCCACACTCCGGAGAGCATCCAGACCACCGCGGCCGTCACCTTTGCGGCCGGCACCGGGGTCATTGGAAGCCACCTTCTGGTCAGCGCCAAGATTCCGGGCCTTACCGAGGCCGAGTTCGAGGTGTTCGCCCAGGATGCCAAGGACAACTGCCCGATCTCGAAGGCACTCGCGGGCATTCCCATCACCATTGAAGCCGAACTGGCCTAGGTCAGGGCGTGCGCGTTCTGATCGCCGGAGCCTCCGGCCTCATCGGTCGGGAGCTTAGTCGCCAGCTGGCCGCCGCCGGGCACACCCCGGTGCGGCTGGTGCGGCGGGAAGCCCTCGGCAAGAACGAGGTTCGGTGGGACCCCGCAGCCCATGCCCTCGACGTGAACGTGCTCGACACCATTGACGCGGTCGTCAACCTCTCGGGTGCATCACTGGCGCGGCTGCCGTGGACGGCGGGGTATCGCAAAGAGATCCTGAGTTCACGGCTGTCGGCCACCCGCACGATCACCGATGCTCTTGCCCAGGCCGCCACTCCCCCGACGGTTCTCCTGAACGGTTCTGCCGTTGGGGTCTACGGCGATCGGCCCGGGGAGATCCTGAGCGAAACATCCGCTGTGGGAACCGATTTTCTAGCCGACGTCGTTACTCAGTGGGAGGCTGCGGCCCAGCTGGCGCCGGAGCCGACCCGCGTTGTGACGCTGCGCACCGGCCTCGTTCTGGCCAAGGGCGGCGCGCTGAAACCGGTGCTTCCCCTGGCCAAGCTCGGCCTGGCCGGACCACTCGGTGGCGGACAGCAGCACTGGGCCTGGATCAGCCTGCACGACG
This sequence comes from Cryobacterium sp. N19, assembly GCF_002929595.1. Lineage (NCBI taxonomy): Bacteria > Bacillati > Actinomycetota > Actinomycetes > Micrococcales > Microbacteriaceae > Cryobacterium > Cryobacterium sp. N19. The sequence goes on along the minus strand of NZ_PJJR01000048.1, from coordinate 271,754 downwards.
AGGCCGCGGCCATCGTGCATCTGCTGACCTCGACGTTGTCCGGCCCGGTAAACCTGGTCGGGCCTACCCCGGCGACCTCGAACGACATCATCAAGGCGCTGGCCACGGCGCTGCATCGACCGTTCGTCGTGCCGGTGCCCAAGCAGATCCTGACGCTGCTGCTGCAGGATGCCGCCCGCCAGCTGCTGCTCGCCGACCAGCAGGTCAGCGCCCAGAAGCTCCTGGACGACGGGTTCGATTTCTTTCATCGCAATCCGGCGACCGCGATCGCCTGGATGCTGCGCCAGCCGTAGCCTACTCGTTACTTCGGCGTGCGCTCGAGTGCAATCGCGGTGCGGATCGCACCGCGAGCGCGCTTGCGGTCACCGGACGCGTCGTAGGCGAGGCCGAGGCGCAGCCAGGCGTGCCAGTTCTCCGGCTCAGCATCGACCGCAGCCTGTGCCGCCGGAAACTGCTCGTCGGCGGCATCCCGGTAGGGGCGACCACTCGGACGCATCGGCAGATCGGTGCCGGGAAGCTCCCCCAGGTCGTCGAGCTGACGCACCAGGCGTTCAGAGCGGATGCCGAACGCAACTTCACGCGCCAGCGCCCAGAAGCCGATCAGCGGCAAAATGAGCAGTGCGAGCCCGATGGCGATGCCGACCGGCTCGCCGCTCTGAATGAACGCGACGGCCCGCACTCCGGCCAGCACAAGGTAGAAAACCAGCAGCACCGCCATGACGACGACGGAGATCTTGCCCTTCACTGGAAAGCCTTTTCGGTGGTGCCGGCAATGCCAAATCCCAGATCGACCACCTGATCGAGGCCGACTGTCACCCCGGTAGCCGTTCGGGTCGCATTGAGGGCCAGCAGAATGCCGCTCTCGTAGGCGTTCGGCGAGAGTGTGTTGTGGCTGATCGTGAGGGTTTCGCCGGTACCGCCGAGAAACACGTCCTGACGGGCCAACAGTCCGGACAGGCGCAGGCTGTGTACGGGCACGCTCGACACCTGCTGCCCGCGGGCACGTTGGTCGGTGTGCGGCGCGGAGACCGGACCGAGTTCGGCGCGCGCCCGGCCGATCAGTTCGGCGGTGCGCACCGCGGTCCCAGACGGTGAATCGACCTTGGATGGCTGATGGGCTTCAACGATCTCGATGGAATCGTAAAACCGGGCGGCGAGGGCCGCGAACGCCGTGGCGAGCACCGAGCCGATCGAGAAGTTCGGAATGATGATGACACCGGTATCGTCACGACCGGCGAGGCGGCGGTCGAGCGAATCGATGCCGTCCTGGCTCCAGCCGGAGGTGCCGACGAGTACGCGCAAACCGTGCTCGGTCGCAAAGTCGACGACGCTCCGGCTCACGTCCGGTCGGGTGAGGTCGATGGCAATCTCTGCCCCGAGCATCTCACTGAGCTCGCTCTTCGAGTCCAGTCGGGCGACGACCTCAAAACCCTCGGTTCGGTCGACCAGGTCGGAGACCAGGCGGCCCATCTTGCCCGTTGCGCCAATGATGGCCACCGTCGTTGTCATGAGACCAATCTACCAATTGATCGCGCCTGCACTTGCCCGCGCAATAGCCTTGGCAGATGCCTCAGTTTCACGCCGTGTCCGTCGCGGATGCCGCGGCCCTCACCCTGCTCACAGAATATTTCAGCAGCCCCGAACTGTCGTTTCGGCAACCCCAGGGCACCTACCACCCGACCTATCCGCTCGCGGAGCAGTTCGTGCCGCCGCAGGGCATCTTTCTCGCGGTGCTCGACGAACCCACGAGCGATGGCCCGGCGGGCAACGACGCGAGCGGCGCGTATGTCGGGTGCGGGGGCATCCGTCGGTTGGGTAGCGCCGAAGGAGAGAACGGACCCGTTCGCTTCGAGGTCAAACATTTGTGGATTCAACCCACAACCCGCGGGCGCGGATGGGGGCGCCTGCTGCTGGCCGAGCTCGAGCGGCGGGCGGCAGAACTCGGAGGCGCCGAAGTGGTGCTCGACACCAACGTGAGTCTCGCCACCGCCGGGGCGCTGTATCAGAGCACGGGCTACGAAAGCATTCCGTCGTACAACGACAATCCCAATGCAACGCACTGGTATTGCAAGCGACTTTAGAACATCAGGGGTTCCGGCAGCCCGGTACGCAGCTCGACCGGCAGGTGGCCAAGGTCGTTGTGGGTGACCAGGGTCCAGGGACGGCCCGGCTTTTGCTGCAGCACGGTCAAGCCGCAATTGGCCTGATTGATGCCGACCCAGCGCCAATCGGGAGCGCCGAGAACCTCACGCACAAACCAGGCGATCACGAAATTGTGGGTGATCAGCAGGTCGTGCCGCTGGCTGCGGCGCGGTTGCAGAAATTCGGCGACGGCGTCTTCCATCTGCGCTCGTCCGGCCGCGATCTCATCGTCGGTGACGGAGCCGAAGAACGGGTCGTAGGCCGACGGCGTTTCGGCTGCCCGGCCAGAGGGGATGCAGTCGAACAGCAGCGCCGACGATTCGCTGTGCAGGGCGGGCAGTCGTTCCGCCATGATCTCGGCGGTCTCAGCAGCCCGCTGCAGCGGTGAGTGCCAGGCACCGGTGAACGGAACCCCGCTCAGGCGGTCGGCGATCAGCAGCGCCTGGCGTTTGCCGCGCGGTGACAGCGGACCGTCGTGCAGGCCGTGTTCGGCATCCTGCTGCTCGCCATGGCGTACCAGGTAGATGTACTGGGGCATCATCGTCCATTTCAAAGTTCAGAAGTCCGCCGGGGCGGATGGAGCACAAGCTGTGGGGTGAAGGTCAGCCTGGAAGGATCGCGGCGAAGGCATCATCCTCGAGGGCCCCGACCGCGGCGATCGAGACCGGACCGCTCGCGAGCTCGGCGGCGAGCTCCTGCACATCGGCCGCTGTGACGAGCGCAAGGCGGCGCAGTGCTTCGTCGAGATCGGCGAACTCGCCGAGGGTGATCTCGGACCGCCCCAGCCGAGACATGCGGGTGTCCGAGTCTTCCAGGGCCAAAGCGGATGCCCCGCTCAGCTGGCCGGACGCACGTTTCATCTCGTCAGCCGTGACACCGTCAGTGGCGAGGTGGTGCAGTTCACTCAGCATGAGCTCAGCGACCTGCCCGGCCTTGGCGGGCGTGCACCCGGCATACATGCCGAACAGGCCGGCGTCGGAGTAGCCGGGCGCGAAGGAATAGACGGAATAGGCCAGGCCGCGCTTCTCACGTACTTCTTGGAACAGTCGGCTCGACATTCCCCCACCGAAGATCGAGGTGAGCACGCTCATCGTGACGCGACGGTCGTCGGTTGCCAGCAGGCCGGGCATGCCGAGCAGCAGGTTGGCCTGCTCGAGCGGACGTTTGACGATCGTCAGGGCCTGTCCTTGGCGGATTTCGGCCGGCGCACCGCCACGGCGGCTTACCGGAGTTTGCGCGATGCTGAGGTCCCAGCCGGCCCGTTCGAGCGCGCGGGTGACGGCGTCGACCAGCTGGTCGTGGTCGACGGCACCGGCCACCGTCACGACGAGGTCCTGCGGGCGATAGTTGGCCTGGTAGTGCTCCCACACGGCCGTGCGGGAGGCCGCGCGAATATCGTCGGCGCTGCCGCCGATGGGGCGGCCCAGCGGATGTTTTCCCAGCACGGCTTCGAAAAATCTCTCGTTGGCGACATCGGCCGGATCATCGTCGGCCATGGCGAGTTCCTCGAGAATGACGCCACGCTCGGTTTCGAATTCACCTTCATCCAGTTTGGAGGACGTCAACATGTCGGTGAGTACATCGATGGCCATGCCGAGGTCCCGGTCCTGCACCTTGGCGTAGTAGCAGGTGTATTCCTTGGCGGTCATGGCGTTGTGTTCGCCGCCGACCGCGTCGAACGAGATGGCGATGTCCAGTGCTGACCGCGTCGGCGTGCCCTTGAACAGCAGGTGCTCAAGAAAGTGGGTGGAGCCGAAATGCCCCGGTTGTTCGTCGCGGGAACCGACGGCCACCCAGTAACCGATCGTGAGGCTGCGGGCGCCCGGCACTTGCTCGCTGAGAATGCGAACACCGCTCGGCAAAACGGTGCGCCGCACGAGGGCATCGCCGGCGGCCCGAAACGAGAGTTCGGCCTGGTCTAGGGGAAAGTCGACTGCACCGTTCATATCATCCACCACCTTACAAGACCCGATCGGGGCGGCCGCCTCTCCCGTGGGAACTCGCTGGCCTACCCCCAGTTTGGCCGGAATGCTCCGTTGGGTCGATTGCGACAGACTGGTCTGTCTAGGGTGTGTTACAGTCTGGGAGCCGACCGGGGAAAACTCCCGGATTTGCGCTCATCTGGGGCTGTTTTCTGCCCCCTCATAAAGGAGTGCCGCATGACCACGCTGACAGCTGAAGCCGTTCGGCCGGCGACGCACGCCAAGGTGCGCATCCTCGCCACCGCCGACCGACTCTTCTATACCGAGGGTGTTCACACCGTGGGTGTGGACCGCATCATCAGCGAGTCGAAGGTCACCAAAGCAACTTTCTACAAGTACTACCGCTCGAAGGATGCCCTCATTGTCGTGTACCTGCAGGGCCGCGACCGCCTGGCTCGCGATTTTCTCGCCAGCCTTGACACGCGATACGACACCCCGGAACAGCGATTGCGCGGAGTCGTCAACGAGATCTCGGCGCAGGTCATCCGCGAAGGCTTCCACGGCTGCCCGTTCATCAACGCGGCCGCCCAGTTCACCGACCCGGCCCACCCGGTGCGCCAGGCCGTGTCTGCACACCGGGACTGGTACGGCCGGTCGATCGAGGACATGTTCCGCGGCATGGGCCACGCCCGGCCCGGGGACGCCGCCGACGACTTCTTTCTCGCCCGCGACGGCGCCTTCGCCGGTGCCAACCTCGGCGACCCGATCGGTGCCCACACCGCCCTGCTGCGCGCCATCCAGCGAGTACTCGACGAGTCGGGCGCCTAACGCTGCGAGGTCAGTAGGCCGATACCCGGTCGAGGTCGAGCAGGTCGTTACGGCCGAGACGGATGCCCGTCGCCGCGACCAAAGACTGCACCTGGTCGGCCCGGCCCGCGCCGGCCACCGGCGCCACCACGTCGGGCCGGGCGAGCAGCCAGGCCAGGGCGATCGACGCCGGGGCCGTGCCCTGCGCTGCGGCGATGCGGTCGACCACGGCGAGAACGCGCAGCGATCGACGGTTGAGGTAGACCTTGGCGAGCTGACCGCGGGCGGTGTCGGCGGCATCCGCTTTGTTGCGGTACGCGCCGGCCAGAAAACCGTGGGCAAGGGCGAAGCCGGGCATCAGGGCCAGGTGCTGGGCGCGGGCGACGACCGCGACGTCTTTTTCGAGTTCGGCGCGATGTACGAGGTTGTACGGGGTTTCGGCGGCGACAAACTTGGGCAGGCCGAGGGCTGAGAGCACCCGGGCTTCCATGAGCCGTTCCGCCGAGAAGTTCGAGGCACCCAGGTAGCGCACCTTGCCGGCGCGCATCAGCGCGTCCACGGCAACCAGGCTCTCTTCGAGGGCGACGGTCTTGTCGTCGAAGTGAAAATAAAGCAGGTCGACGTAGTCGGTACCGAGCCGCACCAGGCTCGCCTCGACAGCGGCGACGATGCTGCGCTGGGTCAGTCCGGGGTTGTCGAGATTGCGGCCGATCTTCGTGGCCAGCACGGTTTCGGCCCGCGCGCCCCGAGAACGCAGCCAGGACCCAATGATCACTTCGCTGCGGCCGGCCGCGAAGCTGTCGGCTGTGTCCAGAAAATTGCCGCCGAGATCGCGGTGCGCGTCGAGAATGGCCAGGGAGGCATCATTTGTCGCGGTCCAGCCGAAGGCGTTGCAGCCCAGGGCGAGTGGATGCACGCACAGATCGGTTCCCACAATCTGCCGGCGAACCGGGCGCGAACCCACGGTCGTCTCGGACGGCCCCGTCTCGGCCTGTACGCGGTCGACCGACATCGCATCCATAGATGATGAGACCACCTGTCGGGGCATTGCGTTCTCCTCCCGGGGTGTTCGCCCGACCTGTGCGTTCTGCCGGGTTTTCTCGTCGTAAAGTGCTCTTGGGCCGACTTTAGGCGAGGCCACCGACATTTCCCGGCGGCACGCTAAACCGTTACCAAAATGTACGTCGCGGGCGGCCGAACAGGGGGCGGTGGCTGCCGACCGCCAGTCGGTGCGCCCCCGATTTGTTAGACTGAAGATTGCGCAAAAATTGGGCTGCCTGTGCAGGTGCACATCCGCCCTGGGCCGCCGCCTGTCGAATCACGTGATCGATCGGCTGGCAAGGTATCCTGCCCGAATCAGCCGCAGGAAAGCAGCCATGACCACCGACGCCTCCGTGCCCAACCCCCAGGTTCCCCGCGAGGCCCTCCGTCGCCGCACCTTCGCGGTGATCAGCCACCCCGACGCGGGCAAGTCCACTCTGACCGAGGCCCTTCTGCTGCACGCCCGCGCCATCACCTCCGCCGGTGCCACCCACGGCAAGGCCGGCCGTAGCGGCACCGTCTCGGACTGGATGGAGATGGAAAAGGCCCGCGGCATCTCGGTCACCAGCGCCGCCATTCAGTTCGAATACCACGACGCCGTGATCAACCTCGTCGATACCCCCGGGCACGCCGACTTCTCGGAGGACACCTTTCGGGTGCTCTCCGCAGTGGATGCCGCGGTGATGCTCGTCGACGCGGCCAAGGGTCTCGAGCCGCAGACCATGAAGCTGTTCGCCGTATGCAAGCAGCGCGGCCTGCCGGTCATCACCGTCATTAACAAGTGGGACCGCCCCGGCGACACTCCCCTGGCCCTGATGGACGAGATCCAGACCCGCACCGGCCTGCTGCCGACCCCGCTGAACTGGCCGGTCGGCGAAGCCGGCGACCTGCGCGGCGTGCTCGATCGCCGCTCCGGCGACTTTCTGCGCTTCACCCGCACGGCGGGCGGAGCGACAGTGGCCGAATCGGTGCGGCTGGATGCCGCCGACGCGGCGATCGAGGAAGGCCCGGCCTGGGCATCCGCTGTCGAAGAATCCGAGCTGCTCGACGCTGAGTCGCAAAATCACGACTCCGAGCTGTTTCTCGACGGCCAGACCACCCCGGTGCTGTTCTGCGCGGCCGTGGCCAACTTTGGCGTACAGCAGCTGCTCGACACCCTGGTGGAGTTCGCGCCGCCGGCCGAAGCCCGCATCGACATCGACGGCAACCCGCGAAAGGTCACCTCACCGTTCTCCGGTTTCGTGTTCAAGGTACAGTCCGGCATGAACTCCGCGCACCGCGACCACGTGGCCTTCGTGCGCGTGTGCTCGGGCGAATTTCGCCGCGGCATGATCGTCACGCACGCGGCGACCGGGCGGCCCTTCGCCACCAAGTATGCCCAGCAGCTGTTTGGCAAGGAACGCACCGTCACCGACCAGGCCTGGCCCGGCGACATCGTGGGGCTCGTCAACGCGTCGGCGCTGCGGGTGGGCGATTCGATCTTTGAAGACGAGCGGGTGGAGTTTCCGCCGCTGCCGCTGTTCTCCCCCGAACATTTTCGGGCGATCCGCCCCGTGGACTCGAGCAAGCACAAGCAGTTTCGCCGCGGCATCGACCAGCTCGACCACGAGGGTGTCATCCAGGTGATGCGTTCCGAGGTGCGCGGCGAGCAGGCTCCCGTGCTCGGCGCCGTCGGACCGATGCAGTTCGAGGTGGTCGAAGACCGCATGGTGCACGACTTCCACGCGGACATCCGCATGGAAGCGCTGCCCTACCAGGTGGCCCGCAAGACCGACAAGGAGAGCGCGCTCGTGCTCGCCGGAACCCGCCAGGTGGAGGTATTCACCCGCTCCGACGGCACCCTGCTCGCCCTGTTCAGCACTCCGTGGCGCCTGCAGGCCATTGCCAAGGAGAACCCGAAGCTTGTGCTGATCGACATCGCGAACGCGACCGCCGAAGACTTCATGTAGCTGGTTCGTTCAACCAGAAAGGGCCGCATCCTCGTGGAGGATGCGGCCCTTTCTGTTCGGTGCTGCTTACGCGTCGACCACCACGGAGGTGATGACGGGGCTGCGACGGTACTTGCGGTTCATCCAGCGGCTCACGGACTGCGTGAACAGGTCTTCGAGCTCGGCGCCGTCGACGATCTTGATGCGGTTCGCGGCCTTCATGGCCTCGTCGATGACCTTGGTGGCTCCCTTGACCCACTCGTCGTCGTGCACGAATCCGCGCGCCAGGAACTCGACCGGCTCGGAGAGCGTGCCGGTCTTGGCGTTGAGAATTCCGAGGATGGTGATGGTGCCGTCCTCGGCGAGCTTACGGCGATCTTCCATCGCAGCGGATGCTGCCCCGCCTACGGTCATCCCGTCGACGAAGACGTAGTCGGCGACAACACGGCCGGTGACCTTGGCGTGACCGTCGATGAGGTCGACGACAACGCCGTCTTCGACGACGATGACGTTCTCTTCGGCAACACCGGTCGCGATGGCGAGGTCGGCGTTGGCCGTCAAGTGACGCCATTCGCCGTGGATCGGCATGACGTTGATCGGCTTGACGATGTTGTAGCAGTAGACAAGCTCGCCGGCACTGGCGTGACCGGAGACGTGCACCTTGGCGTTGCCCTTGTGCACGACGTTCGCGCCCCAACGAATCAGACCGTTGATGACGCGGTAGATGGAGTTTTCGTTTCCGGGGATCAGCGAGCTCGCGAGCAGCACGGTGTCGCCCTCGCCGATCTTGATGACGTGTTCGCGGTTGGCCATACGCGACAGCGCAGCCATCGGCTCACCCTGCGAACCGGTGCAGATGAGAACGACCTTGTCGTCCTTCATGCGCTCGAGCGCCTTCATATCAACGAGCAGGCCCTTGGGAATGTTGAGGTAGCCGAGCTCGCTCGCGATGCCCATGTTGCGCACCATGGAGCGGCCGACGAAGGCCACCTTGCGGTTGTGCTTGACGGCAGCATCGATGACCTGCTGGATGCGGTGCACGTGGCTGGCGAAGCTCGACACGATGATGCGGCGCGGGGAGGTGCGGAACACGGTGTCGATCGCCGGTCCGATGTCCTTCTCGGCGGTGGTGAAGCCGGGAACCTCGGCGTTGGTCGAGTCCGTCATGAACAGGTCGACGCCCTCTTCGGCCAGGCGTGCGAAGGCGCCGAGGTCGGTGAGGCGCTTGTCGAGCGGGAACTGGTCCATCTTGAAGTCACCGGTCGCCAGCACAAGGCCGGCTTCGGTACGAATGGCGATGGCCAGGCCGTCGGGGATGGAGTGGTTGACGGCGATGAACTCGAGGTCGAACTGGCCGATCGTGCGGCGCTCGCCTTCTTTCACCTCGATGAAGTTCTGGCTGAGGCGGTGCTCCTGCAGCTTTGCAGCGAGGAAGGCCAGGGTGAGCTTGGAACCGACGACGGGAATGTCGCCGCGTTCCTTGAGCAGGTACGGCACTGCGCCGATGTGGTCTTCGTGGCCGTGGGTGAGCACGATGGCCTCGATGTCCTGCAGACGGTCACGGATGGCGGTGAAGTCGGGCAGGATCACGTTGATGCCGGGCTGGTTGTCTTCGGGGAAGAGAACGCCGCAGTCGATGATGAGCAGCTTGCCCTTGTGCTCGAAGACGGTCATGTTGCGGCCGATCTCGCCGAGGCCTCCGAGCGGGATGATGCGCATGCCGCGAGCCGGCAGTGCCGGCGGAGTGCTCAGGTCGAGGTAGTGGTTATTCATGAATCTCATTTCGTTGTCTGCGGTACTGCATGTCCAGGTGTGTGGGGACCGAGATCGGGCATACCGAAAGCCAGCGAGCAATACTCAGGGGGCTTCAGCGCGCATACGCGTACCTCGTGTCGTGCCTGGCGGGCAAGAAAAATACCGGCCAGGTACCTCACTAGTCTACCGATGCATCAACACGCAGCGTTTTCGGTCACAAAAAAGGGACCCCGCACGTGGCGGAATCCCTCTTTTGGTGTTGCTCACCGCTCAAGCGGCCTGGCCGGTGGCTACGCGGCGCGGCGCCCGGCAGCGCTCGGCTGCGGCGAAACGTAGTCGCCGGCTTCGAGGTGCTGCGCGGTGCCGCTGACGTAACCGGTGGCAGTGATCGCGCGACGAACGTCGTGCGTGACGTACTCGTTGGCGGTGGTGGCGCGCTTGGTGGACTTCGATACGTAGGAATTCATGGTGCTCCTGGTGAGATTAGTACTAGCGGATGCCGACGGCTAGTCAGAGCACACAGTTTCATTCGAGAGTGACAGCGGCACACATTGGCGCAGCTGATTCGACTGAAACTGGGGTGTTGGCCCGGTCGGCGGAAGAATGCGCTGCGCCGCGCGGGCTGCAGAAACCCGGATCCTCTAGTGGACCGCCATGATTTCTGAGCTGATATCAGGATACCTGAGCCTGCCACCCATTTGGGGCAAATACACGATCTACACAGGCGCCGTGCAGGTACAGGATGGCCTGCAGCTACACAGGTGCCGTGCAGCCAGCATGGAGGCTTTCGTCGATAACATCTTTCAATGACTTCTTCTGCGCTGTACGACATCCCCCTCACCCTCATCGACGGAACAGAAACAACCTTCGGCGCCTACCAGGGCAAGACCGTTCTCGTGGTCAATGTGGCCTCGAAGTGCGGCTTCACGCCGCAGTACGCCGGGCTGGAGGCGCTGTACCAGCGCTTCGCCGACGCGGGACTCGTCGTGCTCGGGCTGCCGAGCAACCAGTTCATGGGCCAGGAACCGGGCACCGAAGCGGACATCGTGGAATTCTGCGGCATGACCTACGGGGTGACCTTTCCCATGACGGCCAAGGTCGATGTGCGGGGCAAGCACCAGCATCCGCTCTATGCGGAGCTCACCAAGTTCAAGCGGGGACTGCTGCCCGGCCTGATCAAGTGGAACTTCGAGAAGTTCCTAGTGACCCCGACCGGTGAGATCGTCGACCGTTTCGCCTCCTCGGTCGAGCCGGAGTCGACCGAGATCGTCGAAGCCATCGAGAAGGTTCTGGCCGCCAAGGCCGCCTGACCCGCCCTTCTCTTGTGGACGGGGCCAGGCCCCGTGCACGGGCCCAGTTTATAAACTGGGCCCCGGGCTACAAGGCGGGCCCGGTGAATTTAGCGCGCGGCCGTCAGCGGGCGGCGCGGCGCAACACGGCCTCGGCGTGACGCAAGACCGGGCCGTCGATCATGCGGCCCTCGTGCTGGAAGACGCCGCGCGCGCTTGCGGCGGCCTCGAGCAGCCCGAGGGCATAGTCAACCTCGGCTGCCGTCGGCTGGTAGGCGGCGCGAATGACGGCGACCTGGCTCGGGTGGATGCACGCGGTGGCGGTGAAACCGCTGGCGACGGCATCCGCTGCCTCAAGCTCGAGCCCTGCCGTGTCGGTGATGTCAAGGTGCACCGTGTCGATCGCCGCCTTGTCGTGCGCACGGGCGGCCAGCAACACCTGGGAGCGGGCCTGGCGAGCGACGTCGCGGTAGCGACCGTCCTCAAAACGGCTCGACGTGCCTCCAAGCGAGGCGACGAGGTCTTCGGCGCCCCACATGAGCCCGACAACGTTGCGCTCGGCGGCGATCTCGGTCGCCGAGATCACACCGGCGGCGGTTTCACACAGGGCAATCACCCGAAATACTTCGAGCCGCTCGACCTGGCCGGCGCTGACCGTCTTAGCGAGCATCACGTCGCGATACTCCGTGCGGGCCAACGCGGCCAGATCGAGTGCGAAATCGTCGGTGTCGGCCGGATTGATGCGCACGATTGTCGTGGCCGGGTCAAGCGGATGCTCGATCAGCGCGCGCCGCGCCGCCGCCCGGTCAGCGGGCGTGACGGCGTCTTCCAGGTCGAGGATGACGGCGTCGGCGCGCTCGGCGGCCTTCTCGTAACGCTCCGGCCGGTCGGCGGGGCAGAACAGCAGGGCTGGACCGAGGGTGAACGGGGCCGGCGTGAACGGGCTGAGACCGGCGGGGCTGTCGTCGAAGGGGTCGAGGCCGGCCGGGTCGCTGTAGTCGTCGAAGGAGCTCGCATCGAACGGGTCGCCATCGAACGGGCCGCTCATGCTGCTCCCTCGCGGCACCAGACCAGCACGGTGCGCACGGCCGAGCCGACGACCACTCCGTGCTGGTTGCGTCCGGTGTGTTCGAGCGTAATGATTCCCTGACCGGGGCGACTCTTCGACAACCGTTTGTCGGTGACGATGGTCTCCGAATAGAGGGTGTCGCCGTGGTGCAGCGGATGCGGAAACGTCACGGCCGAAAATCCCAGGTTCGCCACGATCGTGCCCTGGGTCAGCTGGGCGACCGAACTGCCGACCATGGTCGACAGGGTGAACATGGAATTCACCAAGCGTTCGCCGAACGGCTGGGTGGCCGACCACGCCGCATCGAGGTGCAGCGCCTGCGTGTTCATGGTCATCGTCGTGAACAGCACGTTGTCGGCCTCGGTCACGGTGCGACCCGGACGGTGCTGGTACAGAGCATCGAGGTCAAACTCCTCGAAGTAGAGGCCGCGCTGCTGAACCAGGTGGCGTTCTGGGGTACCGGGGTCGGTCATCCGCTTCTCCAATTCAGTCAGGTCAGGCCGCGAAGCCCAGCGCCCGCGAGATGACCATGAGCTGCACCTCGGTGGTGCCCTCGCCGAGTTCGAGCACCTTCGAATCACGATAGTGCCGCGCGACCGGATTCTCATTCATGAAGCCGTATCCGCCGAAGATCTGCGTGGCGTCGCGGGCATTGTCCATGGCCGCTTCGCTGCCTACCATCTTGGCGATCGATGCCTCCATCTTGAACGGCTTGCCGTTGATCATCTTCAGCGCTGCGTCATAGTAGGCGAGGCGTGCGGTGTGCACGCGCGCCTGCATCCGGGCGATTTTGAAGGCAATGTGCTGGTTGGAACCGATTGAACGGCCGAAGACGTTGCGGCTGTTCGCGTAGCGAATCGATTCCTCCAGGCAACCCTGCGCTGCGCCCGTGCAGAGCGCGGCGAAGGCGACGCGGCCCTCGTCGAGGGTCTGCACGAAGTTGGCGAACCCGCGGCCGCGTTCGCCGAGCAGGTTGGCCTCCGGTACGCGCACGTTGTCGAACACGAGCGGATGCGTGTCGGAAGTGTGCCAGCCGACCTTGTCATAGGGTGGCAGCGCCGTGAAACCGGGGGTCGGGGTCGGCACCAGAATCGCGGTGAGTTCCTTCTTGATCGAACCGTCGGCTCGAGTGGACTCCCCCGTGACGGCGGTCACCGTGACGAGGCGGGTGATCTCCGACCCGGAGTTGGTGATGAACTGCTTGGTGCCGTTGATCACCCATTCGCCGGCCTCCAATAAAGCAGTGGTCTTGGTGCCTGCGGCGTCTGAGCCGGCATCCGCTTCGGTGAGGCCAAACGCGGCGAGCGCCGAGCCACTCGCGAGGCGGGGAACCCATTCCTGCTTCTGCGCCTCGGTGCCGCTGCGGTAGACCGGCATGATGCCGAGGCCCACCCCGGCCTCGAGGGTGACGGCGATGCTCTGGTCGGCACGGGCTAATTGTTCAACCGCGAGGCAGAGCGAGAAATAGTCGCTGCCCTGACCGCCATATTCCTTTGGGAACGGCAAACCGAACAATCCCATCTCCCCCATCTGGGCGATGATGCCGTAGGGCAGGCGGCGCTTGGTGTCGTACTCGTAGGCGGCCGGGGCGACGACGGTGTCGGCGAAGTCGCGCACCATGTCGCTGAGGGTCTGCTGGGTAGGGGTGAGTTCGTAGCTCATTCTGTGTCTTCCTTGTCTGAAGAGGTTTCGGGGGTCGTGATCGTTTCTGGAATAACGGTGGCGACGATCTGGTCGAGTGCCACGAGATCACCGGTCTTGAGGTTCACGGTGACGCGGCCGGCCGTGGCGGCCACGAGTTTGTGTTCCATCTTCATGGCCTCGACCACAAGGAGGGTTTGGCCCGCGCTGACCACGTCGCCGGTGGCGGCGTGCACCGCGATGACGGTGCCGGGCATCGGCGAGCGTACGTCGGGGCTGAGCGCCCCTGGTACCCGGCCGCGGCTGGCGAGGTGTTCCGCGAGCTGCTCGGCCCGGGATCGGTGCCGCAGTTCGAGCGAGAAGCCGTCAGCGCCGATATACACGCGCGTTCCGAACTTCTCGATCGCGAACACCCGGGTCTGGCCGTCGTAGTCGACGCTGAACGTGCCATCTCCGACGCGAACGAGTCCGGCCGGCACGGCGGTGCCATCACCGACCGAAACGGATGCCGCCCCCGGCTCCCCCACAACCCGCACCTCCACGACGTCGGTCGCGCCCACCCCCAGCGCGTACTTCACGGGACGCGGCGAACCGGCCCGCCATCCGCTCGGCCGCGTCCAGGCCACGTTCGTGCCGGCGGCGGACACCGCGAGCCCGTGCAAAAACAGCGCCCCGGCGGCAAGCAGGTGCTCCTCGGCGCCGCGAAACTGGAGGTCGGGAAGTTTGCGTTCGATCAAGCCGGTGTCGAGGCGGCCGGCGCGCACGTCGGCATCCGCTAACAGCAGCCGCAGGTATTCGGTGTTGGTCTGCACGCCGAGCACGACGGTGTCGGCGAGCGCCCGGTCGAGCCGGTTCAGCGCTTCCAGCCGGGTGGGAGCCCAGGCGATCACCTTGGCGAGCATCGGGTCGTAGTGCGAGGCGATCGTCAGCCCCAGACTCAGCGAGCTGTCCACCCGCACGCCCTCACCAATGGCCTCGTGCAGCTGCAACACCCTGCCCGTGGTCGGCAGAAAACCGCGCTCGGGATTCTCGGAGTAAACCCGGGCCTCGATCGCATGCCCCCTGAGGCATATATCGGACTGCGTTACCGTGAGCGGCTCCCCCGCTGCGATGCGCAGCTGCCAATCCACGAGGTCGAGGCCGGTGACCAGCTCGGTGACCGGGTGCTCTACCTGCAGTCGGGTGTTCATCTCCATGAAGAAGAACTCGTCGGGCGCGGCAGCGGAGACCAGGAATTCTACGGTGCCGGCGCCGCTGTAGCCCACGCTGCGGGCGGCAGCGCAGGCCGCCTCCCCGATGCGCGCCCGGGTCGCCTCGTCGAGCAGCGGCGAGGGCGCCTCCTCGATGACCTTCTGGTGCCGGCGTTGCAGCGAGCACTCGCGCTCACCGAGGTGAATCACGGCGCCGTGGTTGTCGGCGAGCACCTGCACCTCGATGTGCCGCGGGGTCGCCACGAGGCGTTCGAGCAGCAGGGTATCGTCGCCGAAGGCACTCAGCGCCACGCGCCGGGCGGTCTCGAGGGTGGCGGGCAGGTCTTCAACGCGTTCCACCACGTGCATGCCCTTGCCGCCACCGCCGGCGGACGGCTTGATCAGCATCGGGTAGCCAACGTCGACGGCGGCCACGATCAGCTGCTCATTGCTGAGGCCCGGCTCTGCCACCCCGGAAATGACCGGCACCCCGTAACCGGCCACATGGTTCTTCGAGCGGATCTTGTCGCCCATCACGTTCAGCGCGTGCACGCTCGGCCCGATGAAGACGATCCCGGTGTCGGCACAGGCCTGCGCGAAAGCCTGGTTCTCGCTCAGAAATCCGTAGCCGGGGTGAATCGCCTGGGCTCCGGTTCGCGCCGCAGCAGCCAGCACGGCCTCGACATTGAGATAGCTGTCGGCCGGGGCGGCGGCGCCGAGGCGCACCGCGGCATCCGCTAGCGACACATGTAGGGCGTCACGGTCGGCGTCACTGTAGACGGCGATAGAGCGGATGCCGCGTTCCCGCAGGGTGCGGATGATGCGGCAGGCGATTTCGCCGCGGTTGGCGACCAGAACGATGTCAAATGTCATGGCTCACATCCGGAACAGGCCGAAGGCGGACTCGCCGAGCGGCGCGGTGGCGCAGACGGACAGGGCGAGGCCCAGTACCGTGCGAGTGTCGGCTGGGTCGATGACGCCGTCGTCCCAGAGCCGGGCGGTGGAATAGTACGGGCTGCCCTGAGTCTCGTATTTCGTCAGGATCGGATCCTTGAACGCGGCTTCCGCCTCGGCCGACCAGGTGTCGCCGACGCCCTCGATCTGCTCACGCTTGACGGTTGCGAGCACGGACGAGGCCTGCGGGCCGCCCATCACGGAGATGCGGCTGCCCGGCCACATCCAGAGAAAGCGCGGGGAGTAGGCGCGGCCGCACATGGAGTAGTTGCCGGCGCCGAAGGAGCCGCCGATCACGACGGTGAGCTTGGGCACCCGGGCGGTGGCGACGGCGGTGACCATCTTGGCGCCGTGCTTGGCGATGCCGCCGGCCTCGACCTCTCGGCCCACCATGAAACCGGAGATGTTCTGCAGGAAAACGAGCGGAATTCCCCGCTGGTCGCAGAGTTCGATGAAGTGCGCGCCCTTCTGCGCGGACTCGGCGAACAGGATGCCGTTGTTGGCAACGATGCCCACCGGGTGGCCGTGGATGTGCGCGAACCCGGTCACGAGGGTGATGGCGTATTCGCGCTTGAATTCGTGGAATTCGCTGCCGTCGACGAGGCGCGCAATGACCTCGCGCACGTCGTACTGGCCCTGCACGTCGACCGGGACGGCTCCGTAGAGTTCGCCCTCATCGGCGACCGGGTCGACGGTGGCGATCACTTCCCAGGCGGGGGCCTGGGAACGCGGCAGGGTCGAGACGATGTCACGCACGATCTGCAGGGCGTGCTCGTCGTTCTCGGCGAGGTGGTCGGTGACGCCGGAGACGCGGGCGTGCAACTCGCCGCCGCCGAGCTCCTCGGCGGTGACGATCTCGCCGATCGCGGCCTTCACCAGGGGCGGTCCGCCGAGAAAGATGGTGCCCTGGCCCCGCACGATCACGGTCTCGTCGCTCATCGCCGGAACGTAGGCGCCGCCGGCGGTGCAGGATCCCATGACCGAGGCGATCTGCGGAATCTTGGCCGCGGACATCCGTGCCTGGTTGTAGAAGATGCGGCCGAAGTGGTCGCGGTCGGGGAAAACCTCGTCTTGCAGGGGCAGGAAGGCTCCGCCGGAGTCGACGAGATAGATGCAGGGCAGTCGGTTTTCGAGGGCGATCTCCTGGGCGCGCAGGTGCTTTTTCACCGTCATCGGGTAGTAGGTTCCGCCCTTGACCGTGGCGTCGTTGGAGATCACGAGTACGTAGCGGCCGTGCACGAGGCCGATGCCGGCGATGACGCCCGCGCCGGGACTGTCGTCGTTGTAGAGGCCGGTCGCGGCGAGGGGCGCGATCTCGAGGAAGGGGCTGCCGTCGTCGAGCAGCTGGTCGATGCGCTCGCGGGGCAATAACTTGCCGCGGTCGAGGTGCCGCTGCCGGGACTTCTCCGGACCGCCAAGGGCCGCCGTGGCGAGGCGCTGTTTCAGGTCGGCCACTAGCTGCCGCTGGGCGGCGTCATTGGTCGCAAAGGCCTGAGCGGAGGAGTCGAGCTGGCTCGCGAGTGTCTCCATCGACATCTTTCCGTTTGTGGGGCCGGAGCGCCCGGCATCAACTACAGTTAGTGTTTACTAACTGAAATTCAGGTTAGTCATGATTAACTGAAATGTCTAGTTGAAAGGCTCGCATGAGCACACCGACCGAAACGACGCCGCGCAGCCAGGCCAAGGCCGACCGCAGGGACGCCCTGCTCGGCGCTGCGGCAACCCTGTTCGCCCGCTCGGGCTTCAACGGCGTCTCGATCGAGGACCTCGGTGCAGCCGTCGGGATGAG
Source organism: Cryobacterium sp. N19 (assembly GCF_002929595.1). NCBI lineage: Bacteria > Bacillati > Actinomycetota > Actinomycetes > Micrococcales > Microbacteriaceae > Cryobacterium > Cryobacterium sp. N19. The sequence goes on along the minus strand of NZ_PJJR01000048.1, from coordinate 254,227 downwards.
CGGACCGGCGGTCTACCGTCATTTCAGCGGCAAGCAGGCCGTTCTCGCCGCCCTCCTCATCGATGTGAGTGAGGATCTCGTGGCCGGCGGCCACACTGTCGTGACCGAAACAACGAATGCCGCGGCCGCCCTGCCCGAACTGGTGCGCTTTCACGTGCGCTTCGCCCTCTCCAACCCCGATGTGATCCGGGTGCAGGATCGCGACCTCGACAGCCTCGCCGAGGCGGACCGGCACCGGGTGCGCCTGCTGCAGCGCGAGTACGTGGAACTGTGGGTGGAGGTGCTGGGGCGCGTGCACCCGTCGAACGACGAAGCCCTGCTCCGAATTCGAGCCCACGCAACCTTCGGACTGCTGAACTCAACACCACACAGCGCCCGCGCCTCCTCGAAGGCGGCCGTACGCGCCCTGCTCGAGGAAATGGCGCTGGCGGCTCTGGGCCTGCGGAGCTAGTGCCCGAGCGCGAGGCGCACACCGAGGGCGATCATCACCACGGCAATGACCGCATCAAGCACTCGCCAGGACGCCGGCTTGGCGAACATCGGCCGCAGCAGGCGCGCCCCGAAGCCAAGCGCGGAGAACCAGACGAAGCTGGCCGCAATGGCGCCTCCCGCCCACCACCAGCGTTCCGTTGCGCCCTGCTGGTTGGCGACAGCGCCGAGGAACAATACGGTGTCGAGGTAGACGTGCGGATTCAGCCAGGTGAGGGCCAGCACGCTCACGACCGCGACCCGCATGCCGGTCGTGGCCACGACCCCCGAGACGACGAGTGCACCAGGGCGAATTGCCCGACGAGCCGCGACGAGCCCGTAGATTATGAGGAAGGCAGAGCCGAGCACGCGGATCACGATGATCGCCACCGGCGCTGCGGCGACGACTACCCCGAGCCCGAGCACGCCGGCCAGGATGAGCACGGCGTCCGACACCGCGCAGATCGCGACGACGGGAACGATGACCCGGTTGTGCCCCTCGATGCCGAGTCGCAACACGAATGCATTCTGCGATCCGATCGCGATGATGAGGGAGAGCCCGGTGGCGAGGCCGAGCAGGACTGGCAGAAAAGTTGAGGTCACTGGTGTAACGCTAGGCGCTCGCGATAATTCAGTACAGCTATTGTTTCTTAGGCTGGATAAGCTGGTCTAATGCAACGATTTACGCTCGAACAGCTCGCGACTCTGCTCGCGCTCGTGAGCGAGGGGTCGTTTGAGGCGGCCGCTGCCCGGCTGCACGTGACCCCCTCCGCGGTGTCGCAGCGCGTCAAGGCGATGGAGCAGACGAGCGGGCGGGTGCTCGTGCAGCGCACGACCCCGGTCCGGCTCACCGACGCCGGCGACGTGCTGCTGCGCTACGCGCGCCAGGTGGAACTGCTCGAGGCCGACACCGTGCGCCAGCTGCACGAGGGCAGGTCCGACGGTCGGGCGTTTCCTGTGTCGCTCGCGGTGAATGCGGACAGCCTCGCCACCTGGTTTCTCGATGCCCTCGCCGGACTCGGAGAGACCCTCGGTGTGGCCTTCGACCTGCACCGGGAAGACCAGGAACACACGACGAGACTGCTGCGCGCCGGGACGGTCATGGCAGCAGTGACCTCCACGCGGGAGGCCGTGCAGGGTTGCATCACCGAGCCGCTCGGTCAGATGCGCTATCACGCCGTCGCGACGCCCACGTTCATCGACCGCTGGCTGCCGACACATGGCGGCCTGATCGCCCTTCCCCGCGCACCCGTCGTCGCCTTCGAGCGCAACGATGACCTGCAGGAATCGTTTCTGCGCGACCATGCCGACAGTGGCAGCAGCGGGCCGATCCACTACATTCCGACGTCGAACGACTTCGTGCGGGCTATTCTGCTGGGCTTCGGCTGGGGCATGCTGCCCGAACAGCAGTGCGCTGTCGAGATCGCCGATGGTCGTCTGGTCGATCTGGCCCCCAAGTCGGCGGTCGATGTTCCCCTGTTCTGGCAGCGGTGGAACCTCTTTTCGCCCCTGCTGGATGCCGTCTCGACGGCCGTGCGAGCCGAAGCCCGGACGACCCTTCGGCCGTTCTAAGCGTCAGAAGGCGGCGGTGCAGACGCAGAGCTCGTTGCCCTCGACGTCGACGAGCACCCACCAGTCGGGTGCGTGCTCGTCGGTGAGCAGTACGCCGCCGACTTCAAGCACGGCCGCGACCCGTTCCTCGGCGTCGTTACTTGGCACGTAGACGTCGAGATGGATGCGGTTGCGGTCGGTGCGGGCGATCTCCATGTGCTGAAACCAGACCTTGGGGGCGAGGCCGCGCGGGTCCACGAGTTCGATGCCGTCGTCGCCGGCCACCTCGGTGTAGCCGAGGCCAGCGCGCCAGAATGGGCGCACGGCATCCGCGTCGGTGCAGTCGATCGCGATGTCATAGCGCGTCGGCTGCGCGGGACGCGAGGTAGCACCGAGGGTGTCGGCGATCTGCTGCACGCGGGCGGCGAGCTCGAGGTCACGCGCGGTGACTCCCCCGGCGTCGTGCGAGGTGAGGGTGAGTGAGACGGTGCCGTAACCCAGGCGTACGTCGGGGTGGTGGTTCATCTGCTCGGCCACGTCGCCGACCCGGTTGACCAGTTCCAGGGCAGAGACGAAGTCCTTGGTGCGGAAAACGGCGTGCAGGCATCCGTCGAGGTGCACGAAAGCTGTGCCCGTCAGCTGCTTCTTCGTCGTGAAGGGGGCTAGGAGTGCACGTTGAGCGTTCATGCCTCCACTCTGCTCCGCCGCCGCACCCCGGTCAACTACCCGTCTGGTGCATAACTCCTGCAATTTGCAGAGCCAAAACTCGGATGCCCCGGAATTCCGCGGAACTCTTTGGGCGAGCTAACAAATTGCAGGAGTTATGCGCACCAGAGTGGGTAAAGACGACTAGTGCAGGGGAGGGAGCGGATCGGCCAGGGTTAGACCATGGTCAGCACGCGGGCCGGGTCGGCCAGGATCGTACCGATGTCGGCGAGAAAGCGGGAACCCTGCTCGCCGTCGACCAGTCGGTGGTCGAACGACAGGCTGAGCGTGAGCACCTTGCGCAGTGCGACCTCGCCGCGATACTCCCACGGCCGAGAACGGATGGCGCCCATCGCCAGAATCGCCGCCTCGCCAGGGTTCAGGATGGGCGTGCCGGCATCGATGCCGAACACTCCGATATTGGTGATGGTGATCGTGCCGCCGGACAGCGCCGCCGGGGTGGTGGTGCCGGACCTGGCCGCCGTGGTGAGTTCGGCGAGCGCGGCAGCCAGGCCACGCAGGTCGAGCCGGTCAGCATCGACGATGTTCGGCACGAGCAGCCCACGCGGGGTTGCGGCAGCGATGCCGAGGTTCACGTGGTGGAACTGCACGATCTCACCGGCCGGCTCGTCCCAGCGGGTGTTCACCGAGGGGGTGCGCCCGACGGCGAGGCAGAGCGCTTTGGCCACCACGGTGAGGATCCCGATGCCGGCGCCTTCGAACTGCCGGTCGGTGCGCAGGGAATCGAGCAGTTCGACGGTCGGTGTGACGTCGATGGTGAGGAACTCGGTCACGTGCGGCGCGGTGAACGCGCTCTGCACCATCGCTGCCGCGGTGAGCTTGCGCAGGCTCTTGATCGGCGAGCGGGTCTCGCGCACGTCGTCGCCGCGGCTCGTGGCCGGTGCCGCTGTGGGCGGTACCGCTGTGGGCGATACAGCCTCCCCGTGCACGGCGGGAGTCGGCACGGATTCGGTGATGTGGGCGCGAACGTCGTCCCGAGTGATCAGACCGTCTTTTCCGGTTCCGGTCACCGTAGTGAGGTCGATACCGAGGTCGCGGGCCAGGGCCCGCACCGGCGGCGTCGAGCGCGGGCGTTCGGCAAGTGGTACCGGGACGGGTGCCTCGGCGGGCTGGTCGGTGGATACTGCGGCCGGCGTCACCGCGGGCACCGGCGCGGCGGTCGTCGAAGTTGCGGGAGCGGGCACCGATTCCGCGCCACCCGCGCGGGCCCGACGCTGGGGGTGGCCGCCGCGCTCGACGGCGGGGCCATAGCCGACCAGGTTGGCCTCGCGCTGCTCAGCCGGAGCGGCGGCGCCGGCCGTGGTATCCGTTGGTGCCGTAGAAGTCGGTTCGGCCCCGCCGCCGATGTCGAAGCTGACAATGGGTTCGCCGACGTGCACGACCACACCGGCCGGCTGGTGCAGCACGCTGACCACTCCAGCGAACGGGCTCGGCAGTTCGACCACGGCCTTGGCGGTTTCCACGTCAGCGATGTGCTGGTTGAGCGTGACCTCGTCGCCCGGAGCTACGAGCCAGGCCACAATCTCACTCTCGGTGAGACCCTCACCGAGGTCGGGCAGTTTGAATACCTTGATCATCGACGCCCCATGACCCGGTCGACACCGTCGAGAATGCGGTCGAGGTCGGGCAGGTAGTGGCTCTCCAGCTTGGCTGGCGGGTAGGGCACGTCGAAGCCGGTCACCCGCACCGGGGCGGCCTCCAGGTAGCTGAAGCAGCGTTCGGTGATGGTCGCGATGATCTCCCCGCCGAGTCCACCCGACTGGGCTGCCTCATGGGTCACCACCACACGCCCGGTCTTTCGAACGGATGCCTCCACCACCGCATAGTCCACCGGTGACAGCGACCGCAGGTCGATGACCTCGATCGAGATTCCCTCGTCGAACGCGGCCAGCGCCGCGTCCTTCGCGGTGGACACGAGCGCGCCGTAGGTGAGGAGCGTGACATCCGTTCCCGGAGTCACGATGACGGCTTGCTCCATCGGGGCGCCGAGCTCCGGCACGACCTCACCCTTCACGTGGTAGCGACGCTTGGGTTCGAAGTAGAGCACCGGGTCGTCGCTGGCGATGGCCTGGCGAATGAGGCTGTAGGCGTCTTGGGCATTGGAGACGGCGATCACGCGCAGTCCGGAGGTGTGGGTGAAGTAGGCCTCGGGTGATTCGGAGTGGTGTTCGGCCGCTCCGATTCCGCCGCCGAATGGCACCCGGATGGTGATCGGCATGCGCACGGCTCCCTGGGTGCGGTAGTGGAACTTCGCGACCTGGCTGACGATCTGGTCGAAGCCGGGAAAGATGAAGCCGTCGAACTGAATCTCGCAGACCGGGCGGTAGCCACGGTAGGCCAGGCCGACTGCGGTGCCGATGATTGCCGATTCGGCGAGCGGTGTGTCAATGACCCGGCGAGCGCCGAACTGGGCGAGCAGGTCGCTCGTGACCCGGAAGACACCGCCGAGGGCGCCGATGTCCTCGCCGAGGAGCACCACCTTGGGGTCGTCGAGCATGGCCTGGCGCAGGCCCTCGTTGATGGCCTTGCCCATGGTGAGGGTCTTGGTCTCGGTCAACGGGACTGGCTTCGGGGCATCAAGGCCGGGCAAGGTGGTGGGGGTCGTCAGGGTGGTCATGGTCATCACACCGTTCCATTTTGTTCAGCAATATCGAATTGTGTTCCAAAGCTCGTGAGATACCCGGCATACTCGGCGCGCTGGCGCTCCAGGGTGGCGTTGGGAGTGGAGTAGACATGGTCGAATACGCTGAGCGGCTCGGGGTCCGGCATGCCGATGCAGCCGGCGCGCAACTCGGCGGCCGCGGCATCGGCGATCGCCTGGGTGGCCGCTTCAACCTCGGGGGTGATTTCACCGAGCTTCGTCAGCAACCGGTGCAGGCGCAGCAACGGGTCGCGGGTCTTCCACTCGGCCAGTTCGGCCGGGTCTCGGTAGCGGGTGGGGTCATCCGCTGTGGTGTGCGGTCCCATGCGGTAGGTGACCGCTTCGATGAAGGTGGGGCCGCCGCCGGTGCGGGCCCGGTCGAGTGCGATTCGGGTCGCGGCCATGACCGCGATCACGTCGTTGCCGTCGATGCGCAGGCTCGGGATGCCGAAACCCGGCGCGCGATCGGCGATGTTGCGGTGAGCCTGTACCCCGACCGGTTCGGAGATGGCCCACTGGTTGTTCTGGCAGAAGAAGACGACCGGGGCCTGGAAACTCGCCGCGAAGACCATGGCCTCGTTAACGTCCCCCTGGCTCGTGGCGCCGTCACCGAAGTAGGTGATGGCCACGGCATCTGTTTCGTCGCGCTGGGCGCCGAGGGCCCAGCCGGTGGCGTGCAGGGTCTGCGCGCCGATGATGATGTTCGGGGTGGCCATCTGGACGGTGTACGGGTCCCAGCCGGACTGGGCGTTGCCGCGCCAGACCTTGACGATGTCGGTGAGGTTCACGCCGCGACAGTAGGCGACCGCGTTCTCGCGGTAGCTCGGAAAGATGAAGTCGTCGCTGCGCAGGGCGCGAGCGGAGCCGACCTGCGCGGCTTCCTGGCCGAGCAGCGGCGGCCACAGGCCGAGCTCGCCCTGGCGTTGCAGGGCGGTCGCCTCGGTGTCGATGCGGCGCACCACGACCATGTCGCGGTAGAGCGCCAGAAGGGCCAACCCGTCGAGATCGTCGACCCACGGGTCGAAGTCGGGCCGGGGCATCCGCTCGCCGTCAATCGAGAGAAGCTGCACCAGCTGGGGGGAGAAATCAATCATGGGTCGCTCCGAGCGTCATTGCTAAAGTTGACGTGAGCCTATGTCGACCCGACAGGGAGCACAACCACTGTGAAAAATAGTGAGCAGAGTGCCCTATTCAGGCTCGCCAGACCGTGTTAATGTTTTGCACTATGTACAGCCTTGACAAGACCGACACGAAGCTACTCCAAGCGCTCTCCGCCGACCCGCGCAGCACCTTCGTCGCGCTCGCCGACACCCTGGGCCTCTCCCGCAACACCGTGCAGGCGCGCATGAAGCGATTGGAAGACTCTGGCGCCTTTCTCGGCTTCGATCGCCGGATCAATCCGGCCGCCCTCGGCTACCCGCTGACCGCATTCATCGAGGTGCACGTGCAGCAGAAAAGGCTCGCGCAGATCGTGATCGACCTCGCGCTGATCCCCGAAATCGTGCAGGCGCACGGCATGAGCGGGCAGACCGACCTGCTGGTACGGGTCGTCTGCACGGATGCCGCCGACCTGTTTCGCATCGACGGCACGATCCTCGCCTGCGAGGGTGTCGAACGCACGGAGACCTCGCTGGCCATGGGCGAGGTCATCCCGTATCGCCTCACCCCGCTGCTCGACCGTGGCTAGTCGTCGGGATCTATTTGCTAATTTCTTTATATAGTTATATAAAGAAGTAATGAAGTTATTTGCGCTGGTAGTCTTTCACTCAACCAGACGCACCGCAGAATCCGTCGCCTGCCCAACACCTTCGACTTTCGCGCTCCCCACAGAAGGCACCAGCTTCGTGAACATGCATGCACACCGGGGACTCGTATGAGCTTCCTGCGATTGGCCACCCTTATTCGTAACGGCTCACGCATCGCCGAACCGGCCCCGCCCGCCCCGCCACTGTTGGCGGGAGCTGAAGTGTTCGGTGGCAGCGTGCAGGTGCGGTTCATCAACGCCGGCGGCTGCAACGACTGTGCGCTCGAAGTGTCCGCAGCCTTCGGCCCGGTCTACGACGTGGAACGCTACGGCGTGCGCCTCGTGCCCTCACCGCGGCACGCCGACGTCCTACTCATCGTCGGCAGTGTCACCCGCAATATGGCGGAGCCGCTACGTCGGACGATTGAGGCCACCCCGACCCCCCGGTTTGTGATCGCGGTCGGCGACTGTGCCCTGCACGGCGGTGCCTTCCGCGACGGCTACGGCATCATGGGTCCGGTGTCCGACTTCGTGCACGTCGATATCGAGGTACCAGGCAGTCCGCCGGAACCGACCGAAATCGTGCAGGCCCTCCGCCGGATGACCGGCCGATGACCGGCATCGGAGCTGGGCTCCTCCTGCAACTGGGCCTCGGCGCGCTGGCCGTCACGAGCGCCCTTCTGGCGGCACCGTCCCTGCGGTCACGGGCGGGCGGCATCCTCTGTACCCTCATCGCCGTCACCGGCTTTGTGACCGGCCTCGGCGCCCTGCTCGGCGCCACCGGCGGCCTGCTCATTCCGATCGCCCTGCCAATGGACCCGCTACTGCTGGCTCCCGACCGCCTCGGCGGCCTGTTCATGCTCGTGGTTTCCGGCGTCGGCATTCTCGTGTCGCTCTACTCGATGAGTTCCACCCGCGGCCCCGACGCCAGCCGCACCGCCTGGGTGGCGATGCCGGTATTCCTCGTGGGAATGCAGCTGGTACCGGCCGCGACCGACTCGGTGTCGTTCCTGCTGGCCTGGGAGATCATGACCCTCGGCTCCACCGTGCTGCTGCTCGCCGACCATGCCAGCCGCGCCACCGTCGCCTCGGCCGGCATCTGGTACTCGGCCATGTCCCAGTTGAGCTTCTTCTTCATTCTGGCCGGATTCGCCGTGCTCGCTGCCGCGTCGGGCGGAACCAGCTTCACCAACCTGCAGGCGATCGAACCCGGCTCGTGGGCGGCGAACGTGGCCTTCGTGCTGTTCCTACTCGGTTTCGGCGGCAAGGCCGAACTGGTGCCGCTGCACGTCTGGGTCCCCCGGGTGCTGCCCGAAGCTCCCAGCCACGTCTCGGCCGCGATGAGCGGGGCCATGGTCAAGATCGGCGTGTACGGCGGCCTGCTGGTCTGCGTACGGCTACTCCCCGACGGTCCGGCCTGGTGGGGAATCGCGATCATGCTGGTCGGAGGCGCATCCGCTCTTTACGGCATTCTGCAGGCGTCCGTGTCGAGTGACCTCAAGGTGTTGCTCGCCTACTCGACCACTGAGAACATGGGCCTGGTCTTTCTCGGCCTCGGGGCGAGTATGCTGCTGCGCGGCTACGACGCCACCGCAGCAGCAGATGCCGCGCTCGTCGCCGCCCTGCTCCTCGCCGTCAGCCACGCCGCGTTCAAATCCACGCTGTTCCTCGGCGCCGGCGCCATCATCCACGCCACCGGCGAGCGCAACCTGGACCGCCTCGGCGGACTCGGCGCCCGCATGCCGGTCACCGCCGCCGCGTTCGGCATCGCGAGCCTCGGCGCCGCCGCCATTCCGATCACCAGCGGCTTCGTCGCCGAGTGGATGCTGCTGCAGTCGCTCATCCACGGTGGTCGTCAGGGCGGGGCGGTCGTCTCGGTCGCGGCATCCGTCGCCATGCCCCTGGCCGTCGCCGTGATCGCCCTCACCGCGGGCCTGGCCCTGCTCACCTTCGTCAAGGCCTACGGCATTGCCTTCCTGGCCCGCCCCCGCAGCGCCCCAGCAGCGGATGCCCGCGAGGTGCCGCCGCTCATGCAGCTCTCCCTCGCGCTCGGCGCCCTCTCCGTGCTCGCTCTCGGGCTGCTCCCCGGGCCGATCGCCGCGCTCGTGGCGAACACGGTCAGCTCGAACCCCACCGCCGCAGTGCAGTCGGTCGGTCTGGGCGGGGTGTCGCTACCCGGTATCGGGGTGGTACTGGACCCGATCATGCTCGTCGTGCTCTCCGCCCTCGTCGCCATCCCGGTGGTCGTGTCGATCGTCGTGTCGGCCCGGCGGCATCCGCATCGCACCGTCGACCTGCCCTGGGGTGGCGGCGGTTCCCGGGCGCGGCCGCGCATGCAGTACACGGCGACGTCCTACGCCGAACCACTGGTGCGGGTCTTCGACGACGTGCTCAAGCCGTCCCGTGATGTGCAGGTCACCCACGTGGCTGAGTCGCGCTATCTGGTGGAAAAAGTACGGGTCGAACAACACGTCTCCGACGTGATTGAAACCCGGCTGTATCGGCCGGTACTCAACCTGTTCCAGCGTTACGGCATCGTCGTACGGCATGTGGCCAACGGCAGCATCCACCGCTATCTGTCCTATTCTTTCGTTGCTCTGCTGATCGTGCTGATTGTGGTCTCGCTATGAACGCCGTCGTCAGCGCCATCATCATCGCTTTCGTGCAGGTCCTGCTGTTCGTCTTCCTCGCCCCGCTCCTCATGGGCGTGATCCGCCAGGTGCGGGCCACCATCGAAGGTCGAGCCGGTGCCGGAATCTGGCAGCCCTGGCGCGACGTGCGCAAACTGCTCGCGAAGAATCCGGTGCGTGCCGAAGGCAGCAGCTGGATGCTCAAGGCAGGCCCGGTCGCTCTGATGGTCTCCAGCCTGCTGCTCTGCGTGCTGCTGCCGCTCGTGGGGACCATACCGTTCCCGTCCATTCCGAGCGACCTGTTCGTGATCGTCTCGGTCATGCTCATCGGCGTGGTCGCGCTCGCTCTCGTCGGACTCGACGGTGGTACGGCCTTCGGCGGCATGGGATCCAGCCGACATATGACCGTCGCGGCCCTGGTCGAACCCACCCTGTTGCTCTCGGTCTACGCTCTGTCGATTCCGGCCGGAACCAGCACAATCTCGGCGATCGTCGAGACCCGGCTGTTCTCCCCCGAGGTGATCATCTCGCCCGTCAGTGTGTTGGCGCTCGTGGCATTGTCGATTGCGATTATGGCTGAAACAGCTCGGCTGCCCGTCGATAATCCGGGCACCCACCTCGAACTGACTATGCTGCACGAGGCAATGACCCTCGAAGCGAGCGGCCGCGACCTGGCCTGGCTCGAGGTCGGTTCCTGGCTGAAACTGGCCGCCCTGCTCGGCTTGGTCAGCAACCTGGTCGTGCCGTGGGGTGTCGTCACCGATTTCAGCGCTCTGGGCCTCGCGATCGGCGTGGTCAGCATCGCCGTGAAAGTGCTCGTGCTCGGTGTTCTGCTCAGTGTCGGCGAGATCTTTTTGGCCAAGGTGCGCCTGTTCCAGGTCCCCGAGCTTCTCGCGGGTTCCTTTGCCCTCGCCTTCCTGGCCGTCACCGCCTCCTACCTGGTCGCCTGAGGAGCATCCGTCGTGTTTGAAACTTTCTATCCCCAACTGATCGGCTTCTGCACCGGCGCCCTGCTGCTCACGAGCGCGCTGATGGTCTGGCGTCATTCCCTGCTCGCCTCGATTCGCCTGCTCGCCCTGCAGGGGGTAGCCCTCGCCGCGCTCGTGGCGGTGATCGGCATCGCCGAGGGCGAGTCCGAACTGGTGCTGGTGTCGCTGCTGATCCTGTCGGTGAAGGGCGTCGGCCTGCCCTGGGTGCTCGCTCACCAGTCCAAGGCGTCGATCAAGCAGATTCAGGAATCGCCCCGACTCAACCCGACCGCCGCGCTGCTCGCCGTCACCCTGCTGACGATTCTCAGCTACGTCGTGGTCAGCCGCGTCTTCGGCCTCGGCGACAGTGAGACCGGCCACGCCGCACCGATCGGCCTGGCCATGGTGCTCATCGGCTTTCTGCTGCTGATCAGCAGGCGCCGTGCGCGCTCCCAGCTCATCGGCTTTCTGCTGCTCGACAACGGCATCGCCACCATCGCCTTTTTGACCAGCGGCGGCGTGCCTATTCTGCTCGAGTTCGCAGTCTCCCTCGACGTTCTGCTGGTCGTGCTCATTTTGCACGTGTTCGCCGGCCGCATGCGCACCAAGTTCGGCGGCACTGCCGTTGATCAGCTCAGAGAGTTGCACGACTGATGTCATTTGTTCTGTGGATTCCCCTGGTCGGCCCACTGGCCTTCGCCGGCCTCAGCCTGCTGCTGCGCGGATCGGCACTGCGCCGTTTCGTCGGAGTCGCCGCGTCGAGCGCGGTGCTCGTCTCCGGCCTGCTGCTGGTCAGCGCGGTGCTCGACGGTGCCGTGTTCGAAAGCGGCGGCGGCATGCTGCGTGCCGACGCCCTCTCGGCCTACATGCTCAGCGTCGTCGGAGCGGTCGGACTCATCTCCACCTGGGGTGGCCTCAGCAGCGCGGCGTCGAGCCGCACCAGGGATGCCGCCGGCTACGAGGCGCTCATCGCCTTGTTCCTGGCCGCGATGTCACTCGCCGTGCTGGCCGACAGCATCGGCCTGATGTGGGCCGCCGTTGAGGCAACGACCATCGCCACCGCATTCCTGGTCGGCCACCACCGCACCCGCCGGTCCCTCGAAGCAGCCTGGAAATACGTCATCCTCGGCTCGGTCGGTGTGGCCATCGCGCTGCTGGGTATCGTGCTGATCTACGCTGCCTCGGTCGGTACCGACACCCCGACCCTGTCCTGGGTGCTCCTGAGCCAGGCCGACCGCGGCCTCGACCCGGCGCTGATCACCGCCGGCGGCGCCCTGGCCGTGCTCGGTTTCGCCACCAAGTCGGGTCTCGCCCCGATGCACAGCTGGCTGCCGGATGCCCACAGCCAGGCCCCAGCTCCGGTCTCCGGCCTCATGTCGGGCGTGCTGCTCTCGGTCGCGCTCTACGCCATCCTGCGCATCCAGTCGATCACCAACCTCGTGATCGGCCCGGAGTTTCTGCGCACCATGCTCAGCATCGGCGGCCTGCTCTCCCTGCTCGTGGCCGCGTCACTGCTCATTCGCCAACGCGACTACAAGCGGATGCTCGCCTACTCCAGCATCGAACACATGGGCCTGATGGCGATCGGTGTGGCGATCGGCCCGGCCGCGCTCCCCTCGGTGCTGCTGTACATTCTCGGCCACGGCCTGATCAAGGCAACCCTGTTCGTGATCTCCGGTCGTATCCTCAAGGTCGAGGGCACCCCGGTGATCTCGGACGTGCGCGCATTGTTGGTGCGACGGCCTGGCCTCGCCGTACCCTGGCTCATCGCCATGGCCGCCATCGTCGGCTTTCCCCCGTTCAGCATCTTCTTCTCCGAGGTCGGCATCATCATGGCTGGCTGGTCGGTGGGCCTGGGCGGCGTCGTCGGAGCGGCCCTCGTGCTGCTTCTGGTGATCTTCGCCGCGTTCACCCGCCTCACCGTGCAGATGACCATCGGCGCTCCCCCGGACGGCGCCGCGTTCACACCCGACTATTCGACCCACGGCCCGCGCCTGCCGATCATCCTGGCCCTGGTCACGACAGCCACGATCGCTTTCGTGGCCGAACCGGTCGGCACTCTACTGTTGCAGGCCACAGCCGTTCTCGGAGGTACCAACTAATGGCTGACGAACTAATGCCGGGCGAACTCCGCCACCTCGACCGTGCGGAATTGCCGGCCGCCGCCGGGGCGCTGCTCGATGCCGGCAGCCGGCTGGCCCTGGTCGCCTGCCACGAAGACGACGACCACTTTCGCATCGTCTATTCCTTCGTCGGGGCCGCATCGTTGCGGGCCGACCTGGTGGTCACTGTGCCGCGGGACGATGCCTGGATTCCCAGCCTCGCCGAGATCTCCCTGCCGGCCGGCAACTTCGAGCGCGGCATCCGCGACCTGTACGGCGTCGTTCCCCGCAACCACCCGCAACCGCACCGCCTGGTTCGCCACGGCCACTGGCCGCGCGGCTGGTACCCGATGCTGCGCGCCAACGCCATCGTGCCCGAGTTCGAGCCCGACGTCGAGTCATTCCCCTTCGTGCCGGTTGAGGGCCCCGGCGTCTATGAGATCGCCGTCGGTCCGATTCACGCCGGCATCATCGAGCCCGGCCACTTTCGCTTCTCGGTCGTCGGCGAGACCATCGTGCGCATGGAAGCCCGCCAGTGGTACCTACACCGTGGTGTCGAGAAGGTGTTCGAGGGCAAGACTGCGGGCGAAGGCGTGCTTCTGGCCGAGCAGATCAGCGGCGACACCGCCGTCGGTCACTCCCTCGCCTTCGTCATGGCTGTCGAGCAGGCCGCCGGTATCGAGGTGTCGGAGCCCGACCGGCTGCTGCGTGCTCTGCTTCTGGAACTCGAGCGTCTCTACAACCACGTGACCGATCTTGGTTCCCTGGCCAACGACGTGGGGTTCAGCATCATTGACGCGCACGCCCAGGGGCTCCGTGAGCAGCTGCTGCGCATCAATAAGTCGGTCACCGGACACCGACTCCTGCGCGGTGCGCTGAGCGTCGGCGGCACCCGTGTGAACGCGCTCCCCGAAGCCGCCGATCTGGTGCGCATTGCCGCAGCCATGGCCGAACTGGCCGGCATCACGCTCGGCCATGCCATCGTGCGCGGCCGTTTCACCGGCACGGCCCGGCTCTCCAACGCGCACGCGACCCAGATCGGAACGCTTGGCTACGTCGCGCGCGCGTCGGGTATCGACACGGATGCCCGCAACGAGCATCCGTTCGTCAATCTCGGCGAAGTCTTTCACGTCGTGACCGAAGACAGCGGCGACGTGCTCGCCCGGTACACCGTGCGCGCCCGCGAGGTCGAGGTGTCGACCGCGGTCGCCGTCGACCTGCTCCGACGCCTGCAGGGCCACACCGGAACCGCGTTCAGCGTGAACCCGACGAGCGCTGGCACCGGGCTCGCCCTGGTCGAAGCGTGGCGCGGAACGGCAACCCACCGAGTTGAACTCGCCGCCAACGGCACGCTCGCCCGCGTCAAGGTCGTCGACCCGTCGTTCCTGAACTGGCCGGCCGTACCGGATGCCCTGTCGGAAACCATTGTTCCCGACTTTCCGCTGGCCAATAAGAGCTTCAACCTCTCCTACGCCGGCAACGACCTGTAGGCCGGCTCAGGCCCGTTCGGGCGCAAAGCAGCAACTACTCTTGCTCGAGGTGGCGGAGCAGGGCGTGCGAGTCGGTGAGGTTGGCCAGCACCATACGCTTGGCCGCGGCCAGCAGCTCAACCGCGCTCGGGTCGCGCAGGGCATAGAAAATGGAGTTACCTTCCCGGCGGGTGACGACGACGCCGGCACGGCGCAGTACGCCCAGCTGCTGGGACAGGTTGGACAGCTCGCAGCCGAGTGCTTCGGCGAGTGACCCCACCGAGCGTTCGCCGGCGACGAGCTGTTCCAAAACCTGCACGCGCAACGGATGCCCGAGCGACTTGAACAAGTCGGACTTCAATTGGGCAGCGGGCAAACCTGAAGACAACACAAGTTTAGTATATCGTTACCTTATGATTCTTTCAACTAGATAGGGCCGCTCTCACCTGCGGCGCAGCAGCCCGTCATTCACGAGGGCACGCGCGTAGCCGAGGCTGTTGCCGAGGGCGTTCGGGTGAAAGTTGGCCGACGCGAATGGGTTCAGCGGATCAAACGCGAAGTATGGTACTCGCGAACCTACACCGTGCGCGGCGAATTCCTGCGAGGCATCAACGAAGCGGATGCGCGGGATCGCCATCGCAGCGACGGATCCGGCAATCACCGTGTTCAGCGCGTCTGTGGCCCCATTGAGTACATCGCCCAGCTGGGAGAATCCGGGCTTGAACTGGCGCGGGTAGCTCAAGACCGCGATCTTCGCCTGCGGCAGCGTTGCCGCTACCAGGCCATACGTGCCCACGAGCTTGGGAGCGAGAACGCTCAGCTGAGCCACGCTGTTGTTGATTGCACCGAGGCAAACCGGACTGGCCGGGTCGGGCGCACAGGCCGCCAACACGACGTTGGAGCCGGCATCGATGCCGCCAACGGTGAGGGTGACGAGGGCGGTACTGGGGCTCACTCCGAGAAGTTGAGCCGGGATATCCGCTGTGCTGGCCCCGGAACAGGCATTATTCGACACAAGTCGATAGGGGCTGATTACGGCCGAGAAGATCGGGTAGCTCGCCCGCTTGGAACGCAGGCAAGCGGTGCCGTCGAACATGTACGGCGGCGCGCCCTGACCAGAGGTGAATGAGTCGCCCAGGGCGACATAGCCGGGAGCGGATGCGCCAACCGAGGCTGCGGGACCGGAATTGGTCTCAGCCAGTGCCGGGGCGCTCACCGCGCCAGCGAGCAGGGCGCCCGTGAGTACAGCGACGGCACCGAGGCGTTGCAGGAATCGTAAAACTAATCGTTGATTTGTCATGCCGCGAAAGTAGACCCGGTCATCAGACCCCGCAAGGCGTTGTCAACGACTCAGATTCGGGCCGCGCGCGAAAAGGCCCGCACTGCAAGCAGTGCGGGCCTTCCGTCTACCCGACCGACCTGGCGAGAGGTGATCGGGAGATCTATTGGGACCGGTCTTCGTAAGTACTAGACCTCGGTCGAAGCGTCTGTGCTGTCGGAGGCCGCAGCGCGACCCTCGGTGTCAGCAGCCTCTTCGAGTACCGGGGCGAGCGAGAGCTTTCCACGGTCATCAATCTTCGTGATTTCCACGAGAACCTTCTGGCCGACGCCGAGCACGTCTTCGACGTTCTCCACGCGCTTGCCACCAGCAAGTTTACGCACCTCAGAGATGTGCAGCAGACCGTCCTTGCCCGGGAGCAGAGAAACGAAGGCACCGAACGCGGCGATCTTGACGACGGTTCCGAGGAACTGCTCGCCAACCTCGGGGTTGGTCGGGTTCGCGATGGCGTTGACCTGGGCGCGTGCGGCCTCAGCCGACGGTCCATCAACGGCACCGATGTACACGGTGCCGTCTTCCTCGATCGAGATGTCGGCACCGGTGGTGTCCTGGATCGAGTTGATCGTCTTGCCCTTCGGGCCGATCAGCTCGCCGATCTTGTCAACGGGGATCTGCACGCTGATGACGCGCGGCGCGGTGGGCGCCATCTCGTCGGGAGCGTCGATCGCCGCGTTCAGCACGGAGAGGATCGTGGTGCGGGCATCCTTCGCCTGCGTCAGCGCGCCGGCCAAAACCGAGGCGGGGATGCCGTCGAGCTTGGTGTCGAGCTGGATCGCGGTGATGAATTCGCTCGTGCCGGCGACCTTGAAGTCCATGTCGCCGAGGGCGTCTTCGGCGCCGAGGATGTCGGTTAGTGCCGCATAACGGGTCTGACCGTCGACGGTGTCGCTGATCAGGCCCATGGCGATACCGGCGACCGGGGCGCGCAGCGGCACTCCGGCGTTCAGCAGGGACAGGGTGGAGGCGCAGACGGAACCCATCGAGGTGGATCCGTTGGAGCTGAGCGCCTCGGAAACCTGACGGATGGCGTAGGGGAATTCCTCACGCGTCGGCAGCACGGGAACCAGGGCACGCTCAGCGAGCGCTCCGTGGCCGATCTCGCGACGCTTCGGCGTTCCGACGCGACCGGTCTCACCGGTCGAGTAGGGCGGGAAGTTGTAGTTGTGCATGTAGCGCTTCTTGGTGACCGGGCTCAGCGAGTCGATCGACTGCTCGAGCTTGAGCATGTTCAAGGTGGTGACGCCCAGGATCTGGGTTTCGCCGCGCTGGAAGATGGCCGAGCCGTGTACGCGTGGGATGACCGCAACCTCGGCGTCGAGCGGACGGATGTCTGCCAGCCCACGACCGTCGATGCGGATGCCCTCGTTGAGCACGCGTGAGCGCACAACGAGCTTGGTGACCGACTTGTAGGCCGCGTTGACCTGGTTGTTGGCGCTCGCGTCGAGCTCGCCGGCGTCGACCTTGGCCGCGATGGCGGTCTTGACGGATGCCTTGAGCGCGTCGTCGGCGTTCTGACGTTCGACCTTGTCGGCGATCGTGTAGACCGTCCCCAGCTGGTCGTACGACAGCGCCGCGACGGCGTCGTAGGTGGCCGGCTGGTAGGGCGGGAACAGGGCGAAGTCCGCGGTGGGCTTGGCGGCGGCATCCGCTACCTGCTGCTGCGCGAAGACGAGCTGCTTGATGAAGGGCTTGGAAGCCTCGATGCCCTGGGCAACGACCGCTTCGTTCGGCGCGATGGCGCCACCCTTGATCAGGTTCCAGGCGGCGTCGGTGGCTTCGGCCTCGATCATCATGATCGCGACGTCCTGCACTCCGGCGGCGTCCGTTACAACGCGGCCGGCGACGACCATGCTGAACACGGCATCATCCAGCTGCGAGTGCTTCGGGAAGGCAACCCACTGGCCGCCACCGTTCTCGTCGGGAATGAGGGCAACGCGAACGCCACCGATCGGTCCGGAGAACGGCAGGCCGGCGAGCTGGGTCGACATGGAGGCCGCGTTGATCGCGAGCACGTCGTACAGTTCGTCGGGCTCGATGGCCAGAACGGTGATGACGACCTGGATCTCGTTGCGGAGACCGTCGACGAAAGACGGGCGCAGCGGGCGGTCGATCAGGCGGCAGGTGAGGATCGCGTCGGTCGAGGGACGACCTTCACGACGGAAGAAGCTGCCCGGGATGCGACCGGCGGCGTACATACGCTCTTCAACGTCGATAGTGAGCGGGAAGAAGTCGAAGTTGTCCTTCGGCTGCTTGCTGACGCTCGTGGCGGAGAGCAGCATCGTCTCTTCGTCAATGTAGGCGGCGGCAGAACCCTGCGCCTGCTGGGCGAGACGCCCGGTTTCAAAGCGGATGGTGCGCTTGCCGTACTTGCCGTTATCGATAACGGTTTCGGCGAACGTGATTTCTGGACCCTCCATGTGGGGGTTTTCTCCTTTAAGTTTGCTTCTCGCCATGCTGGCGACGAAGGCTCGCGTGCCCGTATGACAGGCGAGTGGGACGAGGAGCTCGACCAGGCAGGACTAAGCCGCGTTTCAACAATCTCTGTGTAAACACTGTCGTTTTGCTGGCCACCAGTAGAAATTCACCAGAAGCTGCGCGCCTGAAATACGCGAGTCTGGGAAACCACCACCGAGGACCAGCTTCCTGCCAGTTGCGCTCCGGTTGCTCGGCCGCTTCCGAAGAAGGACCGTCACCAAGCCTATCAGACACAGAATCGACCCCGAACTGGTGCCACCAAGTCGGCGGGCACGGTCGGAGTCTCGGGCAGAGTGATAGGGACTGAAATGAGGGTGCGACGGTGCAGGGACTCAGACGACTGCTGGTTGTCGGAATCATGCGCGCCTGGATGGAATTCATTCGCCAGGACAGCGCGAGCGTTCCGCGCCCCACCGGCACCCCCGAGGCGCACGCACCCGGGGCCAACAGCGATCGTGTGCTCATTCTCGGCAGCGGCCCGGCTTCGGGCTGGGGCGTCAGCAGCCACGACCTTGCCCTTCCCGGGTCACTGGCCCGTGCGCTATCGGCTCGAACGGGGTGCGGTGCCGACGTGACGCTGGTCGCCGACCCTTTTGGGAGTCTGGAAGGACTTCCGAATCTGCTGGCGGGACACGCCCTGGGCCGGTTCCAGGCGGTCGTCGTCTTCGTCGGTGTCAACGACGCGGTGACGCTCACCTCGGAAAAGTCGTGGGAACGAAACATGGGCCGACTGCTCCGGTCCCTGGAGCGGGACACTCTCGACAGCACGAACATCTACGTCATGGGCATTCAGCCGATTCGAACGGTCCCCGTATTTGATAGCCTGTTGGGTTCCGTCGCCAACACGCACGCACGACGGCTGAACGTGCGGACGGAACGGGTCTGCCGAACCGTGCCGCATTCGGTCTATCTTCCCCTGACCGATAACGCCTTCATAGTCTCGGGCCGGTACCTTAATTCGACGGATTACCGGTTATGGGGAGAGTTTCTCGCCGACGAAATGGCCGCTCGACTCGATCTGGTCCGCGACCGCCACGGGTCGAACATGGTCAGTCCGGTGCAGATCACAGCGCCGCCCGAAGTCGAAGCCGGTGTGGAATCACACCTGCGAGAGACCCGCTTTGATCCTGTCCTCGCGTTGGCGCAACAGTCCTTCGGTACCGAGTCCGCGGCCTTCGTGCTTCGCGACCATTCCGGGTTGCGAGTGGTGGCAAGTGTTGGGCCCACGGGTGTCAATCCGGCGAGATCCGATTCGATGTCGGCGACGGTCGTTATCCAGCCGGGAGCACTCGTCGTGGGCGATACCGAGACAGACGAGCGTTTTCGCGGCAAGCCCTACGTAACGGGTCCGCCGTTCATGCGATTTTTCGCGGGTTTTCCGATCGAATCACCGTCGGGTGAACGAATCGGAATTCTGTGCGTGTTCGACCCAAAACCACGCAGTCGTGCGGATACTGACATCGTGCTCCTGCGGCAACTGGCCCTCATAATTCAGCACGAACTGCAGGCGATCAGATCGTAAAGGCATCACGCCAGGCCAGGCCAGCGACGGTCTCCTTGGCTGGCCGATACTCCAGGCCGATCCATCCGTCATAACGAAGAGTGCGCAGTTCGGCAAAGAACGAATTCCAGCCGATCTCGCCGGTGCCCGGCTCAGTCCGGCTGGGCGGGTCGGCGATCTGCACGTGGGCAACGTGCTGAAAGAGATTGCGCAGGCGGCTGATCACATCGCCCTGCTGCACCTGGGCGTGGTAGACGTCATAGAGGATTCCGAGGGACTCGCTGCCGATGGCTTCAACGACCGAAGCGGCCTGCTCTACGGACTCGAGCACGAATCCGGGAGCATCTCCCTGATTCAAAGCTTCGAGCACGAGGATGACGTCGGTCGACGCCGCCTGCTCGGCCGCCCAGGCCAGGTTGGTGACATAGGTCGCGAATGCGCGATCCCACCGCACACCCTCGGGCACGAGGCCGCCCATGACGTGGATGCGCGTCGCACCGAGACCAGTGGCGTATTCCAAGGATCGGGAGATGCCATCGCGGAATTCGCCAACCGCGTCAGGCAGGCAGGCGTAGCCGAACCTCGTCAGAGAGCAGCTCGCACCCGCTGGCGTATTGATCAGCACCTGGTGCAACCCGGCGTCCGCCAAGCACCGGCGCAACTGCGCGAGTGGAAAGTCGTAGGGGTTCGCGTATTCGACGCCGGCGAAACCGGCCGCGGCCGCGGCATCGAAGCGTTCCAGAAACGGTCGTTCCGTGAAGAGCCATTTGAGGTTCGCGTCCAGGCGGAGCGGAATGAGTTCGCGCATGGTTTGTTCTCCGTCGACAGTCATCTGCGGATGCAACTTGCCACTAAACGGCGCGAAGACCGCTACGTTCGTAGGCGGCGCGGGCGACGTCACCGTTCAAGAATTCCAGCAACGCCAGCGCCTCCGGCTTCGCCGCCGCCGCGTTGCTCAGGGCTGCTGCGAATTCGGTGAGGTGCTGGACCTCGTCGGGGAATGGTCCGACAATGGCAATTCCGGGCACGAAGGCGAGCTCGCTGAGCTGCTGCACCGCGAGATCAGCACGGCCGTCACGGACGGCCACGCCGGTAAACCCCTTCGCGAGTGGCGTGGCCCTGGCATCCACTTCAGCGGCTATGCCGAGTCGCTCGATCAGGGTGCGAAAGTAGATGCCGCTCTGACCGGCCTGAGAGTAGGCGACCGAACGGGCGTTGCGCAGTGCGCTGGTGAGCGCCGGCACGGTAGAGATATCGGGTTTGTCGGCACCGTCGGCCACGCCGATTCCGATGCCGGTCGTCACCAGGGGGACGACGGTTGAGGGGTCGATGACACCGTCGGCCGCCAGACTCGCGAGGGCCGGGGTAGCGACGATGACAATGTCCGGCCGCTCGCCGGCCGCGAAGCGGCGTTGCAGTTCGGTGGTCGGGTCGAAGTGGGCATCGATCGCTATGCCTGTTTCAGTCGTGAACGCGGCGAAGATTTCGGCCTCGAGGGCCTTCTGAGTCGCCAAGCCGCTGAACAGTACGACGCTCGGTTTCGTGTCGATCGGGTTGCTCATGATAGACATCCTGCCGTCGTTGGTGGAACTTCTGGCCGAGCGAGAACATATTGCCGACGCACTCCAACTATAGGGGCAGTTTGTATCCTATAGCGGCTTGGAGGAGTCGACCGGAGTGTTACTGGCGGCCGCACGCTGCTTGATGCCGAGCACGGAGTGGCTGCGTCCGTAAGCGAAGTACACGATGAAGCCCACGACCAACCAGACCGCGAAACGCACCCAGGTGAGGGTCGTGAGATTCAGCATCAACCAGATGCACAGCACGGCAGAGAGAATCGGGAGCACCGGTGAAAACGGTACCTTGAAGGCGCGCGGCAGCTCGGGGCGCTTCTTGCGCAGCACGACCACGGCGATGCTGACCAGCACGAATGCCGACAGTGTGCCGATATTGATCATTTCTTCGAGCACACCCACGTCGGTGAGGCCGGCGATCACAGCGACGGCGGCGCCGGAGATAATCTGAATGCGCGCCGGAGTGCGGCGTTTCTCGCTCGTCACGCTCAGCCAACGCGGCAGCAGGCCGTCGCGGCTCATCGCGAACAGCACCCGGGAGAGGCCGAGCAGCAGCACCATGATCACCGTCGTGAGACCGACCAGGATTCCAATAGAGATGACCTGGGCAGCCCAGCCGGCACCGACAGCGACGAAGGCCGTGGCGAGGGATGCGTTCGGGTCGTCGGCCAGCACCGTGTACGGCACCATCCCGGTGAGCACGAGACTCACGCCGAGGTAGAGCACCGTGACGATGGCGAGCCCCGCGAAGATGCCACGCGGCAGAGTCTTCTGCGGGTTCTTGACCTCTTCGGCGCTCGTGGCCACGACGTCGAAACCGATGAACGCGAAGAACACCAGGGACGCACCGGCGAGCAGGCCGAACAGGCCGTACTGGGCGGGAGCTGCACCGGTCATGAAGGAGAACAAGGACTGCATCCAGACATCACCATCGCCGCCCGTCGTGGGCACCTCGGCTGGAATGAACGGGCTGTAGTTTGCCGTGTTGATGAAGAAGGCGCCGACGATAATGACGAAGACGACGATGGCGACCTTGATGATCGTGAACACGCTCGCGACCCGGGCCGACAGCTGGGTGCCGAGCACGAGCAGCGTGGTGAAGATCGCGACGATGACGAAGGCGCCCCAGCTGACGTCCAGGCCGAGCACCGGGATCGTGGCCGGGACGTTCCAGCCGGCCAGGTCGAACACTGTGCTCAGGTAGATACCCCAGTATTTCGCGATTACTGCGGCCGCGGTGAGCATCTCCAGGATGAGGTCCCAGCCGATAATCCAGGCCAGCAACTCTCCGAGGGTGGCGTAGGTGAAGGTATAGGCGGAGCCGGCGACGGGCACGGCCGAGGCGAATTCGGCGTAACACATGATCGCCAGCGCGCAGGTGAACGCCGCCAGCAGAAAGGCCAGGGTGACCGAGGGCCCGGCGTAGCTGCCGGCGGCCTTGGCGCCGACCGAGAAAATTCCCGCTCCGACGGCCACGGCGACACCCATGATCATGAGGTCCCAGGTACCGAGGGTGCGTTTAAGGCTGTGGCCCTTCTCCAGCGAGTCTGCTATCGAATCTTCAATACTCTTGGTGCGCCAGAGACTCATGCGTTGTGGTATCCGTTCGTTATTGCCAACCCCTTATGCTAGCAACCCCGTTCTACCCCCGTCTGGCGCTTGGCTGCGGCGGAGCAGCATGAGGGGAGAGCGCCAGGCGTGGGCAGAGTGTCACGGCCTCGTCGGCCGCCGACAGCAGGTGCGGGGGCACGGGGGCGTCGGATCCGCTGCCCGTTTGACGCAAATTGCCCAGTGCGAGCGGGTAGCCCCAGTCGTCACGCCCGAATGCACGCTCCTTGAGTGTTGCATTCGGGTATACACAACGGGCCGCCACCTACAAGGTGACGGCCCGTTGAGAAGAAGTTCGCGTTGTCAACGCTGCTTCGCTACGTGCAGTTGAGCTGCACGGTAATTAGCGACGCAGGCCGAGGCTGCCGATCAGTGTGCGGTACCGAGTGATGTCGATGTCCGACAGGTAACCGAGCAGACGGCGACGCTGACCAACCATGAGAAGCAGGCCACGACGTGAGTGGTGGTCGTGCTTGTGCTCTTTCAGGTGCTCGGTGAGGTCGAGAATGCGTTGCGTGAGCATTGCAATCTGAACTTCCGGGGACCCGGTGTCGCCTGGGTGGGTAGCGTACTTTTCGATGATCGCCTTCTTAGCATCTGGTTCGAGTGCCATAAAGTGGGATCCCCTTTCTCTCACTGCGCGGTGCCCTTGGCCAAATGCCTGAGCTCTCTTTATCCGCGGCCGTTGAACGGCAACCTTCATACTTTAGCAGAGTGGTCGGCCGACGCGGTCACGCTGCGGGAATTGTCGGCGATGAGCGGGTCTGTCCCCTCCCCCGGCTACCGCTACAGTGGTGGAATAATCGAGGAGGTGCACGTATGGGTACATTGCTTTACGGCAATCCGGGCATCGTGATCACCTTCGACGATCGCGCCCTCATGCACTTGCAGATCGTGATCAGTACCAAGCTGCGCCGGCGCGAAAGTTTTGTGTTCACCTGGACCGATTCCGCCGACGTCGGCAGCGGCCGGAGCGCGATCTGGCTCGACCCCACGAGCACGCTCTACTACCGGTATTTCGGCAGCCGAATCCCGTCGATCAATCGGGACTGGATCGAAGCGCTCATGCTCTCGGCCAACAGCGCCGGCGGACTGGTCTTCATCGCCGAGCCCGACCCGACGGCACCCCTCCCGGAGAAAACACGCCGCTAGCTCAGCCCGCGAGCTCGCCGAGCACGTCTTCGAGGGCGTGCAGAAAATGGTCGGCGCTGGCGACGGTGAGGCAGAGCGGCGGCTTGATCTTAAGCACGTTCTTGAAGTCGCCGGTGGGCTGCACGATGACGCCCCGCAACAGCAATTCGTCACAGAGCCGGGCGGCTACGGCGGTGGCTGGCGTGAAATCGACCCGGTCGAGCACCAGTTCGACGCCGAGGTAGAGCCCCATGCCGTAGACCGCGCCGACCAGGTCGAACCGTTCGCCGAGCTGTTCCAGCTCCCGCTTGAGGTGCCCGCCGACGACCTCGGCATTGCCTTGCAGGCCCTCATCGCGCATGATGTCGAGCACGGTCAGGCCGATGCGGCAACTGAGCGGGCTGCCGCCGGCCGAAGAGAAGAACGGTCCCTCCAGGGCGAAGCGATCGGCTATGTCGCGGCGGGTGATGACCGCGCCGAGCGGATGCCCGTTGCCCATCGCCTTCGCGATGGTGATGATGTCGGGAACCACGTTCTGCTGTTCAGTCCCCCAGAAGTGGTGACCGAGGCGCGCGTAGCTCACCTGCACCTCGTCGGCGATGCAGAGCCCGCCGCGGGCGCGAACCTTCTCGTAGACGCCGGTCAGGTAGCCGTCGGGCAGCAGCACTCCGCCGGCGTTGCCGAACACCGGTTCGGCAATGAATGCGGCGACGCTGTGGCCCTCGTCGTCGAGGGCGGCGAGGTCGCCATCGAGGTCATTCAGGTACTGCGGCGCCGATTGCATGCCCCGATACTTGCCGCGCACGGCGTTCGGCGCCTCGACCAGATGCACCCAGTTTGGCCGGGTCTGAAGGGCCTTGGGGTTGTCGGCGACCGAGGAGGAGACGGCATCCGCTGCCATCGACCAGCCGTGGTACGCCTCCCGCACCGAGAGTACGGTGTCATGGCCGGTGTACGTGAGCGCCAGGCGCAGCGCGAGGTCCACGGCCTCGGTGCCGCTGTTGACCAGAAAGACGGTGTCGAGCGGGTCCGGCGCGAGCTCGGCAAGTCGTTCGGTGAAGCGCACGAGCTCGTCGTAGTGAAAACGCGAGTTGGTGTTCAGCAGCGACCACTGGCTTCGGGCTGCTTCGGCAATGCGTGGGTGTCCGTGGCCGACGGTCGTGACATTGTTGACCATGTCGACGTAGCTCTGCCCGTGCATGTCGATCAGGTGGTGCTTCCAGCCGCGCTCGATCTGCGGCGGGGCCGCGTAGTAGTGCTCCTGCACGCGCGCGAACGACGCATCACGGCGCTCAAGCAGCGCGGCCGGGTCGGCGAGTGGTCGGGCCGTCTCCAGCCCGATCAGGGCTGAGGGGTCGGGGCAGACCCGCTGCCATTGCGCGGCACCCGAGGGTGCGACGAAAAATGGCGGGCGGATGCCGCGCAGCCGGCTGGCCTGCACGGTCACCCGGGCGCCGGTCGTTCCGAGGCCGGATCCGGCCTGAATCCGCTGGCCGTCGAGCCCTCCCCCGTGAACCCCGGTCAGCCACAGGTCGTAATCTGCGCCCTCGAGCCGCACGGTGTCGGCATCCACCACCACGATGGTCCCGTCGATCGGCGCTGCCACCGGGCTGCCGGCCGGTAGATACATCTCGACCCCGAGGGCCAGGGTGACCGACTCCTCGGCCGTGTCGATGCGGGTCTGCGACAGGCGATACTCGCCGTAGCGGGTGACTGCGTGCCCTGAGCGGGCGGCGGCATCCGCTGCCACGCGCCCGTCAATGCCGGGTTCGAGCCAGATTCCAGCGTCGAACGCTGCGCTGGTGACCGACAGATCGATGATCGCACCGGGGTCGACGGTGCCCGCCAGGGGGTGATCAGTGGCCACGATCGGCGCCGGCTCGCCGGTCACCACGAAACGGATGAGGGCCTCGAGCTCTGCGCCGTCTTGCTCCGCCGCGGTGGCGAACGCGAGCCACTCGCGAGAGCGGTTGGCGTCGGCGTAGTCGTTATCGTGATCGAGGTGCACCTGCTGCTCGCCGCTCACCACGAGCACCGCGGTGCGCAGCACGATCAGCGGCCAGAGGGCGGCGAGTTCGGTGTCGGTGAGCGGTACCCTCTGGGTGAACGCCTCGATTGCGTCGAGGACGGCGAGCGGATGCCGCGGACTGCGATACAGCACGCAGGCGCAGGTCGCGGCGAGTTCGGCGACGAGCCAGCCCTGGGCCACGTCCCCGAAGTCGATCACTCCGGTGATCGTCTCGGCGTCGGTGCGGCTGACCACGTTGTCGTCGGTCAGGTCACCGTGGATGGTCTGAACGCGCAGGTCGGTCGCGACGCGGTCGACCTGCTGCCGTGCGACCTCGGTTACGGTGCGGAGCCGTTCGCGGCGCACGTCGTCGTCAACGTAGCCGAGGAGGGCATCGATGACCTCCCCGCCGCGCCGCAGATCCCACTGTGACAAGCGGTCCGTTCCCGGGTGTTCGAAGTCGGCGAGGCCCTGAACCAGGCGCCCGGCCACGTCACCGAGCCCGCGAATCTGCCCGACCGACAGACGCACGGCATCGGTCAGCGGATGCCCGTCGACGTAGGTCAACAGGCGCAGGTTAAGGTTCTGCCCGTCGATCGTGACACGCTGAACCTCGCCTCCATCGATCCCGGCTATCACGGCTGGCAGGTCGAGACCCAGGTTGCCGAGGTGCCCCAGGTTGGCGAGGTGCCCCAGGGCAGCGTTCTGGGCCTCGAGCTCCACCGTCAAGATGGCCGGGTTGGCGACTTTGAGAACGAGGGAACCGGCATCCGTTTCGATCCGAAAATTGCGGTCCTGATTACTGCCGAGCTCGGTGACAACGCCCGCCACTCCGAACCGGTCCCGGGCCAGCTCGGTCGCCTGCTCGGGCGTCAGGCGCGGGCGCGGCAGGTGATAGGGGCTCTGCTCGGTCATGGTTCTCCAGTCATGCAGGGGGCAGCGGTGGCACGAGCAGGGTTGAACAGATGCCGGTCAGCGCTTTAGCACGCGACGCTTCGGCGGCATGGCGCGCGGGGCATCCGGGGTGTTCCAGGCCTTGGCGATGGCCCAGGTGACGGCCGCGATCGGCACCGAGAGCACGGCGCCGACGATGCCGCCGAGAATGGTTCCGGCGGTCAACCCGACCAAAATCACCAGCGGATGCAGCTTGAGGGACTGCGCCATGACGACCGGCTGCAGAAAGTTTCCCTCGAGCTGGTTGACCGCGATCACGATGATGATGACGATGAGCGCGACGCCCGGACCGCTCGCGACGAGGGCCACCAGGGCGGCGAGCACGCCGGCCGCGGTCGCGCCGATCAGCGGAATGAACGCGCCGAGGAACACGATGACCGCCAGTGGCAGAGCCAGCGGAACCTGCAAAATGGCCAGGCCGATACCGATCGCCGTGGCATCGACAGCGGCGACGATGGCGGTGCCGCGCACGTAACCGCCGAGCACGCGCAGCGAGGTGTGGCCAATGCGGCGTCCGCGGGCGAGCCGCTCGCCCTTGAACGGCGTGAGGAAGAAGTTCCAGATCTGGCCGCCATCCTTGAGGAAGAAGAACAGAATGACCACGAGCAGCACCGCCCCGGTGATCAGTTCGAACACAGCGGATGCCCCGGCGAGCGCCCCGGTACCGAACTGGCTGCTGGTGAGAAAGTCCACGACGGCGGTGCGCGCCGTGTCGATCTGCTTCTCATCGACCTGGATCGGTCCGTCGATCAGGAACTGCTGAAGATGGTCGATGCCCTCCGAGGCCGAGGAGAACAGCTCGTTCCACTGGTCACGCACCGCCAAAACGATGAGGGTGATGATTCCGCCGAAGACGACGATGCCGCCGAGCAGGGTGATCCAGGTGGCGAGGATGGCGGCGACTCCGCGCTTGCGTAGCCCGTTGATCACCGGGCTGAGCGCTGAGGCGAGGATGATCGCGATCAAAACCGGGATGACGACGAGCTTCAGCTGCACCAGGCCGAAGACGACCACGGAGGCCAGCAGGATGACGAGCAGAATCTGGCCGCTGCGCAGGCCGAGCCACCCGAGCCGATCAGTCAGCGGGGTGCGGGGAACGATGGGCCTGGGGTCGTCGTGTGCGCGCATGAAACCAGCCTAGACATCCGCTGGCCGGAAACCCCGATCGACCGCCCTCTTTGGCCGATTCAGTTCAGGGTTGCCGCGACCGTATCGAGGATGGATTCGTCGCCGGCGTAGATGCCGTGCTCGCGTGGCCAATGGCTGATCACGTCGGTGAAACCGAGCTCGGCGGCCCGGCCGACGGCATCCTCAAACGCGTTCATGCTCTGCAGGGAGTATGTTCCGCCGCTGTCGAGTGAGAGGTAACGGTCAATCGTGGCGGGGTCGCGGCCGGCTCCGCTGACGACGTCGTCGAGGCGCATGGTCAGGCCGCGCACACTGGTCCACCATTCTTCTCCCTCGACACCGTCCTGTCCGGTGGTCACCCAGCCCTGCCCGAAACGGCTGACCAGCCCGAGACCCCTCGGCCCGTTGGCCGCGATCAGGAACGGTACGCGGGAGCGTGCCGGGGCGCTGGCAGCGGAGTGCACCATACGGGCGTTGTGGGCGGTATACCACTCGCCGGTGAAACTGATTCCGTCAGTGGAGCCCGGTTCTTCGCCGCGTAACAGCAGGTCGAGGTCCGTGATGAATTCGGCGAACCGTGCGTGACGTTCACGGGGGGTGTACTCCGGCTGGCCGAGCACGCTCGCGTCAAAACCGGTGCCGCCCGACCCGATGCCGAGCAGAAACCGCCCGCCCGAGACGTCGTCGACCGTTGCGACATCTTTAGCGAATGGCACCGGATGCCGAAAGTTCGGCGACGAGACAAAGGTGCCCAGTGCTATCCGTTCGGTCACGGCCGCAGCGGCGGTGAGGGTGGGGATGGTCGCGTTCCACGGCTCGTCAGCGAGCGAGCGCCAGGACAGATGGTCGTAGGTGAAGGCGTGGTCGAAGCCGTACTGCTCGGCGCCGAGCCATTTTCTGCGGGCGACCGGCCACGGGTCCTGGGGAAGAATGACGATTCCAAAGCGCATGAGGCGAGTCTATTCAGCGTGACCAAAACGCGCGGTTGCAATGTCGGCGGCCGGTGCCAGACTCTGCACATGGACACTCGCGAGCTCCACACCACGTGCACGATCGTTCCGCCCTACCTGCTGGTGCGGCTGGCGAAACTTGATGATCCCCGATTTGCGCAGGCCGCGGCGGCCGCCCGGGCCTCGCTGCTGCGGGACTCGCAGATTCGCCAGTTGCGGGGCGGGGCGCATCCGTTTCCCTACTCGGGGGCGCGCACGCTGCCGGCTCGAACCCCCGGTGAGTCTGACCGCACCATTTCGGATGCCGGTGGCCAGGAACGCCTGCCGGGTCGCCGGGTGCGCGCCGAGGGCCAGCCTGCCGGCACCGACCCGGCCACGAACGAGGCGTACGACGGGCTCGGTGCCACCCAGAACCTGTTCTGGACGCAGTTCGGGCGCGACAGCATCGACGGCAACGGACTGCCCATGGATGCGACCGTGCACTACGGCAAGCAGTACGACAACGCCTTTTGGGATGGCGAACGTATGGTGTTCGGCGATGGTGATGGGCAGGTCTTCACTCGCTTCACGATTTCGCCCAGCGTGATCGGGCACGAACTCACCCACGGAGTCACCCAGTTCACCGCCAATCTCACCTACCAGGGCCAGTCGGGGGCGCTCAACGAATCCATCTCCGACGTGTTCGGTGCCCTGGTCGAGCAGCACGTCAAGAACCAATCGACGGCCGATGCCAGCTGGTTGATCGGGGAAGGGCTGTTCACCGACCAGGTGGAGGGCGTGGCCCTGCGTTCAATGAAAGCGCCAGGTACCGCATACAACGACGATGTGCTCGGCAAAGATCCGCAGCCAGACACCATGGCCGGGTACGTCGAAACCGAGGACGACAACGGTGGAGTGCACCTCAATTCAGGCATTCCCAACCGGGCGTTCTATCTGGTCGCCGATGCCCTCGGCGGCAACGCCTGGGAGACGCCGGGCCACATTTGGTACGAGACTCTCACCGGCGGTGCGCTGGCCAGCACGAGCGATTTCGTGGCGTTTGCCGCGGCCACGGCCGATACCGCGGCGCGTCTCTACGGCAATGGCGGTGCCGCCCACGACGCGGTAATGCGCGCGTGGGCGACGGTGGGCGTGGTGGCGGCGATTCCGTCGCCGCTTCCCCAGCAACCAGCCCCGCCACCACCCCCGAGCCGGCCAGGCGTACCCCGGCCACCGGAGTAGCATCGCGGTATGAAAGTCATCGTCTCCCGCAGCGGCGGGACGGCGGGTATCCGCCTGACCTGGGAAGTGCGAGTTGAAGAACAGCCCGACCCGAATACCTGGGCTGAGTTCCTGAACTCCCTGCCCTGGGACGACGTCACCGACAGCGAGGCCACCCCCGACCGGTTCGCTTACCGCATTCGGTGCGCCCCGCACGAGGTGGTGCTCGCCGAACCCCAGGTGAACGGGCCGTGGCGTGATCTGGTCAACCGGGTCAGGGCAGCCAACGGCATGTAGCGGCTGCCCGTCCCACACCCTGTCCCGGTTCAGGCCTCTGGCCTCAGGCCTCAGGCCTTCGGGCGACGACCCCACCGCGGTCGGCGGGCCGGATCGTCGGTCAGCGCTGCCTCGATGTGGCCGTCGACCTGCTCACCGAAGTGGTCGTCGAAGTTCTCCTCGAGGTGCGCGGTGACGGTCTTGCCGATGCGGCGGGCCATTTCCTCCCGGCGTTGACGGCGTTCGGCAGCCACCAGAACCTCGTGCTCGATGCGGAACGCCTTGTAAATGGCAATACACATACCGATCATGACGATGCTCACCGGAATAGCGGTCAGAATCGCGCCGGTCTGCAGGGCGGCCAGTCCGCCAGCCAACAGCAGGGCGATAGCCACGAGCCCGCCGAGGCTGGCCCACATGATGCGGCTCCACTTGGGCGGATTGGTGTCTCCGCCAGAGGCCAGCATGTCGATGACGAGTGAACCCGAGTCGGCCGAGGTGATGAAGAAGATCGCGATGACGATGACCGCGATCACCGAGAGGATCACGCCAAACGGCAGGGTGCCCAGAAAGTTGAACAGTACGTTCTCGGGGATGATGCCGACCTTGGGGTCGAACAGACCACCGCCGTCGCCCTCCCAGGCCTGACGGATGGCGCTGCCGCCCATGACCGCGAACCAGACGAATGTGACCAAGGTCGGAACGAGCAGCACGCCGGCGATGAACTGGCGAACCGTGCGTCCACGGGAGATGCGCGCGATGAACACGCCCACGAACGGTGCCCAGGAGATCCACCAGCCCCAGTAGAAGACGGTCCACGCGCCCTGGAAGTCGAGGCCGGCCTGGCCGGTGAATGCTCCGGTGTCGAAGGTGAGTCCGACCACGTTCTGAAAGTAGCCGCCGACCGATTGCACCAGCAGACGCAGCAGGTACATTGTGGGGCCGAGCAGCAGCACGGCCACGAGCAGCAGGCCGGCCATGCCGAGGTTGATGTTGGAGAGCCACTTGATGCCCTTGCCGACGCCGCTGACCACAGAGGCCGTTGCGATGATGGTAATCACGACGATCAAAACCACGAGCAGGGTATTGGTGACGTCGCCGACGACACCGAGGTAGCTGAGGCCTGCGGCGATCTGCTTGACCCCGAGGCCGAGGGAGGTCGCGACACCGAACAGGGTACCCACGATGGCGATCACGTCGATTACGTCACCGAGACGACCCTTGACCCGTTTGGTACCGAGAAGCGGCTCCAGTGCCCAGCGGATCGAAACCGGACGCCCCTTGCGGTGGATCGAATAGGCCAGGGCCAGGCCGACAACGGCGTAGATGGCCCAGGCGTGGAATCCCCAGTGCAGGAAGGTCTGCGACATCGCGGCGGAGGCGAGATCTGCGGAATCGCCGGTCACCCCGGGCTTGGGTGTCGTGAAGAAGGTGAGCGGTTCTGAGGCGCCCCAGAAGACCAGGCCGATACCCATCCCGGCAGCGAAGAGCATCGAGAACCAGCTCGTCAGACCGAATTCGGGTTCGTCATCGTCTTTGCCGAGCTTGATGTCGCCGAAGCGGCTGAGGCCCATCCAGATGGCGAAGACCACAAACGCCGCCACGATGACGACATAGTACGGGCCGAGGCCGGCCACCACCCAACCCTGCAGCAGGGCAAGAACGCTGCCCGTGCGCACCGGAAAAGCGATGGCCACGATGACGACGGCCAGAATGATGCCGAGTGCGGGATAAAACACTCGAGGTGCCGGAACGACGAATCGACGGGATTTGGGTGGACTGCTGTTCGGCGTTTTCGCCGGTACTTCGGGTAGTGCACTCACGGTGGAACTTTCTCAAAGAAATAGTTTGCGGCACACGGCAATTTAACTGTGGACTAAGCCGCTCTGGCACCGCCAGGTACCTGCCCCGCTGGGCAAATTTCCAGCTTACAGGTAAACCACCCTGCATTGGGGGCAATATGTTTTCGGTGCCAGGTCTGCCTGCCAGCGTGCAAAACGCGCTTCTCCGGCTCGCCCTGAGGCTCGGGGCGTGTGACGATGGACCATGACTTTCAACGACGTGAACGCGGCTGCATCGGCCGTGCAGAATCTCAGCGAAGAGGAATGCTGGAATGCCTTACTGTCGGCCAGTCTGGGCCGCCTCGCCGTGGCCGTCGGTGGCATCCCGGATATTTTTCCGGTCAATTTTGTGGCCGCCGACCGGCACCTGCTGTTTCGCACCGCGTCCGGCACCAAACTGATCGAGCTCACGGTCAACAACCGAGTCGCGTTCGAAACGGACGGCGTGGGTCGCGACGACGCGTGGAGCGTCGTCGTGCACGGAACAGCCAGAGCGCTCAACACCCAGCGGGAGATCGACGACGCCGCCGCCCTGCCGTTACGGCCGCTGATCCCCACGGTCAAGCCGGTGTTCGTCGAGATCGTGCCGGAGTCGATCACCGGACGGCGCTTTCTACTCGGCCCGGAACCAACGGCGGCTTTGCTCTAGCCTTAGCACGTTAGCGTTAACGAGCGCCCCTCACCACGAACCGGGGCAAACAGGAGTGCCGTGCCCGCCATGCTCAATCTCACGGTGCACGTGAAGCCTGGAAGCCGCAAAGGCCCGCTCGTGGTGGACGACCCGGAGAGTACGCCGGAACACGCATCCGTTACGGTCTTTCTGCAGCAGCGAGCCGTGGAGGGCGCCGCGA
The DNA here is from genome assembly GCF_002929595.1 of Cryobacterium sp. N19. Lineage (NCBI taxonomy): Bacteria > Bacillati > Actinomycetota > Actinomycetes > Micrococcales > Microbacteriaceae > Cryobacterium > Cryobacterium sp. N19. The sequence continues at coordinate 221,092 of NZ_PJJR01000048.1, read as the reverse complement.
ACGACGCCCTCGTGGCTCTGCTGGCCAAGCACTTCAAGGTGGCTAAACGCGACGTGAGCATCATCCGCGGTCACACCTCGAAGATCAAACACCTGCGCATCAACCGCTCGTAATCAGGGTCGAACGACTCAGCTCACGCCGAGCAGGTCGATCACGAAGATCAGGGTCTGGCCGGACAGTCGGTGTCCGGAACCGGCCGGTCCGTAGGCGAGGTGCGGGGGTACAACGAGCTTGCGACGGCCGCCGACCTTCATGCCGGGAATACCTTCCTGCCAGCCGGCGATGAGTGAGCGCAGCGGAAAGTTGATCGACTGGCCGCGGTTCCAGGACGAGTCGAACTCGTCGCCGGACGCAAACTCGACGCCGAGGTAGTGCACATCGACGGTAGCGCCGGCGGTAGCCTCGGCACCGTCACCGACGACGACATCGGTGATCTTGAGTTGTTCGGGCGCAGCGCCCTCCGGGAAGTCAATTTCGGGCTTGGAATTCAAATCAGTCATACCCCCATCCAACCGGATCGCGCGCAGAAATGCACACCGGCGACCCACCTGGCAGGTCGAAAAAAATAATGCTTGCGCCGGACCGCTCGCGGGTGCACTCTTGGTGTACACCAACTCGTCGCATCGGGAGAGTCGTCGGCACCGCCACACCACCGAAGCGGCGAGTTTCTGTTGGTTCCGCGCCTACGGTACCGCTGGTGCCGTACCCGGCCGCACCTGCCCCAGCACATCGGCCCGATGATTCATCAACCGTCCGAGCAGGCGAGCCTCGTGGGCGTGCAGCGCCGGTGTGCTCTGGCCACGCACCAGGCGGTCACGCACGAAGGCGAGGCGGGTCGCGTCCGCTATGAACAGGCGCATGGCAAGCTTCTTGGGTCGTTGCTGCCGTCGGCCCCAGGCGAGCGCCTGACGTCGGCCGGCGCCCGTGCCGAGCATCGAAACCTCCGCGGCGGTGAACCAGCCGGCCTGCGAATATTCGTGCAGCCGCCGCAGGGTGATGCGGGCTTCCTGCCGGCGGAGAAACACCACGACGAGAATGGCGACTATGAACAGCGGCACCTGCACGACCGCGTAGTAGATGAGCACGGAGGCATCACCGCTCAGCACAAAAGTGGAACCGTTCCACAGTGCGTGCAGCAGGATCGCGGGGATGAGGCCGAGCAGAAAATAGCCGACCGCGCCGCCCTTGCTCGCGCTGCGCCGTGCGGCCAGCCCGAGGGCGAGCCCGGTACAGATCGTGAACGTGACGTGCGCGAACGGCGAGAAGACCCCGCGCAGCAAGAACGTGATGCCGAGGCCCTGCGCGTTGCCCTCGGTCATGGCCAGGCCGAAGTATTGAATGTTCTCGGAGAACGCAAAGCCGGCCGCAATCGTCGCGGCGTAGACGACGCCGTCGACCGGGCCGTCGAAGTGCCTCCGAACCGCCCAGAACAGCACGAGAATGCCGAATCCCTTGGCGACTTCCTCCACGATCGGGGCCTGAATGACAGCGGATGCGAAATCACTCCCGGTCAGTGCCCCCGCGCTGGCCGCGATCGTGATCTGAACGCCAAGGTCGAAGAGCAGTGCGGTGACGATGGAGATGCCGGCACCCCACAGCAGGGCGAAGATGAGGGCCGGCCGCGGCTCCGGATCCCAGCGGTCGATCCAGCGCACCGCGAGCAGCACGACAGCGAGCGGCAGAAGCGCCAGGATCAGCCCGACCAGCAGGGCGCCGGCGCCGAGGAACGTAGTGAGGTACAAGAACACGGCGAGCAGGGCCAGCCCGGCGAGCACGATGCCGATCACGGCCAGTACGATCGGGCCGGCGCGAGACGGGCGTACCGGCTGGCTCCAAACCGGCTGCACCGGGGCCGGACTCTCCTGCACGGGCTGCTGCTGGGATGGCTGCTGCGGGGCTGGCTGCTGGCCCGGTGGCTGGTCGAGGCTCATTGTTCGAGAATACCGGCCCGGGCGGCCCAGCTCAGGCGGCAAACATGGTGCCGGGGTTCAGAAGACCGAGCGGGTCAAAGACCGCTTTGAGCTGGCGTTGCAGCTCGAGGCTCGTGTCGCCGATCTCATCGCGCAGCCAGCGACGTTTCAGCACGCCGACGCCATGTTCGCCGGTGAGCGTGCCGCCGAGGGCCAGTGCGGCCTGGAACATCTCGTCGGCGGCGGCCCAGATCTCGTCGGGCACCGCCGCATCCGCTTCCCCGCCACGGGGAATGACGAAGTTCGGGTGCAGGTTGCCGTCACCGGCGTGGGCGACGGTGGGGATGGGGATGCCGGTGCGGGCGCTGATCTCGGCGATCGCGGCGAACATCTCGGCCATGCGCGAGCGCGGTACGGACACGTCCTCGATCAGCACCCGGCCGAACTGCTCCAGGGCTGGGTGCATGGCGCGGCGGATGGCCAGCAGGCGGTCGCCGGAGGCAGCATCCGTTGACAGGCTGGCTTCGCCTCCTGCCGCCCGCAGCACGGCAACGGCCTGTTCGGCTTCGGCGAGCGCCGCCGGACCGTCGGTCTGCACCAGCAGGAACGCGCCGCGACCGAGCGGCAGACCGGCCGAGCCCTCAGGCCCCAGGTAGGCGGCGACTAGACCGAGCGCGACCGGGTCGATCAGTTCCATCACGGCGGGGCGGATTCGTGCGGCCGTGATCGCCGCGCTGGCTGCGGCCGCCGCCGTGACCGTGTCGAAAACCGCACCGATCGTGGCAACGGCGCCCGCCGTGAGCGCGCGCACCCGCACGGTCGCCTCAACGATGACGCCGAGGGTGCCCTCGGAGCCGGTGAGCAGCGCCGTGAGATCGTAACCGGTGACGCCCTTGACCGTGCGGTGCCCGGTGTGCAGCAGGCTGCCGTCGGCGAGTACGACGGTCAGACCGAGCACCGCCTCCCGCGTGACGCCGTACTTGGCGCAGAGCAAGCCGCCGGCGTTCGTGGCGATGTTGCCGCCGACGGTGGAGATGGCTTTGCTGGCCGGATCGGGGGCAAACCACAGGTCCTGCTTCGCGAGCTCGTCGTTGAGGTGCTGGTTGATCACTCCGGCCTCCACGACGGCGAGTTCGTCGTCGGCGTTGATTTCGAGGATGCGGGTGAGCCCGGCCACGCTCAGCACGATGGCACCGTCGGTGCCGCAGGCTCCGCCGGACAGTCCCGTTCCAGCGCCGCGGGTGACCACCGGCACCCGGCATTTGGTGGCGATGCGCAGCACGGCCTGCACGTGGGCGACCGTGGTGGCACGCACCAGGGCGAGGGGGGTACCGTCGGCGATCCAGCCGGATTTGTCGGTGCGGCTGGCCGCGAGGTCGAGTGGTGCAGTGCTGACGATGTCGCCAAGCTCGGACTGGAGGCGCAGCAGTGCGTTCATTCCCCCAGCCTATCGACGAGCACCCATGTCCGATTTCCGCTACCACCCCGCGCCCGATCGTGACAGGCTCGAGGTATGACGTCCGCCGTTTCAGCCGATCAGGTCTTCGCCGAGCGGTACCGCATAATGTGCTCGCGCGACAGTCGTTTCGACGGCCAGTTCATCACCGGCGTGCACACGACCGGCATCTACTGCCGGCCGAGCTGCCCGGCCGCAACGCCCAAACCGGGCAATGTGTCCTTCTACCTCACCGCGGCGGCCGCCCATGAGGCCGGGCTGCGAGCCTGCAAACGGTGCCTGCCCGACGCCGTGCCCGGCTCACCGGCCTGGAATCTGCGGGACGACCTCGCCGCCCGCGCGATGCGACTGATTTCTGACGGCGTGCTCGAACGCGACGGCGTGCCGGGGCTCGCCGCCAGCCTCGGCTACACTCCCCGGCATCTGACTCGGGTGTTGGTCGCCGAGCTCGGTGCCGGTCCGCTCGCCCTCGCCCGCGCGCATCGTGCGCAGACCGCACGCCTGTTGTTGCTGGGCACCGACCTGAAGATCACGGATGTGGCGTTCGCCGCCGGCTTTGGCAGTGTGCGCCAGTTCAACGACACCGTCACGGCCATCTACGAACGCACCCCCACCGAGGTGCGAGCGACCCGGCGCCCACTGCTGACGCACTCGGTCCCCGGCGTCGATCCCGCCGAAACCAGGATCACCCTGCAGCTGCCGGCCCGAACGCCGTTCGACGGCCCCGGGCTGCTGCGCTTTCTCGCAACCCGCGCCCTCCCGGGCGTCGAAACGGCCACCGCAACGAGCTACGCCCGCGCCGTGCGGCTACCGAACGGCACGGCCACCATCGACGTGACCCTGGCGGGAACGGATGCCGCCTCCGCGCTGGCCTGCAGCATCCGTCTGACCCAGCTCGCCGACCTGGCACCGCTGGTGAGCCGGGTGCGTCGACTGTTCGACCTCGATGCCGACGCACAGGCCATCGATCATCATCTGGCCGCGGACCCGGCGCTGGCCGTGTCGGTCGCCCGGGCCCCTGGCATCCGTGTACCGGGCAGTATGGACGCCGAGGAGACACTGTTCCGGGCGCTGATCGGGCAGCAGATCTCGGTCGCCGCGGCCCGCACCGCGTTGACCAGGCTGGCTGACACGCTTGGCGAACGCCTGCCCGGGGCCAAGTCTCGGCTGCTCTTTCCCACCGCGGCGCAGATCGCCGCCGGCGGCCGCGGCGTGCTGCGCGGGCCGGGCGCTCGCATCGAGACGATCCTGCGGGTCGCGGAGGCGCTGGCTTCGGGAGAATTGCAACTGTCAGCCGGGCAGACCCGCACCGAACTCGAAGCACGTCTGGTCGCGCTGCGGGGAATCGGACCGTGGACGGCCGGGTACGTGGCCATGCGCGTGCTCGGCAGTCCGGACATCCTGCTGACCAGCGACTTGGCACTGCGGCAGGGTGCCGGCCGACTCGGTCTGCCGGTTCAGGCCCGGGCTCTGGCCGCGCGCGGGGCTGACTGGGCGCCCTGGCGGAGTTACGCCGGAATGCACCTGTGGCGCGCTGCCGGTGTACCCGCTTTACCGCAGGGGCCGTTACCTCCAAGCAGACCGACCGAGGGTTGGAGCACCTCACAGGGCAACCCGCAGGCTGAGCCGGTTAGCCTAGAAGAGTGAAATTTGCGCATTTGAGAGTTGACGGCTCCTCCGTTCCCCGATTGGCCGTGATCTTCGACGATGCGGCACTGTTTCTCGACGACGTCATGGACGACGCCCCCCGCGACCTGCAAGATCTGCTCGAACGCGGCGACGCCGGCTACGAGCGGGTGCGCGCGATCAGCCTCGACGCAGTCTCCAACGGTGCCGTGCTGACGCAGGTCGACGAACTGCGGCATTCCTCCGCGGTGCTGCGCCCGCCGCAGATCATCGCCATCGGCGCCAACTACGCCGCACACTCCTCCGAGCTGAGCCTGCGCCTCGAAACCGCCGCTACCGTGTTCTCGCTCTGGCCCAACTCGCTCACCGGGCACGGCTCAACCATCACCTGGCCGCGCGACCTCACCACACAGGTCGACTACGAGGCTGAACTCGGTGTGATCATCGGTCGCCCGGCCCGCAACGTGACGGTCGCCAACGCCCTCGACTACGTCTTCGGCTACACCGTCGTCAACGACATCACCGCGCGCGACCTGCAATTCTCCGAAGCGCAGTGGTCACGGTGCAAATCCTTCGACGGCTTCACCCCGACCGGACCGCTCGTCGTCACCGCCGATGAGATCGGCGACCCGCAGAACCTGTGGCTGACCACGCACGTCGACGGCCGCATCCTTCAGGACGCCTCGAGCGGCGACATGGTGCGCACCGTCGCGGAGATCATCTCCTACCTGTCCAAAACGTCAACCCTCATGCCGGGAACCCTGATCTCCACCGGCAGCCCGGGCGGCGCCGGATACAGCCGCAAACCCCCGATCTTTCTGCGCGACGGGTCCACGGTGACCATCTCGATCGACAAGATCGGCATGCTCACGACGCACTGCCGCGAAATCTAACAGCGCCGATATCTACCCGACGTCGCTGCCTCCGGCGGCACCGTGCTCGAGACCATCGACTCCCCCCGGGCCGCGTTTGCGTGCATCCGCGACCCTCAGGGCACCGAGTTCACCGTGAGCGAGTTTCGACCGCCGGCCTGATCGCATCCGCTCACGACGAAACGGAGGTTGCCCGCCGGGATAACCGACGAGCAACCTCCGGCTGCGGGCCTGGTATCAGCTCCTGACCGGCACCCGCGCTTCGGCCTCGGCGACCGTTTCCAGGTTGACGCCTTTGGTCTCCGGCAGGCCGAACGTCGCGAGCAGGCTCACCAGGCTCACTCCAGCCAGGAGCAGGCCGATCGAGGCACTGCCCGCCGTGGCGATGATCGACGCTGCAACCAGCGGGGTGATGCCTCCGCCGACCAGGGCACCGAGGTTGTAGGCCATCCCGGCGCCGGTGTAGCGGTAACGGGTGGCGAACAGTTCGGGCAGGAACGCGCCGACCGGGCCGTAGATCCCGGCGACGATGAGCAGCGTGCCGGAGAGTCCGAGGCCGAAGGACCAGGCCGTTCCGATATCAAGGATGGGAAACAGCACGAGCGACCACGGCACCGCCACGATGCAGGACGCGACGATGACCGCCCGGCGACCGACCCGGTCAGAGAGGATAGCGCTCGCGATGGTGCCGACGGCGAAAACGAGGGCTCCGATGATGCCGAGGGTTAGGATGGTCGGCCGGCTGTGGGCGAGGCCCTCGGGGTTGGTGCCGTAGCTGGAGAGGAATGCGGTGCCGGTGCAGAAGAAGGCGAACAGCATCATGGTCGACGCTCCCCCGAGCAGAATCTGGCGGGGCTGCTTGCGCACGACTTCTCAAACCGGAAGTTTGCGGGCAACGGGCGCGGCACGCCTGGCATCCGTTGCGGCCTTGAACACGGGCGTCTCTTCGATCTTGAGCCGGATGTAGAGGCCGACGATCACGAGTACCGCGCTCAGAATGAACGGGATACGCCAGCCGTAGCTGAGGAAGGCGTCGGAGGCGTCACCGAGGGTGAGGTTGATGATCAGAAAGGTCATGCTGGCCAGGGCGAACCCGATGGACGGGCCGAGCTGCGGAAATGCGGCGTACAGCCCGCGACGCTTCGGCGGTGCGTACTCGGCGGCTAATAATGCCGCTCCGGCCCACTCGCCGCCGACTGCGAAGCCCTGCAGAAACCGCAGCAGCACGAGAATGATCGGGGCGGCGAGCCCGATCACACTGGCGCTCGGCAGCAAACCGATCGTGACGGTCGCGAAACCCATAATGAGAAGGGTACTGACCAGGGTCTTCTTGCGCCCGAGCCGGTCTCCGAAATGCCCGAACAGAATGGCGCCGAGCGGGCGCGACACGAACGCAACCGCGAACGTTCCGAACGAGGCGAGCGTGCCGGCCCCGGTGCCGAGCTCCGGGAAAAACACCTGCGGAAACACCAGTGCGGCGGCCGTGCCGTAGATGAGAAAGTCGTAAAACTCGATGATGCTGCCCATGGAACTGGCGACGGCCACCCTGGCCATCGAGGTGCGGCGCGGCGTCGGCCGAGCCTGCCGGATTGCGGTGCTTTCGAGCATGCGATATCTCCCTTGACATCGTGAGACACAACGCTGTTGTCGTGACGAATGTCAGCGTGGCAGCGGGCGCCGGCGGCCACCACCTCCCGGGGGAGGCGGTCAGGGCAGAAGCCGGAAGGCGCGGGCGATTCGCACGGCCTCGGTTCGGCTGTGCGCGTTGAGCTTGGCCATGATCGCCTGCATATACCCCTTCACGGTTACCGCCTGCAGGGCCAGACGGTCGCCGACCTCCGCATAGGAGCAGCCCAGGGCTACCTGCGCGAGCACGTCGGTCTCGCGGGGCGTGAGGTGCGGCACATCCGCTGGGGCACTCGCCGAACCGACCAGCCGGGCGGTGACGGCGAGGATTCGCGCGGACAGGTCGGGGTCGCTCGTGATGCTCGCGACCGAGAGCAGTTCGGTGTGGGCGAGGCGAACGACCTCGATCAGGTCGCGGTCGAGCGGTTCGGCGGCGAGACTGCCGACCACCTTGAGAATGGCCACCCGGTGATCGACCTCGTCGCGAATCTGCAGTTCACGGGCGATGCGCTCCCCGCCGGCATTGAGCTCGCCAACCGTGCGTTCGCCGAAAGAGGTGCGGTCGCGGGTGGCCGCATAAAGGATGCTGCGCCCCCGCCCGTCGACCAGTACCGGCAGCGCGACCATGGTGCGCAGACCGTCGATACGCACGGCCTGGTCATGGTGGTGGGTGATGCGGTGCGAGTCGAAGTAGTCAGCGACGCCGACCGGCCGGGACTGGTGCAGGGCCCGCCCGCCGACGCCCTCACCCGGCTGCACGTTGAGATTCTTCAGCCCCTGCGTCGTGGTGCCGACGAACTCGGTGATGACGAGTTCGCCATGGTTGACCAGCCCGGCGAAGATCACCGCAATGCCGGTTTGGGCAGCAAGCTGCCTGATCGCGCCCTTGAGCAGGTCGCGATCGCTCGGGCGGTAAACGTCGTCGTTTGCTGCGTGCATGATTCCCGGCTGACGAATCGGATCGGTGACCGGATGCTAGCAGGTGCCTCGGTTCAGCCGATCAGCGCTTCCACCGGGCCGCGCACGAAGAACAGCACGAAACCGACCGCGACGACCCAGAGCAGCGGGCTGATCTCGCGGCCCTTGCCGGAAAGGCTGCGCACGAGCACCCAGCTGATGAACCCGGCCCCGATGCCGTTGGCGATCGAGTAGGTCAGCGGCATCACGATGATGGTCAGAAAGATCGGCAGCGTGCTGGAGAACTCGGTGAAGTCCAGGTGACGAATCTGCGAGACCATGAGCGCCCCGACGATGACGAGAGCGGCAGCAGCCACTTCGAGCGGCACGATCTGGGTCAACGGCGTGAAGAACACGGCGGCCAAAAAGAGGATGCCGGTGATCACGTTGGCCGCGCCGGTGCGAGCACCCTCGCCGATTCCGGCACCGGATTCGATGAAGACGGTGTTCGAGGAGGCGCTCGTGGCGCCGCCGGCGACGGCGCCGATGCCCTCCACGATCAGGGCGGACTTCAGCCGGGGAAACTTGCCGTCCTGGTCGGCGAGGCCGGCCTCACTGGCCAGGCCGGTCATCGTGCCCATGGCGTCGAAGAAGTTCGTGAACACGAGGGTGAAGACGAGCATCACTGCGGCGAGCATGCCGATGCGTTCGAACGCGCCGAAGGACACCTGGCCGATCAGGCCGAGGTCGGGCAGCGCCACGACGCTCGTCGGCAGCACGGGGGCGTTCAGGTTCCAGCCGGCCGGGTTCGTACCGAGCGAGGGGCCGACCTTGAAGATGGCCTCGAGGATCACGGCGATGGCGGTAGTCGCCACGATGCCGATCAACAGCGCTGCCTTGACCTTGCGGGCCAGGAGCACGCCGATGATGATGAGCCCAATCACGAAGACCGTGGTCGGCAGGGTAGCGATCGAGCCGGCGTCGCCGAGCTGAACGGGCGGTGAGTTCGCGCCGCTGGCCCGCACGAAGCCGGAGTCGACCAGTCCGATGAACGCGATGAACAGGCCGATGCCGACCGTGATGGCGATCTTCAGCGGACGAGGGATGGCATTGAAGATGAGTTCACGCAGGCCGGTCGAGGCCAGCAGCACGATGATGAGGCCGTTGATGACGACCAAGCCCATCGCTTCCGCCCAGGTGACCTGGCCAACGACGCTCACAGCGAGGAACGAGTTGATGCCGAGCCCGGCAGCGAAACCGTAGGGCAGTCGGGCGATGAGGCCGAACAGAATGGTCATGACGCCGGCGGTCAGGGCGGTGACGGCGGCAACCTGCTCGTTGGGCAACCATCCGCCTTCCACGTCGACGGCGGCCTGGTCGGCGCTGAAACCGCCGAGAATCAGCGGGTTCAAAATGACGATGTAGGCCATCGTGACGAAGGTCACGACGCCGCCGCGAAATTCCCGCGACCAGGTGGAGCCGCGGCTGGTGATCTCGAAGTAGGAGTCGACCCGGGCCCTCAGGCCACGTGCTGCCGGTTGCGGCGAGGCCGCAGTGGTGGGTGTTTCAGTGCTCGAAATGGTGTGCTCCCAGTGCCGTGGCCTTTAACGCAAGGTTCCAGTCTACGACCGGGCCAGCCGGGTCAGCTCAAACGTGCGGCACGAACCGTCCCCAGGCCAGTCGTCGTTCCTTGTGCGGATCGGATTCAACGTGGTCTGTTTGGTCGATGATGAGCGTTTCCCGGGTGCTTTCGTCGTAGCGCGGCCAGGCCGCCGATGGCACCCCGCCGGCGACGAAACCCAGCCACCAGCCCTGCATCCTCGTGGCAATGTCCAGAAAAGTGCGGCGCCCGCCGAGCGCCGTCATGCCGCGGCCGAACCAGCCGTCGAGCCGGTCGAACAACGGAAACAGTTCGAGGCCGTGGGTCGCGTCGAGGCCCATCAGACGCAGCAGCCGCGGCGCGGCGTCGAACCGGTAGAAGTACACCGGCGCGTAGCGCGAGTGTCGTTCTGCGACCTTCACGCTCGGATACCAGAACGAATAGTCGCCGCCGAAATCGAGCGCCGCCCGCAACGCGGGAATACCCGGGTACTGCGCCTTGAGGGCCTTTTTCGCCTTCTTCTTGGTTTTCTTGAATATCGCGCGGATCCGCGCCGGGGTCGTCGCCAGAATGTCGATCCGGCCGCTGAACAGTGATCCCTCCCGCGCGTTGGTGCCGATGATCAGCGGGATGCGCGCGGCCCGGCCGTCCCGAAAGGCATCGAGCGGTCGCTCGGGCAGAAAATCGCCGTCAATGACGGGGCAGAGCGGGATCGTGCCCGGGTCTTGGTCGGGAGTGCGCACGGTCAGCGCTGTCGTCGCTGCGGCCAGTTGCGCGGGGTCGGCCGCGAGGAGCAGTCGGGCGGCATCCGCGTCGCTGTACGGGCCGTCGGTCAGGCTGTCGACGAATTCGCCGGCCCAGCGCGCGGTGAGATCGCTCGGGTAGACCGCGTTCGGCGGCGCACTCTGCGCGATCGCCCGGTGGAACAGTCCGGCCGCGCTCGGCACGGTCATCAGCGTGGTGACCGCGTTGCCGCCGGCCGACTCGCCGAACAGGGTGACGGCATCCGGGTCGCCGCCGAAGGCATGAATGTTCTCGTGCACCCATTGCAGGGCGGCGACCTGGTCTCGTAATCCCAGGTTGCTCTCAAACGGATGCTCCGTCGTGGCATACCGGGAGAAGTCCAGGTACCCGAGGGCCCCGAGCCGGTAGTTGATGCTGACGTAAACGATGCTGCCCCGTCGCACCAGGCCCTCCCCCTGCCGCGGAACCTCACGGCTGGAGCCGACGCTGTAGGCGCCGCCGTGGATGAACACCATCACCGGCCGCAGCGCGTCCTGGAGCTGCGCGCCGGGGCGCATCCGCTCGTCTGGCGCGATCACGTTGAGGTTGAGGCAGTCTTCGCCCTGCGGAATGCGCGGGTGAGCGCCGCGAAACTGGCCCTTGTGACTCTGCGGGGCGATCGGGCCCCACTCGCTCGCGTCGCGCACGCCGTGCCAGGCCGGCGCCGGCTGCGGCGCACGAAATCGTCGCTCACCCACCGGAGCCGCCGCATAGGGAATACCGCGCCAGGCCAGCACACCGCGCTCGCGCACCCCACGGAGCAGTCCGTTGGCCACTCGCACCTCCAGCCCCGTCTCGGTGGTGGGATCAGCGAGTTGACTCATGCGCCCGAGTCTATTCCGCCGTGCTGTGAGGACCGTGCCGTGAGGACCGGTTGTCGGCTGCGACTACGCTCGACTGTGATCAGGCAACAGGACTGATCACGCAGCATAAAGAAACGAGAACCGCAATGGCACTGCCCTGGACCCTGCACGGCGACGGAAAAACAGTCGGGGCACAGGAAGTCGTCGGTCCGGGCGAACGCCTGAGCTGGCCGCTGACCATCGGCATCGGCTCGCAGCACGTCGTGGCCATGTTCGGTGCGACCTTTCTGGTGCCGCTGCTCACCGACTTTCCGCCGAGCACCACACTGCTGTTCTCCGGTATAGGAACCCTCCTGTTTTTGCTGATCACCGGCAACAAACTGCCCAGCTACCTCGGCTCGTCGTTCGCGTTCATCGCACCGATCACCGCGGCAACCGCCTCGACCGGCATGGGCAGCGCCCTGTTCGGCATCATGGCCGTCGGGGTACTCCTCGCCCTGGTCGGCGTGATCGTTCAGCTCACCGGCACCGAGTGGATCGACCGGCTCATGCCGCCGATCGTGTCGGGCGCCATCGTCGCGCTAATCGGATTCAACCTCGCCCCGGTGGCCAAGGCCAACTTCGACAAGGCACCGCTCACCGCTCTGATCACCCTTGTCGCGGTGATTCTGTGCACGGTGCTGTTTCGCGGCATCCTCGGTCGACTGTCGATCTTTCTCGGCGTGGTCGTTGGCTACGTCGCGGCCGTCTTCTTCGGCGAGGTCGACTTCAGCCGCGTCGCCGACGCCGCCTGGATCGGGCTGCCGCCGTTCACCGCCCCGGCCAACCCGTTTGAGAACCCGGCCGCAGTCTTCGGGGTGCTGCCCGCTTTTATCCCCGTCGTCCTCGTGCTGATCGCCGAGAACGTTGGCCACATCAAGGGCGTCGCCCAGATGACGGATGCGAAGGTGAACCGGCTCACCGGACGGGCCCTGCTCGCCGACGGCCTCGCCACCATGCTGGCCGGTTTCGGCGGCGGCAGCGGAACTACGACCTACGGCGAGAACATCGGCGTCATGGCGGCCACCCGCATCTACTCCACGGCGGCCTACTGGGTGGCCGGCATCGTCGCGATTCTGCTCGGCCTCTCCCCCAAGGTCGGGGCGATCATCTTCACCATCCCCGACGGGGTGCTCGGCGGTGTCACCACTGCGCTCTACGGGCTGATTGGTGTCATCGGCGTCAAGATCTGGCTTGACAACAAGGTCGACTTCTCCAAGCCGGTTAACCAGTTCACGGCCGCGACCGCGCTGATCATCGGCATCGCCGACTTCACCCTGAACGCGGGCACCCTGAGCTTCAACGGCATCGCCCTCGGCACCGTGGCGGCCATCACGATCTACCACCTGATGACCCGGCTCGGCCGCCTGCGCCAAACCGCCTGACCCACCCTCACACGGACGGGGCCCAGGCCCCGTCCGTGGGCCCAGTTTATAAACTGGGCCCGGGGCCCGGGCCCGGGCCCCGTCCGTGGAGGCAGGCTATCGGTGCAGGGCGGGCACGATCAGGTAGACGCCGTAGAGCACGGCGATGCCGCACAGCACGAAACAGGCATAGCCGGCGTAAAGCGCCAAGCGCTTCAGCCCGGGCGCGAGCGGGTTGGCCGCGGCGGCCTTGCGCGCTCGTTTGACCTGTTTCGCGGCCTTCTTCGGGCTCAGCACGGTGATCGCGCCGGTGAATTCGTGCGGCTCCACCAGCGGGATGCGACCGGCCGTGGTAAGCAAGCGCAGGCCCAGCGAGTAGAGGCTCACGAGCAGAGCGGCCGAGAACAGTGACGCGGCCGAGACGATGAGAAAGGCGCTCCAGTCGATCACAGCGATACCTTCTTGCGGTCGCCGCGGCCACGCCGCGTGGGCCGGCGCGGCGTCTTCTTGATGTTGACCACCCGTCCGGCATCATCGATGTCGTTGAGCAGGGTGTGGTGCGAGACCCGGTTGCGACGCGACCAGCGGAACAGGGCCATGATGACGATCGTTCCGATCACCATGTCGAGCACGATGCCGATCGGCCCGAGCAGGGCGAGTCCGGCGGCGAATGCGCCCATGATGGCCGAAGCCGGCAGGGTCATGACCCAGCCGAGAGCGATGCGGCCGGCCATCCCCCAGCGGATGGTCGACCCGCGGCGGCCCAGGCCGGAGCCGATCACCGAGCCGGAGGCAACCTGGGTGGTGGAGAGGGCGAATCCGAGATGGCTGGAGGCGAGGATCGTGGCCGCGGTGCTGGTTTCGGCGGCGAAACCCTGGGCCGGCTTGATCTCGGTCAGGCCGGTGCCCATGGTGCGGATGATGCGCCAGCCGCCGGTGTAGGTGCCGACGGCAATGGCGAGGGCGCAGGCGGCGATGACCCAGAAGGTGGGCCCGCTGCCGACTGCCTGAAACCCGCCGGCGATGAGGGTGAGGGTGATCACTCCCATGGTCTTCTGGGCATCGTTGGTGCCGTGGGCCAGCGCGACGAGCGAGGAGGAGAAGATCTGCGCGTAACGGAACCCGCCGCGGCCGTCTGGCTTGCCGACGTCGCGCCGGGTGATCGTGTAGGCCAGGCGGGTGGCGACGAGCGCCACGCCTCCCGCGATCAGCGGCGCGATCAGCGCGGGCAGGATCACCTTGGCGGCCACGACGTTGTAGTCAACGGCCTGGGTACCGACGCCGATGATCGTGGCGCCGATCAGCCCACCGAACAGGGCGTGGCTCGAGCTGGATGGCAGGCCCATCAGCCAGGTGACCAGGTTCCACACGATCGCGCCGATCAGGCCCGCGAAGATGAGTTCGGGGGTGATCAGTACCCCGCCGTCCCCCTCCTTGATAATGCCGCCAGACACTGTGCGGGCAACCTCGGTCGAGAGAAAAGCACCGACCAGGTTGAGAATGGCGGCGACGCCAACGGCAACCTTGGGCTTCATCGCGCCGGTCGCGATCGGGGTGGCCATGGCATTGGCCGTGTCGTGAAAACCGTTGGTGAAGTCGAAGATGAGTGCCAGCGCAATGACCAGCACGATGATGAGGCTGAATTCAGGCACGAGACACCACGCTTTCCAAGTCGGCTCCGAAGGTGAACGTGGCGCGCACCGGCACTCCGTCGAGCACCCCGGGCAGCCAATGCCGGGCGTCGTCCCACATCTCATCGACCGGCAGGCTCGCCACGTCGAACCAGACGGGGTTCAGCTCGTTCGATTCCCGCGGCGTTCCGGACCAGTCGTCGCAGACGAACACGGTCGATTCCTGGCTCCACTCCTGGCGGTGCGGAAACAGGTAGGTGAGATACCCCAGTTCCGTCAAAGCGGATGCCGCCACCACCAGCCCGGATTCCTCTTCGATTTCGCGCACGGCAGCATCCACTGCACTTTCGCCGATTTCGAGCTTGCCGCCAAGGCCGACGATGTTGCCTACGCCGAGGCCTTTCTTCTTGCGGCCCAGCAGTACCTGCCGGTTGCCTTCGGGAGATAGTCGAGTGAGGTAGCACACGCATACCTGGGGCAAAGTCATTGCTTCATCTTAACGCGCACGCGGTGCATTCGGATGCGGCTCGGATAAGCTTGCAGCATGGACTTTGTACCCGCGACCGGAACCATCACCATGTTCACCACCGATTGGTGCGGCTACTGCAAACGATTGAAGAAACAGCTCGACACCGCCGGTATCGGCTACACCGAGGTGAATATCGAGCAGGTTGACGGCACACCCGAACTCGTGATGAGCCTGAACAACGGCAACCAGACCGTGCCGACCATTCTGTACCCCGACGGATCGGCCGCGACCAATCCCTCGCTGGCCCAAGTGCAGGCCAAACTCGCCTGATCAGCCCGCCGGGCCCAGCTCGGCACCTCGCGGCACTCGTTTGAGAAGCTGGCACTGGTTTGAACTCGTGCCACGAGCTCAAACGCGTGCCACGAGCGCACTCTTCTAGCCGAAGAGTACGGCAGCCTCGTCGTAGCGGGCCGGTGAGACCCGCTTGAGGCCGATCGTGGCCGATGCGATGCTCACGACGTCGATCTCGGTGCCGCGCAGCGACACCATGGAGCCCCACTGGGAGTTGTGGATCGCGTCGACCGCCGCCATACCCAGGCGGGTGGCGAGCACCCGGTCGTAGGCCGACGGTGCGCCGCCGCGCTGGGTGTGGCCGAGCACCGTGGCCCGGCTTTCGATGCCGGTGCGTTCTTCGATCAACGGGGCGATGATCTCGCTGATTCCGCCCAGACGAGGCCGATGAAAGGCGTCGAGGCCCTTGGTGGAGTGCGCCTTCTCCATGCCGGAGAGCAGAAAACCCTCCGAGACGACGATGACCGGGGCCCGACCGCGGTCGCGAACGTGCTCGACCCAGTCGCAGATCTGCTCGATCGACTTGGGTTGCTCAGGAATGAGGATGGCGTGGGCGCCGCCGGCCATGCCGGAGTGCAGCGCAATCCAGCCGACGTGGCGTCCCATGACCTCGACGACCATGCAGCGCCCGTGCGATTCGGCGGTCGTGCGCAGCCGGTCGATGGCTTCGGTGGCGATTTCGACGGCGGTGTTGAAGCCGAACGAGTAGTCGGTGGCCTCGAGATCATTGTCGATGGTTTTCGGCACGCCGACAATGTTGAGTCCGGCCTCGGTGAGGCGGTGCGCTGCGGTCAGCGTGCCCTCCCCGCCGATCGCGATCACGGCGTCGATGCCGTTGGCGTCGAGGGTGCGCTGGATATTCTCCGGGCCGCCGTGCTCGCCCTCGAACGGGTTTGTGCGGGAACTGCCCAAAATGGTGCCGCCCTGGCGGGACAGGCCGCGCACGCTGTGACGATCGAGTTCCATGAACTCGCTCTGCACGAGTCCGCGCCAGCCATTGCGGATTCCGACGAACTCGAAATCGTGCGTGCGCACACCCTTGAGCACGGCGCCGCGAATGACCGCGTTCAGTCCGGGGCAGTCGCCGCCGCTGGTGAGAATACCGATCTTCATGCGGGTTACAGCTTTCCGTCGAGGGCCTGGGTGAGCAGGAAGATGAGCGCACTTGCCTGCACCGATTCGGTGGCCGAAAACTCTGCCTGAGACCCATCGAGGGCGCGGGCGGCCAGACCCTCTTTGCTGCCGATCAGGTCGGCGATACGCGCATCGATGGTGTGCGCGGCGATGATGCGCCACGCGGTGACCGGCTCGTCCTGGCCGATGCGGTGCACCCGGTCGATGGCCTGGGTCTGCTCGGCAGCGGTCCAGCTGAGTTCGGCGAGCACCACGTTGGACGCGGCCTGCAGGTTCACGCCGACACCGGCCGCGGTGAGCGAACACACCGCGATCGCGACGTCGGGATCATTGTTGAACGAGTCGATCGCCGCCTGGCGGGCCAGGGCACTCTGGTCGCCGCGCAGCGAAACCGTTTTCAGGTCGCGCTTGGCGAAGATCTCCTCCGCGGTGTCCATGACGTCGATGTGCTTGGCGAAGAACACCACCTTGCCCACCGAGCGGGCGAGTTGCGCAGCGTAATCGGCTGCGAGCCCGGCCTTGGCCTGACCGATCTTGCGCACCATCGTGAAGACGTTTTCGCCAGTGGTCTGGCCCTTGGAATCTTCGAGCTCGGCGTGGGCGACGGCGCGAATGTAGGCATCCCGCTGGTCTTCGTCGGGAACAGCTGGACCGCCGGAACCGGCATGGCGGGCAGCCACGAGCGCCTGGTAGCGGGTGACCAGACGGGCACCCAGCTCACGTTCGGCTTGACGAATGGATCGGCCGAGGTCATCGTCGAGTTCCACCGGCAGGTCGGCGATGCGCTTGGCCGGCAGGTCGGCGGCGACGTCGACCTTGCGGCGACGCACGATGCCCATATCAATGACAGCGGCGCGGGCTTCCTTGTAGAACCCCATGTCGGCGGGAGTCAGCCCGGTCTCTTCGAGGCGTTTCAGAAGGGCGGGGGCCGGCTTGTCGCCGTCGATCCAGCCGAGGAACTGCCAGATGGCGCGAAAATCATCGACGTCGTTGATGAGAGGGGTGCCGGTGAGCGCCATCAGCAGCGGGTTGCCGCCCGGAGTACGGCGGCGGATCTGGTCGGCGAGCGACAGCACGTGTTTGGACCGCTGCGAGGACAAATTCTTGATGAAGTGCGCCTCATCGACGACCATGCCCTTGAACCCGAGCGTGCCGAGCCAGGCCAGGTGGCGGTCGAGCACGTCGTAATTCACCACGACCACGTCGGCGAACGCGTCGAGGGTGTCTCCGTCGCCGTGGATGACGGTGGCCCGCCGGTTCGGCGTCCACAGCTCAACTTCGCGGGCCCAGTTCATCTTGACCACGTTCGGCACGATGGCCAGCAACGGGTAGGCGTTGGCAACGGATGCCGCCAGCAGGCTTTGCGCGGTTTTGCCGAGGCCAGGCTCGTCGGCGAGCAGGTAGCTGCGGTGGCCGAGGCGGGCGCTCTCGATGAAACGTGCCTGGTGCCGCATGAGCTCCATGCCGCCCGGGGAGAGCCGGTCGAGGCGGGGGGCTTCCGGCATGTCCATGCTGGCCGCCTGGCCGCCTGAACCGTACTCGAAAGATTTGAACAGGGGGCCGAGCAGTTCCCAGTTGGCGAGTCGACGCGGGTGCACGATCGGCTGGGCCGCTGCGCTGAAGTCGGGGGCCAGGAACGGGTTAGCCAGCTGCCGGGCTTTCACCGACTGCGGGATGACCTGGTTCTGCAGCACGACCGGTGCGGCCTCGGGCTCACGGGTGATGATGAGTTCGTCGGGGCTGAGCTCGGCACCGGATTCGAGCAGCCAATCGCGCCGAAACCGCTGGGCGACGGTGGAGACGCCCGCATCGGGTTCGAGCAGGGTTATCAGGCTCGTGTCACGGGCGGCCGTCTTGGCCAGAATCTGGGCGATCCCATCGAGGCGTTTGAGCAGCTCTGCTCGGTTCGCGTCGGAGAGCTCTTTGTCGCCTTTGACCCGGGCGCGTTCCTCCCGCATCAGCAGGGCGATGACCTGGTATTTCGTGCGGTTGGTCGGCCCGAGCTTGGTACCGGACTGCGCCTTCGCTTCGACCTCGCGCACCTTGCGGGCGAGAATCGGAATGATCGGCGCATCATCGTCGCGGGAACGCGGGTGAGCCCGATTGCGGGTGGACCCACTACGACCGAGGTTGTTCCGGCTGCTCGAGGCATCGGTGCGGGTATAAGCCATTGTTCTCCACTTCGAAGCAGCACGGTACGGGTACCGGCTGTACCTATCCGAGCGTGCCGGTCACGGCATTCTGGTGTTACCGAAACGCGCAGTGCGCGCACACCGTTTCTCCGGCGTGCAGAAACAGGTGGTACACGAAACACAGCACGGGCCCTGATCATGACGCCCGACCCAAGGTCAAGCGGATGCTGTCGCAACGGTGGTGCAGATATGACAGGTACTGCCACCGAATGCGAGAGCCAGTAGAGATCTGATCGAGTTCTCTCAACGCGATAGTAGTCTACGCCCGACGTTCAATCCTTGCGAATTGGCACTTTGGTGCGCAGACCGACGACGATGAAAACGATCGCCGCGATGAACTGAGCCGAGACCCAGCCCTGACCGCTGAGGTCGATGATCACGACCGGGTTCCACAGGATAGCCATCGGAACGAGACCGAGCAGCCAGTACCAGGACCGGGCCTGAATCACGAAGACGCAGATGATGAGCGCCAGAATACTGACCGCGTAGCGAATGATGATGAAACTCTCGCCGTCCAGAAGCGCGAGTCCGGCGAGCAGAACGATGGCGCCCAGCAGGCCAGGCGCGAGAGCCGAGCGAGTGAACGTCGGTGCGGCTGGAGTGCCCATCAGACTCCTCCCCCGCCCCCGCCGCCGCCTCCGCCGCCCGAGAAACCGCCGCCGCCTCCACCGGAGCTCGATGAGCTCGTGGCGCTGCCCGACCAGGACGCCGTCGTGGCGGCCTGGAAGGAGCTGATCGCACCCGCGAAGTACGCCGCCTGGAAAATTCCGGACCCGTAATACCAGTCGGGCTGGGTGTTGCTCTCGGCGTAGTACTGGCTCAGCACGCCGGACCAGTCCTTCTCCTGCCCGAACAGTACGGCCAAGGGCAGCACGCGTTCGTAGAGTTTCACGATCTGTACGGCGGGGGCATCCGCTGTCGCGGTGGCAAGGCCGAGATTTGGCCGACCGTTTTCCGGCCGATAGACGGAACGCACGGCTCCCTCCGGACTCTGCAACACTCGCAGCCGATCGGCTTCGGCGAGACCTATATACAACTTGACGCCCTTCAGATAGTCACGCAGTTCCGCACCACTTTCAGTGAGCGTTCTAAAATTGGCGACCAACGCGATCGTGGCAACGACAGCCACGACGCCCAGCGCGATGATCAGCAGGGGCCAGAACCCGCCCACCACCGTGATGACGGCGCCCAGGCCGGCCACGACGGCGACACCACCGCTGACCACGGCAATCCCCATGAGCACACTGCGCAGGGCGACGTTTTTCTGTTCCCGCAAACCCAAACGCAGAGATTCCGCGTGGCTCGCCGTGCGTTCCTTCGCCAGCGCCTTGCTCAACGAAATGCTCTTCTTCTTCAGGTCACGTTGGTCGCCGGGCTGCAGTCCGGGAAAGAGCTTGCCGAGAATGCGGCTCTCGGTCTCGTCGACGCCGTCGGCGTGCACGAATTCGAGCAGAAAGTGACTCTTCTTGTCGCTGGTCTCGAGAATACGCACGTTGCCACGCACCGCGAAGCTGATGAACTGGGCCGCCATCGCCTTGCTCGAGGCACCGACGATGTCTCCGGAGGTGAGCAGGTTCACCCCTCGCGGCGGAAGATACTCGGCGATGATGGTGAATCGACCACGCGCGTCACGCAATCGGGTGGCGCGTAACAGTGCGGCCAACAGGGCCGTCAGCAACGCCACGATGGCGGCGGCCAGCCCAATGCTGGGGAAGGCGTTGGCGGTGAAGGAATCATCGCGCGGCACAAAGGTACCCGGCTGAAACTCGACATCGATGGTCAGGTTCTCCTGCGGCCCGAGCTCGCGGGTAACCGCGGAGACGGTCGGTTCAGTGTCGGACCCGGTGAAACGGATGCTGTCACAGGGCAACTGAGAATCATCCCGCCCCTGAAAACACCGCAGCTTGCCGCTCAACCGGTCGACGAGCTCCGGATCGAACCGCACCGTTGCGGTGACCAGGCCGAACGGCTGGTCCCATCCGGTGCCGTTTACGTCCCAGTAGAACTCTTCGGTTTCGGCGTTGTCGGGATACAGCGTGACGTTGGATTGCGCGTACGTGATCACGTAGGTCTCTGCACCGTGCACGAATTCGTCGGCGGCACTCGTCACCACGAGAAACTCTTCATCGCGGTCTTCGCTGGTGGTCTCGGTGCCAAACGGTCGGGGCGTGCCGTTCTCGTCGGTGACGCTCTCGATCACGATGTCGGTGGGACGCCCCCGGTAGTGCGTGGGGATGGCGCGCTGAATGCCGTGGTTTTGGTCGACCTCTGGGAAGCGGGCCACGATGGTCTCGACGGTTGTCAGCGTTGACCGGCCGTCAGCGTCCAGGCCAAGGTCGTATTGGGCGTCGAAGGAGTCAAAGCTGAAGTCGTTGACGCCTGCGCCCACCAGGCTGAGCGGAGCGGTGGCGGCCTGCGCTGGCGGCGTCGGGGCGAGCGCGGCTCCCCCGATGACCAGACCCCCGCTAATCAGCGCACCGAGAGTGAGGACGAGTGCGGGGCGAACCGATCTGAGCATGAGTCCACTCTACCGAGCGTGCCAAGCAGGCAGCCGCGCGCTCGTCCCTGGCGGTTCAGGCGTGCTGGATGGGAATCGATGTCGTCGACGGCGGGCGTTCGAACAGCATCTCCAGCCCCGGCTTCAGTTCGGCGAGCCAGGCCGCGTACCCGGCCGGATTCAGGTGCAGGCGGTCGATACCGAGTGCCGGGTCGAGCTCGCCGTCCGGCAGGGCGAGAGCCGGCCAGAGGTCAAGGTATTGCACGTGCTGGGTGGGTGCATACTGCCACACGTGCCGGTTTATTGAGCGGATGGTCTCGGCAAAGTCCCGGTCACGCGGTAAAACAGACTGCACCATTATGCGGGTCTCTGGCAGGGCTCGACGGAGGGTGTGCAGGATGGTCTCGACGTTGCGCACGACGTATTCGTCGGACTTGCGCCAGCCGAGATCGTTGGTACCGACCCCGATCACGATGGCGTCCGGCCGCAACTCAATCACCCGATCAATCTGCGCGATCACCTCATCGGTGGTGTTTCCACTGGCGGCCAAATTGTGCACATCGTGCTCGGGAAACCACTCGTCCCACAGACCGCTCGCGACAAGGCCGTCGCCCAGAAAGGCGAGAGAAACTGACATAGTGGCCTCCTACTCGTAACCATCATGCCCCGAACCAGGCCGAGCCGCCAGAATTCTCAGAGTATACGCACGTTCTACTGAAACCTCAGTTATCCTCAGAGCGAGATACTGCGCCGAGCGGATGCGGCACCTCGGTTTTCCGCTCCACCGCCGCCGTGGCCGTGATGCGGGTGGCCATGCCCTCGAAAATGATGCCGTGGAACGGCAGGATCGCCGCCCAGTACAGCCTCCCGCCGAGGCCGCGGGGAAAGAACACCGCGCGCTGGCGGTAGAGGGAGCCGCCGGCATCCGTTGGTGTCACGCTCATTTCGAGCCAGGCCCGGCCTGGGACGCGCATTTCGGCGCGGAGGCGCAGAAAGCTTCCGTGGTCGATCTGCTCGACCCGCCAGAAATCGAGCACCTCACCGTTATGCAGGTGGTCGGGGTTGCGGCGGCCGCGGCGAAGACCGACCCCGCCGACGGCCTTGTCCATGAGACCGCGAACGGCCCAGGCCAGCGGAAAGGAGTACCAGCCGTTTTCGCCGCCGATGCTCTCGATGACCCGCCACAGTGCTGCGGGGTCGGCCGGGGTGGTCTTCTCGCGCAGGTCGGTGTAAACGGAGTGGCCGGCCCAGTTCGGGTCGCTCGGAAGCGGGTTGCTCGACGCACCCTCGATCGAGGAGTTGCGCCAGCTGGTCTCCACGTCGCCGTCTCGCATGCGGCCGAGGGCCAGACGCACGGCGCGACGATAGCCGGTGAGGCCGCCCTCCGGCTGCGGAATGAACTCGTCGATATCACTCTCGTGCACGACGCAGTCGTATTGCAGCGAGGCGATGATGGGGATGGCGAGGTTGCGTGGAATCGGCGTGACCAGGTTCACCCACTGCGAGGCGAGCCACGGGGTGAGTACCGGCAGAGCCGCGATGGCCCGCTGCTTGAGGCCGGCTTCGAGGGCGTAACCGTTCATCATCTGGCCGTACCGCAAGACGTCCGGACCGCCGATGTCGAAGGTGCGGTTCACCTCGGGCGGCAGGTCGGCCGCGGCCTGCAGGTAGTAGAGCACGTCACGCACGGCGATCGGCTGGATCTTGTTGCGCACCCATTTGGGCGCGGGCATGTAGGGCAGCACGTCGGTCAGGTGGCGGATCATCTCGAACGAGGTGGAACCTGAGCCGATCACGACGCCGGCCTGGAACGCGATGGTGGGCACGCCACTGTCGATCAGGATGCGGCCGACTTCCATCCGGGAGCGCAGGTGAGCCGACAACGTCTGCGTGTCGGGGTGCAGCCCGCCGAGGTAAACGATCCGTCCGACGTGGGCGGCGAAGGCCGCCCGGGCGACGTTCTCCGCCGCCGTGTGCTCGGTTTTTTCGAAGTCGCCGGCCGCACCCATCGAATGCACGAGATAGAACAGCACGTCGATATCGACGCACGCGCGCTCAACCGAGGCCAGGTCGCCGAGGTCTCCCTCGACTACCTCGACCTGATCGGCCCAGGGCACATCGCGCAGTTTCGACGGCGTGCGCACGAGCACCCGCACGGTGAAACCGGCGTCGAGAAGTTTGGGAACGAGACGTCCACCGATGTAGCCCGTCGCGCCGGTGACGAGTGCTCTGCGTAAGGTCATGGGCCGCAGCCTATCGCGGCCTGGGACACCCGTTGCACGGTCACAGCGGATGCCCGGGCGGCGGCCAGCGGATACCCGGGCGACAGGCTAGAGGATGGCCTTGGTGTGCCAGACCGTTTTGACTTCGGTGAAGGCGAGGATGCGGGACAGGGCGGGGGCTGCGGCATCCGCTCCCGACTCGGGTGGGAGTACCCGCTTGAGCGTGTCGGCGGCGCTGATCTGCAGCTCCACCCAGTCGAGGTCGCCGGCACCGACGAGGTCGAGCGCGTTGACGTCGGCGTGGCTGGCCAGCCACGGCGCGATTTCGGCCGGCGAACCGGTGACGATGTTGACGACTCCGCCGGGCACATCGCTCGTGGCGAGCACCTCGCCGAGACTGATCCCCGACAGCGGTGCGAGTTCGTTGGCGACGACGACGACGGTGTTACCGGCCACGAGGGCCGGTGCGATGGCGCTGACCAGTCCGAGCAGCGATTCG
The DNA here is from genome assembly GCF_002929595.1 of Cryobacterium sp. N19. Taxonomy (NCBI): domain Bacteria; kingdom Bacillati; phylum Actinomycetota; class Actinomycetes; order Micrococcales; family Microbacteriaceae; genus Cryobacterium; species Cryobacterium sp. N19. The sequence goes on along the minus strand of NZ_PJJR01000048.1, from coordinate 197,121 downwards.
CCGCCCTGCGGGGCGATGATCGCGACGACGCCGGTCGGTTCGGGCACCGACAGGTTGAAGAACGGACCGGAGACCGGGTTGGCGTTGCCAGCGACCTGCACGTACTTGTCAGCCCAGCCGGCGTACCAGACCCAGCGATCGATGGCCTCGTCGATTTGGGCACTCGCTGCGGCGGCGTTGACGCCCTCGCAGCTCTCGATCTCGTCGATGAACTGCGCCCGGCGGCCCTCGAGCAGTTCGGCGATGCGATACAGCACCTGGCCACGGTTATAGGCCGTGGCACCGGCCCAACCACCGAGGGCGCTGCGGGCGGCAACGACGGCGTCGCGGGCATCCTTGCGGCTCCCCTTCGCGGCGTTTGCGAGAAAGTCGCCTTTGTGCGAGAGCACCTCGTAGACGCGGCCGGATTCGCTGCGCGGAAACTTGCCGCCGATGTAAAGCTTGTATGTCTTGGGAATGGCGAGGCGGTTCACTTGGTGGCCTTCTCTGCGGATGCGGACTTCTTGCTGGCGGATGCGGACTTCTTGCTGACCGGAGCGTGCTCCGCGGCCGGGATCGACCGCGACCCGGTGCGTACGGCGGGCTTGAGGTACGCAGCGAGGCCGTGGCGGCCGCCCTCGCGGCCGTAGCCGCTCTCCTTGTAGCCACCGAACGGGCTGGACGGGTCGAATTGGTTGAAGGTGTTCGCCCAGATCACGCCGGCGCGCAGCTTGTCGGCGACGGCGAGGATGCGACTGCCCTTGTCGCTCCAGATTCCGGCGGAGAGACCGTACGGGGTATTGTTCGCCTTGGCAATTGCTTCGGCCGGGGTGCGGAAGGTCAGCACGGAGAGCACCGGGCCGAAGATCTCATCGCGCGCGATGCGGTGGCTGGTGGACACGTTGGTGAAGATGGTCGGCGCGAACCAGAAACCGTTCTCGGGAATGACGCAGTCGGTGCTCCAGCGTTCGGCGCCTTCCTGCTGGCCGAGATCGGACAGTTCGCGAATACGGGCGAGCTGTTCTGCACTGTTGATGGCACCGATGTCGGTGTTCTTATCGAGCGGGTCGCCCAGGCGCAATGTCTGCATGCGGCGCTTGAGCCGCTCGATGACGTCGTCGTGGATGCTTTCCTGCACGAGCAGGCGGCTGCCGGCGCAGCAGACGTGACCCTGGTTGAAAAAGATGCCGCGCACGATGCCCTCGACAGCCTGGTCGATCGGGGCGTCGTCGAAGACGATGTTGGCGCCCTTGCCGCCGAGCTCGAGGCTGAGCTTTTTGTCGGTTCCGGCGACGGAACGGGCGATGGCCCGACCGACCGAGGTCGAGCCGGTGAAGGCGACCTTGTTGACGCCTGGGTGGTTGACCAGGGTCTGCCCGGTGCTTCCGTCACCCGTGATGATGTTCACGACGCCGGCGGGCAGGTCGGCCTGCTGCAGAATCTCCGCGAACAGCAGCGCGGTGAGCGAGGTGGTTTCGGCGGGCTTGAGCACGACCGTGTTCCCGGCGGCAAGGGCAGGGGCGATCTTCCAGGCGAGCATCATGAGCGGAAAGTTCCACGGGATGACCTGCGCGGCGACGCCGAGCGAGGCCGGGTTCGGACCGACTCCGGCGTGGTCGAGCTTGTCGGCCCAGCCGGCGTAGTAGAAGAACCAGGCGGCGACCAGGGGAATGTCGACGTCGCGGGTTTCCTTGATCGGTTTGCCGTTGTCGAGGGTCTCAGCGACGGCGAGTTCGCGGGCGCGTTCCTGCACCAGGCGGGCGATGCGAAACAGGTACTTGCCCCGGTCGCTGCCGGAGAGGCGGGACCAGACGCCATCGTAGGCGTGACGGGCGGCCGCGACTGCGGCGTCGACATCCGCTTCGTTGGCGGTGGCGATCATGGCGATCTGCTGCTCGGTAGCCGGGTTGATGGTTTGGAACGGGGTTCCGCGACCGGCCGTGAAATCGCCGTTGATGAAGAGGCCGTAGTCGCTTTTGAGGTTCAGCAGGGCCTGCGACTCTGGGGCCGGGGCGTAGTCAAGAAATTTCATGGTTGTTCCCTAATCGATCGTCACGTAGTCGGGGCCGGAGTAGTGCCCGGTCGTCATCTTTTGGCGCTGCAGCAGCACGTCGTTGAGCAGGCTGGAAGCCCCGAAGCGAAACAGGTGCGGCGTGAGCCAGTCCTCTCCCGCGGTTTCGGCGACCGTCACGAGGTATTTGATGGCGTCCTTCGACGTACGGATGCCGCCGGCCGGTTTCACGCCGATCTGCACCCCGGTGAGGCGGTACCAGTCGCGCACGACCTCGAGCATCGACAGCGTCACGGGCAGCGTCGCGGCCGGGGCCACCTTGCCGGTGGAGGTCTTGATGAAGTCACCGCCGGCCAGAATGGCCAGCCAAGAGGCGCGGCGCACGTTGTCGTAGGTGTTCAGTTCGCCGGTCTCGAGAATCACCTTGAGGTGAGCCATCGAACCGTCGACCCGACGGCAGGCGTCTTTCACGGCGACGATCTCGTCGTAGACCTGGCCGAACCGGCCGGCCAGAAAAGCACCACGGTCGATGACCATGTCGATTTCGTCGGCGCCGGCCGCGACCGAGTCGCGCACGTCGGCGAGCTTGATCGCCAGGGAGGCGCGGCCGCTCGGAAAAGCGGTGGCGACGGCGGCCACGTTGACTCCCTCCGTGCCGCCGGCGGCATGGGCAGAGCCGAGCGCGTTGACGGCGGTACCGACCATGTCGCCGTAGACGCAGACCGCGGCGACACGGGGGGTACCGGGGTCGCTCGGGTCTGGCACCTGCGCCTTGGCGACGAGCGAGCGCACCTTGCCGGGGGTGTCAGCGCCCTCGAGGGTGGTGAGGTCGATCAGGCCGATGATGGTGTCGATCGCCCAGCGTTTGGAGCTGGTTTTGATCGAGCGGGTGCCGAGGTCGGCGGCGCGAGCTTCGAGGCCGACGGCGTCGATTCCGGGGATTCCGTGCAGGTACCGGCGCAGGTTGGCGTCGGTGGCCTCCCCGCCGATCAGCGCGAGGGCACGCTGTTCCGGCTGGTAGGTAGCCAGGGGGGTGTGAGTCATGGGGTGTCCTTTTCCTGGAGCAGAGCGTTCGCGGTGTCTTCGTCGGTCACCAGCACGGTGCACAGGCCGTTACGCACGACGGCGCGAGCGATGGCGTGCTTGTTGTTTCCGGAGATGACGGCGATGGTGAGCGGGGCGCGGCGCAACTGGTCGATCTGGATGCCGACCGTGCGTTCGTTGAGTTCGGGGTCGACGATGCGGCCGTTGGCATCGATGTACCGGCCGACGACATCGCCGACCGCGCCGCGGGAGACGAGGTCGTCGATCTGCTCCACGGTGAGGTAGCCGCTGTCGACGAGGGCGGAATTCGCATCCGCCTGCCCGGCGCTGAAAACGTAGGCCTGCGCGTTGCGGGCCAGGGCGAGCACCCCTGCGACGGTGCGGTCGGCTTCCATCGCCTGCTTGGTTTCGAGGCGTTCGAAGATGGCGGGGCTCGGCAGCAGAGTGGCCGAACCGTCGGCCTTGTGGGCGATGGTGACGGCAGTGGATGCCGCGGTGCCGGTGCGCTGGTTCAGGCTGACGCCGCCGTTGATCTGCACCACGTTCACCCCCGGAGCCCACCCCTGTTTGAGGTGCAGGGAGACATCGTGCAGGGTTCGACCCCAACTGATGCCAAGGGTGCGCGGAATCGGGCGGAGGCTGGTGAGGTAGTCGGCGGCGGCCTGCGCGGTGCGGGACTGCAGTTCGGCGTCACTCGATACGCCGGCGGAGGAGACCACGATGGCGTCGGTGAGGCCGGTCGATTCGCGGAGGCGGCGTTCGATCGGCAGCCGGCGGGCGCGCGGATGCACGATCTCGATGCGGATGAAACCGTTGGCCTTGGCACTGGCCAGCAAGCGGCCGACCTTCCACCGAGTCAGGCGGAGAATCACGCCGATCTCGTCCTGGGTCTGATTCTCTTCGTAGTAAAGCTCGGCGGCGCGGATGGACAGGAGTTCGTCGGTGTCGCTCATGGAAAGATCGCGGTCCAATCGTTTGAACCCAGCCTACGACGGTCCGCGGCACGAATCAACAGCCGTAGGGATTGTTGCTCATCTGAGCAGATGCGCGATCTTCTACGATGAGTGCATGCCCGCCATTGAAGCCTCCACGTACGTTCTCGCCGTCGATGTGGGAGGCACCAAGGTCGAAGCTGCCCTCGTAAATGACCTCGGAGTCGTGCTCGGTACCAGCCGACACCGCGCACCGACCGGGGCGCGCGCGACGAGCGACGAACTGGCATCCGCTGTCAGTGGCGTGGTGCTGCAAACCCTGGCGAGCCTGCCGCCGGAATATCCGTTGGTCGGGGTCGGTATCGGCTGTGCCGGGCCGATCCAGCTGGCGCAGGGGGCGGTGTCACCGTTGAACCTGCCGGTCTGGCGCGAGTATCCGCTCAAGGAGCTGGTGGTCGGCCTCGTTCCCGGCCTGCCGGTGCGCCTGCGCATGGACGGGCTCTGCATCACCCTCGCCGAGCACTGGGTCGGCGCCGGCCAGGGCGTCGACAACCTGATGGGCATGATCGTGTCGACCGGCATCGGCGGCGGCCTGATCCTCGGCGGGGTGACCGCGTCGGGGCCGACCGGAAACGCCGGGCATATCGGCCACATCGAGGTCGGCGGTTTTGGCGACCCCTGCGCCTGCGGTGGAGTGGGCTGCATCGAGGCCATCGCCTCGGGGCCGAAGACCGTCGCCTGGGCACGCAGCCAGGGCTTCACCGGCGAGTCGGGCGAAGACCTCGCGGCAGCCTACGCGGCCGCCGATCCGATCGCGGTCGCCGCCGTTGCACGCAGCGGCGGGGCGCTCGGTCAGGCCCTCGCGTCCGCAGCAACTCTGCTCGACCTTGACCTCGTGGCCATCGGCGGCGGCTTCTCCAACGTCACCCCCGACCTGCTCGAGTTCGCCCGCGAGGCGATCAAACGGCGGGTGCAGTTCGCCTATGCCACCCGGGTGCGAGTGGTTCCGTCAGCGCTGTCGGGCGACGGCCCGCTGATCGGTGCTGCGGCACTGATCCACCGAGCCGAACTGGTGCCCTGAGGTCCGTCAGCGTGAGCGTTCCAGATCGTCCTCGAGCATGTGCGGACGACCGATCACGGTACCCGCGATGATGATCGCCAGAGCGGTGGCGAGCAGAAAGCCGAGCGGCCAGGTCCAGCCGCCGCTGAGCTCGTGCAATAGACCGAAAACCAGCGGCCCCAGGGCTCCCAGTGTGTAGCCGACGCTCTGCACAAAGCCGCTGAGAGCCACAGCGCCAGCATGGGTGCGGGTGCGCAGGTTGATCAGCACGAGCGCGAGCGGAAAGAACAACGGCCCCAGGCCCGCAAAGCTGACCCAGAGCCAGGTCAGGGTCTCCGGCGCGAACAGTAGACCGAGATCACCGGCCACGAACAGGAACACTCCGATATAGACAAGCGGCCCGACGTTGGCCATGCGGGCGGTGAGCACCGGAATGATCAGCGCGCACGGTATTCCCATGCCGGCATAGACCGCGAGGAGGGTTCCAGCCTGGGCCGGACTGACCCCCGCAGTATCGACGAGCAATTGCGGCAGCCAGGCGAACATGGCGTAAGCATTGAGCGACGAGGCCGCAAACACCCCGGCGATCGCCCACGCGATCGATGATTTCCAGAGGCGACCGAGAATGGCAGCGTCGGCCTCGTCGACGACCGGGCCGGGGGTTTGCGTGATGCGATGCCGCAGGAGCATGGTGATCCACGGCACCAGAGCCAGCAGGGCCAGCAGCATCCATATGCCGAGCGAGACCCGCCAGCCGGCGGCATCCGCTACCGGAACGGCGATCAGGGGCGGCACGAGGGCGCTCAAGGACACCACGGTGACGTAGACGCTCGTCATGAGCCCGACGCGGTCCGGAAAGTACTTCTTGACCAGTGGCGGCAGGAGCACGTTGCCGATGCCGAGTCCGGCGAAGGCGATGACACTGCCGATAATGAGCATGGTGATCGAGCCGGACAAGCCTCGAGTGAGGTGACCGAGAAGAATCGCGATGAGGGCGAGCACGAGTGGCGCTTCGAGTCCGTGGCGGCGGGTGATCATGGGGGTGAAGATGCCGAACAGCGCGAAGCAGACCGGTGGGAGCATGCCGAGCACCCCGATTGACACCGTGCTCAGGGGGATATCGACGTTGATCTCGGTCACGATCGGCGAGAGCGCTGCGACAGCGTTGCGCAGGTTGGCCGCCACGAAAATGATGCCTAGCAGGGCGAGGCCGCGCCCCGGCCACAGTCGGCGGGAGGAGGCGGTATTCACTCGGTCAGTCTAGGGCTGCGGTCGGCTGCGTTCCCGCTGCACCTCGACGGCCAGATTCTTCAAGTCGTCCCAGCGTTCGGGGGCTACGAGACCGGGCAGCATCAGCGACCACATCTCGGTCAGTCGCTGGTCGATGTCGCCGCGCCTGGTCAGAACGTCCGAGACGACCTGCACGCCGGTGAAACCGGCGGTGAAAAAGCGTGCTGCAGCCGGCACATCGACCGTTGGCGCCACATCCCCGTCGGCGATCCCCCGGCGCAAAAATTCCTCACAGGCGACCATCCAGTCGAGATAGGGAGCCGACACCGGCGTGGAAAAATTGACGGCCTCAATGGTCAGGCGCACCCCGGCGCTGACGATGAGGTCATCGCGCAACTGGCGAGCCAGCTCGTAGGACATGGAGACGAGGGCGCGCAGGCCCGGCACGTTATCGTCGAGCAGCGCTCGGCCGGCACCGACCGATTTCTCGTGCTGGGCATCGATAATGGCCACCGCGAGGGCTTCCTTGGAATCGAAGTGAAAGTACAGGGCCCCCTTGGTTACCCCGGCGGCAGCACTCACCTGCGCGAGGGACGTGCTCCCGTATCCGCGTTGCTCGAAAGCTTCCGCGGCACCGCGAATTATCGCTGCGCGCGTTTCTATTGCTCGTGCTTGTTGTGACATAAAACCCCCAGGAAATTACTCGTGATCCCAGCGTACCGGGGCGAAGTAGCCCCCACGCGATGACCCCGGAGGCCTCCACCATTCTCTGTTTGTGACTGTACAATAAAAATACTATTTGGTATGGTTTCTGACATGGGGGATGTGGGCGATAACGGCTGGGTGGGCATCATTGTGGCGGTGTGTGCCGGCGTGATCGTGCTCACGCTGTCGCTCGTGGCCATGATTCAGATCGGGCGGGCCGCGCACCTGCGCCCCAGCGTTCGTACCAACTGGGTACTGGCGGTCCTGCTCGCCCCGTTGTTCGGCGCGACGGCCTGGTTCGCCGTCGGCAACCGGCTGCGGCTGGACTAACGCGCGTTCGTGCGGCTCAGAATTGCCCGAACCCGCGCGACGTCATCGCGGATTTGCTCGATTAACGGGTCGATGCCCGAATAGGCAACCATGCCGCGAATCCGCTCCACGAACGATACGTCGACGACGTGGTCATAGAGGTCAAGATCCACTTCGTCGAGCACGTACGCTTCGACCTGCTTCGGGGCCACGCCGTCGAAGGTGGGGTTGTTGCCCACCGAGATGGCTGCCGGGTAGCGGGATCCCGCATCGCTCAGCCAGCCGGCGTACACGCCGTCGGCGGGAATCAGGCCGTCGGAATCGGCTGACAGGTTGGCGGTGGGAAAACCGAGCTCGCGGCCCCTGGCGGCACCGTGCACGACGACGCCGCGAACGGTGGGCAGGTGGCCGAGCAGTTCGCCGGCTTCGGTGACCTCGCCGCTGCCGAGCAGCTCGCGGATCCAGGTCGACGACACCCTTCGGGCGCCGTCGGGCTTCAGGTCGTCGATCAGGCGCACTTCGTAGCCGAACTCGGTGCCGAGCTCACGGAGCAGGGCCACGTCGCCCGCGCCCTTCGCCCCGAACCGAAAGTCGCGACCGACCAGCACAAACCGGGCATGCAGCGCGGTGACCAGGATGCGCTCGATGAAGTCACGCGGAGGCAGGCTGGAGAGTGCCTGGTTGAATTCGAGCAGCAGCGTGGCATCAACGCCGGTCTCGGCGATCAGGTTGAGTTTCTGTTCGGCGCTGACCAGCGCGCTCGGGCAGGTGGCCGGCGAAAGCAGGGCGAGCGGATGCCGGTCGAACGTGACGACGACGGTCGCGAGTTGTTCCCGGGCCGCGATGGTCTTGAGTTCGGCGATGACCGCGCGATGCCCGGCGTGCACACCATCGAACTTGCCGATGCTCACGGCCGACTTGGGCCAGTCGATCGGCACCGAGTCGACACCATAGAGGATTTTCATGAGCGTCCCTCGGCCAACGCGACCGGGTGACGTCGAAGCCACCACATGCCCAGTAGCGGGAGTACCAGCGGAATGAAGACATAGCCGCTGCCGTAGACCGACCACACGGTGGCATGCTGGAACAGCGCCGGGTCGACCAGGCTCAGCGTTCCCACGACGAGAACTCCGAGCAGTTCGAAGCTGATCGTGGTCCAGGCGATGCGATACCAGAGGGCGCTGCGTTTGATCAGGGCGATCGTGGCCACAATGTAGACGACGGCAGCGAGAGCCGACAGTGTGTAGGCGAGCGGCGCTTCATCGTAAGCCCGCACGATCTGCACGAACGAACGCCCGGTGGCCGCGAGGGCCAGCACGCCGTAGACAGCAATCAAGAGTCGACCGATGCCGCTCACTCGGCTGGAGGGGGCTGGCGTTCCGGTGTCTGATTGTGTCATTGCTCGGCATTCATCTGGTTCTGTAATTATTGCAGCATCGGAGCGAACCTGGAACCGCTTAGCTGCCCTGCACGTTCCAGATCTGGTTCATGCGGTACAGCATGACGGCGACCGACAGGCAGGTGACGCCGAGGATCACCGTGCTCCAGCGGCTGCGTTCGACCAGTGCCCAGAATCCGGCCGCGACCGGCAGCAGGATGGCGCTGATTAGGTAGGTGTAGAACTCGAGCAGGCTGCCGGTGGCCGTGTTGCCGGCCAGCGGCGCCGCGATCGCGGCCGCGAGCTGCACGATCAGCAAGAGTTCGACGAGTGCTGTCGCGCCCATGGTGAGGTCGGTGGGTTTGCGCCCGAACAGGCCCAGGACGACACAGAGCACGCCGCCGGGCACGGCGATGGCCAGTTGCAGCCAGGTGAACCATTCGATCATGGGGTGGGTGTCGATTCGCTCGGTTCATCGGGTGGAAAGTTCAGCAGAGACTTGGCCTGGTCGCCGCGGTATTCGACCAGTCCGACCAGGCGGCCGTCGGGAGCGATGGCAGCGACCGGTCCGGTGCGGGTGGCATCCGGCTCGACCGTGATGCGTTTGCCATGGCCAAGGTCGACGGCCTGCTCGCGGGTCAGCGTGAGGCTCGGGAGCAGCCGGGTGGCGGCATCCGCTGGCGAAATGAGTTGGGCGGCGACGTCGACTTGTTCGAGGGTCGCCGCTTTCTCGATGCGGAACGGGCCGATCCGGGTGCGGCGCAGCGCGGTGAGGTGCCCACCGACGCCGAGCGAGCGCCCGAGGTCGCGGGCGAGGGCTCGAATGTAGGTGCCGGATGCGCACTCTACGCGCACCTCGAGGTCAAGAAATCCGTCGCGGCGGGTGCTGGAGAGCAGTTCGAATTCGCTCACCGTCACCGGCCGGGACGGCAGCTGCACGTCTTCACCGGCACGCACCCGGGCGTAGGCACGCTTACCGTCGACCTTGATGGCGCTGACCGCGCTCGGCTGCTGGCTGATGTCGCCCGTGAGGTCCTTTATGCCGGCAGCGACGGCCGCGGGGGTGATACCGGCGACCTGCTCGGCGGTGGCGCGGGTGAGGCAGTCGCCCTCCGCGTCGTCCGTTGTGGTGGACTGGCCGAGGCGGATGGTGGCAAGGTATTCCTTGTCGAGGCCGACGACGTAGCTGAGCAGCCGGGTCGAGCTGTTGATGCCGAGTACGAGCAGCCCGGTAGCCATGGGGTCGAGGGTGCCGGCGTGGCCGACCTTGCGGGTTCCGGCCAGACGCCGGGTTCGGGCGACAGCGTCATGGCTGGTCCAGCCCTGCGCCTTGTCAATGAGTAGAAGGCCGCTGGTCACTTCCTGAGGGTACCAGCGTGCGACTGGGGCCGCGGTGCGAATCGGCTAATGAGCCGTAGTATATGAGCCGTGAGAATCTCGGTGATCGGTGCTGGCGCCCTGGGGAGTACGTTCGCCTGCCTGCTCGCGGCCGAAGGGCATGATCTGGTGGTCACTGCCCGCGGGGCGGCGCTGCCGGCTCTGCTGTCCGAGGGCATCCGCTTGACCGGGGGCTTCGGCGATCGGCTCGCGCGGCCGCTCGCGGTTGAACGGCTGACGGAACCGTGCGATCTGGCGCTGATCTGTACCAAGGCGCAGGATGCCGCGGCGGCAATTGCCGAGAACTCAGCCGTGCTCGACGGCACGCCGGTGATCGTCGTGCAGAATGGGCTCGACGGGGTCATGACAGCGCGCAGGCTGCTGCCGCGGTCGGACTGCTTTGGGCTGATCACGATCATTGCCGCGCACTATGAGGGGCCGGGCCGGGTGCGGGTCACCACGGCCGCCCAGAGCTATCTCGGCCGCGGCGATGGCAGAGCGGATGCGGCCACCTTGCGCTGGCAAGCGCTGCTGGACGCCGCCGTGCCCACCCTGGCCCTGGATAATTTCGTTGGTGCGCAGTGGACCAAGCTCGTTGTCAACATGCTCAACGCCCTGCCGGCCATCACCGGGATGAGCGTGCAGGACGTGATCGGTCAGGCCGGCCTTCGCCAGCTCATGACCTGGAGCATGCGCGAAACCGTGCGGGTCGGCCGAGCCAGCGGAGTGCGGTTTGGCTCGTTGCAGGGGCTTTCGCAGTGGCGCCTGCGTCTCTTTGCCCTCGCGCCGGTCTGGGCCGGGCAGGTGCTGCCACTCTCGATGCGCACCCGCATGGGCACTGTGCCAAACCAGGGTTCGACCCTGCAGAGTCTCGCGCGCGGTCAGCGCACCGAGATTGATTTTCTGAACGGCGCCGTGGTGCGGGCCGCGGCGGGGGCCCGCACCACGGCGCCGGTGAACGCGCGACTCACCGAGCTGGTGCACGAGGTCGAGCAGAGCGGTGTCTTTCTTACGCCGGCCGAAGTACGGGGCCGGTTTCGCTAGCAGCGGTCGGTCAGCACGCGGCGCGGGGCCTGCGGGTTGGTCTCGTCGACCACGGCCGACACGATATCGCGTGGGTGCACCTCAGCGAGGTAGCGCGTTTGGGGCTCGCTGCCCCGTTCGCCCTCCAGCAGCACGCTGAACAGCCAGAGCCCGTGCAGTTCGGGGCGGTTGATGTAGTCGCCGTCGATGATCAGCGTGGCATCGGCGGGCGCGGTCTGCCAGGTCGGCTGAATCCAGGCGTCGCGGTCGGGGTCGAATTCCTCGGTGACGAAGCCGGTACTGCCGCCCATCCGAAACGGTTCAACCAGTACCCGGCGGAGTGCGGAGTAATCGTAGCCGACTCGGTAGAGCCGGTCTGGTGTGTCGGGTGCAAGGCGCTCTTGTTCGGCGCGGGAGTGCTGAAAGTAGCGCAGGCTGGCCCGAAACACGTGCCGCTCCTGTTCACGAAAGACCGCGGCGAGGTCGTCGGCGAAAGTGGCGCGAGCGGCGGCATCCGTTCCGTCGATGGCGATGATCGTGCGGCCTCGACCGTAGTTGTGCAGAATCTCGGCGGCGAGGGTGCGCAGAAAGTCGATGCGCGGTGTGGAAACCAGCTTCATGAATCGAGCCTAGGTTAGAACGGATGAACGTCACACCCTCTCCGCAGACCAATGCGGCCTCTGTCAGCGCCACGCTCAACGCCTGGTTCACCGAGAACGCCCGCGACCTGCCGTGGCGCCGCGACGGCTTCGGGGCCTGGGGCATTCTGGTGAGCGAGTTCATGCTGCAGCAGACGCCGGTGAACCGGGTCATTCCCCGGCTGGAAGAGTGGCTGGCACGCTGGCCCACACCCGCTTCTCTGGCCGCGGTTCCGCCGAGCGAGGCGGTACGGGCCTGGTCCAGCCTCGGCTACCCGAGGCGCGCGCTGTGGCTGCACGCCGCGGCGGTGCAGATCACCGAGCTGCACGGGGGCGTCGTACCGTCCGACCTTGACGATCTGCTGGCCCTGACCGGCATTGGGGATTACACCGCGCGGGCGGTGGCGACGTTTGCGTATGGCTATCGGCATCCGGTCGTGGATACCAACACGCGGCGGGTGATCGCCCGGGCGATTGCCGGCGCCGGCGAACCCTCCCCGCCCAGCCGAGGCCGCGACCTCGAGTCGATGGGCAAGTTGCTGCCGCAGAGTGCCCAGGAGGCGGCCCTGTTCAACGCCGCGATCATGGAACTCGGTGCGGTGGTGTGCACCAGCCGCAGCCCACACTGCGATGTATGCCCGATTCGGAATGTGTGCGCGTGGCGGGCCGCTGACTACCCGGAATACACCGGCACCCGCAAGGCCGGGCAGAAGAAGTTCGAGGGCAGCGACAGGCAGGTGCGCGGCCTGATCATGGCCGAACTGCGGTCCACCCACCGTTCGGTGACGGATGCCGAGCTCGACACACTCTGGCCGGATTCAGTCCAGTTGCGGCGCGCGCTGGTCAGCCTCCTGGCCGACGGCCTGGCCATGCGGGCGCAGGGCGGCTACACCCTGCCGGTGTGAGCGCATCGCTTACGATTGACCGGTGACCGTTACTACTTCTTCAACCGCCGATGCCCAGTACTCAGCGCTACTGCGCGACACCCTCGCGAACGGTGCCCGCAAGGCCGACCGCACCGGAACCGGCACCCGCAGCGTGTTCGGCCGTCAGCTGCGCTTCGACCTGGCCGCAGGCTTTCCGCTTGTGACTACGAAACGGGTGCACTTCGCGTCGATCGCCTACGAGCTGCTCTGGTTTCTGCGCGGCGACTCCAACGTCACCTGGCTGCAGGAGAAGGGTGTGCGCATCTGGAACGAGTGGGCCGACGAGAACGGCGAGCTCGGCCCGGTCTACGGGGTACAGTGGCGGTCCTGGCCCACCCCGGGCGGTGAGACCATCGACCAGATCAGCCAGGTGCTCGACACCCTGCACACCGATCCGGATTCACGGCGCATGATCGTCTCGGCCTGGAACGTGGCCGACCTGCCGAAAATGGCCCTCGCCCCCTGCCATGCCCTGTTCCAGTTCTACGTGGCCGACGGCAAGCTGTCCTGCCAGCTGTATCAGCGCAGCGCCGATCTGTTTCTCGGCGTGCCGTTCAACATTGCCAGTTACGCCCTGCTCACCCAGCTCGTCGCCGAGCAGGCCGGCCTCGAACTCGGTGAATTCGTCTGGACCGGCGGGGACTGCCACATCTACGACAACCACGTCGAGCAGGTCACGGAGCAGCTCTCGCGCGCTGCGTTCCCCTCCCCCACGCTGCGCATCAAGCCGGGCCGCGCGAGCCTGTTCGACTACGAGTACGACGACCTCGTGCTGGAGAACTACCAGCACCATCCCGCCATCCGCGGCGCGGTGGCGGTATGACCCTTGGCCTGATCTGGGCGCAGACGCTCGGCGGCGTCATCGGGGCGGATGGGGTCATGCCCTGGCACCTGCCGGAGGACCTCGCCCATTTTCGTGCCGTCACGAGTGGCAGCGCCGTCATCATGGGCCGGCGCACCTGGGATTCCCTCCCCGAACGATTCCGCCCCCTTCCGGGCCGAAAGAACGTGGTGATCACCAGGCAGCGCGGCTGGGCCGCGGCGGGGGCATCCGTTGCCCACACCCTGGAAGACGCTCTCGCCCTCACCGAGGGTGACCTGTGGGTGATCGGCGGCGCTGAAATCTATGGGCTCGCTCTGCCCTACGCCGACGTGCTCGAGGTGACCGAGATCGATGCCTCCATTGCCGGAGACACCTACGCCCCCGCCATCACGGCCGCCTGGACCCGCGTGACCGCAAACCCGCCAAGCGGATGGCTAAGCTCGACCACGGCACTCCCGTACCGTTTCGCGCGTTACGAGCGCACCCCCGCACCCGTCCCGGCCCCGACGTCCTAGCCCGCCGCAGCCGCCGGGAGTGCACCCCTCAACTCGGACGGGGCCCAGGCCCCGTCCGAGGGCCCAGTTTATAAACTGGGCCCGGGGACGGGGCCTGGGCCCCGTTCAGTGTGCTGGTGGTGCTAGTGCTTCGCGGTGCTCGCGGCGTCAGACTCATCGTCATCAGAGTCGTCGTCGAGGTCGTACTCGCGTGGCTTCTTGTACGGGTCGGCGTCGCCGGCGTACGTGGCCGTGCCCTTGCTGTCCTCGGTCGCACTGTCGCGGTCGTGCGCTTCGCGCAACAGATCGTCGATGAGCGCCGCGTTCTCCGGGATACCATCCGCGATGAACTCGATCGACGGTGTCAGCCGCGCGGTGATGTTCTTTCCCACTTCGCTGCGCATCAGCCCGGTCGCAGCCTTCAACGCCGCTGCGCTGTCGGTACGCTCCTCGATCGAGCCGTACACGGTGTAGAACACCGATGCGTGCTGCAGATCGCCCGTGACCTTCACGTCTGTGATGGTCACGAACCCGAGCCTCGGGTCGCGAAGTCCCCGCTCCAGCCGCTTGGCGATGATGACCTTAATGCGGTCCGCCATCTTTCTGGCGCGTTCCGGATCTGCCATGACTTACTCCTTGTTAGCCGGCACCGAAGCGCCAGGTACTTCCGTTTTTTCACCGTATTAAACGGATGCTGCCTACCCAACTGAGGGTCGGGGCAAATTTTCCCTTGAAAAGGGAATCGGGGTAGGGGTCCCCGCTCTTTCCTTTTCAAGGGGAAATTTGCGGAGACCCGACCCAATGCGGAAGTCGGGCTCCGTGAGAAGCCCGACCCCCCAAACCAACGCTAGACGCGCGGCTTCTCCTTCATTTCGATGGTCTCAATCTCATCGCCAATTCGGATGTCGTTGAACTTGCCCAGTCCGATACCACACTCGAAGTCCGTACGAACCTCGGTGACGTCGTCCTTGAAGCGACGCAGCGACTCGATGCCCAGGTTGTCCCCCACCACTATGCCCTCGCGAATAACGCGAGCCTTGGCATTTCGGGTGATGGTACCGGAGCGCACGATGACACCGGCGACGTTTCCGAACTTCGACGAGCTGAAAACCTCGCGAATTTCGGCGATACCGCTCTGGATCTCCTCGTACTCGGGCTTGAGCATTCCCTTGAGGGAATTCTCGATGTCCTCGAGGGCGGAGTAGATGACGGAGTAGAAGCGCACGTCGACGCCTTCGCGGGCAGCACGCTCGCGGGCCTTCGTGTCGGGGCGAACGTTGAACCCGATGATGATGGCGTTGTCGACGGTAGCGAGGTTGACGTCGCTCTCCGTGACCGCACCGACACCACGGTGGATGATGCGCAGCTGAACCGAATCGTCGACCTCGATCTTGAGCAGCGACTCTTCCAGGGCCTCAACGGCACCGGAAACGTCACCCTTGATGATGAGGTTGAGCGACTCGACCTTGCCCTCTTCGAGAGCACGGGTGAAGTCTTCGAGGCTGATGCGCTTGCGGGCCTTGGCCAGCAGCGCGTTGCGCTCGGCGGCTTCACGCTTCTCAGCGATCTGACGGGCTGTACGGTCTTCCTCGATGACGAGAAAGGTGTCGCCGGCGCGGGGAACGCTCGACAAACCCTGCACCTGAACCGCGCGGGACGGCGTGGCGGCGAGAACGGCAACACCGTTTTCGTCGGCCATCGCACGAACGCGGCCATAGGCCGTTCCGGCGACGATGGAGTCTCCAACGTGCAGCGTTCCGGACTGGATGAGCACGGTTGCCACCGCGCCGCGGCCCTTGTCGAGGCGAGCCTCGATGGCGACACCGCGGGCATCCTTGTTCGGGTTGGAGCGCATGTCGAGTCCGGCGTCAGCGACCAGGAGCACGGCGTCAAGGATTTCCTTGATGCCGGTCTTGTTCTTGGCCGACACGTCGACGAACATGACGTCTCCGCCGTATTCTTCGGCGACGAGGCCGAATTCGGTGAGCTGCTGACGCACCTTCTGCGGGTTGGCGCCGGGCTTGTCGATCTTGTTCACTGCGACGACGATCGGCACGTTGGCGGCCTGGGCGTGGTTGAGCGCCTCAATCGTCTGCGGCATGATGCCGTCATCGGCAGCGACCACGAGGATGGCGATGTCGGTGACCTGCGCACCACGAGCACGCATGGCGGTGAACGCCTCGTGACCCGGTGTGTCAATGAAGGTCAGCGCGCGGTCGATACCCTCGTGCTCGGTGATGATCTGGTACGCACCGATGTGCTGCGTGATTCCACCGGCTTCACCCTCGGCGACCTTGGCGTTACGGATCGCGTCAAGGAGCGCGGTCTTACCGTGGTCGACGTGGCCCATGACGGTCACGACGGGAGGACGAATCTCGAGGTCTTCATCGGTTTCGTCTTCGAGTTCCTGGTCGATGTCGATGTCGAACGCGAGCAGCAGCTCACGGTCTTCGTCATCGGGCGAGACCATCTGGATCTTGTAGCCGAGCTCGCTGCCGAGCACGTCGAACGTGGCCTCATCGAGGGACTCCGTTGCCGTGGCCATTTCACCGAGGTGGAACAGTACGGTAACGAGGTTTCCTGGGCTGGCGTCAATCTTGTCGGCGAAGTCCGTAATGGATGCTCCGCGACGCAGACGCACAACGGTTCCGCCGTCGCCGCGGGGTACTGATACTCCACCCAGCGACGGGGCCTCGCGCAGCTCGAACTCTGCTCTCTTCGTACGCTTCGACTTGCGCGCCTTGTTCTTGCCGCCACCGCGACCGAAGGCACCAGCGGTGCCACCGCCCGGGCCGCGACCGCGACCGGCTCCGCCTCCTCCACCGGCGGGGCGAGGCGGGCCGAAGCCGGGAGCTCCGGCGGGAGCGCCGGGACGAGTGAATCCGGGGCGTGCGGCGCCGGCTCCACCCGGAGCGCCGCCTGGACGCTGGAAAGCGCCCGGACGCTGTCCGAAACCGGTCGGGCGTGCAGCCTGGCCGGGTCCGCCAGGGCGCGGGGCGCCTGGGCGAGGCGCCGGAGGGCGCGGAATGTTGCTCGGGGTGGGTGTTGCGGGGCGCTGGCCCATGCCCTGCGCACTCGCGAACGGGTTGTTACCCGGACGCGGCGGCTGGGCCGGACGCTGACCCATGCCCTGGTTGCTGGCGAACGGGTTATTGCCCGGTCGTGCAGCTCCGGGGCGAGGCATACCCGGCTTGACCGGCGTAGCCGATCCTGCCGCGGTCTTCGCTTCCGGGGTATCGGTGCTGGGCTTGTCGGCGGCCTCAGCGGCGGCGGCCTTGTCGGCGGCAGCAGCCTTCTGGGCAGCGGCAGCCTTCTCGGCGGCCTGGGTCTGGCGCTCAGCGACGGTGAGCGGCGCGACCGGAAGGGGCGCGGCATCCACTGCGGGAGCGGCCTCGGACGCAACCGGGGCGACCGGTTCGGCAGCGGGCTTCGGGCCCGGACGAGCTCCCGGCTTGGCGCCGTGGCTCGGACGAGCCGGAGTTGGGGTACTGGCAGCGGGCGCGGGCGTTGCAGCCTTGGCGGCGGCGCTGACGGCTTCAAGAGCGACGCGGAGGCGACGCGCTACGGGCGGTTCAACACTGGAAGACGGCCCTTTGACGAACTCGCCCATTTCTTTCAATTTAGCAAGGACATCCTTGCTTTCGAGTCCGAGTTCGGTAGCGATCTCGTGCACGCGTGGTTTCGCAGCCACAATTCTCCTGTTCCGGGCCTGCACCCGGAAAGGGGCAGACCGTTAGTAACGGACGGGTCTCATTTCGAGCCGCTCATTAGTTATCCATAAGCCAATTCAGCCTGTTCTCTAGTTGTTTCGCGTCCAGTGACCTGGTCACGCGAAAGGCACGCCCGAAAGCGTGTCGCCTTACGGCATCCTGAAAGCACGATTCACGGGCGTGCAGCCACGCACCTCTACCGGGGATTGTGGCGGTTTCATCCACCACAACTTCTGATTTCCCAGCAACGATCCGCAAAAGTGAGGATCGAGGGGCGCGCGAACGGCAGCCAATACACGTTCTTACGGAGTCCATCGTACCCCCTATTCGGCATCCTCCAGAATGCTGTCCGGCTGAATGTCGATTTTCGCGCCGGTGAGCTTTGCCGCGAGGCGGGCATTCTGGCCCTCCTTGCCGATGGCGAGCGAGAGCTGGTAGTCGGGCACGAGGGCTCGCACTGCCTTGATCGACTGGTCGATCACATAGGCGCTGGTCACCTTGGCCGGAGACAGTGCGCTCGCGACGAAGGTCGCGAGGTCGGGCGAGAAATCGACGATGTCTATCTTCTCGTTGTTGAGTTCGACGGTCACGGCGCGCACACGCTGGCCGAGTTCGCCGATGCAGGCGCCCTTGGCGTTGACGCCCGGCTCGGTCGCGCGCACCGCAATCTTGGTGCGGTGGCCGGCTTCGCGGGCGAGTGACACGATCTCGACGACTCCGCTGGCAATCTCGGGCACCTCGAGTGCGAACAGCTTGCGCACGAGCGACGGGTGGGTGCGCGACACGGTGATCTGCGGGCCCTTGAGCCCGCGACCGACGGCCGTGACGAACACGCGGATGCGCGCTCCGTGCACGTAGCTCTCGGTGGGGACCTGCTCCTCGGGGGGCATGATCGCTTCGATGGTACCGAGGTCGACGTGGATCATGCGCGGGTTCGGACCCTGCTGGATGATACCGGCGACGATGTCGCCCTCGCGGCCTTTGAACTCGCCGAGCACTGCATCGTCGGCCAGGTCGCGCAGACGCTGGTTGATGACCTGCTTGGCGGCGAAGGCCGCAATACGACCGAAGTCGGTCGGGTTGTCGACGGCTTCGCCGATGACGTTGCCCTCGTCGTCATGCTCGGGAATGTAGATATCCACGTGCCCGGACTTGCGGTCGAGAACGACGCGCGCTTCGGGCACTTCCTGGATATCGTGCTTGGCTTCAGCAATCTTCGACGCCTCAAGCTTCGACACGTCCTGCTGGGTGTGCTTGACATAGGCGGTCAGAATCGCCTGTTCAATGATTTGCACGAGTTCCTCGAAGGGAATCTCTTTTTCGCGCTCCAGTAGCCGCAAAACACTGAGGTCGATGTCCATGGCCGGCCTCCTCTACGTACGATCTAGTCGCATGATCTTGCCGCCGCGAAACCGCGCAGCGGGCTGAATACTACGGTACCCGAATCTGCGGCGCCCCGTCACCCACTCGCCCGGGCTGGTCCGGTCCTGCTGGGTTCGCTGCAGAACGGATGCTGCCGGCTGGGCCAGGCAGCATCCGTTCTCGATACTGACTCGTTAGACGAAGTGCTTGGCGACGTCAGCGACGTCGACCTGCTCGCGATCGCCGGTGCGGCGGTTCCACAGTTCGACGATGCCGTCGGCGGCGCCGCGGCCGACGATGACGATCCACGGCACGCCGATGAGCTCGGCGTCACCGAACTTAACACCCGGCGACACCTTGCGGCGGTCGTCGTAGAGCACCTCCCGGCCGGTGGCTTCGATGGCGGCGACGACGGCCTCCGAGGTGTCGAAGACGATCTCGTCCCGGCCGGTGGCGATCACGTGCACGTCGAATGGCGTGACCGATTCGGGCCAGATCAGGCCCTTCGCGTCGTTGTTGAGTTCGGCGATGACCGCGAGGATGCGGGTGACGCCGATGCCGTATGAACCCATCGTGACCGTGACCAGCTTGCCGTTCTCATCGAGAACCTTGAGGCCGAGCACTTCGGCATACTTGCGGCCGAGCTGGAACACGTGACCGATTTCCATACCGCGAATGAGCTCGACCGGGCCGCTTCCGTCGGGGGCGGGGTCGCCGGCGCGCACGTCAGAGGCCTCGACCACATCGTCGATGGCGAAGTCACGGCCGGCGACGAGGCCGAACACGTGCCCATTGTCTTCGTTGGCACCGGTGATCCACTCGGTGCCCGCAACCACGCGCGGGTCGACCAGAAAACGGATTCCGGTGGTCGATTTGGTACCAAGAACGGCGCCCTGGGCGCCCCACGGGCCGATGTACCCCTTGACCAGGCCGGGGTTCTTGGCGAAGTCGCCCTCGTTGGCCGCCTCGACCTCGGCGGGGGCGAAGGCGACCTCGACGCGCTTGAGGTCGACCTCGCGGTCGCCGGGAACGCCGATCGCGATGAGTTCCCGGGTGCCGTCGAGGTGCGTGAGCGCGAGCACGACGTTCTTGAGGGTGTCGGCTGCGGTCCACTCGCGACCGTCGAGGCGCGGGTGCTCGGCGTTGGCCTTGTCGACCAGGGTCTGGATGGTCGGGGTGTTCGGGGTGTCGAAGATCTGCGCGGCGGGCAGCGCGCTGAAGTCTTTGCCTTTCGGAACGAGCGTGCGAAACGCCTCGATGTTGGCCGCGTAGCCGCCGGGGCTGCGCACGAAGGTGTCCTCGCCGACGGGGGTGGGGTGCAAAAACTCTTCGCTCTTGGAGCCACCCATGGCGCCGGCATCCGCTTGGACGATCTCGTATTCGAGGCCGAACCGGTTGAAGATGCGCTCGTAGGCGTCGCGCTGCAGCTGGTAGCTCAGGTCGAGGCCGGCGTCGGTGTAGTCGAAGGAGTACGCGTCTTTCATGGTGAATTCGCGGCCGCGCAGCAGTCCGCCGCGTGAGCGTGCCTCGTCGCGGTACTTGTCCTGAATCTGGTAGATCGACAGCGGCAGGTCCTTGTAGCTGCTGTACAGGTCTTTCACGAGCAGCGCGAAGACCTCTTCGTGGGTCGGCGCGAGCAGCATGTCGGAGCCCTTGCGGTCCTTCAGGCGGAACAGGCCCTCGCCGTACTCGTCCCAGCGGCCGGTCAACTCGTAGGGCTCACGCGGCAGCAGGGCCGGAAAGTGCACCTCGTGCGCGCCGGCCGCGGTCATCTCCTCACGGATGATGCGCTCCACTTTTGCCTTCACCCGCAGGCCGAGTGGCAGCCAGGCGAAAATACCCGGGGCCTGGCGACGGATGTAGCCGGCCCGCACGAGGAGGCGGTGGCTGGTCACCTCGGCGTCGGAGGGGTCTTCGCGGAGAGTACGGAGGAAGTAGTTGGAGAGACGTGTAGGCACCCGTCTACCTTACGCGCGCGCCGCGATCCGCTCCCCCACGGCCTGGTTCAGCCGACCTCGCTCAGGGTGCGCTCGATGGCGACCAGTCGCGTATCCAAAGAAGTCAGTTTTTCGAGCAGGGCGGCGTTGGTCGCGTTGCTCTCCGCCAGCGCGTGAGTCAGGGCGGTTGAACCCTCGGAACCGGCTGCCTGCCGACGCGACTTGAAGTACAGGTTGAAGATCGCGTAGGTGATTCCGCCGATGATCGCAACGATGGGAACGAGGTAGGCGAAGTCGAAGTTCATGGTGTTTCCCCCTGCTGGTTGGACGCCGCGGCGTGTGCCACGGCGTCGGTGATGGTGTCGATGGTGATGCGGAGTGAGAACGGTGCCAAGGCGACGTACTTGAGAGCGGTCCCCTCCGGGGAGAGTTCCAGCGACGTCGTGACGAACCCGCTCGCCTCCAGCTTTGCGAGGTGCATGTAGAGCAGAGCACGCGACATCCCGACGCGTCGTGCCAGCTCACTGACGTGCACGCGACCGCCCTGCAACTCGGCGAGAATGAGCATCCGTTGCGGACTGGCGACCGCAGCAAGGGTGGCACTGAGCTGTTCAACATTCATTGCAACACCTCCTGACAGGTGCAACTATATTCTGACACCCGAAAGAAAAGCAAGCAATCATCCGCTTTCGCGGATCAGGAGAGTTACTTCGCGCCGACGGAGACCGTGGGGCTGCCGAGCGCGGCAGCGGGCATCTCGGCGGCGAGCCGGTTGGCCTCTTCGATGAGGGTCTTCACGATCTCGGACTCTGGCACGGTCTTGATAACCTCGCCGCGCACGAAGATCTGGCCCCTGCCGTTGCCGCTCGCGACACCGAGGTCGGCTTCGCGAGCCTCACCCGGTCCGTTGACGACGCAGCCCATGACGGCGACGCGGAGCGGCACGGTCATTCCCTCGAGCCCGTCGGTGACATCATTGGCGAGCTTGTAGACGTCGACCTGTGCCCGGCCACAGCTCGGGCAGGAGACGATCTCCAGCTTGCGCTCGCGCAGGTTGAGCGACTGCAGAATCTGCAATCCCACCTTGATCTCCTCGACCGGCGGAGCGCTGAGCGAGACGCGGATGGTGTCGCCGATGCCTTCGCCGAGCAGGATGCCGAACGCCGTTGCGCTCTTGATCGTGCCCTGAAAGCTGGGACCGGCCTCAGTCACGCCGAGGTGCAACGGCCAGTCGCCGCGTTCGGCGAGCAGGCGGTAGGCCTTGACCATGATCACCGGGTCGTTGTGCTTGACCGAGATCTTGAAGTCGTGAAAGTCGTGCTCCTCGAACAGGCTCGCCTCCCAAACGGCGCTCTCCACGAGCGCCTCCGGGGTGGCCTTGCCGTATTTCTGCATGAGACTCGGCTCGAGCGAGCCGGCGTTGACGCCGATGCGCAGGCTGACACCGGCGGCCTTGGCGGCCGCAGCGATCTTGCCGACCTGGTCGTCGAATTTGCGGATGTTGCCGGGGTTGACCCGCACGGCGGCGCAGCCGGCGTCGATCGCGGCGAAGACGTAGTTCGGCTGAAAGTGGATGTCCGCGATCACCGGAATCTGGCTCTTCTTCGCGATGATCGGCAGCGCCTCGGCGTCATCGCGAGTCGGCACGGCAACACGCACGATGTCGCAGCCGGTCGCCGTGAGCTCGGCGATCTGCTGCAGCGTCGCGTTGATGTTCGTTGTCGGAGTGGTCGTCATCGATTGCACGCTCACTTGAGCATTGCCACCGACCAGGACCTTTCCGACCTTGATTTGACGGGATTTACGTCTGGGAGCGAGTACCTCAGGTACTTTGGGCATCCCCAAGTTGATTGCAGCCACTTACCTAGCTTAGTTGTCGTAGTGCGAGCGAAGCTGAATGCCGCCAGCGGATCAGCGTTCCAGCTGGGCCAGCAGCGCCGCCAGAAACTCGGCCGGGTGTTCGAGGTGCGGTGAGTGCCCACAGTCGGCCAGTTCCAGCTCGGTCAGCGTGCCGCCGGCGGCCTGGTAGGCGCCAAGCACAGCCCGGGTCTGCTGGATCATCGGCTGGGGAGGGGCCACCTCAGCGCCAGGCCAGCCTGGAATCACGCCGAGCTGCCCAAGATAGTTGAGGTCGAAAAACGAGGTGTCCGACACGATGACGTCGTCGCTGCCGTGAATCCAGAGAATGGCCGGCTTCTTGGCCAGGTCGACAATGCCGCTCGTGTTGAAATGACTGGGAGACATGGTGTTGAGCACGCCGCTGTCGCCGGGGGCGAATCCGGGCCAATTCTCTGAAACTGTCGAATCCCCGGGGTAGTTACCGACGCCGGTGGCCGTGGTCAGCATGGAGTCGATCCAGATTTCATCGTGGTCCGAGCTGAACGGCGGCTTGACGTAGGTGGTCTGGTAGACGGTGCGGGGGCTGGTCTGGTCAGCGCCGTGGTCACCGTCATGCAGCCTGGCGACGAAGTCGGGGTTGGCTCCGCCGGCGCCCGTTCCGGCGTCGTCAACGCTCAGCCGATGGCCATCCGCTCCCCCGGTGCCGCCGAAGCCGTAGGGGGAAACCGGCGCGACCAGGGTCAGGGACGCCGCGAGGCCGGGGTGATCGAGCAGCAGCTGCATGGTCACACCGCCGCCCATACTCCAGCCCACGAGGTGCGCTCCGTCGACGCCGAGTTCGGTGAGCACAGCGGCGATATCGTCGGAGTAGTCGGCCAAGCCGCGGGTGGCATCGACCGGCAGGGTTTCGCTGCTGCCGAAGCCGCGCAGGTCGATGGCGAGCGCCCGCACCGACGTGGGCAGGGCCAGCATCAGCGGCTGCCAGAACAGCGATGACGACACGTTGCCGTGCACGAAGACGACGGTCGCCGCGGCCGTTCCTGTTGCCGGCCGTTCGAGCACTCCGGCGCGCAGGCGCGGGGTGACAACGCTGTGCGCGGTGATGCCGTCGAAAATGTTGCCCGTACTGGTGGTGATGGTGTCGCTCATGATCGGGGTCCTCTCGGGTAGCTGGCGGGGGCGTACAGGTTCACGGCCCGGGCGACTTGGTCGGCGCCCCGGTCGCTCATCACGATCGTGTAGTGGTTGACGTCGTCGACCTCCCGCACGGTCAGCCGCGGCAGTCGTGTCGCCCAGTCGGCGACAACCGCCCGGTCGTACAGTGCGGTCGGCTCGTCCAGCAGCCCGCGCGGGGCACGCAGAAATTCGATCGGCAGACTGAGGTCGGCGAGCGCCTCCGCGTAGCCGTCGGCACCGTTGAGCTCCAGCGCATTCGCGGCCACCGCCTCCAGCCGCGCCGAGGGGTGCAGAGCCGGCGCCGTGCCATCGAGGTCGTAGCGGGCAAAATCGGCCACCCGCGATGACCAGTCGGCGACGAACGCGGGGTGGTTCTGCCAAAAGTCCTGGTAGGCCTCGACCGTCTCGAAGGTCTGCGATAGCCGTTTGGCGGCTGGGCCGAGCATGAGCAGGGGGTCGATGCCCACGTCGCGTGGAATCGGCAGGCCACCGTCCACCAGAACGAGAGAGTCAACCCGGTCGGGATAGAGGTGGGCGAGCCATACGGCGACAAACGCGCCCATCGAGTGCCCGACCACGACCGTACGGTCGACCTCCAGAAAGTCCAACAGCCGGGCCAGGTCTTCGGCATGATGCCGCAGCCCGTAGGGCGCCGGCAGGGCGTTGCTGCGAGCGCGACCGCGCAGGTCGGGAGCGATCACCCGCGAGCCCGGCAGGCGTTCCACCAGCCACGGCCAGCAGAGGTGCGAGGCGGTGATGCCGTGGATTGCCAGCACCGTCGACTGCCCCTGGGCAGCGCGCCACTGGCCACCGCGCAGGTCTCCCCCAGCGACCCGAGCCCGGAACGGCTGATAGTACTCACTCATCGCTGCCTCATTTCCACGGTGCTGCCGGAGACGGTGCTGCTCGAGACGGTGCTAGCGGCACCCAGTGCACCCTCGATGAACCGCATCATCTGCTCGAAAACGTGCTCGGGCACGGCACGGGTTCCGCTCGCGAACGGATCGGACCCGGCCCCTTCGAGCGCCTCGTCATCTCCCCAGAGCACCCAGCGCATGCCGATCATCTCGCCGATTCCCATGAGCGCCCATGCTGCAACGGTGGGATCGATGTCGCTGATCTCGCCTGCCGCGCCGGCCGCGCGCAGCCCCGCTATGTAGCCCTCGACGATGCGCGTGTAGTGCAGGCGCAGAGCGCCAGGCGAGACGAACTCTGCCTCACGAATCACCCGGTACAGCGCGGGGTGGTCGGCGGTGAATTGAAAAAAGGCCCGAAACCCGGCGCGCTCCGAATCGATCCGATTTTCCGTAGCAGCGGATGCTGCACTCATCGCCAACCGCACGCGGTGGTTGAGGTCTTCGACCAGTTCGTTGAAGATCTGCAGTTTCGAGTCGAAGTAGAGGTAGAACGTGCCCTGGCCGATGCCGGCGGCATCCGTTATGCGCGAGATTGACGCATCGGCGTAGCCGACCCGCGAGAACACCTGCTCGGCTGCTTGGATGAGTTTGCGCTTGGTTTCTTCGCCTCGGGCGGTTCGCGGCATTCCGGCGCTCATAGTTTGTTTCCTATCTTTTCAAAATCAAGTCCGTGTTTCCAGTTCTCCAGCAGCTGGCGCCGCAGCACCTTGCTGCCGAGGGATCGCGGAATTTCCGGTACGAAGCGCACGAACGCCGGAACCTTGAACGCGGCCAGTTGGGTGCGGGCGTAGGCCAGAATGCCGAGCTCATCGGCCGCGAATCCGGGTGTCAGCACGATGAAGGCCACACCGACCTCTCCCCACCGATCGTGCGGCACCCCGATGACCGCCACCTCGGCGACCGCGGCGTGTTCGATCAGCACGGTCTCCACCTCGGCCGGTGCCACGCTCTCGCCGCCCGAGATGAAGATGTCGGTGAGCCGGTCGATCACGGCAAAGTAGCCGTGCTCGTCGCGGCGCACGAGGTCACCGGTGTGCAACCAGCCACCGCGCAGGGTGCGAGCGGTCTGCTCGGGAGCACGAAAATAGCCCGAGAACACGCCGGGCCCACGCACCAGCAGTTCACCCGTCGCGGCCCCGCCGAGCAGGTCGCCGGTGATCGGATCGGCCACGGCGACCTCCACGTGCGGATACGGCTTGCCGGCGTAGCCGACCATGCTGCGGGCTTCGTCGTCGGGCAGACACAACACGTTCGGGGAGGCCTCGGTCAGACCGTACCCCTGGGTGAGTGCAACTCCGCGGGCATGCCAGGTACGCAGCAGCTGCGCGGGCATTGGTGCGCCACCAACCACGGCGTGATTCAGGCTGGACAGGTCGGTCGCAGCGAAATCGGGGTGCTGCGCGAGGAACAGGTAGTTCGCCGGAACGCCCATCATGGTCGTGATGCGACGGTCCTTGATCAGGTGCAGCACCCGGCCTGGGTCGAAGGTGCGCTCGAGCACGACCGTGGCCCCCATCCACCAGGCCAGCAAAGGCTGAATATTCCAGCCGCCCACGTGATACTGCGGCATGACCGAGAGCACCACATCTTTTCTGGTGATCTCGGTGATACGCGAGAGCGACAGGTTGGTCCAGAAACAGTTCGCGTGGGTCAGAACCACGCCCTTGGCCGGGCCGAGCGTGCCGGAGGTGAATACGATCAGCAGGGCGTCATCGTCACGAACCGTGCGGGTCACCAGCTCATCGTCCGGGCCGCGTCGCGGGGCCGGCACGACGTTTTCCACACCCCGCACGCCGAGCAAAGTCGACGGGAGGGGCAGGGGAAGCCGACCCTGGGCATCCGTTGCCAGGGTATGGAACTCGTCGTCGACCAGCAACAGGGCCGGGTCGGCGAGCTGCAACTGCGCGGCGAGCTCGCGTGGTGCGAGCCGCCACGACAGCGGAACGAGCACGAGGCCGGCCTGCGCGCAGGCGAAGAACAACACGACCTGGTCTGAGCTGTTGCCGGTGATGGTCGCCACCCGATCGCCGACGCCGTAGCCGGCGGCCCGAAAAGCCGCGGCGAGGTCGCTGGCCCGGTCGTCGAGGTCGCGGTAGCGCAGTGTGACGCCGCGATCGTCGACGGCGACTCGTTCGGGCGTGGCCCTGGCGCGGTCGCGGGTCCATCGGCCCAGCGTGTGCAGGCCATCATCGGTCATGTCGTCTCCTCTGAGTCAAGCATGCGCTCCCGACCTCGAGCCCGAGGCCGTTGCGGCCGGCCGTTGCGCCGGGTCAGCCCAGCCAGCCCACCCGGAAGAAACAACACCACGAGAATAAACAGTGTTCCGAGAATGAACAACGGCTGCGACAAAGGAATCCGCAGAACGTCGGGCAGGCCGGCGATAAATTCCGAACCGGCCAGGGCGGTCAGCCGCTGGTCGAGAAGCGTGTAGACCAGCGCGCCGAGGACGGCGCCCCAGCGCAGCCCGACGCCGCCGAGCACGACGATCACCAGCAGGGTCAGCGTGAAGTCGGGCGTGGCGACGCGCGGCGAGACCCCGCTCTGCAGCAACAGAAACGCGGCTCCAGCGAGGGCGGCGAGCGCCCCGGCAATGCTGAAGATCAGCAGCCGCACAAAATAGGGACGGATACCGATGACCCGTACCCGGAGTTCGTTTTCGCGAGTCGCGGCCACAACATGGCCCGCGCGGGATTTCTCCACCCACAACACCACGAGGTAGACCGTGACCAGAACAGCGAGCGACAGCCAGTACAGGTTGCGGGTGTTGAGTACGCCGACCAGTGCGTCTGGCACATGCGAGACGTCGAGGGTGAGCCCCTCGTCGCCGCCGGTCTGCCCGCCCGGATTGCGCCGTACCACGACCGAGCCGGCCTGCGCGAAGGCGAGCGTGACCATGGCAAAGGAGATGCCGGTGACCCGCAGGCTGACCGAACCCACGAGTGCGGCCAACACGAAGCCGATCAGCACCGTGATCAGAATCGACGCTACGAACGTCGCACCGGCTGGCAACCAACTCGGTGAGAAGTTGCGCAGCACGATGCCCAGGCCGTAGGCGCCGGCCGCGAAGAAGAGAGCGTGCCCGAACGAGAGCATGCCGGCCAGGCCGAACAAGAGGTGGTAGCTGAGCGCTAGAGCCGCGATGAGCATGGCGTAGGCGAGCAGTTGCAGGGTACCGGGCGTGTAGGTCGCGCCCGGAAAGACACCGGGAATCGTGATGTTCAGAAGCGGCAGCAGCACCATGAGCAGCACCAGCGCCGCGCTGGCCGTGATTTTGGTCATTGGTCTGGCCCGGAAGGCGCTCATGCTTTCGCTCCCATCAGTCCGCGCGGACGCAATAACAGCACCGCGGCCAGGGCCAGCACCACGGCCAGGTCGCCGGTTCCGCCCAGATAAAAGTTCGCGAACTGCTGCAGCACTGCCACCAGAACGGATGCGATGGCCGCCCCGGCCAGAGACCCTAACCCTCCGATGACCGTCACGATGAAGGCGAAGATCAGCAGGGACCCGCCGATGTGCGCCGAAACGTAGCCATAGTAGATCGAGGCGAGCACCCCGCCGAGTCCGGCGGCGGCACCACCGATCGCGAACACCAGGGTGAAGGCGCGGCGCACATCGATGCCGAGCGCGGTGACCATGAGACGGTTCTCGACGCCGGCCCGAATGATCAGGCCGTACCGGGTGAACTTGAGGAACAGCACGATCGCCACGAGCACCAGCACCGCCACCAGAATGAGCATGAAGCGGTTGTTCGGAATGCGCGCGCCGAGAATCTCGGTGGTCTGCCCGAGCCAGGACGGGCTCGTCACGTAGGTCGGGTCGGTGCCCCAGATTCCCTCGAACAGAGCTACAGAGGCCAGCGCGAGGCCGACCGTCACGAGTACCTGTTCGATGTGCCGGTTGTACAGCCGCCGGATCAGGAAGAATTCGGTCGCGGCGGCGACGAGCGCCCCGACCACGGCGCCGGTCAGCATGGCAGCGACCAGTGCCCACCACGACCCGTCACTGAGCCGACGGGCTACCTCCCAGCCGATGAAGGCGCCGATGGTCAGAAAGGAGCCGTGAGCGAAGTTGAGCACGCCCATCAGGCCGTAGATGAGGGAGAGCCCGGAGGCGACCAGAAAGTACAGAGCCCCGAGGCCGAGGCCGGTGATCAGCAGCAGAACGATGGTGCTCATGCCGGCACCTGCTCCGTGTTGCTGTGGTCGGTGCTGCTGTGGTCCGCGCCGCTGTGCACGCCCAGGTAACGCTGGATGCGTTCGGGGTCATCGAGCAATTCTGCGGCTTCGCCGGTGAAGACGACGCGGCCGCCGGAGAGCACGACCACCCGGTCGGCGAGTTGGCGAATCACCTGCAGGTTCTGTTCGACCAGAAGGATCGGCACTGTTTTGGCGGCGGCCAGTAGTGCCTGGGTGACCTCGGTGACGATTTTCGGCGAGAGTCCCTTGGTGGGTTCGTCGACCAGCAACAGCCGGTTTTGGTTGAGCAGGGCTCGGGCGAGCGACACCATCTGCTGCTGCCCTCCGGAGAGGGTACCGGCGAGTTGGGCGTGGCGTTGCACGAGGTCGGGAAAGAGTTCCTCGACCAGGGCGCGGTTCGGGTGGGCGGAGCGTTCGGCCAGTTTCAGGTTTTCGGCGACGCTGAGCTTGCCGAACACCTCGCGGTCTTCGGGCACGTAGCCGACGCCGAGCTGCACGACCTTGTGGGTGGGCAGCCGGTCGACGCGGCGCCCGGCGAGGGTGATCGCGCCGGTGCGGTCGTTCAGGCCGAGGATCGATTTGATGGTGCTGGTTTTGCCGACGCCGTTCCGGCCGAGCAGAGCGGTGACGCCGGTGTCTGGTACGTCGAACGAGACGTCTTCGACGACCTGCTGGCCCTCGATGCCTCCGTACAGGTTGCGCACGGTGAGGATATTGGTTCTTGATGTGGTGCTCATACCGGGTCTCCGAGGTAGGCGGACTGAACCGTGGGATTCTTCATCACGGCGTCGGGGGTGTCGCAGGCGAGCAGCTCGCCGTGGTGCATGACCGCAACGCGGTCGACCAGGCCGAGCACGACCTCCATGTGGTGCTCGACCATGAGCACCGTGCGGCCACCGTGGTGCAACGCGCGAATGACCTCCATCAGGCCGGGCACGTCGCCGGAGCCAACGCCGGCCATCGGCTCGTCGAGCAGGATGACGCTCGGGTCCATCGCGAGCAGCATGGCGATCTCCAGCTTGCGCTTGTCACCGTGGGAGAGGCCACCGGCTTTGGCTTCGGCAAGATCAGCCAGCCCCACCTCGTCGAGACGATCGGCGGCAAGCCGGGTGGCGGCATCCGTCCCCTTCGGAAACCGGGTGACCAGACTGCCGCCGCCGGCCTTGGCCTGTGCGGCCAGCCGCACGTTTTCGGTGGCGCTCAGCCCGTTGAACAGGCTCGAGGTTTGAAAGGTGCGACCGAGGCCGGCCCGTGCCCTGACGTGGATCGGTTCCCGGGTCATGGTGCGGCCGTTCAGTCGCACCACGCCTTCCGTGGCAAACAGCACACCGGAAATCAGGTTGAACAGGGTTGTCTTACCGGCCCCGTTGGGGCCGATCACACCGAGCATCTCGCCCCGCGGGATCGACAGCGACACATCGTTGAGGATGCGTGCACCGCCGATCTGCAGGCCCAGATGCTCGATGCTGAGCACGGGCTGGTCCGGCATCGCGATCTACTTTGCTGCGACGATGGGCGGCGCGACGGTCTTGGCGTCGACAGTCTCAATCAGTTCCGGCGCCCAGGTACCGTCGGTGCCTTCCTTAAGCGTGGCCTGGAACATCGGCTGCAGCACGGCGTGGTCTTCTGCACGAATGGTGATCGAACCCTTGACCGAGTCGAACGTGTAGCCCTCGAGCGAGGCGATCATGTCATCGACGTTGTCACCACCGCCCTCGCGAACGGCCTGAACGAGCATCTGCGCGGCCACGAAACCGTCGGGCGAGAACAGGTCTGCCTGTGCGTCGTTGGCTTTCAGGTAGCTGATCATGGCTTTGCTCTGCTCGTTGTCGGTGGCCGACGCAAAGTAGTGCGAGAGAAAGCTGATCTTGCCGCTCGCGGCACCGTACGCGCCGTAGGTCGAGACATCACCGAGGCCGGTGACAACCGGAACAGCATCGAACACGCCCTGCTGCTGCAGCGCGGTCCACATGGCACCGGTGCTGGCGCCGGCCCAGGCCACGAAGACGAGGTCTGGTGAGGCGTCGAGCAATTGCTGCGCGAAGGGGGTGAATTCGGTTGCGTCTTCGGCGACAAGTACACCATCGACGGTCGCGCCCTTGGCCCCGAGCACGGCCTTGACGCCGGCCAGGTTGCCCTGACCGAAGGCGTTGTCCTGGGCGAAGACGACGATCTTCTTGCCGCTCGGGTCGCCGATGAACGTTCCTGCCGTCGCAACGTCTTCATAGGTCTGGCGGCCGGATCGGAAGGTGTACTGGTTGAGGCCGGTGATGGCATCGGCGGCTGCCGGGCCCGAGATGTAGAGAATCTTGTTCTGCGCGGCCTGCTCGGCCAGGGTGACGGCGATTCCGGACACGACGGTGCCGGCCATAATCTGGTATCCCTGCCCGATCAGGTCTTTGGCGACCGAGACCGCGGTGTCGGGGTTGCCCTGGTCGTCTTTCCAGGTGATGTCCAGTTCGCGGCCGTCGACAGCGCCGGTGCCGTCGGTGGCGTAGTCGAGGCCGGCCTTGAACCCGGCGGTGTACGCGGCGCCGTAGGCGGCGAGCGGGCCGGTCGCTGAGGTGATCATGCCCACCTGCACCGCGAGCTTCGTGGTGGAATTATCGGTGGCTGCGCCGCCGGTCGTGGCCGTGGGGGCGCATCCGACCAGGGTCAGGGCGGCGACGGCGAGAATTGCCGGGGCCAGGAACATCTTTGTTACCCGCATGAAATTTGCCTCTCGTTCTACAAACCTGACAGGTGGTTCAGGTATCAGGAATCTATGGGCGATCGACGGTACTGTCAAGAGGCAGGAGTGAACCGATACCCAGACGTGGCCAATATGCTGGGGTGGCACGCATCAATTTTTTGACAAAGGAGTCCCGATGACCGAAACCGACGTCGTAATCCTGGCCGGATCACGCACCCCGCAGGGTCGCGTGAACGGGCAACTCTCGTCCCTCACCGCCGTCGACCTCGGCGCCGCCGCCATTGCCGGTGCCCTCGCCCGCGCTGGAGTGGCACCGGAGCAGGTCGACTTCGTGCTCATGGGTCAGGTCCTGCAAGCCGGGTGTGGGCAGAACCCGGCCCGGCAGTCCAGCGTGGCTGCAGGCATCCCATGGAATGTGCCGGCGATGACACTCAACAAGGTCTGTCTGTCCGGCCTCGCCGCGGTCATTGATGCCGCCCGCCTGGTGCGGCTCGGCGAAGCGGATGTCGTCGTGGCCGGTGGTCAGGAATCCATGTCCCGCGCGCCCCACCTGCTGCCTGGCTCCCGCCAGGGCTGGAATTACGGAACCGTGTCAGCGCTCGACCACGCCGCTCACGACGGACTCACCGACGCCTTCGATGGCCTCTCGATGGGGCTCTCCACCGAGCGCGCGAACGTTGAACTCGGACAGACCCGCCTCGAGCAGGACGAAATCGCCGCTGCCTCGCACCAGCGCGCTGCTGCCGCAGCCGCGAGTGATGTGTTCAGCGACGAGATCACTCCGATCAGCGTGCCGCAGCGGAAGGGCGAGCCGCTCCTGATCAGCACCGATGAGGGCGTTCGCGCCGAAAGCACGACCGAGACGCTCGGCCGCCTGCGCCCGGCATTCGACCCGGCGGGGAGCATCACTGCCGGCAATGCAGCCCCTCTCAGTGACGGCGCGAGCGCTGTCGTAGTGACCAGTCGCGCCTGGGCCGAGAAGCACGGCCTGCCTTGGCTCGCCGTGATCAACGCGAGCGGCCAGGTGGCCGGCCCCGACAACTCCCTGCACTCCCAGCCGGCCAATGCCATCGCGCACGCCCTCAAGCGCGAGGGCTGGACCGCCGCCGATCTCGACCTGGTCGAGATCAACGAGGCGTTCGCCTCGGTCGTGGCCCAGTCGTCGAAAGTGCTCGGCGTGTCGGCCGATGTCGTGAACATTCACGGTGGCGGCATCGCCATCGGCCACCCGATTGGGTCGAGCGGCGGGCGCATTGCACTGCACGCTGCCCTCGAACTGGCCCGGCGTGGCACCGGCAAAGCCGCCGTCGCGCTGTGCGGCGGCGGCGGCCAGGGTGAGGCGCTGCTGCTGTCCCGGTAACGGCTTCTAGGCGGGCGGTGCCTGACTGTCCGGGCGGTTGGCGCGCAGCACTTCGAGGCGGGCGCGGTACTCGACCTCGTCGATGTCGCCCTGGGCGAAGCGTTCGGCCAGGGTCTTCTCAGCGCTCGTGGCATCCGCCTGGCCTTGCCCGCCCGGGTGTCCGTGACCCTCCCGCATACCGCGACGCCAGCGCCGTCCGAAGATGGCGAACAGTACGGCGACGACGATGATCCAGAACAACGGGATCAGCAGGAACCACCAGCCGAACCCGAACCCGCCGTTCATCATTCCGCCATGGCCGTAGCTGTCGCCGTCGCCGGGACGTGCGGCGAGCTTGCTCATGATGCGGCCGGCGCCGACCCGTCGTCGGTGACCGTGAGCAGGTCGTCGCTGCTCTCGCGCGCCAACACAACGGATGCCTCCCCGATGCGCACGCGTTCCCGCTGTTCGGCCGACATACCACGGGCGTCCCCGTGCGCCGCAGCTCGGCAAAACGCTCCCGACGCGAGCGGATGGCCTCCCCGATTCCCATGAACACGGCCAGCGCCAGGGTGGTTCCGGCGATCCGCAGCGGATGCAGCCCCACCCCGAACGCGCCCGCGAGCACCAGCACCAGAACCAGAACCAGAACCAGAACCCAGGCCGCTGCGACGGAGCTGTACATCCAGACGCGCACGCCCCGCACGATGCCGAGAACGATCGCGAAAATCAGGGCAACATAGGGCAGGCCGATGTCGGAACGCACGAGGGTGAATGCACCGCCGCGGCGGCGACGACGGCCACGACCGGGCCGGGAAACCGCCGGGCGCCGATCAGGGCGAGCGGGCCGATCAGGGCCAAAACGACGGCGAGAAACCACCCGATCAGGGCCAGGCTTGGCCGGTCAGAATCCGGGAGTGGTCCGGGTCCGCGCATCATGTCAAACCGGTCGAAGCCGCCCCGGCCCCGGCCAGGCCAGCACGGCCACCGCCGGCACCTGGATCAGAAAGAAGATCACCACGAGCAACCACAATCGAACGGGCCGCGGCATGCCGTACCCGTTCCCGCTGTACTCCCCGTGTGGTGGCATGGCTTGATGCTACTTCCGTGCGCCGGGCGCCGCATCCGCCCGCGGAAGTACCTGCCGGCTACCCGAAGAAGTTGATGGGCTTGACGATGTCGGCGTAGATGAGCAACAGGCTCATCCCGCCGAGCAGAACCACGACCGCCAGCGTGAGCGGCATGAGCTTGGCCATGTCGACCGGTCCGGGGTCGGGCCGCTTGAACAGCTTCGCGAAGAATCGACGGATGCCTTCCCACAGTGCACCGGCGACGTGGCCGCCGTCGAGTGGCAGCAAGGGCACCAGGTTGAACACGAACAGGGCGATATTGAGCGATCCGAGCAGCTGCAGCATGCTGGCGACCTTCGTGGCGACCGGAATGGTGTCCATGCTCGCCAGTTCGCCGGCTACCCGGCCAACACCCACCACGCTGATCGGTCCGTTCAGGTCGCGCTCCCCCGGGCCGAACGCGGCCTTGGCCACGGCCACGAGCCGGTCGGGCAGGTTGAGAATCACGTGCGCGACGGCGGAGATGTTTTCGCCCACCAGGGGCAGCACTGCTGTCGCAGGCTGGGGCACCAGTTCGCTCGCCGCTCCGATGCCGACGAACCCGACCTCCTCGGTAATGGCAGCGCCGGAGGCGTCCGTTTTGATTTTGTTGTCGGCGGTATACACGTAGCGTTCGGTGAGTTTGGGGGTGAGCGAGAGGTCGACGTCGGCGCCGTCACGCTCGACCACCGCGGCGAGAGTGCGCCCGGGCGCCGAGCGGATGACCTCGGTCGACTGCTCCCAGCTCGTAATGGCTGTTCCGCCGATGCTGACCAATCGGTCACCAGGCTTCAACCCGGCAGCGGCACCGGGCGAGGCTTCATCGGTTGACTCGCAGGTCTGCCGGTCGCTCGAGGCGGGGAGCACGCACTGGCTCACGCTGCCGATGGTCGTGCTGATCTGCGGGCTGCCGAATCCCATGACCAGAATGGAGAACATCACGATGGCGATGAGTAGGTTCATGGTGGGCCCACCGAGCATGATGATCACGCGTTTGTAGACCGACAGCTGATAGAACGCGCGGTGCTCTTCACCATCGCCAATGGTCTCCGCGCTGGCCTTGCGGGCATCGTCGACCAGGGTGGACAGGGCGCTGGTCTTCTTCTCAGGTTCGCCCTCCTGAACCATCTGGTCGAAGAACCCGGTAGTGGTGGTGCGGGGAGCTCCGCCCTTTTTCGACGGTGGAAACATGCCGATCATGGCGATATAGCCACCGAGGGGCAGCGCCTTGACGCCGTACTCGGTCTCACCCTTGGTGCGCGACCAGAGCGTCGGGCCGAAGCCGATCATGTACTGGGTTACCTTGACGCCAAACAGCTTGGCGGGCACGAGGTGGCCGATTTCGTGCAGGCCGATAGACACGGCGAGTCCCACGACCACGATCGCGACGCCCAGTATGAACAGCAGTACGGTTTCCACTGTCGTAGAGTAACCGCACCAAGCTGCAAAGGGGCTGGCTGTGCGGCCGAACCTCCCTTTTAGGGTGCGCATGTGCTTTGCTAGAGGGTGGACGCACCAGGAGGTCCCCCTGTCTTACGAACCCATTCCCATCCAGCAGCTACCGACCCCCGGCCCGGTGGGCAGCCTACTTGGCGACCGTTTTCTGATCGAGACCCTTATCGGCACCGGCGGGATGGCATCCGTTTATCGGGCAACGGATACCGCGCTCGGCCGTACAGTGGCCGTCAAACTCTTTCGCGCTGATGGTGGCGCCGCAGAGCCGGAGCGTCAGAGCGGCGAGATCGCCCTGCTGGCGAGCCTGAACCATTTCGCCCTGGTCACCCTGTTCGACGCCGGCACCGCCACCGTCGACGGCGTGCCGCGCACCTTCATCGTGATGGAACTCGTGGACGGCCCCGATCTGCGCGCCCGCATCGCGAGCGGCCCGCTGCCAAGCCTCGAGGTGGCCGTGATGGGTGCCGATCTGGCCGAGGCGCTGCACTACGTGCACGAGCAGGGCATCATCCACCGCGACGTCAAGCCAGCCAACGTACTGCTGTCGCCCTCCGGCTTTCCCGGGCGCAGCATGCACGCCAAGCTCGCCGATTTCGGCATTGCCCGGCTGCTCGATGAGTCAAGGCTCACCGCGACCGGTTCGCTGCTCGGCACCGCGAGCTACCTGAGCCCCGAGCAGGCGCTCGGAGCTTTGATCGGTGCACCAACGGATGTCTATTCCCTCGGTCTCGTGCTGCTCGAATGCCTCACCGGGGTGCGCGCCTACCCCGGAACCGCCGTGGAGTCGGCGATGGCCAGGCTGCAACGCCAGCCGGAGATTCCGAGCACGCTCGGCCGGGACTGGACCGAGGTACTCGCAGCCATGACCGCCCGCGACACCGGCGACCGGCCCACCGCTTCCGAGGCGTCCCTGCTGCTCCGCGCGCTCGCGACCGGAGCCGAAGACCAGGCCGTGGCCACGCTGCTGCTACCCGCTCGCGCAGTTGAGGCGGCTGCGACCGAGGTGCTGCGTGCCGATCCGGCCCCCACGCCCAAACCCGCAACTGCGGCCATCTCCAGGAAGCAGACGGGGACCACGCCTGCACCGCGCCGCAACCGGGTCATCCTCTGGATCGTCCTGGCGGCCCTGGTGGTCACCGCGATCGTGCTCGGTGCGTTGTTTCTGGGCAGCGGAGACGATCCGCCAGCGGTTCCGCCGAGTTATCCGGCGGTCGACGGCACCCTCGGCACGCACCTCGAACAGCTCCAGGAAAGCGTGAACCCGTGATGCGCAAACGACTGACCCTCGCGCTCGTTTCCGGATTGCTTCTGCTCCTGCCGCTGGCCGGTTGCGCGGCTGAGCCGGTCGAACTTCAGGCCGCCACGGCCGAAAATCTGCAGTCTGCGATGCTCGGCATCACCGAGGCGGCGGCCGGCGGCGACTTCACCGAAGCCCAGTCGCTCCTCACCGCGATGCAGGGTAATTTGCGCACCGCGGCCGCCGCCGGCCAGGTCAGCGCCGAACGGTCGGCGTCGATTCAGACCGCGATCAACCTGGTCAGCACCGATCTGACGGTTGAGATCGAAGCTGCTGCTATCGCTGCTGAAGCCGCAGCCGAAGCGGCGGCCCTCGCCGAGGAACAGAATGCCAAGGACGCCGCCGAAGACGCGCGCGACGCGGAGAAAAAGGCCGCCGAGGATGCCAAGGACGCACGCGAAGAGTGCCTGGACGACAAGGACCGGGTCAAAGCGGGCGAGTGTAATTAGGCCGTCAGCCTGCCGCGATGAGCTGATCGGCGGCGGCACGCGCCCAACGTTCAGCCTCGGCGAGTGACTCGAGGGTGAGCTCGGAATCGTACTCGTGGCTCTCGACCACGCGCAGCACCGTGTCGACGATGTTCAAAAAGCCGATGCGCCCGGAGTGAAAAGCGGCGACGGCCTGCTCGTTGGCCGCGTTGAACACGGCCGGATAGGTGCCGCCTAGTCGGCCGACCTTCTTGGCGAGTTCGACCGCGGGAAAAGCCGTGTCGTCGAGGGGCTCGAAGGTCCAGCTCTGCGGTAAGGTCCAGTCGATCGGAGCGCCGACCGCAGCCACGCGGTTCGGCCAGTCCAGCCCGAGTGAGATCGGCAGTCGCATGTCGGGCGGGCTGGCCTGGGCGATGGTCGATCCGTCCACGAATTCGACCATAGAGTGCACCACGGATTGCGGGTGCACGACGGCGTCGATGCGGTCATATTCCACGTCGAACAGAAGGTGCGCCTCGATGATCTCGAGTCCCTTGTTCACGAGGGTGGCCGAGTTGGTGGTGACCACCAGGCCCATGTTCCAGGTCGGGTGGGCCAGGGCCTGCGCGGGCGTCACGCCGGCAAGCTGTTCCCTGGTGTAACCGCGAAACGGCCCACCGGATGCCGTCAGCACGAGTCGACGCACCTCGTGCTGGGTTCCCGAGCGCAATGCCTGCGCGATGGCGGAGTGTTCGGAGTCGACCGGAACGATCTGGCCTGGTGCAGCAAGATTCTTCACGAGTTCGCCGCCGACGATCAGCGACTCTTTGTTGGCCAGAGCCAGGGTGCGACCAGCTTTCAGCGCGGCCAGGGTCGGCCCCAAGCCGACCGAACCGGTGATGCCGTTGAGCACGACGTCGACGTCGACGTCCCGCACGAGCTGCTCCGCAGCATCCGCTCCCAGGGCGGTGTGCTCGACCTGAAAGTCCAGGGCCTGCGCATCGAGCAGTTCTCGGTTGCTTCCGGCCGCGAGGCCGACCACCTCAAACCGCTCCGGATTGGCACGAATGACGTCGAGCGCCTGGGTTCCGATCGAGCCAGTGGACCCGAGAATGATTACTCTGCGCATACCTCCATGCTAGGTGCCGGGCGCGGCGTATGTTCGATGCTGGCCAGTGGTGGCGTAGTGTCGACGGGTGACTGGTGCCGATGCAGAACCCAAAGACAACGCCGAAACCATCACGATCGATAGTTCTGATCAAGGCGTTCCGGCCGAACAGGCCGACGATCAGGAGCGTGTCAAGCGACCGGGATTCGTCTATTTTCTCGGCTACGGCATCATGGCCCCCGTCGCCCGAATCGTTTTTCGACCGAGCATTATCGGGCGCGAGAATATTCCGGCCACCGGCCGCGTCATTCTCGCCAGCAACCACCTCTCCTTCATCGACAGCATCGTCATTCCCCTCGTCGCGACCCGCCGCGTGCAGTTTCTGGCCAAGTCGACCTACTTCACCGGGACCGGATTCCAGGGCTGGGTGTCACGAACATTCTTCACCGCCATCGGCGCCATCGGTGTGGAACGCGGAGCCGGCCAGGCCGCGCAGGTCGCTCTCGACGCCGGCCGTGCCGTGCTCGAGGCCGAGGGCGCATTCGCGATCTACCCGGAGGGCACCCGCTCGCTCGACGGCCGCCTCTATAAGGGCCGCACGGGCGTCGCCTGGCTCGCCCTCACCACGGGCGCGGTCGTCGTTCCGGTCGGTTTGATCGGCACCCAGGAGATTCAGCCGGTCGGCACCAAGGTGCCGCGTATTCGCAAGGTCACTGTCACCTTCGGTGAACCGCTCGACCTCGGCCATCACGGCCCGGCCACCTCCGGTAAGGCACGCCGGCAGGCAACGGATGAGATCATGGCGGCCATCCACCGACTGTCCGGTCAGGAATTGGCCAACGCCTACAACGAATCGCCACCAGTCGGTACCCTCAATCGCCTCGCCCACCGGGTCTTTCCGCGCGAACGCCTGTAGCCGCGGTCTTACCGTCGAGCTGGCGGTCATAGGCTGGAGCAATGACTGCTACGTATTCGGTGCCCCAGAAACGCAAGCT
The DNA here is from genome assembly GCF_002929595.1 of Cryobacterium sp. N19. Taxonomy (NCBI): domain Bacteria; kingdom Bacillati; phylum Actinomycetota; class Actinomycetes; order Micrococcales; family Microbacteriaceae; genus Cryobacterium; species Cryobacterium sp. N19. The sequence continues at coordinate 157,653 of NZ_PJJR01000048.1, read as the reverse complement.
CGTGACGGCTCTCCCCGGCCCCAAGTCGGTCGAGCTTCAGGCCAGGCGAGAGAAAACGGTTGCCCGCGGCGCCGGAACGCTCGCCAACATTTACATGGACCACGGCGCCGGAGCGATCCTGGTCGACGTTGATGGCAACCAGATCATCGACCTCGGCTGCGGTATCGGGGTGACCACGATCGGTCACGCGCATCCCGACGTCGCGGCGGCAGCATCCGCTCAGGCAGCGAAACTGACCCACACTCTTTTCACGGTCACGCCCTACGAGAACTACGTGGCGGTCGCCGAGAAACTTAGCCAGATCACCCCCGGCGATTTCGAGAAGCACTCGGTGCTCGTGAATACCGGCGCGGAAGCGGTGGAGAACGCGGTGAAGATCGCCCGCAAGTTCACCGGACGCCGGGCCATCGTGGCCCTCGACCACGCTTTTCACGGTCGTACCAACCTGACCATGGCGATGACCTACCGGCCGTGGCCGGAGCGCGCCGGAATGGGCCCGTTCCCCGGCGAGATCTACAGCGTGCCGACGAGCTACCCGTTCCGTGACGGCCTGAGTGGTCTGGAAGCGGCTGAGAAGACCATCGACTACATCAATACCCACATCGGCGCGACCGAGGTCGCGGCGTTCTTCGTCGAGCCGATCCAGGGCGACGGCGGCATCGTTATTCCTGCACCCGGCTATTTCAAGCGCATTCGCGAATTTTGCACTGAGAACGGCATCGTCTTCGTGGCCGATGAGATTCAGGCCGGCATCGCCCGAACCGGCGTCTGGTACTCGATCGAGCACCACGATGTCGTTCCCGACCTGGTCACGACCGCCAAGGGCATCGCCGGCGGCTTTCCGCTGGCCGCCGTCACCGGCCGCGCCGACATCATGGACTCCGTGCAGCCCGGCGGCATCGGCGGCACCTTCGGCGGCAACCCGGTCTCCACCGCGGCCGCCCTCGCAGTGTTCAACCTGATCGAGCGGGACAATCTGCTCGGTGAGGCCAAGCGGGTGGAAGCCGCCCTCTGGGCGCGAATCGGCGACTGGGCCGAGAAGTTCTCCATCGTCGGCGAAGTCCGCGGCAAGGGCGCCATGTTCGGCGTCGAGCTCGTGCACCCGGGAACCAAGAAGCCCTACCCCGAGGCCCTGACCGCCGTGATCAAGCACGCCACCACGAACGGTGTCATCGCGCTCGACGCCGGCAGCTGGGATTCGGTGCTGCGCATCATGCCGAGTGTCGTGATCTCTGACGAGCTCATCGACGATGCTGCCACCGTGCTCGAGGAGGCCCTCGCTGCGCTGGTAGCCGCCTACCCCGCGTAGTCGCCCCTCACCCAGTCCGTGATGTCGACGGACTGGGTCGGCGGCAGGTCGATGTCCGAGGGGCTGATGACCGCCGCCCCACCGCCGGCCGGGCGCATCATGGTCCGGCCGTTGGCGAAGCGGATGCTGTCGGCACCGGCACGAGCGTGGGTGACGGCGATGGTGTCGGCTCCCCCGTTTCGGACACCGGCACGAGGGGCCGTACCTGGGCGAACGGAAACGGCGACGGTGCGGCATCCGCCTGGTAGGCCTGGCCAAGAAAGTCGTAAGCGTAGTCGATATCGCCTGACGCCACCAGCCGGAGCGGAAACACATTCCAGCCGCCGCCGGGCACCAACAGGCTCGGCACCACCATGTCCTGCTCGCCGGCCGCATCAAGCTGGGGCAGGTAGTTCGTATTGACCGGGTCGTTGACCACGTTGAGGGCACGACCGCTCTGGTCGAACAGCTGCACGTCGGTGAGCGGCTGGCCGTCGGTATCGTAGGCGAACACGTTGGTCACCTGCTCGCCGCTCTGCATGAGTCCGGGCGTCGGAGCCGGGTTGTAGTCCACGTACGCAGTGTTCTGCGTTCCGGCCTGGTTGGCCGTGACCATCAGCACGATCGGCAGCACCAGAACCGCGCACACGCTCACCACCGTGCGAAAGCCGGGAAGCCAACGCCAGGGCAGCCACCGGCCGCGCCCCCACTGCACGCTCAAGACCACAAAAGCAGTGAGCACAACCCACCTCAGTGGATCGGTCGGCACAGTGCTGATCCCGCCACCTGCGAAAACCTCCGCGACCGCATAGACAACCCAGCCGCGCAGCACCCACCACGCGGGGCGCAACGCGAGCACAAAGTCGAGCACCGCCGCACCGGCCGCACTCGAACGAATGCGCCGGGCCGCGCCAGCTCGCGCGGCACCGACCCGGGTGCGCAGCCGGCGCAGCCGCGGCACGCGGGCTTCGGGCGTCGCTCCCCGCACGGGAAGCCCGGCCGCGCCACGCAACTCGCCGGCGTAGGCGACCGGATCGCCGAGGTCAACCTCGGGCGCCGCGGCATCGCCGGCATCCACGTCGGCGGCCTGCTCGGTGAGGTCGGCTTCGAGGCCGTCGGTGAGGTCGTCGACGTCATCAGCGGGAAGATCGTTCAGGGCCGCTCGCACGGCCAGGGCAAAGTCGCGAATGGACTGCGGAGTCGTAGCTGTTTCGCTCATGAGTTGTCGCCGATCGTGGGTAGGAGAGCGGAGCGCTGCGGATTCTCGAGCAGCTGGGTGAGAGTGTCGGCAAAGTGGGTCCAGTTCGCGCACTGTTCGGCGAGCATGGCCCGGCCGTGCGGGTTCATTCCGTAGTACTTGCGGTGCGGCCCGCCGTCCGACGGCACCACGTAGCTCGACAACGCCCCCGCGCTGTACAGCCGCCGCAGGGTGCCGTAGACCGAAGCGTCGCCGACCTCGTCGAGTCCGGCGGCGCGCAATCGGCGCACGATGTCATAGCCGTAGCCGTCGTCGTCAACGATGACGGCCAGAACGGCCATGTCAAGCACCCCCTTGAGTAACTGGGTGGTATCCATCGGCATCCCCTTCATCGGCTCGAGCGTTCGCTCACACCTTCAACGGATCCCACACTACTACGCAAACCGCACTACCGCGCCATGCGCAATTTCTGTCCTTCCGGGACGCTGCTAGACCGTGGTGACCGGCTCGTGCACGACCGGAAAGTTCATCGAGGCCCCGATGAAGCACTCCCGCGCCGCCTCGGCGTGCAGCGACTGCGCAAAATCGACCTGGGTGGGGTCACTTATCGTCACGCGCGGGCGCAGGGTAGCGGATGCGAAACTTCCGCCGCCGCCCGGCCGCTGGCGCATCACTCCGACCGCGGAGTCGGTATAGGCGGTGACCGTCACCCCGTGCCGCACGGCCACGTGCAGGTAGGAGAGCATGTGGCACTGGCTGAGCGCGGCGAGCAGCAGCTCTTCCGGGTTCCAGCGTTCGGCATTTCCGTGAAAAGTCGGGTCGCTCGATCCCTTGATGACGGCCTTGACCTCGGCTCCCTTGCCCACCGGCGTGATCGTGTGCTGTCGGCCGTAGGCCCGATAGCTGCTCGTACCACTGCCCTCATTGCCGGTCCAGTCGACCCGTACCGCGTAATTGTGCTCGCCGAGCATGATTCCCCCTCGAAATCGCTATCTCCTTCAGTAATTCTGACAGCACAACCAGCCTCGTGGGGAATGAGATCGGTAAAGTGGAAGCATCATGACTGACACCCTCACAAACTCTGCTACCACTGCCGCCGCGACCACGTACTCCGTCGCGCAAGAACGAAAGATCGTCACGGCCATTCCCGGTCCGATCTCTGCAGCGTTGCAGGAGCGGCGTCGAGCGGTCGTCTCCGACGGCGTCAGCTCCATGCTCCCCGTTTACATTGCCAAGGCCAACGGGGCGATCCTCGTTGATGTTGACGGCAACCAGTTCATCGACCTCGGTGCCGGAATCGGCGTCACCACGATCGGCCACGCCGAGACCAGCGTCGTTGCCGCGGCCATCGAACAGTCCCAGGACTTCATCCACACCCTGTTCACCGTCACCCCCTATGAAGAGTACGTGCGCGTCGCCGAGCTGCTCGCCGAGCACACCCCGGGTAATTTCCCGAAGAAGAGCGTGCTCATCAACTCCGGCGCCGAAGCCGTCGAAAACGGCGTGAAGATCGCCCGCAAGTACACCGGTCGCCGCGCCGTCGCGGTACTCGACCACGCCTACCATGGCCGCACCGTGCTGACCATGGCCATGAACTACAAGGCCATGCCCTACGCCACCGGCTACGGTCCCCTCGCGAGCGATGTCTACCACGCCCCGAGTTCCTACCCCTATCACGACGGCCTGACCGGTTCCGAGGCGGCCGCCCGCACCATCGCCTACCTCGACAAGGTGATCGGGGCATCCGATCTGGCCTGTCTGGTCGTCGAACCCATCCAGGGTGAGGGCGGTTTCATGGTGCCAGCGGATGGATACCTGCCCGCCCTGCAGGAATGGTGCACCAAGAACGGTGTCGTCATGATCGCCGATGAGATCCAGAGCGGCATGGCGCGCTCGGGTAAGTACTACGCGAGTGAGCACTTCGGCTGGATCCCCGACCTCGTGCTCAGTGCCAAGGGCATCGCCGGGGGCTTCCCGCTCGCCGCCGTCACCGGCCGCGCTGAAATCATGGATGCTTCCCAGCCCGGCGGCCTCGGCGGCACCTTTGGTGGCAACCCGGTCTCCTGTGCCGCTGCGATCGCTGTGTTCGAGGCCATCGACGCGAACAACCTGCTCGGCGAAGCACAGCGCATCGAGCGGTCGCTCACGGCGGGCCTGACCGCGCTCAAGAACAAGTACGACATCATCGGCGAGATTCGCGGGCACGGTGCCATGATGGCGATCGAGCTGGTGCAGCCCGGTACCGGCGACACGACGAAGGCGCCCAACGCCGCCGCGGTGAGCGCGATTTCGACCTACGCCGGCCAGCACGGCGTGCTGCTGCTCACCGCCGGCACCTACGGCAACGTGCTGCGTTTTCTGCCGAGTCTCGCGCTGTCTGATGCCCTGATCGTCGACGCCCTCTCGGTGATCGACGACGCCATGGCCGCGCTGTAGCCACTGTGTCTGAAACCTTTACGGTCGACGATTCCGTCGAGCTCGCCGTCGTGGAGCGCAGCGGCTTCGTCGAATCCCGCCACGCCGGTTCGGCGATCGTGCTCGGCACCAACGGCGAGGTGTTGCGGGCGCTCGGCGACGTCACCAGCGCGGTCTTTCCGCGCTCGGCGATGAAACCGTTCCAGGCCGTCGCGGTCATGGCCAGCGGCGCCACCCTGCGGGGAGCGGATGCCGCCATCGCTACCGCGAGTCACAGCGGCACCGCCGCCCACATCGAACTCGTTCGCGGCCTGCTCTCCCGGGCCGGAGTTCCGGAAACGGCGCTCGCGTGCCCTGCTGCCTGGCCGATCGACTCCGCCGCCCGAGACGCTCTCGTGCGCCTCGGTGCCACCAAGGCACCGGTCTACATGGAGTGCTCGGGCAAGCATGCGGCCATGCTCGTGGCCTGCCAGCAGAACGGCTGGGCGCTGGACGGCTATCTGGACCCGGCGCATCCGCTGCAAAAGCGCATCCTCGACGTGCTCGAACGCTTCACCGGCGAACGACCGGTCGCCTCCGGTATCGACGGCTGCGGCGCCCCGGTCCACGCGATCTCCCTCGGGGGCCTGGCGCGCGGGATCGCGCGCATTGCCACCAGCAAGTCCAACTCCCCGTTCGCGATCTACCGCGAGGCCGGTTTTCTGGCCGAAGCGGTGCGCGCCAATGGCTGGGTGGTGGCCGGTCCCGGCCACTCCGACAGCATCGTGATCGACCGGCTCGGCCTGTTCATGAAGGGCGGCGCGGAGGGAATCATGGTCGCAGCCGCCGAAAACGGTACCACCGTGGCATTGAAGATACTCGACGGCAACCTGCGGGCCGCCGCTGCGGTTGCAGTCAGCCTGCTGGCGGACGCTGGGGCGATCCAGCGAGCTGACGTCGCGCAGTTGCTGCCCGAGCTCGGCCTCACGGTTACCGGCGGCGGCCGTCCGGTCGGAGAGATTCGCGCCAGCTACATTTAGCTCAGCTTGGCCAGCCGCCGCGCCTTCGCCGCCCCGGACACCTGCACTGTCACGACCACGACAAGCGCGAGAATGAACACGGCCGACGCGAGCACGTTGGCCTCCGCCGGAATTCCGCGTGCCGCCGAAATGTAGATGTACTTGGGGAACGTCGTCACCGCCCCGGAGTTGAAGTTCGTGATGATGAAGTCGTCAAAGGACAACGCGAACGACAACAGAGCGGCCGCGAGAATGCCGGGCAGCAGCAGCGGAAAGGTGATGCGCGCGAATACCTGCCAGGCGGAGCCGTACAGGTCGCGGCCGGCTTCTTCCAGAGCCGGGTCGAGGCTGGCCACCCGGGCCTTCACCGTGACTACGACGAAGCTGATGCAGAACATGGTGTGCGCCAGAATGATCGTCAGCATGTCCTTCGGCACACCGAGCGACAGAAACTGCGCCGCCAGGCCGGCGCCGAGCACGACCTCCGGGGTGGCCATCGGCAAAAACAGCAGCAGGCTGGTCTGTGACCGAAACTTGAACCGGTAGCGCACGATGGCGATCGCGATCATGGTGCCGAGGGTGGTCGCGACGACCGTGGCCACGGCGCCGATGAACAGGCTGTTGCCGAAGGCTTGACAGACAGCACCATTTTGTACGTTGCAGACATTGAGCCACTTGTCGAAGGTGAATCCGCGCCAGGTGATGTTGGATTTGAGGGAGTCGTTGAAGGAGTAAACGAAGGTGTAGCCGATAGGAATCATCAGGAACAGCAGCGCCAACCCGCTGTAGGCGGGCAGCAGCCATTTGCCGAGGGAGAGTTTCACAGCAGTTCCTCCGTTCCGGATCGCTTGACGTAGATACTGACGATCACCAGGATGACGGTCATCAGAATGATGGACAGGGCCGCCGCCGAGGGGTAATTCTGCAGCACGAGGAAGTTCGCCTCGATCACGTTTCCCATCATCTGGGTGCCGGTACCACCGAGAAAGTCCCGACTGGCGTTGATATAGTCACCGGCCGCAGGGATGAAAGTGAGCAGGGTGCCCGCCACGATGCCGGGCATCGACAGCGGAATGGTGATCTTGCGGAACACCTGGAATGGGCTCGCATAGAGGTCGTTGCCGGCCTCGAGGTAACGCACGTCGAGCCGCTCCAGCGTCGTGTACAACGGCAGGGTCATGAACGGAATGAAATTGTAGGTCAGGCCGAAGATCACCGAAAACGCGGTGCCGGTCACGTGTGCTTCCGGTCCCAGCAGCGAGAGCGCTTTGAGCGACTGCACCACGAAAGACTCGTCGGAGAACAGCTGCTTCCAGGCCAGGGTGCGCAGCAGAAAGCTGATGAAAAACGGTGCGATCACGAGTACGAGCATGAGGCTCTGCAGTAGCGGCCATTTGCGGGCTTTCACGCCGATAAAGTAGGCCAGCGGGTAGCTGATCACGAGCGCGAAGAACGTCGCGGCCAGTGCGTAGCTGAACGATCGCACGATGTGAGGCCAGTAGGTCGTGATGACCTCGGTGTAGTTCTGCCAGCGGAAGGCATAGTCGTACTGGCCGATGTCACCGAACTCCCGGGGCGTCTGAAACGACGTCAGCAGCAGCGAGACCAAAGGGGTCAGAAAAAACAGCACCAGATAGAGGATGCCCGGCAACAGCAGAAACAGCGCCACCGGGCTGCGACGCCGGGCGACGGGGTCGGTCGACGGCGCAGTCGCGGTCGAGAATGCGGCGAAGGCCATCCTTAGGCCTCCTCAAGCTCCGTGACGAGCAACGACCGACGCTGCTGCGCGATGGTCTTGGTGTCGAGATCCGCCTCGAACCGCGGAGCATCGGCTGGATCATCGTCGAGTCCGAAGCCGTGGTCGACGTTCCAGCTGAGCCACACTTCGGCACCGACGTGCGCGGCCGGGCCGAAAGCCACGTTCTGGGCGAACACGACGAGTGTTCCGACGCCGGGAACGGCGACAAGGTACTGCGTGCTGACGCCGCTGAACGACACATCGATGACCTTGCCCGGGCCCATCGTATTGCGTCCGGCGTCGTAGGCCGGTTCGTCGGCGTGCAGGGTGAGTTTTTCGGGGCGCACACCGATCGTGACCTCGCCCGAGATTCGGTGCGCGCGCTCAAGCGGCACCACGATCTTCTGCCCGGACACGTCGACCGCGATGGCGGTACTCGTGGTGGACACGACGGGGCCGGTGAACAGGTTGGACTGGCCGAGAAAGTTCGCCACGAAGGCGGTCTTGGGCAGTTCGTAGAGCTGCTGCGGTTCACCCATCTGCTCGATGCGCCCCTTGTTCATGACCGCGATGGTGTCGGCCATGGTCATGGCCTCCTCCTGGTCGTGGGTCACGTGCAGAAAAGTGAGGCCGACCTCCTCCTGGATGGTCTTCAACTCGAGCTGCATCTGGCGCCGCAGCTTGAGGTCGAGGGCCCCAAGCGGTTCGTCGAGCAGGAGCAATGCCGGCCGGTTGACGATGGCGCGGGCCAGGGCCACGCGCTGCTGCTGACCGCCGGACAACTGCTGCGGTTTGCGGTGGGCCAGGTGATCGAGCTCCACTAGCAGCAGCGCCTCGTGCGCTTTGGCCACCGGATCGCCGATCTTGCGGCGGCGGAGACCGAAGGCGACGTTCTCGAGCACGGTCATGTGCGGAAACAGGGCGTAGCTCTGGAACACGGTGTTGACCGGGCGCTGGAAGGATTTCTGATTGGTCACATCCGTTCCCCCGATCAGGATGCGGCCGCTCGTGGGCTCTTCGAGGCCGGCGACCAGACGCAGGGTGGTCGTCTTGCCGCAGCCCGAGGGGCCGAGCAGCGCGAAGAACGACCCGGCCGGAATAGTGAGGTTGAGATTTTCAATAGCGGTGAACCCGGGGAAACGTTTCTCGATGCCGACCAGCTCCAGGTCGGCGCCACGATCAGCGAACGCACCGATGACCATCAGGCTGCACCCAGCAGGATCGCTTGGAACTGAGCGTTGAAGGTCTGCTCCTCTGTGCCGTCGAGCCCCCGGAACACGTAGGCGTTGGCGAGGGTCGCGTCGTCGGGAAAGATCAACGGATCTTCGGCCAGCGTCGGGTCGATGGCCATCATGGCTTCTTTGGCACCGGCGACGGGGGTGATGTAGTTGACGTAGGCGGCGACCTCGGCGGCGACGGCCGGGTCGTAGTAGTAGTTGATGAGTTCTTCGACGTTCTTCTTGCCCGGCGAACCGATCGGCACGACGAAGTTATCGTTCCAGAGCGTTCCGCCCTTTTCGGGAACGATGAAGCCCCACTTGTCGCCATTTTCGGCATTGAGCTGCACGATATCACCGGACCAGACGATCGCGGCCAGGGTGTCTTCGTTGGCGAGGTCTTCCTTGTAGGAGTTGCCCTTGATGTTGCGGATCTGGCCGTCGGAGACCTGCTTCTTGAATTCGTCGATGGCGGCGGTGTATTCATTTTCGCCCCATTTTCCGGAGATGTCGACGCCGTGATCGAGCATGATCAAGCCCATGGTGTCGCGCATTTCGGAGAGTACGCCGACGCGACCCTTCAGCTCGGGGACCCAGAGGTCTTCAACCGATTTGAGGCCCTGCGGGTACTTTTCCTTGTTCCAGGCCAGGCCAGCGAAGCCGCCCTGCCAGGGGATGCTCATAGCCCGGCCCGGGTCGAAGTCGACGTTCTGCAGTGACGGCAGGAGATTGGAGAGGTTGGGGATATTGGCGTGGTCGAGTTCCTGGGTGTAGCCAAAACGGATCATGCGGCTGACCATCCAGTCGGTCAGGCAGGCGACATCGGCTCCGATGTCCTGGCCGAGGGCGAGCTGGTCTTTGACCTTGCCGTAGTACGAGTTGTTGTCGTCGACGGCTTCGGTGTACTTGACCGAGATGCCGGTTTGCGCTTTGAACGCGTCGAGGGTCGGGTAATTGCCGGCATCGTCGACGTCGATGTACAGCGCCCAGTTGTCCCAGCGGATGGTCATGTCAGTAGCCGACGTGTCGGCCGCAGCGGTGGGCTTGGCCGCAGCTCCGGTGGAGCACGCGGCGAGCGCGAGAGCTGTTGCACCGGCACCGGCACCGGCGAGGAGAGTTCGGCGACCCAGCTGCGCCTTCTGCGCCTGGCGAATGAGCTGGCGAATCATGGGATCGGCGGGCAGCGGCTTGGACTTCATCATGGTTCTCCTAGCATTCTGGGCACGCACACGGTCAGACTCGCTGCGTTGCGAGTTGGTCGATAATTGCACATATCGGTGGTGGAAACACCTAAAAGAGTTCAAAACATTGATCTTGCAACCGATTTGTCACGAAATCAGCACAAACTCGCAACATTCGCCCTCGAAATCGTCGGTGCGCCACGACTAGGGTGGTGGCGATGAGCCGCTGGACCTCGGCCGAGGAGCGCGCTTCGAGAGAGGAACACCATGAGGATCGCCATTCCCACCGAGATCAAGAACAATGAGTTTCGGGTCGCGATCACCCCGGCGGGGGTGTACGACCTCGTGCTGCACGGTCACGACGTGCTCGTGCAGTCCGGCGCCGGCGTCGGTTCCTCCATCAGCGATGAGCAGTATGTCGCGGCCGGCGCGACGATTCTGCCGGACGCAGCGAGCATCTGGGCGGCCGCCGACCTGCTGCTCAAGGTCAAAGAGCCAGTCGACAGCGAGTACGGCTACTTTCGCGCCGACCTGGTGCTGTTTACTTACCTGCATCTCGCCGCAGAACCCGAGCTGACCCGGGCCCTGCTCGGCAGCGGAGTCACCGCGATCGCCTACGAGACCGTGCAGTTGCCCTCGCGAGCTCTGCCGTTGTTGGCGCCGATGAGTGAGGTCGCCGGCCGCCTCGCGCCGATCGTGGGGGCCAATGCCATGCTCAAGCCGAATGGCGGCCCCGGCCTGCTGGTGCCCGGCGTCCCTGGCACTCACCCGGCAAAGATCGCTGTGCTCGGCGGCGGGGTGGCCGGCACGGCCGCGATGCAGGTGTCGCTCGGGCTCGGCGCTGAGGTGACCGTGCTCGATACCAACCTGTTCCGGCTGCGCGAGATCGATGCCCTGCATTTTGGGCGGGTCAAAACCATTGCTTCGAACAGCTTTGAGATCGACAAGGCCGTCGTCGGAGCTGACATGGTCATCGGTTCGGTTCTCATTCCGGGAGCCAAGGCCCCGAAACTGGTCAGTAACGAGCTCGTGTCGCGCATGAAACCGGGCAGCGTGCTCGTGGATATCGCCGTGGACCAGGGCGGTTGCTTTGCCGACAGTCATCCCACCACGCACGCCGACCCCACCTTCACCGTGCACCGGTCGTTGTTCTACTGCGTCGCGAACATGCCCGGCGCGGTGCCGCACACCTCGACCTATGCTCTGACAAATGCGACCCTGCCCTATGTGCGCGCACTCGCCACGCTCGGCTGGGTCAATGCGTTGCGCGCGGATTCCGCCCTGGCCCAGGGGCTCAATACTTTCGCCGGGCACCTGACCAGCGCTCCCGTGGCGCTCGCTCACGGGTTGCCGCACCAGCCTGTCGCCGAGGTGTTGGTCTAGTCGGGGAGGATCGCCCTGGTCACCTCGCCGTTCGGGTGCAATACCCAGACCCGCCCGCGCCCGGGTGCCAAGGGCGGCGGCAACTCCCGGCGGTGGCTGATCAGCCGAAAATCCGACAGGCTGCACCGGTCGAAGACCAGGCTGGCCGCAGTGTTGTTGGCCGTTGGGCCCCGCAGCCGGGCCAGCAACGTCCAGTGCGTCTGCCAGGTTTCGGCGTCACCGACAACGATCAGCTGACCCGCAGCATCCGTCTGGCCTGCCTCACCGGAAACCAGCAGAGCGGATGCCGCCGGCCCGCTCGTTCCCTCCAGTTCCAGAACCGGCACACCGAGGACGGTGCGCAGGCGGGTGGCTGCGCTCGTCGGCGACGATGACACGATCAGGAGCGGGCCACCAGTGGGAAGCGAATTGGGCAGGGCATCGGATTCCGTATCAAGCGTCGTGGCGGCAGGAACGGCCAGGGCCCAAACGGGAGCCAGCAGTTGCACGCGCAGGCCGCGCCACACTCCCCCGCCCGGAGGTAGCGCGGCGGTGTAGCTAGCCGATTGCCCACCGGCCGCGAGGTGTTCCTGCACGCTCGGCAGTTTCAGCAGCAGGGAGCTCTGGCAGAGCGCAGCCAGCCCGGGAACCACGCTGGTGTGCCGTTGCACGGCGACAACGACGTGTACCCCCGCTGCCGGGCCGTCCCGCAGCAGGCCGACGAGCAGGTCGACGGCGGCCAGCCGGTGCTCGGGCTGCCAGCGGGCGCAGACGGAATCAAAATCATCGAACAGTACCAACCGGGGTGAGGCCGCGGTCTGCTGCCCGGTTTCCACGCTGGTGCTGAGTCTCGCAAGGGCATCCCAGGCCGATTCGACGTCGGCGGTGACGAGGTAGATCCCGGTGTGAGATTCGGCCGCGCCGGCGACTGCCTCAGCCAGTGTGTGCAGCAGGGCGGATTTGCCCGAACCGGCTCCGCCGATAACGAGCAGATGCCCGTCAATCTCGGGATCGTAGGAGAACACACGGTACCGCTGGCGCTCGGGTTCGTCGAGCAAGCCCAGCGGAAAACCGGATGCGGCGGCCTCCGCGCTCGCCAGGTCGGCCGCCGTGACCACCGGCGGGAGCGCATCGAGCCAGGGCCGCCGCGGGACGAATCCGCCCGCTGCCGACGGTGTCGACAGTGCCGCGGCAGCGATGCCAGCGATGTCGAGTTCCCGGGTCGTCGCGACCTGGCAGAGCACCGGTTCTCCGGTTTCGGTGGCGATCAGGCACCGTCCGGGCTGATTCGGTGCCAATTCGGCCGCAGCATCCGTGCCGATCACCGCCTGGCTGTCGGCACGGTTGTTCACCCGCAAGGACAGGCGCAGGCTGCAGTTGGCCAGCAGGGCGTCTCGCACCACCCCGGCCGGTCGTTGGGTACAGAGGATGAGGTGCACACCGAGCGACCGTCCACGCGCGGCAATGTCGACGAAGAGGGCGTGCAGCTCGGGAAACAGCCCGAGCATGGTGGCGAATTCATCGACGACAATGACCAGTCGGGGCAGCGGATGCGTCAGGCGCACGTCGGTCACGTCCCGCGCCCCGGCCGAACTGAGGGTGCGCTCCCGGTAGCGAAGTTCTGCTCCCAGGCTGGCCAGGGCTCGGGTAGCCGTGGCCGCGTCGAGGTCGGTGATGAGGCCAACGCAGTGCGGCAGCCGAGCCAGCGGTTGAAAAGCCGCGCCGCCCTTGAAATCGACCAGCAGAAAGTTCACCTGGCCCGGCGAATAGGTCGCGGCCAGAGCTGCCACCCAGGTGGTCAGGAGCTCGCTCTTGCCGCTGCCGGTAGTTCCGCCGACCACGGCGTGCGGCCCGGATCGCACCAGGTCAACGTGCACCGGCCCGTCTCGGCCGACACCGATCGGGCAGTCGAGGCTCGGCGGAGCTGTCCCACCGGTGATTGCCGGGGCATCGGTGCCGTCTTCGAGCAGTTCCGCCAGGGTGAGCGTGGTCGGGAGCGCCCCGGATTCCCTTGCCATCCCGGCGGCACGGGCCTGCTCGGTGAGGGCCACCGCGAAGTCGATCGCCTCAGCTTGGGCGAGCAGCTCCGGGCAAAAGTCGAGGGGCGGCGCTCGATTGGGCGCACGGATGATCTGCGCCCTGGTCGGCCCAGCGATGCGCACGACCGTTCCGCAGCCTGGGGGCAGGTCCTCGAGCCGCGTTGCCACGGCCAGGAGCAGCCGCCCGCGATCGGGTTCGCCTCCCAGCGGATGCACGGAGGTGACCGTTCGCAGCAGTAGCGTGAGCCGTCGCGGCGTTACTCCGGCCTGCGGCAGCTGCGCCGCCCAGTCCCAGTCGGTGGCCTGAGCGTCGGTGGCGATTGTGACGCCAAGGTCGGTCGGCGGCAGAGCGAAACACAGTTGCACGAGCACGGCGCGGGCAACGCCCGCTGCGAGCGGCATCGGTCCGACGATACCGAGTCCGGGCGTCAGGTCGACGACGACCGGAGCGCCGGTGACGGTCGAGGCCCACTCCCGAAGTTCCCGGTGCTCGTTTGGGGCGCTCGCACCGCCCAGTCGGATACCACTCGGGGCCGGGCCGACGCCCAGCGCGACGAGCGTGGCATCCGTTTGCCGCCAGCGCGCGGCAGCAGCACACCCTCGCACAATATTTCGGGCTGATGGGGTGTGCTGCCAGGCCTCGTCGCGCCAGCGGGACTGGCGGTCGGTGATGACCGTACGCAGCAGCGCCAGGGCTTCGGCGTGAGCGGCCGATTCAGTCCGGCGGCGTTTGCCACCTGAGCGCTTGGAATCGAACATGCTGGCCACCGCGATGATCGGGCTGAGAACGGCGAAGATCAGCGCGAAAGCCGAGCCGGTGATCATCCAGATCAGCCCGGCAGCAACCAGGGGCGCCACGCTGGCGAGCAGGGGGAATCCCGCCGGAGGCAGACTAGCTGGCGCGGGTGGCAGCGCGAGGGTTTCATCGACGGTGGACACGCAACCAGCAGACCAGAATGCTGACCTAGGACGATCCTCGACGGGGCTATCGGTGCACGATCGCAGGTGGTGCGTAGCTGTGGAGGAGGCGGCTCAGCTGATGCTGAAGGACTGGTCGGCGATCTCCACCCGGGTGCCGCTCGGAAGAACGTACCGTCGCCCCGGTTCGAGCGCCTCGGCCGTTTCACCGGGGCGGCGAATCACCGTGCCGTTGCCCGAGACGCGGTCGCTGACCCAGAACTCGCCGTCGTGCTGGCCGAACTCGAGGTGAGTCTTGGAGACCGAGCGGTCGGCATCCGCTACCCGTATGAGTTCGTCGAAAATCTCATCGGGTTGGGCCAGGGGTTTACGGCCGATCAGGCCGGAGCCCTGCACGGATACCCGCTGGCCGGTGCTGAAGGTCAACACGAAGGTCGCCCGGGTCGGCATCACTGCGGCGGGGAGCGCGGCCCGTGATGCAGGCGGTGCAGCGCTCACGACAGCCACGGCCCGCACCGGAGCCGGCACCTCAGCGGGAATCGATACGGAGATGACGACGGGCGCGCGCGGCAGGCGCGCAATGATCGTCGTGTCGTTCGGGCGAGGGTCCGGGCGCTTGCGCGATTCCACGGTGGCTGTGCGGGAACTGCCGCATTCGCCGCAGAACATGGCCCCGACTGGCAACCAGGCCCCGCAAATCTGACACGTCACGATCACTCGGCCTAGACCTTCTTGACCACGCTGGACTTGAGCTGCATGAATCCGAAACCATCGACCTTGCAGTCGATGTCGTGACCGTCGACCGGGTCAACGAGGCGAATGTTGCGCACCTTAGTTCCGACCTTGATCGACAACGTCTGGCCCTTGACCTTGAGGTCTTTGATGATCGACACGGTGTCACCGTCGGTCAGCACGGTTCCGAACGCGTCTTTGACCTGGGCTTCCTGCTCTTCCTCGACCGGCTCGTTCGACCACTCGTGGGCGCAGAGCGGGCACACCAGCAGGGCACCCATTTCGTAGGTCAGGTCGCTGGAGCATTCAGGGCACTTGGGCAGGGTCTCATTCACTCGTTCCATAATACGCGACTGATGCTTTGCGACTATCGGCGGCCGACCCGCACGCGCCAGAGCCGCCCGGCGATGATGGCCGCAGCGACCATGACCATCAGCGGAATGTAGGCGACGACAGAGGAGGCTTCCCAGCCGATCCCAATTCCGGACTTCCGGTTGAACGCCGATACCGGCAGCCCGAGAAAGTACGACTCGGCCGACTCGGCTCCGCTGTCCAGTAGGGCCGAGAGCATACCGGCCGTGTAGGTGAAGGCCAGGGTCCACCAGAGCAGCAGCAGGCCGGTGAACCAATAGATCGCCCGATTCCAAGAGGGCCGGCTGTCGCGGCCGGTTTCGGCGAAACTTCGGGCCAGGGTGCGGGGTGAGCCGAGCGAGTCGAGGGCGGCGGCGATGCCGCGGGCTGCCGCATCCACCGTGATGTTGTCGCGAATCTCGCGCAGGATCGATCGGCGCTCGCGCGACGACAGGGACTCTTCCAGCCAGAGGTCGAGCCGGAACAAATAGGACTCGCGGCGACGCCAGACTCCGAAGGAAGATCTGGCCTCGATGGTTTGCGTGTTCATTTCTGATCCTCTCCGGCTAAAGCTTCTGTGGGGGTGACGCCGAGGCCCGTCTGCACGATCGCCGTCAGGGAGTGCCAGCGCGCCGTGGCGAGCACGAGGGCCGCCTCCCCCGCCGCACTCAGCGAGTAATACTTGCGCGCCGGGCCCGCAGTGGATGCCACCAGGCGGCTGGTGAGCGAGCCGTCCTGTTCCAGGCGCGACAGCACCGGGTAGACCGTGCCGGTCGCGAGGTCTCGAAGGCCGATGTTCTGCAGCCGAACAACGAGTTCGTAACCGTACGACTCGGCAGACTGCAGCTGGCTCAGAATGAGCATGGGCAGCACCCCACGCAGGGACTGCGCGTCTTGTGGCACGGCCGGTGTGCTCGGTGGGTGGGCCATAGCTACTACCTTACGACAGGTAGTAGGTCATGCCTAATAGCTACGATCAGGTCTCTGGCACCTCGTAGGGCTCGACCGCGAGCACATCGACCACGATTGCGGTGACATTGTCGCGACCGCCATTGTCGAGGGCCGCCTCAACCATCGCGGCGATGGCATCCGCTGCCAGCTTCTTCTCGAGCAGGAAATGCCGGATGCCGTAGGACGTGAGCTCCTTAGTGAGCCCGTCGGAGCAGACCAGAATGCGCATGCCGGCCTGAATCGGCAGGATGCGGTAGTCGGGAATCGGTGGTTCGTGAAAGCCGACGGCGCGCGTGATGATGTTGCCGTGCGGGTGAACGTCGGCCTCTTCCCGGGTGATGCGCCCAGCGTCGACGAGTTCCTGCACGACCGAGTGGTCATTCGTGACCTGCTCGAGCACACCGTCAGTCAGCTGGTACACCCGAGAGTCACCGATGTTGTAGACGATCCAGCTGACCGCATCCGAGACCAGGGCCAAGGCGACACCGGTCACCGTGGTTCCGGTGCCTTGGTCGGTGACGCCGACCCCCTGCGCCATATCCTCGACCGCGAGCGCGAGCGCCCGGTCGATCGAACCGGCCTCGGCCACGAGGGTTCCGGAAAGTTCGGCGAGTCGGGTCACCACGGCAGCGCTGGCGACGTCACCGGCCGAGTGACCGCCCATGCCGTCAGCGACGGCGAACAGCGGCGGTAGGGCGAGCAGGCTGTCTTCGTTCACCTCACGGCGATGACCGACATCGGTCAGGACTGCCCACGCCAGCGTTAACGTCGTTGCAACGCTGGGCAGTTCGACACGAAATTCGGTCGAACCTTGACCAATCTGGGTCACGGGTGGTGCCTTCCGAGTGTGGTTCCAACGTTCGCCGAAGGACTTGGACCATAATAACGTCACCGCTTGGCGCCACCGCACCGCCTAGTGTCCGATGTAGCTCATCACGTGCTTGATCCGGGTGTAATCCTCGAACCCGTACATCGAGAGATCCTTGCCATAGCCGGAGTGTTTGAAACCGCCGTGTGGCATCTCGGCGACGATGGGGATGTGAGTGTTGATCCAGACGCAACCGAAGTCCAGATGCTTGGCGAAACGCATCGCACGACCGTGATCGCGCGTCCACACCGACGAGGCCAGACCGTACTGCACGTCGTTCGCCCAACGCAACGCCTCGGACTCATCGGTGAAGCGCTGCACGGTCATCATCGGGCCGAAGATCTCCTGCTGCACCGCCTCATCCGTCTGCTTGAGGCCACTGACAATGGTCGCTTCATGAAAATACCCGGTGCTGCCGACCCGGTGTCCGCCAAGTTCGAGCACGGCGTGGTCGGGCAGCCGGTCGACGAAGCCGGACACCTGGGCGAGCTGGTTGACATTGTTGACCGGTCCGAACAGGATTCCCTGCTCGCTCGGGGCTCCGGTGCGAGCGTTGTCCCTGGCATAGGCGGCGAGCGCTGCGACGAATTCGTCGTGGATGCCGCCCTGCACGAGCAACCGGGTAGCCGCGGTGCAGTCCTGGCCGGCGTTGAAGAAGCCGGCGGCGACGATCCCGGCAACGGCGAGCTCGATATCGGCGTCGTCGAACACGATCACCGGTGCCTTGCCGCCCAATTCCAGGTGCACCCGCTTGAGGTCGTGTGACGCAGCCTCGGCAACGGCCATTCCGGCTCGTACCGAACCGGTGATCGAGACAAGTTGCGGGGTCTTGTGATCGACCATCGCGGCACCGGTGGTGCGGTCCCCGGTGATCACGTTGAGCACGCCGGCCGGCAAAAATTCCGCCGCGACCTCGGCGAGCAGCAACGTCGCACTCGGGGTGGTGTCCGAGGGCTTGAGCACGGTTGTATTACCGGCGGCGAGCGCGGGCGCGAACTTCCAGACCGCCATGTTCAACGGGTAATTCCACGGAGTGACCTGGCCGACGACACCGATCGGCTCACGCCGGATGAACGAGGTGTGGTCCGTCATATACTCGCCGGCCGCACGCCCTTCGAGGTTGCGCGCGGCGCCGGCGAAGAAGCGGATCTGGTCGACCGAAAGCAAAATCTCGTCGTCTACCAGGGTCGAGCGCGGCTTGCCGGTATCGAGCGACTCGGCATCGGCGAATTCCTCGGCACGCGCCTCAATCGCGTCCGCTATGCGAAACAGCGCGAGCTGCCGCACGGCCGGGGTGCTCTCGCCCCAGATTTCAAAAGCGGATGCCGCGGCCCGGTAGGCCGTATCAACATCTGCCGCGGTCGACACCGGGCTGCTTCCGTAGATCGCTTCGGTGGCAGGGTCGATGAGGTCGAACCGATCCGTCGCGGTGGAGTCGACGTACCGGCCGTTGATAAAGTTACGTAGTTCGGGGGCACTCATGCGGCCCAGTGTACCTATTTCAATGTGAGATGCACCCAGATTCACAAATGAAATCCGCAGTGATTTGCATAATGTGCGACGGATTCGCTTGCCGAAGTGCATTTTGACTGACACAATCGATGCATGAATGGACAAAGGCGCGGTCACCCGCCCAAGCTGGCCCAGCTCGACGATGTGTCGAAAAAGATCATCGAACAGCTGCAGGCCGACGGACGTCGGTCGTACGCAGAGATCGGCAAAGCCGTCGGTCTCAGCGAGGCGGCCGTGCGTCAACGGGTGCAGAAGCTCACTGACTCGGGCGTCATGCAGGTCGTCGCCGTGACGGACCCGATGCAGCTGGGCTTCTTTCGCCAGGCCATGATCGGAATTCGCGCGTCGGCCGATACCCGCATACTGGCCGAGCAGCTAGCCGAGATCGATGCCGTGGACTACGTCGTGCTCACGGCCGGCACCTTTGACATTCTTGCCGAGGTCGTCTGCGAAGACGACGACGAACTGCTCGAACTGCTCAACTCCAAGATCCGCAATCTCGATGGAGTCCTCTCCACCGAGACGTTCGTTTATCTCAAACTCCACAAACAGTTCTATAACTGGGGAACACGGTAAAAAAATGACTCTCACCACACCCATCGATTCACCGACCGCGTACAGCGACGCCCACAACGCCGAGCTGCAGCAAAAGGCCAAGGATCACCTCTGGATGCACTTCTCCCGTCAGTCGGTGATGGAATCCGGCGCTGGAGTTCCCATCATCGTCAAGGGCCAGGGCCATCAGATCTGGGATTCCAAGGGCAAGAAGTACATCGACGGCCTGAGCGGTCTGTTCACGGTCAACGCCGGCCACGGCCGCAAGCGTCTCGCCGAGGTCGCCGCCAAGCAGGCCGAAGAACTCGCCTTCTTCCCGATCTGGTCCTACGCCCACCCGAACGCGATCGAACTCGCCGACAGGCTCGCCAGCTACGCCCCGGGTGACCTCAACCGCGTGTTCTACTCCACCGGCGGCGGTGAAGCCGTGGAGACCGCATTCAAGCTTGCCAAGTACTACTGGAAGCTGATGGGGCGCCCGACCAAGCACAAGGTCATCTCCCGTAACGTTGCCTACCACGGCACCCCGCAGGGAGCGCTGGCCATCACCGGCATCCCGGCGATGAAGGAGATGTTCGAACCGGTCACCCCGGGCGGTTTTCGCGTTCCCAACACGAACTTCTATCGGGCCGACGAGATGAGCCCTGGCCTCGGCCTCGGCGACAACCTCGAGGTGTTCGGCCAATGGGCCGCGAACCGCATCGAAGAGATGATTGAGTTCGAGGGCCCCGAAACCGTTGCGGCTGTCTTCCTGGAGCCGGTACAGAACTCCGGCGGCTGCTTCCCGCCGCCCCCCGGCTACTTCAAGCGCGTGCGAGAAATCTGCGACAAGTACGACGTGCTCCTGGTCGCCGACGAGGTCATCACAGCATTCGGCCGCATCGGCAACATGTTCGCCTCGACGACCTATGACATCCAGCCCGACATGATCACCTGTGCCAAGGGCATGACCAGCGGATACTCGCCCATCGGCGCGACCATTGTCAGCGACCGCATCTACGAACCGTTCAAACACGGCGACACGACGTTCTACCACGGCTACACCTTCGGCGGCCACCCGGTCTCCTCGGCGGTTGCCCTGGCCAACCTCGACATCTTCGAAGAGGAAAAGCTCAACGAGAACGTTCGCGAGAATTCGCCGCTGTTCCGCAAGGAACTGGAGAAATTGCTCGACCTGCCGATCGTCGGTGACGTGCGTGGTGCCGGTTACTTCTTCGGCATCGAACTGGTCAAGGACAAAGGCACCAAGGAAACCTTCAACGACGAAGAGTCCGAGCGTCTGCTGCGCGGGTACCTGTCGAAGGCGCTCTACGAAGCCGGCCTGTACTGCCGCGCCGACGACCGCGGCGACCCGGTTATCCAACTCGCTCCGCCGCTGACCGTGGGCCCAACGGAATTCGCCGAGATCGGCGAGATTCTGCACGGCGTGCTGTCGGAGGCTCCGAAGTACATCTAGTGCGCCTCGCAACCGGCGGCCCGGTCTGGCATTCAAACGGATGCGAGACCGGGTCAGGTCGTGCTGCACCCGCGTCATCCGTCAGCTGCCCGCGCGTCGTCATCGTCAGCGTCGTCGTACTCCTCGTTCTCGCCTTCGAAGAACCACACGGCATCGTCGCTGAGCGCAGCGTCTTCGCCGAAGTCCTCATCGTTTTCGTAGCCCTCGTCCGCCGCGTCGTCGTCGTCACCGCGCGGCACTGCGAACGCCCATTCCGGCAGATGCCCAGACGTGAGCAGCAGGTTAAGCAGGGTGGCCATGCTGTACTGCGAGTCGATGGCGAGTGCCTGGTCAACGAAGAATCCGGCCACAGACCCACTGCCGAGCGCCCAGGACAGCCACGCCAGCATGCACAGCGGCGCCGGCCTCGCCGAACGCGGCGCCATGGCGACGACGGTGCGGAGCAGGGTGATCGCGATGCGAATGCGGTCTACGTCGGGTCGTTCCGTCTGCAGGCCGAGCATGATGTCACCGGTGTGTTCGGCGGTCGGGTCGCCCGAGTCGATCTCTGCGGCCACCAGGTCGTCAAGGCTTCGCCCGGTTTCGTACTGGAGCTGCGCGTACCGCCGGTTGATTTCGTGAGCGCGCACGCCTTCCTCACGCCCGAACGCGAATTGCACCATGATCTGGTCGCGGTTCGGCGGGGACTGCACGAGCACGAGCAGCGCTGCGGCGTTCTCTTCGGTGGGTGGGTTCGGCCAGGTCAGCGCGTCCTCGGCAATCGCTACCGGGTCGAGCGCAACGCTGAGGGCGGCGAACAGCTGCGGAGTGTTCTCGCCCCGCGCGAGCAGATGCCGATACCGCCGGTAGAGGCGGGCCAGGCGTTCCTTGGTCGCCAGGTTGACACCGATCGGGTCAGCGCCGGTCTGCAGTGTGCCCAGCGGGCGCGGCAAGTCGGGCGCGGCCTCCGGGGGCACCGCCTCGAAAATCGGTGACTCCGTGATATCGCTGAGTGGGTGCCCAGCGGCCGGGCAGTTCGGGTCGAGGTAGCTGCCCCAGACATCCGCTGCAACGCACAGGGAATCACGCAACAGAAATCCGCTCAGCTCGAGTCGCCGATTCAGAATCTCGGCGAACTGTTCGCGCGGAATGCCGACTGCATCGTTGAAGGAATCATCGGTGTAGATCACCGGGACGACGGCGTCGACTCCGGGGATCTTGCACAGCATTCCGGCGAGGGTCGTCGCAATGCGCTTGTATACCTTGTGGGGTGCGTCGTCGTCGGGCAGGTTGAAACGCAGCGCGCCGCAGGTGCGGTTGCCACGAAACGCCACCAGAACGGCGCTGGACTCGGCAACGAAACCGAGCAGCTGGGGAACGAGTGCCAGAAAGTCCTGAGCCTTCTGGGCTTTGACAATGGTCGGATGCATGCCGCCACTGTGCCAGCGCGGTCCGCACCGCCGCCGGTGCCTGCCCGAATCTGGGGATGACACGGGCAGGCGACGGGTTGGGGAGGAGCCGGGGCTAGACCTCGTCGGCGACGGGCGCGGCGAACTGTGCGGCGTACAGCGCCTGGTAGGCACCGTTGGCGGCGAGCAGCTGCACGTGGTTGCCCTGCTCCACGATGCGCCCCGATTCCATCACCAGAATCAGGTCGGCGTCCCGAATAGTCGAGAGCCGATGCGCGATGACGAAGCTCGTGCGCTCGGCCCGCAGAGCGCCCATCGCCTTCTGCACCAGCACCTCGGTGCGGGTGTCCACCGAGCTGGTCGCCTCGTCGAGGATGAGCACGCTCGGCTTCGCCAGGAACGCCCGCGCGATGGTGAGCAGCTGCATTTCACCGGCACTCACGTTGTTGCCCTGATCGTCGAGCACGGTGTCATACCCGTCGGGCAGCGAGTGCACGAACCGATCGACGTAGGTCGCGGTGGCGGCTGCGAGAATATCCTGCTCCGTCGCATCCGGTCGACCGTAGGCGATGTTGTCGCGGATCGTGCCACCGAACAGCCAGGTGTCCTGCAGCACCATGCCCATGCGGCTGCGCAGGTCGTGCCGGGTCATGGTGGCCACGTCGACTCCGTCGAGCAGGATGCGCCCGGAGTCGATCTCGTAGAACCGCATCATGAGGTTCACCAGTGTGGTCTTGCCGGCTCCGGTCGGGCCAACGATGGCAATGGTCTGCCCGGGTTCAGCCACGAGGCTGAGTTCTTCGATCAGCGGCTTGTCCTCGGTGTACCGGAACGACACGTTCTCGAAGACGAGACGGCCGTGCACCACTATTGGGGTCTCGGCCGGATCGGGGTCTCCACTCTGTTCGTCGGCGTCGAGCAGGTCGAACACGCGTTCAGCGGATGCGACACCCGACTGCAGCAGGTTCGCCATCGACCCGAGTTGCGCGAGCGGCTGGGTGAACTGGCGGGAGTACTGAATGAATGCCTGCACGTCGCCGAGCTGCATGGCACCCGAAGCCACCTGCAAGCCTCCCACAACAGCGATGGCGACATAGACGAGGTTGCCGATGAAGGTCATCGCCGGCATGATCATGCCGCTGATGAACTGGGCACCGAAACTGGCCTCGTACAGGTCATCATTCTTCTGCTTGAACCGGGCGTCGACCTCCTTTTGGCGGCCGAACACCTTGACCAGGGCGTGGCCGGTGAACGTCTCCTCGATCTGACCGTTCAGCTCGCCGGTGTTGGCCCACTGGGCCACGAACAGTTTCTGCGAACGCTTGGCGATGAACGCCGTGATCACCAGCGTGAGCGGCACCGTCACGAGGGCGATCAGAGCCAGTAGCGGCGAGAGGATGAGCATCATCACGATCACGCCGATCACCGTTAGCAGGCTCGTCACCACCTGGCTGAGCGACTGTTGCAGGCTCTGCGAGATGTTGTCGACGTCGTTAGTGACCCGGCTGAGAAGTTCACCGCGCGGCTTCTTGTCGAAGTAGCTCAGCGGCAGGTGGTTGATCTTCGCCTCAATCTCCTCCCGCAGTCGATACACCGTGCGCTGCACGACACCGTTCAGCACATACGCCTGCATCCAGCTGAACACACTCGACAGCACGTAGAGTGCGAGCGCCCAGAACAGCACGGTGGAGAGCATGGCAAAGTCGATGCCGAGGCCCGGGGTCAGCGTCATGCCGCTGAGCATGTCGGCCTGGGTACTGTTGCCGGATGCCCGCAGCCCCGCGATCACGTCGGCCTGGCTGCTGCCGCTCGGCAGGGACTTCGACACGATGCCGGAGAAGATCAGGTTGGTGCCCTCACCGAGCAGGCGCGGGCCCAGCACCGAGAAGGTCACGCTGATCACAGCGAGGGCCAGCACGAGCATCAGCCAGAGGCGCTCAGGACGCAACTTGCCGAGCAGGCGCTTGCCCGACGCGGTGAAATTCATCGACTTCTCGGCCGGCAGACTCATACCGCCGAACGGGCCGCCTCCGCGCTGCGGACGCGGAGCCGGCTTGTCGTCGGCGTGAGTCTCGCTCATGCTGCTTCCTCCGCGGTGAGCTGGGATGACACAATTTCCTGGTACGTGGTGTTCGAGTCGAGCAGTTGCTCGTGGGTTCCGCGGCCGACGATGCGGCCGTCTTCGAGCACGAGGATCTGGTCGGCGTCGATGATGCTCGACACCCGCTGGGCGACGATGACCATGGTGGCGCCATCGGTGCTCTGCTTGAGGGCAAGCCGCAGTCGGGCATCCGTGGCGAGGTCGAGGGCTGAGAACGAGTCGTCGAAGATGTACAACTCCGGCCGTTTCACCAGGGCGCGCGCGATGGCGAGGCGTTGGCGCTGACCGCCCGATACGTTCGTGCCGCCCTGGGCAATCTTGGCATCGAGCCCGCCATCCATTTCGGTGACGAAGTCCCGGGCCTGCGCGATCGTGAGGGCCTGCCAGAGTTCGTCTTCGCTCGCGTCGGGTTTGCCGTAGAGCAGGTTGCTGCGCACCGTTCCGGAGAACAGGTACGGCTTTTGCGGTACAAGGCCGATGTGGCCCCAGAGCAGGTCGGGGTTCAGCTCGCGCACGTTGACGCCGTCGACCAGTACGGAGCCGCTGGTCGCGTCGAACAGCCGCGGCAGCAGGTTCACCAGGGTGGTCTTTCCGCTGCCGGTACTGCCGATGATCGCGGTGGTCTCGCCGTGCCGGGCGATGAAACTCACGTTGCGCAGCACGGGTTGTTCCGCGCCCGGGTAAGCGAAGCCCACGTCGAGCAGTTCGAGTTCGCCCTGACCGACCGTTGCGTTCACCGGGTTGGCCGGCGGTACGACGCTTGATTCGGTGGCGAGAACCTCACCGATGCGGTCCGCCGACACGGCCGCGCGCGGAATCATGACGGCCATGAACGTGGCCATCATGACGGCCATGAGAATCTGCATGAGATAGCTGAGGAACGCGATGAGCGTGCCCACCTGCATCGATCCGTCTTCAATGCGGAACGCGCCGAACCAGATGACGGCGACGCTCGAGACGTTGAGCACGAGCATGACGATGGGAAACATGAGCGCCATCAGGCGCCCGGAGCTGAGTGCTACCTCGGTGACGTCCCGGTTGGCCTGGGCGAACCGTGCCACCTCTTGCGTCTCCCGCACAAACGCGCGCACCACACGGATGCCGGTGAGCTGCTCCCGCAGCACCCGGTTGACGGTGTCGATGCGGATCTGCATCTTGCGGAACAGCGGCACCATCTTCACGACGATGAGGCCGACCCCGGTGAGGAGAATCGGCACGCTCACCGCGATGAGCCAGGACAGTTGCACGTCCTGGCGGATCGCCATGATCACACCGCCGATGCTGAGGATGGGTGCGGAGACCAGCAGGGTGCAGGTGGTCAGCACGAGCATCTGCACCTGCTGCACGTCGTTGGTGGAGCGGGTGATGAGTGAGGGAGCCCCGAACCGGGTGACTTCTTGTTCCGAGAATTCACCGACCCGGCTGAACACGGCCCCGCGCAGGTCACGGCCGACCTTCATGGCGACTTTGGCTCCGAAGTACACGGCCACGATCGCGCAGATGATCTGGGCGAGGGTGATCAGCAGCATGAGGCCGCCCACGCGCAGAATGTAGCCGGAGTCACCGGTTGCCACACCCTCATCGATGATGTCAGCGTTGAGGGTGGGCAGAAAGAGCGAGGCGATCGACTGGGCCAGTTGAAAGACGATCACCCCTAGAAGCAGTTGCCAGTATGGGCGCAGGTAACGCACGAGCAAGGACCACAGCACGAAGTTCTCCTATTAAAAGACGGATGCCCGCCCGACCGGATGGGTCGGGCGCAGCAACCACTGAAGCAATAGTGCACTCTTACCGTCACGTCGTCGACTAAAAATATTGCGCTCTGCGCAGAAAACACCGACTCGTGCGCCGACTTCACCTGCTGCGTTCAGGCGAAAAGGTTTGAAATGTAGGCAACTTCATCGACCGACGGCTGCCACGACGTCGCCGCGTCCGAGTTTTGTCGAATCTGCTCGGGTTTGGTGGCGCCGGCGATAACGCTGGTCAGGCCGGGCTGGGCCAGAAGCCAGGCGAACGTCGCCGCCAGCATGGTCACGCCGCGCGCGTCGCACCATTCCTGATACTGCTCGATCACGTCCCACGGGGCATCGTCGGCGAGATGGCGCCTGATCATCATGATGCGGCTGTCGGCTGGCCCGCCCGTGCGGGAGAATTTGCCGGTGAACAGGCCGTTGTAGAGCGGGAAGAAGGGCAGAAACCCGAGACCGAAGGCGTTCACCGCCGGCAATACCTCGTCTTCGACATCGCGCACGAGCAGACTGTATTCGTTCTGGCTTGAAATGAACGCTGGGTGCCCGTTCATGCGAGCGGTGAAGTCGGCCTCGGCGATCTGCCACCCGGCCAGGTTGGAGTGACCAATGTAACGGATCTTGCCCTCGGTGATGAGGTCGTGCAGGGTGGACAGCGTCTCTTCGATGGGTGTTGACGAGTCGGGAACGTGCAGCTGGTAGAGGTCGATCCAGTCGGTCTGCAGCCGACGCAGCGATGCCTCGACGGCCAAACGGATGTACCGGCGTGAGCCCCGCGCGCCCCAGTCCGGACCGTTCAGGCCGCCCATATCCATGCCGAATTTCGAGGCGAGCACGATCTGGTCGCGCTTGCCGCGCAGCGAGTGCCCCATGAGCGTTTCGCTGAGGCCACGCTCGGCACCGTAGATATCGGCGGTGTCGAACAGCGTCACCCCGGCTTCGAAGGCAGCATCGATAACCGCCGTCGTGCCGTCCTGGGTTTCTGACGCGGTTCCGGTGCGCCCGAAATTGTTGCACCCGAGCCCGATCGTCGAGACGGTCAATCCGGATGAGCCAAGTCTGCGATATTCAATTTGAGCCATCCTTACAGACTAGGGGCGCAGCCACCTCCTGCACAGGAGAAGGTAGTCGGCGGTTGTGCACCGATGTCCGAAACCCGCGAGGCGACGCCGAGGGTGGCAGCTACAGTCGAATCATGGACAGCATCCCGACTGCACTCACTCCCGCGCACCTACTCCGCCTCCCCAGCCCGATCGGCCGGCTCGAACTCACCGCCGACGATGAGGGCATCCTTTCCCTTTCCATCGAAACCGACGGCCAGCTGCCGCTCGACGCGACCCCAGAGGAGCCCTCCCCGGTATTGCAACGGGCGGCCGAACAGCTCGGCGAGTACTTCGCCGGAACCCGGCAGACGTTCGACCTGCCCGTGCACCTCACCCGCGGCACCGAATTTCAGCGCAGCGTCTGGGCGAGGCTGGCCAGCCTCACATTCGGCGATGTCATCTCGTATGGTGCGCTCGGCAACGACATTGGACGGCCCGGATCGGGCCGCGCCATCGGTGGGGCCGTTGGCGCGAATCCGGTGCCGATCATCATCGGCTGCCACCGAGTGCTCGCGACCAGTGGCCAGATCACCGGCTACAGCGCAGGAGAGGGCATCCCGACCAAGGCCTGGCTGCTCAGCCACGAGGGCATCGCACACCGGTAACCGACCAGTGAAGCCGCGGTTTCAGCGGCGGCCGACTGGCAGCAGGCCGAGGGCCCGTACCGCGTCGCGTTCCTCCACGAGTTCGGCAACAGAGGCCGCAATTCGACTGCGGGAGAATTCGCCTTGTTGCAGCCCGGTCACGATGCGCCACTGCCCATCAACGGAGCGCACCGGAAACGAGCAGACCAGTCCGGGCGGAACGTCGTACGAGCCGTCTGAGACTACCCCGGCGCTGGTCCAATCCGTGCCGCGGCCGGTGACCCAGTCTCCGACGTGGTCGATGGCCGCGTTGGCGGCGGAGGCGACCGAGGAGCCGCCCCGCACGGCGATGATCTCCGACCCGCGCTGGGCGACGCGCGGAATGAACGTCTCCGCGAGCCACTGCTCGTCGACCAGCTCACTCACCGCTCGACCCTGGGCGGTCGCGTGGAAGACATCCGGGTATTGAGTCGCCGAGTGGTTTCCCCACACGGTCAATCCGTGAATCGCCCCGACGGCCACGTCAAGGTGGTTGGCCAATTGCCCGACGGCGCGGTTGTGGTCGAGCCGGGTCATGGCGGTGAAGCGGTCACTCGGCACGTCGGGCGCGTGTGCGGCCGCGATGAGGGCATTCGTATTGGCGGGGTTGCCCACCACGAGCACGCGCACGTCGTCGGCGGCGCCGGCGTTGATGGCCGCACCCTGCGGCCCGAAGATGCGACCGTTGGCGCCCAGCAGGTCGGCACGTTCCATGCCAGGTCCTCGCGGGCGGGAGCCGACCAGAAGCGCAATGTTTACTCCGTCGAACGCCACCGTGGGGTCATCGGTGACCGTTACCCCGCGCAGCAGGCCGAAGGCACAGTCCTCGAGTTCGAGCGCGGTGCCCTCCGCGGCTTTCAGCCCCTGGGGTATTTCCAGCAGGGTGAGGCGGATCGGCGTCGTCGGTCCCAGCAAGGCGCCAGCGGCAATGCGAAACAACAGCGCATAGCCAATCTGTCCGCCGGCACCGGTGACGGTGACATTAACCGGTTGCCGAAGAATGGGAACGTTGACCGCTGGGGAAAAGGTGCTGGCGTCTGTACTCACGCGCCCAGCCTAACCCCAGAATAGATCGTGGATGCGGCCGGCCGGCCGGCCGCAGCGAGGTGTTGTTCAACGACGAGCTCCAGTTCGCCGGGTGCGCCCTGACCGAGGCGAATTCCGACCGATTGGGCCCAGTCGATCAGTTCGCTCGCCGTCGTGAACTCGTGTTCGTGTTGAAGCAGGGCGCGCGTGAATTCGCCCTTGGATTTCTTGTTGAAGTGGTTCAGGGCACGCTTCTGCCCGTCTTCGGAATCGGCGACCACCCGCAGGTACAGCGAATCCGGCCGCACGGGCTTCGCTCCTAGCGCCACATAGGCCTCGGATCGCAGGTCGAGCAGCAGTCCGTCGGTCTGGCTGAGGAGCGTCGCCACCGCGGCACTCCAGTGCTGTTTGAGCGTGTGGCTGGCCAGGGTCACGTTCGGCACTCGTGAATCGTGCGACAGCCGGTACGCCGGAATGGGGTCGAGGGCGGCGAGCGGGCCGAGCAGTGCGGAGTGTACGACCAGGTGGGCGTGCGCGAACTGGCGCTGCGCAGCCGACAGGGTGGCAGCATCCAGCCCGTCGAAGAGCACGCCGGTGTAGCGGTCGATGACGGGAAGCGTCGGAGACGTCAGCAGCTCGCGGTTGCGGTCGATTTCGAACAGCTGGGTGCGGCCCAGCTTGAGGGCGGCACGGGCGTCCTCGGGATGCCGCGCCAGGGAGACCAGCGCCCGCGCGAGCACCCGACGTTTCACCGTCAGGGCCGGATAAGCGAGTGTGGTCCAGTCCAGGGGTACAGCTTCGCCGCCGGAGCGTTTCGTCTCCGACGGCGGAAGCAGTATCAGCACTGGTGGTTCAGACGGGTTATTTGGAACCCACGAGTTCAGCCTTGCGCGCCACGATGGTGACCATGTCGTTGTCGACCGACAGGAATCCATCCTCGGCCTGGGCCAGAACTTTGGAGCCATCAGGCAGGGTGAGACGAACGTCACCCACGGCCAGGATCGCCAACATCGGTTCGTGACCGGCCAGGATGCCAATCTCGCCCTCGACGGTCTTGGCGACAACCATCGTCGCCTCGCCCGTCCACACCTGGTGGTCGGCCGAGACAACGCTGACGGACAGCGACTTCGCCATGCTTAGTCGTTCTCCTTCTGAATCTGAGCCCACTTCTCTTCGACGTCGTTGATGCCACCGACGTTGAAGAAAGCCTGCTCAGCTACGTGGTCGAAGTCACCGTTGGCGATTGCCGTGAACGATTCAATGGTGTCCTTGAGCGGAACAGTGGAACCCTCGACACCGGTGAACTTCTTCGCCATGTAGGTGTTCTGGGAGAGGAACTGCTGAATACGACGGGCACGCGAAACTGTGACCTTGTCTTCTTCAGAGAGCTCGTCAACACCGAGGATCGCGATGATCTCCTGGAGTTCCTTGTTCTTCTGCAGAATCGCCTTGACGCGTACGGCCGTGTTGTAGTGATCGGCACCCAGGTAGCGGGGGTCGAGGATACGGCTGGTCGAGGTGAGCGGGTCGACGGCCGGGTACAGGCCCTTCGACGCGATTTCACGAGACAGCTCGGTGGTCGCGTCGAGGTGGGCGAAGGTGGTCGCCGGTGCCGGGTCGGTGTAGTCGTCGGCGGGAACGTAGATCGCCTGAAGCGAGGTGATCGAGTGGCCACGGGTCGAGGTGATGCGCTCCTGCAGGATGCCCATCTCGTCGGCCAGGTTCGGCTGGTAGCCCACTGCGGAAGGCATCCGGCCCAGCAGGGTCGACACCTCGGAACCGGCCTGGGTGAAGCGGAAGATGTTGTCGATGAAGAGCAACACGTCTTGCTTCTCCACGTCGCGGAAGTACTCAGCCATGGTGAGGGCGGAGAGCGCGACACGCAGACGCGTTCCCGGCGGCTCGTCCATCTGGCCGAAGACCAGGGCGGTCTTGTCGAAGACGCCGGCTTCCTCCATCTCGGCGATGAGGTCGTTGCCCTCACGGGTACGTTCGCCAACGCCGGCGAACACTGATACTCCACCGTGGTCCTGCGCAACACGCTGGATCATTTCCTGGATGAGTACGGTCTTGCCGACGCCGGCACCACCGAACAGGCCGATCTTTCCACCGAGAACGTACGGCGTGAGAAGGTCGATGACCTTGATGCCGGTTTCGAACAGTTGAGTCTTGGACTCGAGCTGGTCGAAGGCCGGCGGCTTGCGGTGGATGGGCCAGCGCTCGGTGATCTCGATCTTCTCGCCCGGCTTGGCGTTGAGGACATCGCCGATGACGTTGAAGACCTTGCCCTTCGTGACGTTTCCAACCGGCACCGTGATGGGGCTGCCGGTGTCGCGCACTTCCTGGCCGCGGACAAGTCCGTCGGTCGGGTTGAGCGCGATGGCACGAACCAGGTCGTCACCGAGGTGCAGGGCAACCTCGAGGGTGATCTCGTTCGACTCGTCGCCGATGGTGATCGTGGTCTTCAGGGCGTTGTAGATGCCGGGGATCGAGTCGTGCGGAAACTCGATGTCGACAACGGGGCCCGTGACACGGGCGATGCGGCCAACAGAACCGGCCGTATCCTCCGCGCGGACTGGCGCGGTTGCGGTGTCAGTCATTGCTCTCTCTTCTCTGGTTACTTCTTGGCGGATGAGAGCGCATCGGCTCCACCCACGATCTCGGAAATCTGCTGGGTGATCTCGGATTGCCGCGCGTTGTTGGACAGGCGGGTGTAGTCCGTGATCAGCTTGTCGGCGTTGTCGCTGGCCGACTTCATTGCCTTCTGGCGGCTTGCATGTTCAGATGCCGCCGACTGCAGCATCGCGTTGAACAGGCGACTCTCGATGTACACCGGGAGGAGGCTGTCCAAAACCGTTTCGACGTCGGGCTCGAACTCGTAGAGCGGAAGAACCTTGTTGTCGCCTGGTTCTTCCACACCCTCGACAACTTCGAGGGGCAACAGTCGAACGACCTCTGGCACCTGGGTGACCATGCTCACGAAACGGTTGTAAACGATGTGAATCTCGTCGACGCCGCCGTCGGAAGCGTCCCGCAGGAACGATTCCAGCAGGGCCTCACCGATTTCCTTGGCAGTCTCGAACTGCGGCTGGTCGGTGCCGCCGGTCCAGATTCGCTCCGACGCGCGGCCCCGAAAGCTGAAGTAGGCGATGGCCTTACGGCCGACCAGGAAGTAGACGATGTCCTTGCCCTGGCTGCGCAGCAGTTCGCTGAGCGACTCTGCCTCACGCAACACCTGGGAGCTGAAGGCACCCGCCAGGCCACGGTCCGAAGCGAAGATGACCACCGCAGCACGGCTGATCGTCTCCGGCTCGGTTGTGAGCACGTGTTCCACGTTGGAGTACGTGGCCACGGCCGATACGGCGCGGGTGACCGCTCGCGAATACGGGGTTGACGCAGCGACTCGCGCCT
This sequence comes from Cryobacterium sp. N19, assembly GCF_002929595.1. NCBI lineage: Bacteria > Bacillati > Actinomycetota > Actinomycetes > Micrococcales > Microbacteriaceae > Cryobacterium > Cryobacterium sp. N19. The sequence goes on along the minus strand of NZ_PJJR01000048.1, from coordinate 125,474 downwards.
GCGCTTTCTGGATGCGCGAGGCGGAGATCAGCTCCATGGCCCGAGTGATCTTCTTGGTCGTCTGGGCAGACTTGATCTTCTGCCGGTAGACCCGAAGTTGCGCTCCCATGTGTCTGCTTCCTTGTCTTTCAGTTTGGCGTCGTCAGTTGCTGCAAGTCGTATCGACTAGCGGCGGTGCTTGACGATCTTTTCCTGGTTGACGTCTTCAACTGCGATGGCTTCAAACTTTTCTTTGCTGACCGAGGCGAGCGGCTTACCCTCGCCGGTCTGGAACTCGAGCTTGAACTTGTCGACACCGGCCGTGAGAGCGGTGACGGTCTCGTCGGAGAGAACGTTCGTCTCGCGCAGGGTCTTGAGAACCTCGGTGTTGCGACCGAGGAAGTCAAGCAGTTCGCGTTCGAAGCGCAGCACGTCGGGAACCGGAACCTCGTCGAGCTTGCCGTTGATGCCGGCCCAGATCGAGACGACCTGGTCCTCAACGGGGTACGGCGAGTACTGCGGCTGGCGCAGCAGTTCGGTGAGGCGGGCGCCGCGGGCGAGCTGACGACGGCTGGCCGCGTCAAGGTCGGAGGCAAACATGGCGAAGGCTTCGAGCGAACGGTACTGGGCCAGCTCGAGCTTGAGCGTTCCGGAGACCTTCTTGATCGACTTGACCTGAGCGTCGCCACCGACACGGGAGACCGAGATGCCGACGTCGACTGCCGGACGCTGGTTGGCGTTGAACAGGTCGGACTGCAGGAAGATCTGGCCGTCGGTGATCGAGATCACGTTGGTGGGGATGTACGCGGCAACGTCGTTCGCCTTAGTCTCGATGATCGGGAGACCGGTCATTGATCCGGCGCCGAGCTCGTCGGACAGCTTGGCACAACGCTCGAGCAGACGGGAGTGCAGGTAGAACACGTCTCCCGGGTACGCTTCGCGTCCCGGCGGACGACGCAGCAGCAGCGACACGGCACGGTAGGCCTCGGCCTGCTTGGACAGGTCATCGAAGACGATGAGAACGTGCTTGCCGGCGTACATCCAGTGCTGGCCGATGGCCGAGCCGGTGTACGGGGCCAGGTACTTGAAGCCGGCCGGGTCAGAGGCGGGAGCGGCGACGATGGTGGTGTACTCCATCGCTCCGGCATCCTCGAGCGCACCCTTCACCGAGGCGATGGTGGAGCCCTTCTGGCCGATGGCGACATAGATGCAACGAACCTGCTTGTTGCTGTCGCCGGACTCCCAGTTGGCCTTCTGGTTGATGATGGTGTCGATGGCGATCGCGGTCTTGCCGGTCTGGCGGTCACCGATGATCAGCTGACGCTGGCCGCGGCCGATCGGGATCATGGCGTCGATGGCCTTGATGCCGGTCTGCATCGGCTCATGAACCGACTTGCGGCTCATGACGCCGGGGGCCTGCAGCTCGAGGGCACGACGGCCTTCGGTCGCAATGTCGCCGAGTCCGTCGATGGGGGCGCCGAGCGGATCGACAACACGGCCGAGGTAGCCGTCGCCGACCGGAACAGAGAGAACCTCGCCGGTGCGGTGCACCTCCATGCCCTCAACGATGCCGCCGAACTCGCCGAGTACGACGACGCCGATCTCGTCTTCGTCGAGGTTCTGGGCCAGGCCCAGGGTGCCATCGGCGAATTTGATGAGCTCGTTCGCCATCACGCCGGGCAAGCCCTCAACGTGGGCGATACCGTCGCCGGCCGTGGTGACGTAGCCGACCTCGGTCGTTGATGTTTTGTTCGGCTCGTAGGACTTCACGAAGTCCTGGAGAGCGCCACGGATCTCATCGGGGCTGATCGTTAGTTCTGCCATCATCTTCCCTTTTCTGTACGAAAGTACAGGTTCTGTCTGTTCGAGGACGCTGCCGCCCTGAGTCATCTGGTACTGCTGGGTTTTTGGTGCTGCTGAGGTGACTCAGCGAGCGAGCTGGAGTCTCAAATCTGCCAGGCGGGTTGCAATGCTGCCATCGATGACCAGGTCGCCGATTTGCACGCGCACTCCGCCGACCAATTCCGGGTCAACGACCTGGTTGATGGTGAGTGCTCGTCCGTGACGCAACTGGAGGTTCTTCTGCAAGCGAGCGAGCTGATCGGCCGTGAGAACGCTCGCCGACGTGATGGTGGCGATCGACGTGCCGGACTCGTCCGCGACGACTGCTGCTGCGTGTCGCAGCAGTTCGCCGATGCGGCGGCCGCGAGGCTGCTGCACCAGGTGACGAACAATGGCGAGCGTCTGACCGGAGACTTTACCTTCCAGCAGCTTTTCGACCAGGGCTGCCTTGGCGCCAGGCTTGCCGAGCTTGCTGGCCAGGGCCAGCTCCAGCTCAGCGTCCGAGGACACCGTCTTACCGAAGGCGAAGAGCTCGCCCCCGATCGACGTTCCGGCCGGAGTAGAGAGGGCGGATGCCCGTAGGCCCAGTTCTTCGATCCCGGCGAGCAGGTCGTCGTGGCTGGACCAGCGTTCGGAGACGGCCGCTGCGAGCAGGTCGAGTGCCCGAGGCGTCACGTTGGCACCGAAAACGGCGCGTACGAGGGTGACCTTGGCCGCAGCATCCGCTGAGGCGTCGCCGAGTGCTGACAACAGCTGGGACGACGACCCGATTACTCGACCGGCGCCGAACAGGCTTTCGCCCGTCGCCAGATCAGTCGTGCCGCCCGGGACGGACAGGGCCGCCCTCGACGTGGCGAGTGCTTCTCTGGTGGCGCTTCCCATTTGCTAGATCTTTCCTGCTGCTGGTGCTTCGCTGGCTTCGAGTTCTGCCAGGAAACGATCGACGATGGCGCTGGCCTTTGCGTCGTCGGACAGGCTTTCACCGATGACGCCCGAAGCGAGGTCAATGGCAAGGGTGCCGACCTCACTGCGAAGCGAGACGACGGCGGCCTGGCGTTCGGCTTCGATCTGCGTCTTGGCACTGGCCGCGATGCGACCGGCCTCGGCCGCAGCCTGCTCCTTGTGCTCAGCGACGATGCGCTGGCCGTCGGTGCGGGCCTGATCACGAATGGCACCGGCTTCGGCACGGGCGTCAGCCAGCTGGGCTGTGTACGCCGCGAGTGCAGCTTCAGCCTTGCGCTGGGCGTCGTCGGCCTTGGCGATGTTGCCCTCGATGGCTTCTGCACGGTCGTCAAGAAGCTTCTGCATTCTGGGCAGCACAAGCTTCCAGAAGAAGAACAAAATCACGACAAAGCAGACCGCCGACCAGATGATGTCGTACCACTCAGGGATGAGCGGGTTCTTTGCCGCTTCTTCGGTCGCGGCTGCAATTACTGCGTGAAGCATCATGCCTCCTAACTAGTTAGTGAAGAGGTTTAGACGCCGGTGAAAATGAAGTAGGTGGCGATGCCGATGAAGGCGAGTGCCTCGGTGAAGGCGATACCGATGTACATCAGTACCTGCAGTCGGCCGGCCAGCTCAGGCTGACGAGCGACACCCTCGATGGTCTTGCCAACGACGATACCTACACCGATTGCCGGGCCGATGGCTGCGAGGCCATAACCGACGGTCGCGATGTTTCCGCTGATTTCCGCGAGAACGGTTGTTGCGTCCACGTGTGTTTCCTTCCGTAGTGGTGAATGCGGCGAATGCCGGATTCCTAAAGTGTCTAGTGTTCCTCAGCCAGCGCGAGCTGGATGTAGACGGCGGTGAGTAGGGCGAAAATGTAAGCCTGGAGGACGGCGATCAGCACTTCGAAGAGCGTGAAGGCGAAGCCGAAGACGAGGGTGCCAGCGCCGAAGAGCTTGAACCCGCCATCCGCAGTGAAGAAGAAAAACTGGGTGGCGCTGAAGAACAGCACGAGCAGGAGGTGCCCGACGATCATGTTCATCATCAGTCGGAGCGTCAGGGTGACCGGTCGCACCAGGAACGTCGAGATAAATTCGATCGGCGTCACGATGAGGTATAGGCCCTTGGGCACTCCGGGCGGGAAGAGCGAGTTGCGGAAGAACTTCGCTGGACTCTTCTTGACGCCGGCGTAGATGAACGTTCCGTAGGAGATGACACCGAGAAGCAGCGGCACTCCGATCACCGAGGTTCCGGCAATATTCAGGAACGGAATGATTCCGGTGATGTTCATGAATAACACCATGAAAAAGATGGTCGTCAGAAGCGGCAGAAAACGCTTGCCGTCTTTCTTTCCGAGCAGGTCTTCGGCGATGTTGACGCGAACGAAGTCGAGTCCCATTTCGGCCAGGCTCTGGCCGCGGGTCGGAATGATCTTCATGCGGCGGGTGCCGAGCCAGAAGACCAGCATCAAAACCGCGACCGCGAGGAAACGAATCAGAATGATGCGGTTGATCTCGAACGGAGTATCCGCAAAGAAAATTACATCGGGGAAGAACTCATTGATGGAGGGACCGTGAAATTCACCGTCGCCGGTGGCAGACGGGACCATCAGGTTTACGGCGATTTCTAGCAGCGCTTTCTCCTGTTTCGGGGCGGTGAGCTCTGCTCGCGCATCGACGAATATGGGCAGGTTTACGACGCTGTAAAGCATGTGCAAACCGGGGTGGGATCGCTGTTTACTCTAGCAAAGATCAGGCGCTGAGCCGAATCGTGAGCGGGATCCGTGGGCAGATGGGTCGTAGGGTTACTCGTCGACCGGGGCCGGGGGCAAGGTGGCGTCGCTGGCGTAGGGCATCCGGCTCTTCATGACGACGACGGCGTCGACGACGAGCGACCCGACAACCCCGGCAATAATGCAGAAGAACAGCACCATCGGCTGGATCCACTCGCGGTCCTGCAGCACGACCAGCAGCACGAGGAACACCACGAACTTGAGCAGCCAGCCGCCCATGATGATGCCGAAGAAGCCACCGATGGCGGACTCGTTGCCGGCGACCCGATTGGCCAGCAGAATGCTGCCAGCCGTGATACCCATGAACGCGACCGACATGGCCGTACCGATCAGCGCGCTGAGCACACCGGTACCGCCGTCGACGAGGTAGCCGATAACCGATCCGACAACAGCGATTGCCAGGGCGACCCAGCCCCCGTAAATCAGGATGCGGCGCAGCACCGGGATCGATGTGGGCTGAGTGCGGACGGTGTCGTTGGTGCTCATACGTTCTCCTCGGCAGGCGCCGCCACAATGGCGGTCGCTCGTGTCGTGTGTGGTTCTGGTGTGGCTGGGGCGGGCTGGACTTGGGCGGCCTCGTCGAGTGGGTCGAGCTCGTCCAGTACTGCCAACTGCACTGGTGCGGACTGGCTAAGCCATTCCCCGGTCTTGCGGCGGCCGAGCGGTGCGAGCGTGACGATGGTGCAGATGAGCAGCGACGTCACCAGAAAGATGGTCGCGTACCAGGTCGGCAGACCGAAGTAGACCGGCAGTATGTAATACAGCAGGCAGCCAATGGATGCTGCGGCCGTCCACCCATAGAAGATCAGAACGGCGTGCAGGTGGGAGTGCCCCATATCGAGCAGCCGGTGGTGCAGGTGTTTTCGGTCGGCGCTGAACGGCGATTTACCGGCGTGCACCCGGCGGATGACCGCGAGCCCAAAGTCGAGCAGTGGAATGATCATGATCGCTACCGGCAGCAGGATGGGGATGAAGGCCGGGAACAGCTGCGAGCGGCTGGTAGCCGTCGGGTCGATCTGACCAGTGATCGCGATCGCGCTGGTCGCCATCAACAGGCCCACCAGCAGCGCGCCGGCATCACCCATGAACATCTTGGCCGGATGCCAGTTCAGCGGGAGGAACCCCACGCAGGCGCCGACCAGAATGGCGGCGATCAGCGATGCCAGGTTGAAGTAGTTGGTCGGTGAGGTGTCGCGCACGAGCAGATAACTGTAGAGAAAGAACACCCCGTTAGCGATGAGGGCGACACCGGTGACCAGGCCGTCGAGCCCGTCGATGAAGTTGATCATGTTCATGACCACGACGATGGCGACGACCGTGACAACGATCGACGTCCAGCCGCTCCAAACCGTCAGACCGCCAATCGGTAGAGAGTAAATCTGAACGCCCTGCCAGGCCACGAGGCCGGCAGCGATGAACTGGCCGGCGAGTTTGGTCATCCAGTCGAGGTCCCAGATGTCGTCGGCGACGCCGACCAGCACGATCAGCAGGGCAGCACCGAGAATAGCTAAAATCTGCTGCGGGTCAGCGAAGACAAGTCGCAGGGGCGCGAAGGCCCCCGCAGCGAGGTAGGCCACGCCAAAGGCGATGACGATGCCAAGGAACATGGCGATACCGCCGAGGCGCGGAGTGGGCCGGGTGTGCACGTCGCGTTCGCGAATCTTCGGGTACAGGCGGTACTTGTGGCTGAGTTTGTAGACCACGATCGACAGCACGAAGGTGACGATCGCCGAAACGAGCGCGAGCAGGAGGAAAAGAGTCATGGGCTACCGGTCGGCATCCGTTTCGTCCTGAGATGGGGCGGCGAGGGTGGGTGTCGCTTCCGCTTCGGCCGAGATCGCCGGGAACCCGGGAACGGCCGGCGCGGCAGCGAGCACATCGCCCACGACGGCCACGATCGCGTCGCGGGAGATGACGCCGCTACGCACGATGTGCAGAAAACCGCCGTTGGTCTCGAAACCGGTGGCGTCCACGATCGTCGATGAGCCGTCGCCGGTCTGACCAAACACGCTCTCATAGGTACTGCCGGCGGTGCCGCCGTCGAGGTACACGTCGACGCTCTCGCCGAGGGCCGCTTCAGCAGCCTGGGCGTCGGTGGTGGCCGGCATCCCGCTCAGGTTGGCGCTGGAAACGGCGAGCGGGCCGGTTTCGGCGAGCAGATCGAGTGCAACTTGGTTGCTCGGCATGCGCAGTGCCACCGTGCCGCGGGTTTCGCCGAGATCCCAGACCAGCGAGGGCTGGGCGTTGACGATGACAGTGAGTCCGCCGGGCCAGAACGCTGCGACCAGGTCGCGGACCGGCTGCGGCACGTCGACGGCGAGGGCGTCGAGGGTGGGAATTCCGGGAATGAGAACCGGTGGCGGCGACTGCCGGCTGCGGCCCTTCGCGTCGAGGAGCAGCTGAACGGCTTCAGCGTTGAACGCGTCAGCGGCCACTCCGTAGACCGTGTCGGTGGGGATGACGACGAGCGCCCCGCGACCGATGGCCGTGCGCGCCAGAGCGATATGCGCGCTGTAGTTTTCGCTCGTGGTGGATTCGTCCGTGGTCGAGTCGCTCGTGCAATCGTAGATGCGTGTCATTTCCGGCAATTCTAACCCAGTGCTGTCGTGAAGAGCGGATGCGCCGACTGGCGGGGTTCCGTTTAAGGGTGCAGTGCTGTCGTGGCCCGGTCCCGGCTGGTGTAGTCGCGGTGGGTGGCCGGGGCACGCCATCCGTCGGCTGCCAGCAGCTGGCGGATCGCGGCGCCCTGCAGCTCGCCGTGCTCGATCACGAGCACACCCCCCGCGCGCAGCAGGCGCAGCCCAGTTGCTGACACGCTGTGCACCACGTCGAGTCCGTCCGGGCCGCCGAACAGGGCCTGGGCTGGGTCGAACAGGCGCACCTCGGGGTCGCGGGGAATAGCATCCGCTGGAATGTAGGGCGGATTGGAGATGACGACGGCCACCGTGCCGTCCAGTTCGACGAACGCGTCGGCGAGGTCACCGAAGGCGAGGGTGGCGTTGGCGGCGCCGATCTCGTCGAAGTTGCGGGTGGTCCAGGGGAACGCTTCCGGCGAGTTTTCGATCGCGAAGATGCGCGCGTGCGGCACCTCGGTGGCCAGGGCCAGGGCGATCGCGCCGCTTCCGGTGCCGAGGTCGATGCCGATCGGCTCCGGATCGGGCATGGAACGCAGGGCGTCGATGGCGAACTGGGCGACCTGCTCGGTTTCGGGTCTCGGCACGAACACGCCGGGGCCCACATTCAGGGAGAGGGAGCGGAACGGGGCCCGCCCTGTTATGTGTTGCAGGGGTTCGCGCCCGCTGCGGCGGGCCAGTAGGGCGATGATGGTGGCGGCATCCGCTTGGCTAACCGGTCGATTCAGGAAGCTGCCGGCCTGCACTTCGCCGCGGCTCTGGCCGAGCACGTGGCCGATCAGCAGGTCGGCGTCGACCTCGGGGTCGGTGATGCCGGCTGCGGTCAGTACGCTGATCGCTCGTTTTCGCAAGGAAGTGATGGTCTGGGGCAAGTCAGAATCTGAAGAAGGCACGTAGTGAAATGTAACGCACCAACTGATTTTCGGCCGGGAGACATAGGCTGGAGCCGGCCCTCACACCGAATTTCACCGAATGAAAACCGAATGAAAGTTGCCCTCGTGCCCAAGATCTATTCCGACATCACCGAAGCCGTTGGTGGGACCCCCCTCGTCAAGCTGAACCGTTTGACCGCCGGCCTCGGCGCCACCGTGCTCTTGAAGCTCGAGTTCTACAACCCCTCCAGCAGTGTCAAGGACCGCATCGGCGTCGCGATCATCAACGCCGCCGAGAAGGACGGCTCGCTGAAGCCGGGCGGAACCATCGTCGAAGCTACCAGCGGTAACACGGGTATCGCCCTCGCTATGGTCGGCGCCGCCCGCGGCTACACGGTCATTCTGGCTATGCCGGAGACTATGAGCAAGGAACGCCGCGTCATGATGCGCGCTTATGGCGCCGAAATTGTGCTGACGACTGGTGCCGACGGCATGCGCGGCGCGGTCGAGAAGGCCGCCGAGATCGTCGCGAACACCCCGGGCGCGGTTCTGGCCAGCCAGTTCACAAATCCGGCCAACCCGGCCATCCACCGCGCCACGACCGGCCCGGAAATCTGGAATGACACCGAGGGTGCCGTTGACATTCTCGTCGCGGGCATCGGTACCGGCGGAACGCTTTCCGGCACCGGCGGGTACCTCAAAGACCAGAAGCCGGGCCTCAAGGTTGTCGGCGTCGAGCCGATCGACTCCCCCATTCTCACCGGCGGAAAGCCCGGCCCGCACAAAATTCAGGGCCTCGGCGCGAACTTCGTTCCGGAAACCCTGAACCGCGAGGTCTACGACTCGATCACCGATGTGACCCTGGCCGACTCGCTCGCGACGGCGCGTTCACTCGGCACCGATGAGGGCATCCTCGGCGGTATCTCCGGCGGCGCCGCTGTCTGGGCTGCGCTCGAGCAGGCAAAACTACCCGAGAACGCTGGCAAGACCATCGTCGTGATTGTTCCCGGCTTCGGCGAGCGGTACATTTCGACGGTGCTGTACGAAGACCTGCTGGACTAAGAGAACGCTGTCTGCCCTTCAATGAATCCCTTACGGCGCCTCCGCGAAGACATCGCGGCTGCGCGCACCCACGACCCCGCCGCGCGCAGCAACACCGAGGTTTTTCTGGCCTACAGTGGGCTGCACGCGGTCTGGTCGTATCGGGTCGCTAACCGGTTATGGCGCGCCGGGCTGCACCTGCCCGCTCGTCTGCTGTCCCAGGTGACCCGGTTTCTGACCGGGATTGAGATTCATCCGGGCGCGACCATTGGCCGCCGGTTGTTCATCGACCACGGCATGGGCGTCGTGATCGGTGAGACGGCAATTCTCGGCGACGATGTCATGTTGTACCACGCGGTGACGCTGGGCGGCAAGAGCCGTCACGGGCATGCGCGCGGTGTGCGGCGGCATCCGTTTCTGGAAGACGGTGTCACGGTGGGGGCCGGCGCCAAGGTTCTCGGCCCGATCACGATCGGTGCCTGGAGCACGATCGGCTCCAACGCCGTAGTGACCAAGGGCGCTCCACCGCGGTCGCTGCTCGTGGGTGTGCCGGCGACGATTCGCCCGCAAACCCCCGCTACGGTCGAGTCCGCGCGCGGCGGCACCCTCGAACCCGAGTACTACCTCTAGTCGGTCGAAACTGCGGACGGGGCCAGGGCCCCGTCCCTGGGCCAAGTTTATAAACTGGGCCCGTGGACGGGGCCTGGGCCCCGTCCACGTGGGGGTTACTCGGGGTCGCCCAGCTCGGCCAGGCGGGTTTCCTCGTCGGCGTGGATACAGGAGTCGATGACGGGGCCGAGGGCTCCGTTCATGACGGCGTCCAGGTTATACGCCTTGTAACCGGTGCGGTGATCGGCGATGCGGTTCTCCGGAAAGTTGTACGTGCGGATGCGCTCTGAGCGGTCCATCGTACGAATCTGTCCCTTGCGCACGAGCGACGCTGCCGCATCGATCTCTTCCTGCTGACGGGCCAGAACGCGGGCGCGCAGCACGCGCATGCCGGCTTCCTTGTTCTGCAGCTGCGACTTCTCGTTCTGCATGGCCACCACGATTCCGGTGGGAAGGTGGGTGATGCGCACGGCAGAGTCGGTGGTGTTGACCGACTGCCCGCCAGGACCGCTCGACCGATACACGTCGATCTTGAGGTCGTTCGGGTGAAGCTCGACCTCTTCGGGCTCGTCGACTTCGGGGAAGACGAGCACACCGGCCGCTGAGGTGTGGATGCGTCCCTGCGACTCGGTGGCCGGCACGCGCTGAACGCGGTGCACACCCCCCTCGTACTTGAGGTGCGCCCACACGCCTTCGGCCGGGTCGCTCGAAAAGCCCTTGATGGCGAGCTGAATGTCTTTGATACCGCCGAGGTCGCTCGAGGTCTGCTCGATGATCTCGGTTTTCCAGCGGTTCGACTCGGCGTAGTGCAGGTACATGCGCAGCAGATCGGCGGCGAACAGTGCCGATTCGGCGCCGCCCTCCCCCATCTTGATCTCCATGATCACGTCGCGGGCGTCGAGTTCGTCGCGCGGGATCAGCAGACGGCGCAGCTTTTCAGCCGTGACGTCCAGCTGTTCGACGAGCTCCGGGATCTCTTCGGCGAAGGCAGCGTCTTCGTCGGCGAGCTCACGAGCGGCCTCGAGGTTGTCTTCAACCTCTTTCCACTCGTGGTACGCCGCGATGATGCGACTCAACTCGGCGTAGCGCCGGTTGACCTTCTTCGAACGGGCCGGATTCGCGTGCAGCTCCGGATCCGCCAACTGCGACTGCAGGTCGTCGTGCTCGGCCAGCAGCGTGAGGACGGATTCGAACATTACTTGTCCTTGTCTGACCCGTTCAGGGTCGGCATCGACTTCTGAACCTGCATGAGGAATTCAACGTTCGACGCGGTCTCCTTGAGACGGCCGAGGATGAGCTCAAGCGCCTGCTGCTGTTCGAGCCCGGCGAGGGCGCGGCGCAGCTTCCAGGTGACCTTGACTTCATCGGCGCTCATCAGCATTTCTTCACGGCGGGTGCCCGAGGCGTTCACATCGACGGCCGGGAAGATTCGCTTGTCAGCGAGCTGACGCGACAGGCGCAGTTCCATATTGCCGGTGCCCTTGAACTCCTCGAAGATGACCTCGTCCATTTTGGAGCCGGTCTCCACCAGCGCGGAAGCGAGGATGGTGAGTGAGCCGCCATTCTCGATGTTGCGTGCCGCACCGAAGAAACGCTTCGGCGGGTACAGAGCGGATGCGTCAACGCCACCAGAGAGGATGCGGCCAGAGGCCGGGGCCACGAGGTTGTAGGCGCGGCCGAGGCGGGTGATCGAGTCGAGCAGCACGACGACGTCGTGGCCCAGCTCGACCAGACGCTTGGCACGCTCGATGGCGAGCTCAGCGACAACGGTGTGGTCTTCGGCCGGGCGGTCGAAGGTGGAGGCGATGACCTCACCCTTGACCGTGCGCTGCATGTCGGTGACCTCTTCGGGACGCTCGTCGACCAGTACGACCATGAGGTGGACCTCGGGGTTGTTGGTGGCGATGGCGTTCGCGATCTGCTGCATGACGATGGTCTTACCGGCCTTCGGCGGTGCGACGATCAGGCCACGCTGGCCCTTGCCGATCGGGGCGACGAGGTCGATGATGCGCTGCGTGAGCTTGCCCGGCTCGGTCTCGAGGCGCAGGCGCTCGGTCGGGTACAGCGGGGTCAGCTTGTGGAAGTCGACGCGGGCCGCGGCCTCTTCAACGGTCTGGCCGTTGATGGAGTCGACCTTGACGATGGCGTTGTACTTCTGACGACCGGACTGGTCGCCCTCGTGCGGCTGACGGATGGAGCCGACGACGGCGTCACCCTTGCGCAGGTTGTACTTCTTGACCTGGCCGAGCGAGACGTACACGTCGCTCGCACCCGGCAGGTAACCGGACGTGCGCACGAACGCGTAATTGTCGAGCACGTCGAGAATACCGGCGACGGGAATGAGTACGTCGTCGTCGTTGACCTCGGGTTCGAAGTCATCGCCCTGGTTCGGGCCGCGACGCTTGCGGTCACGATACCGGTTGCGGTTGCCGCGGCCGTTCAGGTCGTCGTCGAGCTGGTTGCGGTCCTGGCCGCGGTCATTCTGGCCCTGATTGCGGTCCTGGCCACGCTCGTTCTGACCCTGATTGCGGTCCTGGCCACGCTCGTTCTGACCCTGATTGCGGTCCTGGCCACGCTCGTTCTGACCCTGATTGCGGTCCTGGCCACGCTCGTTCTGACCCTGATTGCGGTCCTGGCCACGCTCGTTCTGACCCTGATTGCGGTCCTGGCCACGCTCGTTCTGACCCTGATTGCGGTCCTGGCCACGCTCGTTCTGACCCTGATTGCGGTCCTGGCCACGCTCGTTCTGACCCTGATTGCGGTCCTGGCCACGCTCGTTCTGACCCTGATTGCGGTCCTGGCCACGCTCGTTCTGACCCTGATTGCGGTCCTGGCCACGCTCGTTCTGACCCTGATTGCGGTCCTGGCCACGCTCGTTCTGACCCTGATTGCGGTCCTGGCCACGCTCGTTCTGACCCTGATTGCGGTCCTGGCCACGCTCGTTCTGACCCTGATTGCGGTCCTGGCCACGCTCGTTCTGACCCTGATTGCGGTCCTGGCCACGCTCGTTCTGACCCTGATTGCGGTCCTGGCCACGCTCGTTCTGACCCTGATTGCGGTCCTGGCCACGCTCGTTCTGACCCTGATTGCGGTCCTGGCCACGCTCGTTCTGACCCTGGTTACGGTCGGACTGGGCCTGCGCGCGCTCCTGGTTGCGTTCCTGGTTGCGCTCGTTGCGAGCCTGACGCTGGCTCTGCGCCCGCGTCATTCCCTCGTCGTTGGTGCCGTTCTGGTTGCGGTCGTTCTGGGCGTTCTGATTCTGGGCGTTCTGGTCGCCCTGGTTGCGGTCGGCGCCCTGCGCACGGTCGCCACCGCGGCTGCGGCTGCGGCCCTGACGCGGCGCACCGGAATCGTTCTGCTGATCATTCGACTGGTCGTTCAACTCGTCGGTTGATTCGACCGACGCGTCGGGTGCGACCTCTGCAGAATCGGCGACAGCGTCAGACTCGGCGGGCGTCTCATCCGGTACGACAGCAGGGGTGCGCTGCGACGACGCACGCCGGGACGGCCGGCGAGTGGATGCCGCGACCTCAACGGGTGCATCGGCTGGCGCATCAGCGGAGTCGGCAACCACAGCGGCCGCGTCATCGAGGAGCACCGGTGCGACCTGCACGCGCTTGCGTGCCTGGCGAACCGGCTTGTCAGCATCCGCTCTGGTGGGAGCAGCGTCGTCGACTACGGGAGCAACGGTGGTGGACGTCACAACGCCGCGGGCGTTACGAGCGATGCGCGAGCCGGCCGCCGGAGCGTCGGGCAGGATGATGCCGAATCCGGTGCTGGCGTCGGCATTGACGTGGGATTTGGCGGGAGCAGCGGTCGCGGTACTGGCACGACGCGGTGCACGCTTGCGGGGGGCCGTTTCGAGTGCCTCGGCGAGGCTCTCGATCGGTGCGATCTCGGGAGCAGCCTCGACAGGGGCTGCCTCGACAGGGGCAGCCTCAACGACCGGCGCGTCGGCGGGAGCAGCGGCGCTCGTGCCGGACTGAGCCGTTTGGATTGCCTCCACAAGTTCGCCTTTACGAAGTTTGGAAGCGCCGGGGATTTTCAGTTCAAGGGCCAGAGCCTGAAGCTCGGACACGCGAAGGGTACTCAGACGGGGAAGATCCGAGCCAGCGGCGCGGAGGTTGACATCAGTCACGAAGGGGGTTCCTTTCCCCTGCCGAACAAAGATTCAGGTCAGGAGAGATGTATGCAGCGAGAATTGCGCTGCGGGTGATCCAATCCGACAAATGGAGGGGATTGGTGTAAACACCCACCGCTACGCAGAAATTCGCAATAACAGTGAGGTACAGGGAATGCACCGGAGAAGATGTCGCTCAAGGCGGTTTCTATCGGGTGCACAACAACCATAGCATCCCGGAGCCAGTCGCTTCGACAGCCTGAGGACCGGCCGAGCCGACGCGCGCCGCGGAGGCCGACTCGACTCGACTGCTCCCTACGCCGCGGTCTCCGCCGTCGTCTCCCCCGCGTTGTCCACCGTGAGCGGATGCACGGTGGCGCCCTGAACGTCGACGGCGAGCATGAGTGCTCGCCACGGGGTATCAGAGTTGCTGGCCACGAGTTCGGCAGCCACCAGGCGCTGGCTCGGGTCGCTCGCCAACACCAGAATGGATGGCCCGGCACCGGACACGACGGCAGCGAAGCCGGCCGCGCGCAATAGGGTGATCAGCTTGTTCGTCTCCGGCATCGCCGCGGCACGGTAGCTCTGGTGCAGTTTGTCCTCGGTCGCGGCCAGCAGCAACTCCGGGCTCTGGATGAGCGCGGCGATCAGCAGCGCCGAACGCGACAGGTTGAATACGGCGTCTTCGTGCGGCACCGAGGCCGGCTGTAGGCTGCGCGCGAGCGCAGTGGACATCTCCTGCTCGGGCACAAAGACGAGCGGCTTGACGCCGCGGTGCACCATGAGTTTCTTGTGCCGCGGGCCTTCCTGCGTCGTCCACGCAATGGTCAGGCCACCGAACAGAGCGGGCGCCACGTTGTCGGGGTGCCCTTCCATCTCGGTGGCGAGCACAAGCAGCATCTCGGCGTCGATGTCGACGATGCCCTCGAGCAGGCCCTTGGCCGCCATGATGCCCGACACAATGGCAGCGCCGGAGGAACCGAGGCCGCGCCCGTGCGGGATGACGTTGTGCGCGACGATGTCAAGCCCGGGCATAGCCTGGCCAACAGCGTTGAAGGTGTGGATGATGGCCCGTACGACGAGGTTGGTCTCGTCGGTGGGAACCAAACCGGCACCGACACCGTGCACCTCGACGAACACGCCGGGTTCGCTCCGCACGGTCACCTCGAGCTGGTCGTACTTGGCCAACGCCAGACCGAGCGTGTCAAAGCCGGGGCCGAGGTTGGCCGTCGTAGCCGGAACCTGCACCGAGACAGCGCGGCCGATCAACGAGACAGGGCTGGTCATGCCTTGGCCAGGCCGAGCACGCTCGCGATTTCGGCGGTATCGATCGGAACAATTGTGGGCTTCACATCGGAGCCGTCGGCGGTGCGGAGCGCCCACTGCGGGTCTTTCAAACCGTGGCCGGTGACCGTGATGACCACGGTCGATCCCTTCGGAATGAATCCGGCTTCGGCACGCTCGAGCAAGCCGGCGACGCCGATAGCGGATGCCGGTTCCACGAAGATGCCGACCTCGGCCGAGAGAATGCGGTGGGCTTCGAGAATCTTCGCGTCGGTGATGGCGCCGAAGTAGCCGTCGCTCTGCTCACGGGCGTTCAGCGCGAGGTCCCACGATGCCGGGTTACCGATACGGATGGCGCTCGCGATGGTGTCGGGGTTCTCAACGCGGTGGCCGAGCACGATCGGGGCGCTGCCCGAGGCCTGGAAGCCGAACATGCGCGGCAGCTTCGTGGTGGCGCCGCGGGCGACCTCTTCGCTGTAGCCGCGAAAGTACGCGGTGTAGTTGCCGGCGTTGCCGACCGGAACGAACTGAAAGTCGGGGGCGTCACCGAGCACCTCGACGACCTCGAAGGCCGCGGTCTTCTGTCCCTCGATGCGGTCGGGGTTGACCGAGTTGACCAGGTGCACCGGGTAGTTGGTGGCGAGATCGCGGGCGATGTCGAGGCAGTCATCGAAGTTGCCCTGCACCTGCAGCAGCTGGGCATTGTGCGCGACGGCCTGGCTGAGCTTGCCCATGGCGATCTTGCCTTCCGGCACGAGCACGGCGGCAGTGATGCCGGCGTGGGTGGCGTAGGCGGCAGCGGAGGCGCTGGTGTTGCCGGTCGAGGCGCAGATGACGGCTTTCGCACCGTCTTCCATGGCCTTGGAGATGGCCATGGTCATACCGCGGTCCTTGAACGACCCGGTCGGGTTCATTCCCTCAAACTTGATCCAGACCTTCGCGCCGGTGCGCGCGGAGAGCGCGGCGGCCGGAATGAGCGGCGTTCCACCCTCACCCAGGGTGATGATCGGGGTCGCGGCCGAGATGTTCAGTCGGTCGGAGTATTCGTTCAGCACGCCCCGCCACTGGCGGCTGACGATCGCCGCGGGGTTGGTCAGGCTGGCACTGGTCTCGCTTGGGCTAAACATCAGACTCCTTCAACTCTCAAAACGGATGCGACTTCGCTGACAACACTGTTGGTGGCCAGGTCCTGCACGGTGGCGGCGAGTGCGGCCTCCGTTGCGTCATGGGTCCCGATAACTAGGGTAGCCGTGGCCGAGCGCGCCGCACGACTCTTCGTTGCCATCACGGCCGGCGTCATGGACTGTTCCACGAGCGCCAGCGACACCTTGCGCTTGCTGAACACGCTCGCGATGGTCGCGAGCACGCCGGGTTCGTCGGTCACTTCGAGGGTCACGGCATAGCGGGTGGTGACCCGGCCGATGTCGAAAACGGGCAGTTCGGCGTAGCTCGACGCGGCCACTCCCGGCCCGCCGGCGACGTGACGCCGGGCGATCGAGACGACGTCGCCGAGGACGGCAGAGGCCGTCTCAACTCCCCCGGCGCCAGCGCCATAGAACATGAGGCTGCCGGCGGATTCCGCCTCGACGAAGACGGCGTTGTTGGCGCCGTGCACGGAGGCCAGCGGATGACTGCGCGGAACCATCGCCGGGTAGACCCGCGCCGACACCCCGTCGACCCCGTTTTCATCGGTGACGCGCTCGCAAATGGCCAGCAGCTTCACGACATAGCCGGCCTTGCGGGCTGATTCGATCTGCGCCGGCGTGACCTGCGTGATGCCCTCGCGATAAACGGATGCCAGCGGCACCGTCGTGTGGAACGCCAGACTCGCCAGAATGGCCGCCTTCTGCGCCGCGTCGAAGCCGCCGATGTCCGCGGTCGGATCGGCCTCTGCGTAACCGAGCGCGGTGGCCTCGGCCAGCGCGTCCTTGAGACTGGACCCTTCGGTATCCATCCGGTCGAGAATGAAGTTCGTGGTGCCGTTGACGATACCAAGGATGCGCTTCACCTGGTCGCCGGCGAGGCTTTCCCGCAGCGGACGCACGATGGGAATTGCCCCGGCGACGGCGGCCTCGTAGTTGATCTGGGCGCCGACCTGGTTCGCGGCGGCGAACAGCTCGGGTCCGTGGAGGGCGAGCAGCGCCTTGTTGGCGGTGACAACATCCGCTCCACTGCTGACCGCGAGCAGAATGTAGCTGCGGGCCGGCTCGATGCCGCCCATGAGTTCAATGACGATGTCAGCACCGAGAATGAGTTCTTCAGCGTTGGTTGTGAATAGTTCGCGCGGCAGGTCGACGGTGCGTTCCGCGTTCACATCGCGAACCGCGATGCCGACCAGTTCCAGGGTCGCGCCGACCCGGTTGGCAAGCTCAGGGCCCTGTTCGAGGAGCAGGCGGGCTACCTGGGCGCCGACGGATCCACCGCCGAGGAGGGCGACACGGAGATTGCGGTATTCGATCTTCAAGATTCTCCTCCGTTGGTGGGCGGCATGGCCCCGGTGTCCCGCGCGAGCAGGTCGGCAATCGTTTCGCCGCGCACCAGAACACGCGCTGTGCCATTGCGCACAGCGACGACGGGCGCGCGGCCCTGATAGTTGTAGTTGTTGGACAGTGCCCAGCAGTAGGCGCCGGTGGCGGGCACGGCGAGCAGGTCGCCTGGGGTCACATCCCCGGGCAGATAGTCAGCGTCGACGACGATGTCGCCGCTCTCGCAGTGTTTGCCGGCGATACGCACGAGCACCGGAGGTTCGGTCGACGTACGGTCGGCGAGGCGTACGGCATAGTCGGCGCCGTAGAGGGCGGGGCGCACGTTGTCGCTCATGCCGCCATCGACGCTGACATAGAGCCGCTGCGTACCCGAGACGTCGACGGCCTTGGTCGTGCCGACCCGGTACAGGCTCACGCCGGAGCGACCGATGATGACCCGGCCGGGTTCGAAAGCCACGACCGGCAGCGGGATGCCCAGCCGATCGCACTCGGCGGCGACGATGTCGGCCAGGGCTCGAGCGAGTTCGCGAATCGGAGTGGGTTCGTCGGCGCTCGTGTAGGCGATACCGAAGCCGCCGCCCAGGTTCAGCTCCGGCACCGGACCATCCGCCAGCAGGGTGGCGTGCAGCTCGAGCAGACGTGCGGCCGACTCGGCGAATCCGTCGGCGCCGAAGATCTGCGACCCGATATGGCAGTGCAGACCGACGAAATTGAGCGCTGGTTCAGCGCGAATCAGCGCGACCAGCCTGGGCGCGTCACTGAGCACGATGCCGAATTTCTGGTCTTCGTGCGAGGTGGCCAGAAAATCGTGGGTGTGCGCGTGCACGCCGCTGTTCACGCGCAGACGCACGTTCTGCACGCGGCCGTTGCGGGCTGCCGCTTCGGCGACGCGGCCGATTTCGACCTCGCTGTCGATCACGATCGTGCCGACACCGACCCGGGTGGCCTCATCGAGTTCGGCCAGGGATTTGTTATTGCCGTGAAAGCCGAGCCGGGCCGGGTCCGCGCCGCCGGCCAGCGCGACGGCGAGTTCGCCGCCGCTGCACACGTCGATGTTGAGGCCGGCGGCGGTCATCCAGCGCACGATCTCGGTGGAGAGAAAGGCTTTGCCGGCGTAGTACACCTTGGCGCTTGTGCCGATGCGGGCGAACTCGGTCTGGAACACGGCGAGCAGCTCGGCGGCGCGGGAGCGGGCATCCGTTTCGTCGATGACATAGAGAGGGGTGCCGAATTCGGCGGCGAGGGCCGTGGCACTCACTCCGCCGAGCACGAGTTCGCCGGTGCCGCTGCGAATGGTCGAGGTCGGCCAGAGTCCGGGGGCGAGCGCGTTGGCGTCGGCGGGAATGTGCAGCCAGTCGGGTGCCAGTGGGTTGGACGAGCCGTCCGAGGGATCAAGTGTCACGGGAAGTACCTCACGAGAGTCGAAGGGGAATCTCAGCGAGCGAACCCGGATTGGTCCCTGAAGCCGGAAAATGAGCCAGCCCGCGAATGGGGCGTGCCTGACTGGATTCTACCGCCGCAGGTGGCGAGGTTCGAATTAGCCGGAGCAGGTGCCGAGGGTGGTCAGCGACTGCCGGGTGAGCATAAGCGTGCTCGACTCCAGCGTAACGCGTGCCCGCTCGGGAGAAATGTCGACACCGTTCAGTTCGACGCCTTCGGGCAGGTACCCAGCGACGCAGACGCTGATGGGCGCCTGCTGGAGAATCAGATTGACCAGGGGTGTCGCATCGATGTCGCCGACGCCGCTCGTGACGGTGGCTTCGGTGGGCGCGATGTTCACTGTGTCACCGGCGGCGGTTGCCGTGGCGGTGGCGCTGTAGCCCACGTTGAACTCGAACAATTTCACCGTGCCGGTGTAGGTGACGACGCCGGCACCGAGGGTCATCACGGCGTCAGCCGGAGCCGTGCCGGAGGCCTGAACCAGCTGGTTGAGCGCGGCCTGGTCCACGTCGAGGGTGGCGGTGAGCGAGCCGATGGCCTTGGCGGTGTTGGTCGACACATCACGAGCCACGACGTGAACGGATGCCGGCACGCCGTCTACCGTGAGGCTGGGTGCGGTCAGTTCCACCTGGTCGAAGCTGCCGGCGATGAACTGGGCGATCACCGAGGTGCCGCCGATGGTGACGGTGACGTCACCGGTCACCGAGGCGGGCATGCTCTTGGTGATTTCTTTCTCAGCGGTGTCCTGCGCGAAGGCGCGCAGCCCGCCGTCTACCAGAAAGTAGGCGACGACGAGCAGCACGGCGAGCACGCCCACGATGATCAGCGGAACGAGGCCACGACGTTTGGTTCTGGCCATGATCACATGCGCTCCGGGGCAGTGACGCCGAGCAGGCCGAGGCCGTTGCGAATCACCTGGCCGGTGGCGTCGTTGAGCCACAGGCGGGTACGGTGCAGGTCGGTGACCGGTTCGTCACCGAGCGGAATGACCCGGCAGTTGTCGTACCAGCGGTGGTAGTAGCCGGCGACCTCTTCGATGTAGCGGGCCACGCGGTGCGGCTCGCGTAGTTCGGCGGCCTGGGCGACGATGCGCGGGTACTCCTGCAGCACGCCGAGCAGCGCGGATTCGCTGTCGTGCACGAGCAGCTCGGGGGCGAAGACGGTGCGTTCGACGCCGCTCGCGGTGGCATTGCGCGCCACGGCCGACGTACGGGCATGGGCGTATTGCACGTAGAAGACCGGGTTGTCGTTGGTGCGTTTGCCGAGCAGGTCGAGGTCGATGTCGAGCTGCGAGTCGCTGTTCGAGCGCACCAGCGCATACCGGCCGGCATCGACCCCGACCGCGTCGACGAGGTCGTCGAGGGTGACGATGGTGCCGGCGCGCTTCGACATGCGCACCGGCTCGCCGTCTTTGAGCAGGTTGACCATCTGGCCGATCAGAATCTGCAGGTTCACGCCCGGTTCGTCACCGAAGGCTGAGACCATCGCCATCATGCGGCCGACGTAGCCGTGGTGGTCGGCGCCGAGCATGATCAGGCACTGGTCGAAGCCGCGCTCACGCTTGTCGAGGTAGTAGCCGAGGTCGCCCGAGATGTAGGCGGGTTCGCCGTTGGAGCGAATGATGACCCGGTCACGATCGTCGCCGAAGGTGGTCGTGCGCAGCCAGATGGCGCCATCCGCTTCGAAGATGTGGCCCTGTTCGCGCAGGCGATCGATGGCACGGTTGACGGCGCCGGATTCGTGCAGGGAGTCTTCGTGAAAGTACACGTCGAAGTCCACGCCGAAGCTGTGCAGCTTCTCTTTGATCTCGGTGAACATGAGGTCGACGCCGATGGAGCGGAACACCTCCTGCTGTTCCTCGCGGGGCAGGGCCGCGACGTCGCCGTCGTACTTCGCGAGTACGTTGGCGGTGATGTCGCCGATGTAGGCTCCTCCGTAGCCGTCTTTGGGGGTGGGCTCGCCGAGGTAGCTGGCCAGCACGCTGCGGGCGAAGCGGTCGATCTGCGAACCGTGGTCGTTGAAGTAGTACTCGCGGGTGACGTCGGCGCCCTCGGCCTGGAGCACGCGAGCGAGGCTGTCGCCGACGGCGGCCCAGCGCACACCGCCCATGTGGATCGGTCCGGTGGGGTTGGCCGAGACGAATTCGAGGTTGATCTTGAGGCCGTCGTAGAGGTGACCGGTGCCGTAGGCGTCGCCGAGGTTCACGATGGTCTGCGCGAGTGCGCCGGCCGCCGCCGCTTCGAGGCGAATGTTGATGAAACCGGGGCCGGCGATTTCAACGGATGCCACATCGCTCAGCTGTTCGAGACCGGCGGCCAGTTCGGCGGCGATTTCGCGCGGGTTGGCACCGAGGGGCTTGGCGATCTTGAGCGCGATGCTAGAGGCCCAGTCGCCGTGGTCGCGGTTGCGTGGGCGTTCGACAGCGACGTCGGCGAGGGTGAGTCCGAGGTCTACCCCAACAGTGTCAGCCTCACGTCGGCGCTCGCTGACGTCGAGAATGAGGTCAAACAGGGACTGGGAGAGTTCGTCAGGAGTCACCGGTCAATCGTACCGGCCCCTCCTGTTGGTAAGGTCAACGCGTGACTGATACACGCGTCTACCCCACTCTCGTTCGTTCCACTCGTGGCCGGGCGAGCGTCCTGCTCGCCGCTGGCACGCTGTTCGCCCTCGTTCTGACCGGGTGCAGTGGTGGCGACGAGCCGAAGCCCACGGATTCTGCGACCGCAACGAGTGGGGCATCCGCTGACCCCACCGAGAGCGCTGCGCCGTCATCGTCTCCGACGCCGGAAGCGACCGGATCCGCGATCACGCAGACCTGTGGCGACCTGCTCACCCTGCAGGATGTCTACGATTTCAACCCCAACTATGGCACCGCTCCCAACTACTCGCCGAGTGCCGGCAGTCTGGGCGAGACCGCCGCAACGTACAACGGCCTGACCTGCGGCTGGTCAAACCAGACCAGCGGCGAGCTCATCGAGATCTCGGTCGTGACCCCCAACGATGTGCTGATGACCACGCTCAAGCATCAAGCGGATGCCGATAGCCAGGCCGTTCCCAGCTACGGCACCCCGCCGGCTGTGGACGGCTTCTTCACCTATGCCGGTGGCGTCGGTCAAGCGCAGGTCTTCACGGAAAAGTACTGGGTCACTCTCAGCACCGCCGCGTTCTTCGAGCCCGGCGATGCCGAGCCCCTCATCTCGACGGTGCTCTCGCACCTCGGCTAGCAGATTTTGTCGGCTGACCCGTGGTGGGTCTTGGCAGCCGGGGCATGATGCTAACCTTGAATCACCCTGGCCCCCATAGCTCAGGGGATAGAGCACTGCCCTCCGGAGGCAGGGGCGGCAGTTCGAATCTGCCTGGGGGCACACTGTCACGTGCCACGCTAATTCGGACTTCTGCCACCTAGTTCGGACAAACCTTTCCCCTAGGTCCCTAACAGCGATGGCAGCACGGTCAAAGCGCAGCTCTCCGAAGCAGCCGGTGCAGACCTGCCCGGGCTCCACCTCTTCCGTTGAGCTTGCGCACTTATGCCAGTTTCAACTCGCTAAGGCCCCACGCAAGCTGGCACCTGCGTGTCATTTTCGCAAAAAATCTGCTGCTACCCAGCCGTGGTCGGCAACATCTGGGTACTTCGCGACGAGTCCCACATCCAGAAAACTCGCCACCGCCGCTGGCTCGCTCTTGCATTACATATACGCAGCGAAACCATCTCAGTCCGGCCTGCAGTATTCACAGATGGGCGCAAGTGGTTCGGCGAAGTGGCTCACCGAGCAGCCCTCGAACGTCCCTTGCAGTTAACCTCGTCGGGATAGAGTTCGTGGTCCGATTACGGGAAAAGGCTTGGACCGTGCAGACTATGGCCAGAGCCTGAATTCAGGTGCCAATCGGGGGCCCGAGCTTTTCCATTTCTGGCAGTGCCTCCGGACATTACCCGCCGAGATTCCGACCTGTGGCTACTCGCCCCACGCCGCGCAAGTCCGGCCCGGACCAGAGGACAAGCACGATGGGGACACAAGTTGAGGCATCCACGATCAAGGCGGGTCAGCTCTTCTCGACGGCGGATTTCCATATTCCGGATTTCCAGCGAGACTACAGCTGGTCCAAGGATGTTGAGGTTTCTGAGTTCTGGAATGACCTGTCGAAGGGCATAGATTCGCCTCCTTATTTTCTGGGGCTGCTCATTATCACCGACGAAAACGACGTAAAAACGGTGGTTGACGGTCAGCAGAGAATCGTCACTCTCACGCTTCTAGCTAACTCGATCCGACGGGCGGCCCTTGCTCGAGGAAAATTGCTTGTAGCGGACAGCATGCGTGACGTCTTTCTCTATTCGATAAATTATGAAGAGGAGTCAAGATCCGCTCGAGTCGATTTCGCCTCACGTCGAGATCGCCGAACCCTCGACGCAATCCTCGACGACTCGGCCGAGGCCGGCGAGGGTTTCAATGAGACGCTGCTGCAAGCGCAGCGTTTTTTGGACCAGAAACTTGAAGCGGACCTTAAAAGCTCCGATGCGTCCGCGCGGCTGGGTAAATGGGCGCACTTCTTGTCCAACGGGATCACCTTTGCGTTGTTTGAGCATCCGGACCGTAACGCCGCTTACAAAGTATTCGAAGTTGTGAACATGCGCGGCAAGGACTTGACCCCTGCACAGCTCATCAAGAGCTACGTCATTGGTTCCGCCCTGCCGGAGAATCAAAACGACTCATACAGTCGTTGGATCGAACTGGAAGATCCGTTCGTAGATGTTGGCGCGGATGCACAGTTCACACAGTTCATCCGGAACATTGTCACGCTTCGACATGGCTACGTCGAGCCCCGTGACCTCTACCAAGCCATCGCTGATAACTATGTCGGCGATGACGGCGTGAAGACGCTCCTAAGTGAACTAGAAGAACAGATTGGCGTATACCTGCAGATGGTCGATCCGGCACTCGACCGGGAAGACACGACGCTAAAAACGTTCCTGATTCTGGATACCCTAGGTCTCCGAACTATCCGCCCGGTTTTTCTGGCGACTGCACATGCGCGAAATCCCGAAGCGGGATTCAAGGAACTCCTGCGAGTCATCGTGCCGCGCATCGTCACGGGAACCTTTGGCACTGGCAGTATCGAACGGCGTTTCTCCGAGGCGGCCAAGACCATTTTCACAACGCAGGACTGGTCTATAGGTGTAGAAGGCCTGCGGGACCTTGCTCCGACGCGACAAGAATTTCAGGAACGCGTTCAGTCTCGTCCTTTGAATAAGGGTGTACAGCTCGTTGTGCGTGCGTCAGCGCTCCAGCGCTCCTCAGTTCCGGCAATTTCGGGCTACGTCCACCAAGTCCGACAGAAGAACATCGAAGACTGGCCGGCTTTCAATGATGACGACTTCAAAGTCCTCGGATCCACGATCGGCAATTGCTTCATCTCGACTATTGATCGCAGACCACGCGGTTCAAATTCCCTTCAAGGGGTCATCGACAAGCTCCTTCCGACGGCAGTCGAGTTCGAGGATGAGTTAGTAAGGACTGCAAGTTCATGGTCGGCCGAGGACGTCCGAAACATGAATGAGCACCTGTCAACGCTTGCAGCTGAGGTTTGGTATGCCTGACGTGAGCCTTTCGCCCGGCCTGCAACTCATAATTGAATGTTTGTCGCAGAACATCGGTGAACTGGAGTGGCTTAAGCCGCTGAAAATGCATACGGAGAAGAAACTCCCGACCAATTGGGCGGCCATTGGATTCGATACCAATGCGCTGAAGCAGCTTCGGCGCTACCCGCCTGCGACTCGATCCTCTATATTGACCTATCTGCAAGGTGAATCAGTGCCCATCATCTTGCCGGCTCAGTCAGTTCAGGAGTATTGGAACAACCACGGGATATTCACTAAAGATGTTCTTGGGCTAGAGAACGAGACGAAAAGGCTTGCGAGCAAGTACGAGAAACTTCAGGGCGGCGCCAGCAGCAAGATACTGCTTGACCGAATCGCGGCACAGGTCTATACGCTTGCGGCGGATGTGGCCGATTCACAAAATCCGCATCTCTTGAAAGAATCCATTGACCTTTGGGATCTGCTTCTCGCCGACTCGACGACGGCCCATGTGCCGCGAGAACGGATTCTGAGAATCGGTGAGGCGCGTTTCGCGTCGGGAATAGCACCGGGTTTCGCGGATGAGTCCAAGAAGGCAAACAGGCTAGGTGATTTTTTCGTGTGGGCTGATTTCCTGATGGGGCTCCAGGCAATTGGTCTCGCCTCACCCAGCACCGAGGATTCCTCTATCGTCTTCGTCACCGACGATGGCAAAGAAGACTGGATTGCAAGCGGAGTACCTCATCCGACGCTTCTTGGCGAAATCTTCCACCTGACGGGGAAACCACTCGAGATCTTGACAATGGAGCAACTGAAGAAGATCGTGCAGGCTTAGCCTTCACAACCTCGTCCGCACCCCTTCTTGAGGATCACCGGTCGCCGCTTGGTCAACATGACTAATGCCCACAACTACCAAACCGCGATTGGCCGCACGACCGATATCCGCTGAATCAAACCAGTAATCCGCGTACCGAACGGTCTCCTCTTAGGTTCGTCACGCCCGCATCTCAAGGCATCCTCCTAAGTATCAAGGTCGGCCAGATGGGTCTTCGTGGCCCGTAGCACCTGCCCAGGGCACCTCTGTGTCCAAGGGCATCACCGCGAATTTATGCGCTGAAAATCACTCGGAGATCGTCCACACGCTCAATCAAAGGCCGGAATTATCACTTTGTGTGCCTATCGGAGGCCAGATTGTGACCGTTCGTCGCATGGCCGAATCAAACTGGCGGGCCATGAATGCACTTAGTCGGTCAACATCAGCTACGCTCCTCTCTCGCCGCAGCGCGCTCACCGGCTGGTGGCTAAGACTCTTGATGAATGCAACCGTTTGGGCTTTGGGTCGAAAGATTTCGACGGCGAGTTCTTCGATGGACGCCACCTCCCCCGGGTTCTGACTCGTGAGTGCAGTTCCAATGAATGAGAGCTTCTTGACCGCGTATCCGGTGTCAGTCACGGCCGCGCCGTCTTGTTCGAGATCCACGCGTCCGAGGTATTCGATGTCCACAATGGCTGCGACCTCGAACCTCAGTTCGAGCACTCGAGGTCCCTCCAACTCGCGTGCCTCCAGTGAGACCACACCCCAGCCTTCCGCGGCGGTCACGGTCATGCTGTCCGCGCTCGGTAGGTCGAACGCTGGAGGGAAGAGCTCCACCGAGGCTAGTAAACCGCCTTCGAATAGCAACGATTCGACTTTCGTGAGCAGTTCCTTGTCGAGGTCCGGTCTGAACGGCTCTCCGCGGTATTTCCCCGGCAGCGCTACCTGTGAGACGGATTTCGCAAGGGCAATCGTTCCCCCCTCGAGAAGCGACGCTACTTCCGCCGACAAAGTGTCACGGAGACGGCCGCTCGCGTCCATAAAGCCTTTATCTGCGGACACTAGAACAATGTCGTCCCTTGAGTGCTCGGCGGCGACCGCCAGTACGCTGTGCCAGTGCAGAGTATCTCGGTAGCCACCACCCTTCTCGTCGAAGGGTGGTGTGCGGTCAATCGCTCGTTGGGCTATGTCGTCATGTGACGGTGTCGGTGTCGCAAGTATCTCGAATCCCAACTCGACCACCCTTGAGTCGAGCCGAACGCCGTATGCGCTGGCATCGTCCGTGGTCAGCCGGGCTGCCTGCTCAATGAGCTTCTTGGCTTCCGAAGTGGCTCGCTTGGCGGACGCAGTAATTGATGACGCGACTTCGACTCTTAGTGCGACGTATCGCGCTTTTGCTTCCGCGAGCGCCACCCGTGGAATGAGCACCCGTGTAGTCCCGGCAATGACCGCAACGGAGAGCTGCTCCCAGTCGCTACTCCTGAGCCGCGCACCATGGACAATAGCGTTTGCATCGAGAACGACCACAAGCATTCCGAACCTCCAACACGCAATGGCGCTACGCGTACGCCAGGATTGAAGCCTATTCCAGAACGAACGGCCGTCATTTCACGACAGCATCCGGGCGCCAAGCTCGGCGCTAAACCCGAGACGCCGTTGCTTGCCCGACCTTTGTCTCCGATGGTGACGACGGCGAACCATACGGCCTGAATCAGAAGGAAGAGTTTGGGCCGTGGGGGTTCCAACCGTTCAGGAAAGGCCGAAGCTCATCCGGGGCCGGTTCTTTCTCCTCGGGCATACTGAGAGGCCCTCGCAACGGGTCCAGTTGGCCCAAGTGGCCCCTTGCCCACCCGAGCCATTCGGCGGCCCCCGAGCGGCTCTCGTTGTCTCCCATTGCCGCGACGGTGGCACTCATTTCGTCAATAAACTGCTCCATAGCATTGACGTTCTGCCACGCCTCGAACTGAGCCCCGAGCACAGTTCGTCTGTGATGCTCTCGGTAGTCGGCCCGCGCCTGTGCCATGGCGGATTCCCACCGCAGCTTCTTGGTGGCTGCCTCACGTTCCCCTTTCGCTTTGTCACGTTCAGCAGCCAGTGAGTAGATCTCAAAACAACGAAAGATCTCCGGTAACAGTTCCTCCAGTCGACTCGACTTCGAATCACGATATATATCGCCTTGGTACGCCGTGCGCCGGCCGTCAACGACGAGCTCAAGATTCCCGGTGGGGATGAACTCAAACCCTCGTTTCCTCTGCCACGTTGGCAAACGGTTTGCATGGTTCCAGTAGTCAGGAGCGATCCGGGATGCCCCCTTGCCCGGGATCTCGCGCACACGGATCGTGTAGACAGCTGCCGCGGCTTTGACCGCGAAAGGAATGCGCCCAACTTTTCGCCGCTCATATGGCAGGAGCGCCGCTGCTCCTGCTTCCGGGTCGAAAACAACGAGTCCTCTGAGCTCAGCCTCGGCTGTAATGGCCTGCAGCAGGTGCGCAGCACGCACTAGATGGTCTTTCGATACGTACTGCCATTCCCGATCCTTGAGGTAGTTCTGCACCAGGGGGTGGTACTTTCCCACCTTGTTGGGAACAGGAACTGGCCGCGGTAGCACTCGATCTGGAAGGTGTTCCGTTGAGTAGATATCAAGGTTCATGGAGCCGTAGTGGCCAACGAGCTTGCTTTCCAGTTTCTGCGCGAAGGGGCGAACTGACGAGTTCATGGACAGCCGAAGGAGCCTGTCGTAGTCCAGAGCGTCCGCGGATTTGTCGACCCTCATCGAACCGCCTGCAGCGAGCACGCGCTGCCAGAGCGCGTTAACGTCCGCAACTTCTTGCTGGGGCTCGGGCGCGGCCGGTGTGGCGAGGCGCTCCACGCCGAGCGCTGTGATCGCGGCTAACCAGGACTGTCCGCGCCCGGACACTGTGATCAGGCCCCTCCTGTGGAGGCCTCGCGCGACGATTCGGTGCGAGTACCCGTCGACGTAGACACCGTCGGGACAGCCGATGGAAATCCAAGTCAGAACCTCTACTTGGAGGTGATTCAATGCGCTCTCATCGCGACCCATTGGACCAGTCAACCGGGCCAACAGCGCAATTGAAAGAGCCGAAGCAACGGTCGCGAGGCGTCAGCGCTCCCCTGCTTCGCAAGATCCGCACTCATCCAGCGCGGCCGTCACGTCCGCCCAAGGCACTCGTTCCTGTTCGAACCGGACATGGCGGCCGTGCTTGCCGGCAACGAGCGATTGGTAGACGAGCTGTTCCGTATCGGTTAGGTTTTCCAATCGTGCGGCGGTCGGGACGTCCTCGGCAACCCAAGAAACCCGGTTGCGGAGCAACGTGCCCTCGTCCATGAGGATGGACGTGGCTGGCAGGTACGCGCGGAGCCGGTTCAGAATGGCGAAGCCATGCGTATCGATGTCACCCCAATAGAGGATCTGAGCTTCTTGCAGCCATGGGATCCGTGCGTATGCAGGGACGTCGAATCCTTTGCCTGCCAGCACGACCGTGCCCGGCCTGTCCGTAAACGCATGCCCGTTCTGCAGGTTCTCGCAGATGATAACTACTGTCGGCGTCAGCGGAAGTTTCGCGAGCTCCGTCGGCGGCGCGGTGAACAGGCCGAGACCGCCGATCTGGGCGCGGAGGGTGGCATCGAGGATGCGGGTGAACGTCATCTTCTCCATCGTGCTTATCGGAGCGAGGGGATCCGGGTTCAGTCGGGCCCCGAAGCCAGAGAGCTTTTCGACAAGCAGCCAGTGTCGTTGGACCCATTTGGTGTCCGCCCCCGGGATCGGGAGTTGACGAACCAGAAATCCTGAAGGGTCGTTGGTTTCAGCCCACCGAAGAGCGGAAAGCAATGTCGCCCAGTCACCGTCGGCGAGTGACATCATCTGCGTGAACACGCCGGCGGGCAGCACTCGGACGTCCGGCCAGCTGGCACGAAGCTCGGTGATGCGTCGGACCGATGCTGCCCAAGATCGCCGTTCCCCGGTGAACTCCGCAATGTCACCTGCCGTTTCAAACGTTAGGCGGTGCGGCACGTCCAAAACGCCGGAGTATGGCCATTTTCGGCGCACGGTTTCAACCCGACCCGGACCCGTGTACTCGCTCCATGCCCGGGCCCGGCCCAACGCCAGACCCGCGTCCGCAGCGATGCTGTTCGCGCTCAACTCCCGAATCGGAATCCGGACCGGGAACCCATCCGCCCTATTGCTCGCCTGCGCCCACTCCCTCATTTTGCGCTCGTATATCGTCCGCGCTTCCGTTAGAACCGCCGCGTACGCCTCCGCCGTCACTCGCGATCACCCCGATTGGCTTCGACTCGTTCCATCCGGATGGGCAGGAGACGGGAGAACTGGGTGTCGTCGGCGCGGTGGACAATCGTCGCACCGCCGACAAAGTGCTGGAATGTTGCGAGCATTTTGTTAGGGGTGGCGAGGATGAGCTGGAACCCGAAAGTTTTGAACACCTGCAGCGACTGCTCCGTGAATTGAGCGTCCGCTTTGGAGAACGCTTCATCAATGATTACGGGGGCGAACACCGGGATGTTGCCATAGCCATCTGTCAGCTGGTACCGGAGCGCCGCGGCGAGAGTGAATGTGACAAGTTTCACGCGTTGGCCGCCACTCCGGCCGTTGCCAGACGTATGCCGGTCGATGACCTCGTCTCCACGCAGCTCATCCGCGGCGAACACGACATGCTTCCGGACGTCGAGGACCTGCTGCTTCCACGTCAGATCTTTTGGATCATCACTGCCGAGCCGAGTGATGATGGCACTGAGCATGTCATACCGTTTCTCCGCCGTGTCCTCTGCGGGGAGGGCATTGGCCTGCGCGAAGTCTCGCAGTTCGCGTTTGAACGCCTGCAACTGTTGCTGTTGCGTGACGTCGGTAACCACGATTTCCAGATGCGTGCCGCGGTTGAACTCCGTGCTCGCCAGCGCGTCGTTGATCGGTTCGATGCGACGGTCTATAGCCCGGCGTTCTTCTTCCAGCTTTCGAGACAGATCGGTGAGATGCCGTGTCGGTCCGTCTTGCATGAGCTTCCGGAATGCGCCTTCAAAATCGGGGAGTCGGTCGCGTTCCAGTGTTTCAAGGATTTTACGGAACTCCGGCAACGCAGCGAACGTGTCATCGACGTCGGTTGACTGCTCCGGCCATTGCAGGATGAAGCTGGCGAAGATGAGTTTCAGGCTCGCGTGCGCAGCCTGGCTTTGAAGCTTCGCAGTATTTGCTTCCGCCACGATCTCGGTTCGCACAGATCCCGCAGCGTCGTTCAACGCGCTCACCGTGTGTGCGGGATTACCGGTGCTCAACCGGGCTTGGAGGGCTGTGTGCACGTCGTCGGAGACGGTGGGGAGGGCGGCCAAGGCCGCTCGTTCCGCCGCCAACCCGTCCGCGATATCACGATGGTTTTTGGTCGCCGCTCCGCGTTTTTCCACCGCGAGGTCGCGGATTGTGATTTCAGCGGCGCGGCTGTCCTTTGCGATGGCGAGATTCTCGGAAATGGTTCCGAGGGCTGGGTTGCCGCCGAGGATCGTGTCGAGCGTGCGCTGCTCACCTTCCAGACGCTGGATGGT
This sequence comes from Cryobacterium sp. N19, assembly GCF_002929595.1. Classification (NCBI taxonomy): domain Bacteria; kingdom Bacillati; phylum Actinomycetota; class Actinomycetes; order Micrococcales; family Microbacteriaceae; genus Cryobacterium; species Cryobacterium sp. N19. The sequence goes on along the minus strand of NZ_PJJR01000048.1, from coordinate 94,471 downwards.
GGCGTCGACATCGATGTCCTCCCATGCTTGACCGCGGATCCGCTGCAGAGCCTGTTCTCTGTCGCTGCGAGCTTGTTCCTTCTGCTCGACGGAGGTCCTTGCCTGCACAGCCGAGTTCATTGCCGTTCGTAATTCGGCGACGCTCTCCTCGAAGATGGCCGTTTTGGCGCCATTGTCGAACCCAAGCACCCATTTGCTTCGATCGTCGATGTCCCAACGGTCATCTTTGACGTGGCGGTCACGCCGCCCGCGTTCCAACCCGTTCCGGGTGACAGCTTGGATGTCCTTGTCGAGACCGGTGACGCTGTCCACGCACCGGTAGTCGAGTGTCTTGAACAACCGGTCAAGCACCCAACCGCGGAATTCCCCCGTTGTAACGTCCAGTTTGCCAATCAGGCTGTTCCCTGAGGGGCTGCGATCGGGTTCGGACACATCCGGGTTCACCGGGTAGAACACCACCCGTTTGCCGAGGTTGTTGTCATTGACGAACTTGGCGGCCGCGAGATAGTGCTCCCGGGGAACGAGGATTGACAAGGCGAAGCTGTGCATCACCCGTTCGATCGCGCCAGACCAGTCCTCCTCATCAGAGCGCACTTGCACCAGCTCGGCCACATAAGGGAATCGGGTTGCCGATGTTGCACAGGCGGCAGCTATCCGGTCGCGGACCTCCCCCTCCGTTGCAGGGACATTGGACGGACGCCGCCGCAATGCCTTGAGTTCCCGCTCCGCCTCATCGAACAAGGTCCGAGCTTTCGAGACCTGATCTTGAGCCGCGTACAGCACCTCTTGACGTTCCCTGAGGTCGCCCCCCATCTGTGCCAACTCCGTGGTCGCGTCACGGGCCAGCTGATGAAACTCTTCTGGGCTCGAGGGGATTGTGAAACCGGCACCTTTGATGTCCCGCGAGAACCGTGTCCGTTGGGTTTCACGCCTCCCGCGTTCGCCCTCCAGCGCTTCAATGCGGTCGCCAATTCTCTGAAGTTCGTTGCCACCGGCGTTTTCGTAGTCGCTGCGCAGCGCTTCGATCTCCCTGTCGCGGCCATCGATCCGGGCGTCGATGACGGTGATCTCGGATTCCGCGCGCGCCATAGAGTCTTCGGCGTCCCGCAGGTCCTGATCGAGAATAGTGACGGCGCGTACTCCGCGAACCCGAGCCACTCCAGCGAGCTCACGGTTGAGTCTCTCCTGGCTGTCGGTCGCGTTTTCGATTGCGGCCACATGCGAAACCAGCGGGTGAAGGAGGTCGCGTTGCTCCCTCGCGGTCTGCACGGCTTTGTGCGCGGCGCGGAGGTCCCCGAACTGGGCGACCGCACGATCTGCGTGCAGGAACGTTTCCGGCTCGTCCAGCATAAAGTCTTTCAGGAGACCGTCAAGGGTGTTCAACCCCTTCATGGCTTGGGTCTTCTGCAAGAGCTGCAGGGCTCGTTCGCTCTGAATGCCAAAGAGCCGCATGTAGCGTTCTTGGTACGGGCCGAAGTCAGTTCCAATGTGGGCGGGTTCGAACTTTCGTTTTAGGACACCCGAGTCGAGGCGGATCCGGACGATGTCCTCCAGCTCCTTCACGCTGAAGGGCCGTTCCAAGATCATCGCGACTTTGGTCAGCTGCTCCACGTTTGTGGTGCTTTCGGACGCGCGAAAGATTCTGACGAGGGTGATGACCCCTCGGTGCGGATGCGTGAATTCGAGAGCCAGAGCCGACCAAGTCGCACCGTTTCTCAGATACTGGACGGCGGCGTTGCCTTCCTCGTCGGGGCGTTGTGCATACGCCCCCCGAACGTAGGTGAGGAGGGTGCGGTCGCGACCCTTGGTGATCGCGTCACGGGCGGCCGCGTTGAAGTCAAGATCTTTCGGGGCGAACAGGACCGCAGACATTGCATCGAGGAGTGTGGACTTTCCTTTGCCGGACTCGCCCGTGATGAGGTGACCTTCAGGGGAGATCACGGCTTCCGAGAACCCCTTGAAGGTTCCCCAGTTGATGAGCTGAAACCGGCTCAGAGTGAATTGGGAGGGCCGGTTGTCGCTGGCGGCGAGGTCCGGGTCAAGGAGCGCAAGCAGGTCAGTCATCGGTTTCGTCCTCGTCAGTGTCAGAGTCAATGTTGGTGACCGCTCCACCGTCGGCGATAGTCCGGAGCGCGGCGAGCAACGCCTCGATGTCCTCGAGGGTGAAGAGGTTCCGCAGCAGCGGCATAATCGTGTACCGGTCTTCGGTGTCACGCACCTTCTTCAAGATTCCGAATTTGGCCATCTTGGTCACCGCATTGTCGACGCTGTTGCGGGTACCTGCAACATTCGTGTCGGAGAAACGACGAAATGCCAAGATTTCGTCTCTGATCTCGTCGAGGCTGACGACGGCGAACTCGCCGGTGCCGGTCACGGTGCCTAGCGTCCGTCGCAGACAGACGATGACCGCGGATTCGACAAGGGTCAGGGGTGCTCGACGCATCAAGACCGGGTACTGCTGCTCGGATCCGGCCTGCCGTGCGAAGGCGATCCGCGCGTCCCGGTCAATGATCAGGCTCAGGAACATCTCCGACAAGTGTTGGCGGACCGTATCCTCATTCCGGAGCAGCGCCTCATATGCGAGTTCGCTCTCCTCGCCGCTCAGCATCGGGCCCCTCACGAGCCGGACGATCGCAGTGCGCAAGTGCACACTGAACTCCCCGGTGTCCCCGGCAAAGAGCATGCCAGCTTGGGCGTCGTCCATCGCTTCGTAGTCGACAGCAGTGTCGTTCATGGCGTCTCCGGAGTGTAGAAAATGATCTTTGGGATGCGAATCGTATGTGTGTCCGACCACGGGATGATCTCGTCCGCCGCTTGACTCACCTGCGCGCTGCGGATGTCCCCGTCGGCTGCGCCCACCCCGATAAGGATCAGCCCGACCAGACCGGCGAGGCCTTGGACGAGTGGGTGTTTAAAGATGACGTCGGCGATGCTGGCCACGGTGCGACCCCGAAGCGTGTCCTCGATGTTGGCGCGGAGGGTATGAAAATCGATGTCTGTGAGGTCCACGAGCTCCAGAAGGTCTTCCCAGCCGCCAGCTTCGACCTCAGCGTCGTAGGAGATCAGGTCAGGCAAGGACGTGTCGACCTCTTTCAACTGCCACTGGCTTACTGAACTGACGCCACTCGTGGACAGTTTCAGTTCGAACGGGATGCGGGTCCGGCCCGACATCGTCTGGGCCAGTTGCCCGTAGACCTTATAGATGTCCTTGATCAGTAAGTCAACGCGGCGTTCGTGTCCGTATTGATTGTCTTCGACAAACGCGCGGAGCTTGGCGGCAAGGGTGTCAAAGACGGTGTGGACGTCACCGGCACGGCTACGCAGGTCCGGGAGCATGTCGCGCAGACCTTCTCGTTCCGCACGGCTCAGTGCCGCAGCGAACGGCCGTTCTAACAGCACGTCGATCGCTGACTCCACTTGCCGGACTCGTTCGGGGTCGGCCAGCACTTGATAGAAGGCTTTGAAACTGCGACCGAAGTCCGTAGTCTCCATTTGGTCAACTTGGCTCAACACGATTTCAAGGACATCGCCACGGCTCTCGTCCGATTCGACGGCTTGGCGCCTCAGGTCGTTGACAGCATTCCCAACGCTCCGACGGACACGCGCAAAATCCGCGGTGGACTGGCGGACTTGACCGAGAAGGTCGCGGACCGCTTCCAGCGCCCGCTCATCGTTCAAGACAACGGTTCGTCCTGCCCGGAGCTGTTCAATTTCGGCGTCGATGGCGTCGCGTTGAAATGTCAGTGCAGCAATGCGCGATTCAGGGTTCGGGTCGGTTGACACGGCGAGGTCCGAAAGCTGTTGCATGATCGAGGTCATCTGCGATTCCGTCGTCGACGACGCAGGGGTCACGATGGTCTCGGCGATGAGTAATGCGGCATGCGCATCCGCCGAGACATCGTAGATTTCCTCCGTCCCGGTCTCGTTTGGTCGGCGTTCTAGCCAACCGGCACTCACCCAGTCCGTGCAGTACTTCTGCGCGGAGGCGCTCATGTCACGGATTCCGGCACGGGCCAGCGCCCGAAGATCATCGGCAACACGTTCATGGAGGCGGCCGGTTGGGATCTGAGTGGCTCCGGAATCGATGAAGTTCATCTTGAGGATCGCGAGGATCTCGGGCGCATTATGCGCGGCGAGCAAAGTCCACGACGATTCGCCGCGGGCACGGCGCAGTGCCTCCGTGCGGGCGAGGAGAGCGGAGTCCGTGCGTGTCATACTCGCAGGCTAACGGCTACTTCCGACATTGCTGGGCTGGCTCGGGCTGAAGACCGAAGTCGGTGCCTCCCGATACGGTCGGGACATGGCCAGCGCCTATCGGCCGGCGTCGACATCCAAGGAAGCCGCGGTCACAAACCTCCGCTGTTCGACCGCCGGTAGAGTCTCCGAGGGCGGAGCAGCCTCAATCGAAAGGAACATCCCATGCGATCAGGAAAACCAGCGCTTTGCAGTTAAATTTCGTCCAAGCAATGCTGCGGCCGGATCCTGTTCCGCATCTGCCCCGCGGCTTCGCCTCGACAGCTGCGGGGAAATTCCGATTCACTGAATGGTGGCTTAGCCGTATAGGGAGGGGGATCGAGCCGGCGGGCGGATCTTGAAAAGATAGCTACCGAGTGCAGACGAGGACTTCAAATGGGGAGAACGGGGACCGCTAGTCGCCAAGCAGCTGGGCGTGTCTGAAGCGCCTCGGGATAGCGGAAGGTGCTGGGCGCACCACCTATGCCATCGCCATTCCCCGGCGCAGGAAGCAGGGAAGCCAGGCTTGGACCACGTGCGGTAAGGGACAAAAGGTGCATTCCTGCACGGAGTCGCCAGCCCGCACGACCGCGCTAGCGTCACCTCGACCGGTCATGCGACCGGTGGCCGAATCGGAGGTACGCGAATGCCCGAACATATCCTGCCCGTGCCATACGTTCCGGACATCCGTGGGGTTCGTGGTCTAACGGCCACCGCGCCCGCTCCCGCCGGCCGCTGCTACTGGCGTCGCAGGCCCGCACTTTTCCACGTGCGACCAGCGAGTGCGCTGGGATGGTCTCTCCGTGCAGGCATTGAGAGTCGTGGAGTGCACGGTGGGACGTTCGATGCATTGGATCGTGGATCTCGCCGTTGCCGGCGTAGTCCCGACGATCCGCTGGACGCCGCCGGTGACGGCAATCGAGCGCTCATGGCATTCGACGGCGCCAAAGAGAAATTATGATCCACGAAGAGAAACCATTCGTCGGTAAGGCTGGCGCGTCGGGAATCCCTCCGTTGGCTACCGCACACGGTTCCCAACTCGTGGTAGCCAAGAAGCTAATTGTGTACCCGAGACTTTTCGGCCCCGTGCCCCGGCGCCTTGACCGTGACGACGCCTACATGAGGTACACCGAGATTTGTTGTGCCGTGGAGATCGGCAAACGCGTGATCCTCCCGTCCGCTGGCCTTTGGGACGAGGGCTTCATCACCTCGCGTGTCGTGGCTTTTGCATCGGTGATGCCGCCGCGGGAGCTGAGCGCCGCAGATATCGAGATAATCCCGCGAGTCCGGCTTGATCTATGAATGCGAGCGAACCGGTTCCGCCGCCTGTGAACGCGCGCACAGATCTGGACCCACGCCGGCTTTCATACCGCCCCGTCCACGACTTCGCGCAGGCCTCATACGCGATACCAACACTGTCCACCGTCAAGTGCATTGGCGTGATGGGTGATCTGCATGGCGATCTGGAGCACGCACTGCAAGCGTTCTCGACTTTCGCTGCCCGCGGCGTTCGCTGCATCCTCCAGCTCGGCGACTGGGGCATTATCTGGCCGGGTGGAAATTGGCAGGCCGATTTGCGCAAGATTTCTCGGGCCCTAGCACGGCATCACATGGTGATGTTTTGGGTCGAGGGCAATCATGAGTATTACCCCAAGCTCCTGAACTATCCAGTGGACGCCGACGGCGTCCGGTGGATCACCTCCAATATCGGCCATCTCCCTCGCGGGTACCGAACCCAGATCGGCGGACAGTTCATCTTGGCCGCCCTTGGCGGCGCTAATTCCATCGACCGTCGATTGCGCGAAGAGGGCGTGAGTTGGTGGCCGGATGAACAAATTTCGGACGCAGATCTTCGCCGGCTTGGCTCCGAACGTGTCGACGTTCTCGTCGGCCACGAAGCGCCGCTCATGGACGAGTGCGCACTTGATAGGAGCGCTCAGGAGTCGGGATTCTCGCCAGTCGACGTCGCCTACGCGGCCGCAAGTCGGGTGATGTTTCGACGTGCCGTCCTGCAGACACGGCCACGACTGACCCTCGGCGGCCACTATCACCGCTTCTACGACCAGACGTTGACGGTACCCGGGGAGACTAGCTCAACCCGAGTGGTGGTACTCGATATGAACGGAAAATGCCGGGTCAACATGGCAATCCTGAACACCACCACCCTCGACCTTGAGTTTATGTACCGAAACGGCGCCTCCGTCCAGCCTGAAATCGACACCCCAGAAAGAAACGACAATGACCAACCCGAAAAATGACCCCGACCACGTGAACGAACTCACGGGAAAGGAGCGCGGAATATGGCGCATCTCGACCCTCGACAGTATTTATTACTTCGATCTGGATCTCGGCACCGTAACGCGCGTCCGCGGTGTCAATGCCCCACCCACAGTCAACGACCGAACCCGACCGTTGCGCGCAATCGAGACCCTCACGGTCGGACACCAGGGACGGTGGACGATGTTGCCCGATGAGGGGGACGACAACATGGACTTTTATTGGGCAAGCACTTCCCGGGTAGAACAAATCGACCGTATCACTCGGAATCAGCTTCCAGGAGCCAGCGGTGTGAACGAGAACGCCAAAGATCCTTCGGCGCCCGAACCAGATTTGTCCGCCCGCGAACGCACGTTCCTCACCACGCATTCTGGCCTGTCCGACCCCTTCGAGGCAACACTCGAAGACTACGAACGCCTGACCGAGGAAGAGCTTCAACGGACCGCCGCCACCCTGATGAGCGTTTCTGAAGTTGCCGCGTTGCTCAGCGTGGATGAGGACTTGCTCCGAGAGAAAATGGAAAATCCCGATCGCGTCGGCCTCATCATGCATACGGAGCAGTTCGATCTTCGACAGTCCGACGGGCCGCCACTGACGCCCTTGGAATGGCTCGCGGACGGCGGCGATCCCAAGGCCGTGTGGGACATTCTGACCGAGGAGATTCAGTGGTAATGCTAATCACTTGCGGAGTTGGGCCGGCCCAATACGACCGTAGGTGCGGGGGACGATGCGGCAAAGCTCAGCCGCAATTTTTAAAGAATTGCTTGGCCGTTCGGAGGTTGGTCAATTCACCGTGGAGGAACCGGTGACAATGTAACGAGGCCCCCTAATTTAGTGTGAGTCGTCGACAGCGGGACGCACTTAAGCTCGATCTGATACTCCGCACTCAGGGTGACTGGAGGGCCCCATGCCCAGCCCGGTAGGTGCTTGAGCATTGATACTTGGAGCGAGGTCAACCGCTCATTTCTGTATTTCAGCCGCTGTTTCGCTGCCCAGACGGCGAGGTGATGTTCGGACGGGCACGCGGTGCCAGCGGAGGGCGGATACCCGCTGATGACCATAAAGGCAAAGTACTCGTTCCAATGCATAATCCACCGCCGCGAGTGGGAATGCACTTTAGGGCTTGGTCGGCTGTCGAGCCACGCCACTTGAAGGGAACACCTGCGGCGTCTCGTGGCTAAAAGGCTCTCGTATCGAATCCACGCCGCCAAGGCATGTTCAGAGTCCCGCATCGGAGTGGAGGGTCGACGATTGTTTTCGACGGGTCGTCGTCCATGCTCGGCGTAGAATACTTCGACGGAATACGCGTTTCGGGCCTAGTCCATCACCCTCTGGGGTACCTGCACGCCTCGTGTAGACGAGTTCCGCAGCCCCTCAAGGGCCAAAAAGTGCAATACGGACCGTGTTTCATCTGGCGTGAGGGTAGAAGGATTTTGCGCAGCGAGGGACTCGTAGCGGGAGAAATCCATAGGCCAGGGCGTGCGTGGCATGACAATTTCCTTTCTCCCGAGCCAGCATCGCCCTGAAAGGCTTCGATGTCGATACCTCTACTGCGGTGAACCAGAGTGCATTCCTGCACGGACATTTGAGGATGGTGCCGGATCTACCGTGGGTGAGGGATCCCAAATGGGGGTCTTCGCCTTTGACCGGCTCTGGAGAGGACCGCAAATGCAACGGATCGATGGATGCTCGATCGTACTAACCGCATTCGGCACGACGTACCGTCACTTGAATTCCTGACCCGAACGCCAAGCCCAATGTGAACGATCAGACCCGTCCAGTGGGCCTGCAGGTCCACCCTGCGCAGGGGCAACTCGGGACCCGAATGGCCCCTCCGCGCTTACCCCGGAGGGATTTCATGAACTTTCGTCACTTTCAAACGTATCTCTCGCGGAATACTTAAGAAGGGAGCCCGCGGCAATGCGCACCATTGACCCGTCAATCGAGGTCGTCGAATTTGCGCGGTATAACTGCACCACGCCGAACCACCGCTGCCTTAATCCTTTGTCACGACGAGTAACTGCGAGTCGTAGGCGTGGGGCCGTTCACATTCTCCCGCTGCCACGTCCCGTGGGCGGCCTGGGCGGCAGCGGCCTGACGCGAAACTTCGCTGATCTGGCCGAGCACTATGTCGGCCCAAGCGATGTCGTCCAGCCGCATCACTATCTCACCACGCAAGCATCGCAACAATCGGGGGTAACTAGTTCCCAGATGCTGGGCCAAAAGCTCGAGCGGTCGACCCTTCGATTGCGCGCCCGGGTGCAACGCCCACGGCGTGCTGGCATCGGGTACAACCTCGACCGCCCGCGGGTTGCGGGCGATGGCCTTCGCCCGCGCCCTGATGCGAACCGCGTACAGGTGTTGCAATCGCGCGGCGCGGATCAGTCCCACAGGCCGCCGGTCGGTAACGGGCAGCCACTTTACGGTTTCGGCTTTCCCGAAGCTGTCGGGCTCCGCACAGTAATCGCGCGGCCTGTATCGAGGGTCAGTCACGCATCCCACGCTACCGTCCTGATCGGCGCTTTTTGCACTAAACCGTCTTTTTCTCGGCTGATTGTGCGCTATTTCGGCTTTAAATTAATGTGGCCAGCGGGATGCCGCGCACAGGACTCTTGTGAACGAACTAATGAAACTCATAACTGACGAATCCGTCCGATTCAGCGGCAATGCGCTGATCCGGTGGAAGCCGACCCCTGACACGACAGCGGAGGCACCCGCGGATCGTACGCTGCTTAGCCGGCATCTGTATCTCGCGGAAGCGTTCCGCAAGCCCACGTCCTATCCGCGCCAACGCAACTACTACGGCCTCTACTTTTTTTCTCAAACGAAGAAGCACGTGTGGCATGAATCGCTTCTGGAGGCGAACATGATGATGTTCTTGGACCACACGCAATCTATCTCCGCGATTGCGTCGCAGCCGTTGGAGATGGTCTACGCCGACGGCGGTCGGCATGTCCCTGACCTGATCGCGCTTCACAGCAACAACCGTCAGGTCGTCTATGATGTCAAACCCGCCGCGAGGATCTCCTCGAAGGTGTTGGAACAGTTCGCGAAGACGAAAGCAGTCTGCGACGCCGTCGGATGGGGCTACGAGGTCCTCCCTGGACTCACTGAGCAGGTCCAAGCCAACCTAACGTGGCTGAGCTACTTTCAGCACGATCTCTTCCAACCCGACGAGCAAGCAGTGGACACACTTATGTCTGCCCTGGATTCCCACACGCTTTCTTTCGACGACGCAGCCCAAATCCTTCGCCCGGGTTCCCTCGCATCCGGGCGCGCCGAACTCTTCCATCTCCTCTGGAAGCGCACGGTCACCACCGACATGCTCCACCACATCGACGAAACCACTCTGATCAAAAGGAACGACTATGCCCACGCTTGATATCAGCAAGCCCATCGAGCTTGACGACGGCGAATACATCGTCCTCGAGCAGCGAGCCTCGCTGATCAAAATGCGCTCCACCGCGACTGGCGAATACGTGACTATGCACTTGGCGGAGCTTGCCCAGCGTGTCGTCGGCCTCATGCCGATGTCCGTTCATGACGCCCGCGTGATCGAGTCCCTCTCCGACACACAACAACACAAGACTCTGACGCTTTCGGATCATCTTCGCGAGATCGTGACGGGTGAACATCCCAACGTGAAAACCCCGCGCCCTCAATACAACCCCGCAACAACCACGCAGGAACAGCGCGTTCAAGCGAAGCTCGTCGAGCTTGAGGCCGACGAGATGCTGCACATGTCCCGCTCCACATTGATGGCGAAGCTGTCTGCCTTCAAGAAAAGTGGCAATACCGGCATCGTCGACGGCAGATCCCTGACTGGCAAGTACCCGCACACGACCGATCGGACGAAGGTGATCGAGGCGCTGTGTGTCGTGATTGCCGGCCAGCGAGGAGCATCAACTGGCACTGCCCAGCGGCTGATCAAGCTCACCCGCGAGGAACTGATCATGCAGTACGCCTCTGATGCGCCTGAGCTGCCGTCTCAACGCACGATGTATCGGCTCATTGAGCTGTACACCTACAACAAGCACACCACCGGCAGTTCAAAAACCCGACGGTCTCTCGCCGACCGCCCTGATCGTCCATTCTCGAAGAACATCCAGCTCTTACCCGGCGCCGAAGTCCAACTAGATTCAACCCCGCTAGATCTCCTCGTCAAGGTCCCCGACGACAGGCCCCAACGCCCGACGTTGACGATCATGGTCGACGTGGCGACACGCAGCATCCTCGCGTATTCGTTTCGACTCGTCGCGACGAAGAGCGTTGACCATATCGGACTCATCGCCCAAGCGCTCACACCCCTCCAAAATCAGCCCGACCGGAGTCGATTCCGGGCGATGGTCGAGCAGCAAAACAAGAAATGCAAACTCCTCGAGAACGACGAACTCACCCGGTTGGCGAATCATCGTCCCTTCATCTACCCACGGACGCTGGTGATCGACAATGGCAAGGACTTCAAGGCCACGCCCACCATCCACACTGCGGAAAGCTTCGGCATGCGCGTCACTTTTTCCCCGCCACGAACCCCCACCACCAAATCCATCGTGGAACGCCAGTTCAAATCGATCCGGACAATGTTCACCCAGCACCTTCCCGGATACGTCGGTCAGTCGGTCGAATATCGAGGAGACGATATCGACAAAAGCACCGACCTCCTCGACATCTACGCCGTTCAGGAGCTGTTCCACGACTGGGTGCTAAACGTGTGGCAAAACAGGCCGCACTCCGGGCTGCGTGATCCCTTGCATCCCGCCACCTCCTTCTCGCCCAATCAGATGGCCGCCGCCGCGGCCGCCGCCATCGGATCGATCGATATCCCGCTCAACCGCGACAGCTACATGGCTCTCCTCCCCTTCAAACGCCGGGCGCTCACCTCCACGGGCTTCCGGCACGACAATCACTTCTACGACGCCCCCGAGCTTCACGCATTTCGTGGCCAAGAAAGATTTATGAACGTGCACTTCGACCCGTATAACCCGTCAGCAGTCTGGGCCCAAGCACCCGATGGAAGCTTCATCGAATGCGCGGTCAAAGACTGGAACGCCAGCAAAAGCCCCTTCTTTGCCAGCATCCAACCCGATATCGACCCAACAGAAGCAGACGCGCGACGAGCCCAAATCGACGCCCGTCTTGAGCGGCGAGCGGAAGTCGCCCTAGTCAGCGCGACGTTAGCTGGTACCCCTCTTCACCAGCTCCCCACCAGTCCACAACTTGACCTCACCCCTGTCGACTTTGATGCAGACGACGACACCGACGAACTTCTTGAACTCGACGCCGAAGGAAATTTCTAATGACCATCCTCTTCCACACCCACGACCGCCCCACCTCACTGCACAACGTGGAAGGCCTCTCAGCCTTCCTCAGCCGTAAGTTCACCCGACCCGACAAGCTCACAGACGCGCAGTACGCAGAGCTCACGGACTCCGCCCGCGCACAGTACGACCGTGAACGCATCATCTACGCGTCGGGCGGGATCGTCATCCCAACCCCGCACGTCCTCGAAGCATGGAAGCTCATGGAACAGGCCTTCGGCGTCAACCTTGCCAAAAACTCCGGCCACGCCGGACTTATGCTCAGCGGCGACTCCACCATTGGCAAGACCGAAACAACGAAAGCTCTCATGCGCAAGCTGTACTCCCAATACATAGCCATGTTCCCGGATTTCGCAGATTCTGATCGAATCCCCGTCGTCTACGTGTCTGTTCCCGCCTCATCAACCGGGAAACTTCTCATGAAAACTTTCGCCGATTTCCTCGGCCTGCCCGTTACCGGGCGCGAATCTATGGGAGAAATTCGCAGCCGCGTCGTGCAGGCATTGACCGCCGCAGGCACTCAACTCATCGTCGTCGACGAGCTGCACAACCTCGTCGGTCGCAGCGTCGGCCTCGGAGAATCCGTCGACGTACTCAAGGAGCTGCACAATGAGCTGCCGGCGACGTTCGTCTACGCAGGCATCGGACTCCCCACCAGCGCCCTCCTCTCCGGACCTAAGGGCCGCCAGCTGCGCGGACGCTTCACCATCCTCGACATGGACCGACTCAACCTCAGCGACCCCGCCGACGCCAAAACGTGGCGCCAAATTATCAACGCATTCGAGAAACAGCTCCCCCTACGCCACCAAAAGCTCGGCACCCTCAAGAGCCTCAGCAGCTACCTCTTCCTCCGAACCTCAGGATCCATTGGCAGCCTCGCGAAACTGCTCACAGGGAGCACCATCGAACTGATCACCAACTCTGATTACACGGTCGAGACCCTCACCGAAGAACTGATGGACACAATCAAACTCGACCAGTTCGCCGAAGAGAACTACAAGATCAAGAAAGCCAGCCTCAGCCCCCGCAAGACCACCCAATACCCCCTCGCCGGATTGGATGCAGCATGATCACCTCGGCACCGCGTCGCCTCCCGTTCGACGTGCGCCCCTTCCACCGCGAAACCGTTGACAGCTACAGCAGCCGGCTGCTGACCGCGAACTTTTGCACCGCCGCACACCGGGCTGACATGTCACGCCCCTTCGAAACCGGACGCAGCGTAGAAACCAAACAAGCCGCCTGGATGCGCGTCCTAACAACCCGCACCAAACGCAGCACCCTGCATCTGGAAGCCGACGCCCACGGTTGGCTCACACACGCCAATGGGACACCGTGCAACCATTTCCTGAACACATTGCCCGTCCGACAGGCCTGCACCCTGTGCCTTCACGGAGACCGCGCCGAGCAGAACCCCCATTTCGACAACATCGTCTGCACCATCCACCATCGCTGGCTAGGACTATGGGGCACCTCGGACACGCAACACCAAGTCGACGACGACGCTCTTGCCGCCCAAAAAACGTTCGCAGCTCTTCGCCGCAAGCACCTCCTCGACCCCCGCCTCTACGTACTTCTCACCCACGCCCTCACCAACGACTTTGCCCCGGGTAGCAGTGCAGCGGCAGCGGAGCCCGTAGTGTTCCCCGCTCTCGTGCGCACAGCACGAGTCATCACCGCCGATGCGTTCGCCCAACGCTTCTTCAACCCCACCACTGGCTTCACCAGCGCCCACTCCCTGCTTGAGAGCACCGTGCGAGACGCTGCCGGCCGGGACTGCCCCGAGACCACCCGGGCGCTGTGGGCGTACCTCTACGCGACTCTTCTCGCACTTCGAGAGAGCGTCACCACCGACGACGATTTCACCAAATTGAGCGTAACTCGGACACACGAATACCCCATTCGCGTCCACGTCGCAAACGTCGTGGTAGCCCATCGGGACGGACTTGAACCGGTTGAAAACTACCTCGCCGTCACCAGAGACACCGCCGTCACCGTCGCCCAGTTACTCGCCAAGCTCGCCCGCCCACCGAGAGGTCACACTTCTGCCCAAGCGCGGTCATTCACATGCGAGGCCGGCCATACCTTCGACTACCTCCCGACAGCAGCCACCACCACCGGCACCATCGAGCCTTCGACGCCCACCTGTGGGTTGTGTTCACCGCGCCGAGTCCGTCCCGGAGTCAATGACCTGCAAACGATGCGACCAACAATTGCATCGCAGTTCGACGTGCACCGAAATGGTGGCCTGACAGCTGCGGACGTCGCCATCAGCTCCAGCACCAACTACTGGTGGCTCTGCGAACAAGGCCACAGCCATAGCGTCAGCCCCTCCAAGAAGACACTCACCAGTTACAAATGCCCCGTCTGCTCGAACCGGATCGTCCAACCCGGCATCAACTGCCTCCTCACCACCCACCCCGAGGTCGCCGCGATGTGGGCCGAAGAATGGGCCGAACGCCGCTCCCCGTCCGTGCTCGCGTCAGGTTCAAACGTGCTCGCTACGTGGCGTTGCACCAACGGCCACAGATTCCACGCCCGCATCTGGGAACTCACCTCGAAAAAGCTCGGATGCAACATTTGCGCCCGCGAGCTCACCGTCAACACAGAGGATCGCCTCGCGAGCACTCACCCCATAATCGCCGCCCGTCTGCACCTCACAATGAACGGCGCCCTCACCGCCGCCCACGTCAGCCACGGCGAACGACGCGAAATGTGGTGGCAGTGTGAACGCATCGCCGAACACGCTTACAAGGCTCGACTCGACAAAATCAGCCGAGGACAAGGCTGCAGTATCTGCTGCAGCCGCAAACTCATCGCCGGCGAAAACGACCTCGGCACCGTGGAACCCCTGCTCACCATCGAACTCCACCCCTACCTCAACCGCAAAGAAGCCCACGAGATATTTCCCAGCGACCACAAGCTCTGGTGGAGATGCCTCGTCGGCAAGCACGACCACGCCCAGACCACCCAAAATCGCCGGCAATCCAACGGCTGCCCGAAATGCGAAAAAACTAACCGCATCCTGAACTACAGCGCCACCAAATCACAATCATGAACGGGCGCAAGCGATTCCCTATGGGCGCAGACCCGCGCAATGACCTTTACTCGGTGACCACCGACACCAACCAGCTCGCACCGCCATACCCCGCACAACCGCTGTCGGAGGCCAAATTGATCGGCGTCATGGGCGACTTGCTCGGCGACCTCGACCATGCTCGCATCGCCCTGACCACGCTCGCAGACCGCGACATCACGGCGATCATCCAACTCGGCGACTGGGGCATCATCTGGCCCGGTCAGAACTGGCAAATCGACCTAAACAAGCTTTCCCGCTTCCTGGCTCGGAACAAGCAGGTGATGTATTTCCTCGACGGTAATCACGACTGGCACCCGCGGCTCCAAGAGTTTTCCATCGGCCAAGACGGGGTTCGCTGGCTCACCCACAACGTAGGCCACCTCCCCCGCGGTTACCGCACCACCATTGGCACGCGCTTCGTTCTCGCAGCGCTTGGCGGAGCCAACAGCTCCGACCGCGCCCTCCGGACGGCAGGGAAGGACTGGTGGCCCGAGGAGCAAGTCACGGATGCAGATATCAGAGCCCTCGGCACCGAGCGCGTCGATGTCCTCGTCGCCCACGAATCCCCCCTGATGGCCGTCGACAACGACTTGATCCGCGAGAAAGACGGGGATCTCGCCCGCAGCGACGCCCTCTACGCCGATGCGTGCAGGGTCATGATCCGCCGAGCCGTCCTGCGTACCCGGCCCAGCTCAGCCTCGGTGGTCACTACCACCGGTACCTCACCCGCAACCTCACCGAGCCACTGACCGGACTCAACACCCGCATCGTCGTCCTCGACATGAACGGAAAGAACCGAATCAACCTTGCGATCCTCGACACGGACACGCTCGATCTGACTGTCTTCAACCGCGCCGGCGAGTCGCCACCACCGCTGTAAAGCGCACATGCACCCGACAGCCCACGCGCAACAAAAAGTCCTGAGCGACATCAGCTGCGATGCCGCGCGCTGGCGCGTGAGCCTGCCGTATCGTTGCGACCGCGCTGGCGTTCCGATACGCCGATAAGCAAGTAATACGTCAGGTCGTGCCTCGCGGTCGTCGTTCACCCGTCACCGCGACCGGCTGCCGGGTCGCGCGGCGAGCGCCGTTGATCCCGACTAGCGGTCGTTGTCCGTCGTCCGAGCGACATCGAGTCCGGGCCGTAACCAGAATCGTCATCGACCGTTCGTGGCATGACTGGACCGTATTCAAAGGTGTCGCCATCCCGGTCACGGATCGGGTCCGCTGCTGTCGTGAGTGCGGAGGCACGGCCGTCCCGGACTCGTTTCTTGCGAGCGGACTTGAGGGACTGCCCCGCTGACTGCCACCTGACTTCATCGTCAGCCAAGAGCGTCGGTTCATCCGGCACGACTCGGGTCTGGAATAGGGCCGTCAGCAGGCTCCGTTCGCTCGGCGTGGTGGGAACCATGTTTTCCGCCGTCTTGGCTCGGGCAGTCCGCGCAGAGTCGTTGCAGGTTCTCGAGCTCTCCCGAACTCCCGTCGATGTGATCAATCTCAGTTCCCGGCCGGCCGCACTGCCGGCATCGGCCGCCGTCTCTGACTTTGACCTCAGTTCGGACCACAGGTCGAAGGGTGCGGTCCAAGGCGCCGTATCCACCGACGAGCAGAAATGCGTTTTGGATTTGGATCGCCTCTCGTACGTCGGGATCGTTGACCCGGCCGTCCCGGTACACGCTGCGCATGTAGCGGACATGGCTGGCGATCTCCGAACACCACGACGAGCAGACGAGGGCTTCAACGTCATCTGGCATTGGTTGCAGACAATTGGCGCAGTGATCATCGAGGAAGTACCGGTTGCGCGGGAAGGGGACGGCGAAGGGCGGCTCGCGCGTGCAGCCATACTATGACGCGCGCCCGGCCCGGTCGCCGACGTGGAGGTCGCATCTGGCCACCGGTGCGAAATCGCTGCCGTCATCCTCTCCTTGATGAGGCTCAGCCGAGGGCGAACTCGGAGCCGCCGATGTACTCCGTCTTCAAACCGCACGCCTCTGCGCAGGCATCGAGGAAGGCTTCGTTGGTGAGGAACCATTCCTTGCCCGCTTCGCTGCTGCGGCCGACCAGAACGCGGCGCGGGTTGTCATGCCCGGCGGTACTCAGGAGCCGATGGAACAACTGCTCAACCTCCGTGAGGTTCCGCCCGTGCGCCGAATACACCCGAAGCAAAGCGAGAGGTTCCGGCATGTGCGTGCGGACAGCGGCGCCGCGATGGTCGGCGATGCGCCGGCCAACATCCTCGGCCTTCCCGACCTTGATCAAGGTGTTACCTCGGACCGGGTCCAGCGGGCTTTCGAGGTACCAGCCGTAGGAGAACGCGTAGATTCCCGGCACGTTCATAACGCGATCGGTCACGGACAACGTCTCGTTCTCGCTCTCCTCCTCAGCTGCAACGTTCTCCGGAGCCGTGACCTCATCGACGGCCTGCTCAACTTGAGTGAGCCGGCCTTGCAGGAGTGAAAAGGCATCGACCGAGATCGTGCCACGCGCCCGCCGGACCAGCGTTCGTAGCGACGAGGCGGTCTGTTTCAACATTGACGCGGACGACGAAAAGCGCCCCTCGACGGCGGCTTGGATATACGCGGAATAGGAGTACACAAACCCGAGCGTGGCAACGTTATGCCGCTCCGCGATCCCCTGAGCCGTCAACCCCTCCTCCAGGCCTCGGAACACATCCCCCAGTCGGGTCTGATCCTGCCGCAACAGTTCACGGATTTCGTCTGTCGGCGATACCGGCACCGGCCGGGGGGCGGCGTCTTCCGTGTTCACCCCATTCTGCATGATCAGATCCACATCAAATTCGGTTCGAGATGGTTCGTTGTCGCCCAACATCACACTCCTGTTCAATCCCTATGCTGGCAGAGCCAAGCCCGTCTCTGTGCACGGCGCGTCTCACCCGTCGTCGAAAGCCTTCGTTCCGGACCAGCCTCTTTGGGCCTCTATACCTTTAGGCTCCCTTTACGCTGCCACGGATTATTGTGATGCGGCCTGCGTGCGGCACCGCAATGTGAGTCCATTTTTTCGGCATGAAATCGACGGAGTCGGCGAGTCCGAACAAGAAGCAATCAGCGGTTGCGGGTCTTTCTCCCTACCCCAGCACCCCAGCATGCTCGTCGGTGGTTCGCCTTGAGAGCGAGTCCCTCCTATCGGCAAGCGGCCGCGGCATCCTCTGCTGCCCACTCATGAACCGTATGCACGTCTCGATGGAGGACCTCCCAACGCGTCAGAGCGCCGGACTCATACGCTGGCTCTGAGAGCCAGGCAACCTGTCTTTCGCTGGACGAGAAGCCCGAGCTGAGGGCAGTTAGAACGAGTTTCAGGCTAGCGACGATCGAACCATCCTTGAACTGACTTACTGGGTAGTAAAACTCTCCCCCAAAGTCGACTCCGAGGAGATCTCGGCTCGCCCGCATCGAAGCAAGCTCGGCGTCGGAAGCGTGCAGCGTGTCTCGGACGGCGCGCTGGGCAGCCCAAGGTCCCAAGCGATCGTAATAAGCCAAATCATCGTCCATGGCGGCAATATACCCGGCCGGGGGAATACGACCACAGACGCGGCTTGAGAGCGAACGGTCAAAGGGACCGAACGATCGACCCCTCCAGCTTGATTCGGGCGATGCACTCGCTGGCCGTCACCTCTGCGGAGTGGACTGTTTCGGTCCAGCCACTTGTTCGGGGCATCTCCTGTGGCCCGAGCCACATCGGCAGACCGAGACCATCTCGCCACCAGCGTTTGATGATGCCCTCAACCATGAGGGCGTGAGCGCCGTCCTCGAACAGTTCAAGGTTCAGGATCTCCCACCCGACCGATTGAAACTGGGCGAGGCGTTTCGTCCCGACGTTTGTGATGCCGACTTTGAACGCATTGAAGCCGGGGTGTTCGAGGAAGTAGACGTATCCGGGGAGAGCGCGTTTGAACCCTCCGCCCTCGGAGCATGACGGGCAGTTCTGCCCGTGTGTCCTGTTGCTGACGGTCGATTCCCATTCGTGACCGAGCTCACATTGCCACCAGCAGATGCTGTTCGAATACTGGGATACGTGGGACGCATGCACGGCGCCGTTCTTGCTCGGGTGCCAAGACGCTGCCACATCGGGCCGCTGCGTAACGAGGTCGTTAAAACCGGCCAAGACCCTGTGACCCGAGCAGATAGAACACCCCACGCCCTGACCGGTCCGGCTGGCGATGACTGCTTCCCACTCGTGACCACAGGTCCCGAGCCACCACGCCTTCGTACCGTTACTCACGGTGATGGTTTTGGGCGTGCGGCCAGCATTTTTGGTCGGGTGCCACTCAGAGGCGATGTCTGGACGTGTAGTGGCGAGGTCGTTGAAACCCGCCAGTGTGCGCTGCCCTGCACACGTCGGACAGCCCGTGTTCATCGAAGCGCGAGAGTTCCCCGTCGTCTCCCACTCGTGGCCGAGGCTGCATATCCACCAGAATTTCCGTGCCGCGCCGGCGACCACTGTCTCCGGGGTCATTGGGAAGTTACGCGTCGGGTGAAACTCGGCCGCAAGCTCCGGGTTCGTCGTGAGCATGTCGTTATGGCCGGGGACCAACCCTTGTGACACCCTCGTCGGGTCGAACGCCCGGTGTTTCACGGGGCGCCCTTCGGCCCGCCGGCGCCGCTTAGCTGCCGCGAATTCCTCACCCCGCGGGATCTTGCAAACCGGGCAACCATTACCGCTAGAGCGGTTGTTGATTTGAGCCAGCCACTCGTGGCCTTCCGAACAGATCCACCACGCCTTTGTATTGGACTTGGGAGCGACAGTGGACGGCAGGTGCGCGTTCCGCGTCGGGTGCCATTGAGCGGCGAGGTCGGGGTTCCTCGTGGCGAGGTCGTTGAAGCCCGCGAGCAGCAACTTGCCCGAACAGAACGGACACCCCGACCCGTTGGTACGTCCACTGATAGCCGTCAGCCACTCGTGCCCGTGGGAATCGAGCCACCAGACCTTCTTGCCTGACCTCCGCGCAACCATGGCGGGCCGGAGGTCGCCGTTCTTGGTCGGGTGCCATTCCGCAGCGACCAATGGTTCGAGAGTGGCCAGGTCGTTGAAACCAACGATGATCACGTGACCGGCACACACCGGGCAACCGCTGCCAATGTTGCGGCTACTCGGCGCCGCATCCCATTCGTGCCCGCACGTCCCGAGCCACCAGACCTTCTTATTCGACCCACGGGTCAGCTTTTGCAGTGAGACAGCACCGTTCAGAGTCGGGTGAAACTGCTCTGCAAGATCAGGGCGGGAGTCTACGAGGAGAATTCCACGCTGACCTGCACTATTGTCCGTCATGGCTTCAGCCTAGAGTCAGAACCAGCCCTCCTCGTTCGCCGGGGGTGCATGACGGAAGCCTGCGCCAGCCCTCGGCCGAGGTTTACTTCGACGTCAACCGATCCCGTTCGACTTAGTCGAATTTGTCCTCATATTGACTCACGTAGCCGATCCGCTCGCGCGCGAGAAGGCTGTGAACAGAAGGAAAGTGGGCACCCCAGTGGAAGAAGTCCGCCAGCATCATGGTGCTGTGGCCACTTTGGATCTTGCGTAGGCGTTCGTAACTGAGCGCGTCGGAGTCGGTGAGGCTGTCTGTGTACTCCCGCAGCGATTGTCCCTTCGCGAGGAGAGCCTCCCGAACCGCATTCGAAACGTAGTGCTGAATCAGCGCCGCCCTGAATCGTGGATCGGACAGCAGCACCCCCTCGGCCGGCTCAAGGCGCTCAGCCGTCTCGTTCAGGACCAAGCTCGCAACTATTGAAGGTCACCCGGGGAAGCCGGTTGAGGCGTCGGCAATAGCCGCTCCCCCAGAGTTATCCGGCTGCCCCGACTTCGTCACTGCACCAGCGTCACCCGGTCGTTGCCCCAGTGAGCGATGGCGGCCAGCGCCTCCGCAAGGCTTGCGCGGTCCGCGAACGGGCCGGGACCGAGGCCGCGCCCTTTGAGGACTTGAGTGGCCCACGTCCCGGGAGGTGTCCGGCGGACTACCGCTCGTGCCGGCTCATAGAGGACGCGTACGACGCACTCGTCCTCGTCGGTCATACGCGCTTCCATCGGGATAGCCATGATTGGCCTCTTTTCTGTGTACTGTGGCGCACGGTGCGAAACACCGCGTCACTAATACCATCGGTATTTATCGCACGGCCGCTTCCGCGCGTTCTGGAGCTGCCGTGGCCCTCCTTCACTATCGGCCGTCGGTCGTAGGGCTAGAGGGGTGTGGACCTCCATGATCGATTCTTGGAGGATCCAGACTTTCTCGAGGGGGTGCTAGCCGAGCATGGGCCCCTATTTGTTCAGCGCTGCCAAGCGAATCCACAACTCCTCTCCATCAGGTTGCCTGTTTCGCTGCAGGTTAGTGAACTGATTCACTTGCTGGCCATCACGAGGTTGGCGGCTAGAGCGAATATGGCTCGGAATTGGCCCGCCGGTCGACCGGCTGGCGGATATGTCCTCGGTCCGTCAGCCCGGTCGATAGGGTGAACTCGAAGTGATTGCGCAAAGGGGGCTGGTGGCGAGTGCAGTGGGTTTACCAGCGGACTGTAGATAACTCGGCAAGGTTCGTGCTCGGCACCGTCGGTGACAACCCGCTGGTGTGTTTCGGCGTCAACCCGAGTACTGCGGAGCCGAACAAGCTTGATCGCACAATGCAGAGCGTGAGCAAAGTGGCGGTCCGCAACGGGCACGACAGCTTCATTATGTTGAACGTCTATCCGCAGCGGGCAACGGATCCGAACGGCCTCCATTCGGCCTTCGACCCGGCACTCAAGTCCGAAAACGAGCGACAGATCTCGGCTTTCGTTCGCGGGAGAAAATTGACACTTTGGGCGGCGTGGGGCGCACTTATAAACAAGAGACGGTTCTTGCCACTCTTACTTAAAAGCATCCTCGAACTACCCGAGCTCGCCGCGAGCGGGTGGGTCTCGCGTGGTGCCGTCAGCCGGGACGGCCACCCGCATCACCCACTGTATGTGAAGGACGCCGAGAAGCTCGAGCCGTTTTCTGTCGCACACTATCGATAGGCATGAGGCGACCTGACAAAAGGAGTCCGGCTGGATCGGTAGGCTTTGCGTGGCTGGCACTGTCCGGCCTGATAAAGGGGCTGGGGGACGTAATGGCAGATGCCGAGGTCAAATTCGAGACGAAAACTGTTCGCGCAATTCGTGGCATGGAGTCCCGGACTGTGACGAAGTGGGAAGCCGATGGATGGGTCCTCGTCTCTCGGACACCAGGGAAGTTGCAGACCGAGATCACTTTCCGGCGGCCAAAGCCCCAGTCACGCCGGCTCGTATGGGCTATAGGCGGCGGGGTTCTTGCAGTCGGGTTCGCTGTCATTATTACCGTTGGGATCATCGGGGAACGGGACTCCACCTTTCCTGACCTACCGAGCGCGGAGTCGAGTGAGTCACCCGCAGCTCCGAGCGCGTCGCCGTCATCGGATGCGGCGGCGAACACGTCACCGTCAACGACTCCCAGAGACACAGCAATCACGTCTGAGCGCAACGCCGATCTGGCCGCCCTCCTCACGCTCACTGATTACTGCGACCCTTCAGTCGCGGAGTTCGCACGTACATACCGCGGCCAGACAATCTCGTTCTCGGGGAGCATTGGTGCATTGACCGCGCACGATGGCGCATCTACCCGGTACGACATCCTGATCGGTTCTGGCGACTTTAGCGAGACGTCAGCACCCGGCCCGGCATTTCAGTTCCGAGATGTGAACACAACTAACGATTTGAATTTCGTCGGCCCTACGCCAGACTCGGTCGGCGTCGGTACAAACTTGAACGTCACGGCTGAGGTCGACGAGTACGAAACGAACTCGTGTCTGTTTCTACTGAACCCGTTGTCTACCGCCGTTAGGTGAGCCTGCAAGAAAGCGCCGCCGTAGGCGGTCGAGTTTGGCACCGGAGGTGAGTCCGTAGGATTCCGATTAGCGATGCGGCCGTCGAGCCACTCGTAGCCGCGGCAGCGGTCAGTAGTTCATGACCGATGACGCTGGCTGAGGAAGCCTTTGTCTGAACCTGTTTCCGCTCGAGTTTTTGGGAGCCCGGTTCAGCACGACAGCTTCCGGCACGCCGACTACTTGCGTTGCCATCATCTGACCAATCGAAAAGTTTCAGTCCGATACGATGAAACCAATGGAGGCCGGGGGGGCGAAGCGTGGCACGAAGCTATCAGGATAGAGATCTGAAGCTATTGTTCGGTAAAGCTGGCTTTTACTGTGCTTTTCCGGCATGCCCAAATCGATTGATTGAACCTGCGACTCCGAAAGACGCAGAAGCGATTCTTGCGTACATTGCGCACATTGTCGGCTCATCAGACATCGGGCCTAGAGCCCACCCCGGCATGTCAGACAAGGAAAAGAACAGCTACGCCAACCTTCTCCTTCTATGCGGTCATCACCATCCCCTAGTCGACAAACAAGACAATTCATACTCAGTGGGAGAACTCCATGCCTGGAAGTCTCGCTTGGAGGCATGGGTGGAAGCTAGGTTGACCGAGGGTATGCGCGCTGTCCAGTTTGCGGAGCTTCGTGTCGTTTGCGACAGCCTAGTTTCAGAAACCAGCCAGCTCGGAAGCACCGCGTTGATCTCGGTCCCGCCTGCAGACAAGATGAACGATAATGAGATGACTTCAATCTCGGCATACCGGATGCGACTAGGACTGATGCAAGCGCCTCAAGTGGCACAGTTCATCGGTGAGTATGCGACAAGAATCGACTCAAGCTTTCCGGGTCGATTGCGTGCAGGTTTCGTTGCTGAGTACGACCGGATCTATGCAAACGGGGTAACAGGCGACGCGCTATTCCTCGAGATGCAAAACTTCGCCGCTGCTGGCGCCTCAGACCTCGGTTCATCGCAGAGCGTGAGATTCGAGCGCGAAGCCGCAGGTCTAGCGGTGCTCTGTCACCTTTTTGAAATTTGCGATGTTTTCAAGGCGCCAAGTGTTGCTACTGCCTGACAAGTACGTGCACGAGCGTCAGTCTCTTATTGGGCAAGCGGGCATACTTCTCGCGAACAGGTCCATCGACCAAACCGTTAGTGAGCTATGGCACACGTCCTCAAAAGGGGACGATGATCTGACGTTCGGTCGTTTCGAGGCTGCGCTCAGCTTCCTGTTCATTCTGGGTGCTGTAAATATGAATCACGGAATTCTAGAATGGGGATCTTCTTGAAACTGGTCCGACTTACAGCGAACAAACCATCGTTCAAGACAGCGACTTTTCGAGATGGTCTGAATATGGTAATCGCGCATCGCTCAGCTAAATCCACGAATACCGATTCCCGGAACGGAGTCGGAAAATCATCGCTGCTTCAGGCGATCGATTACTGCTTCGGCGGGTCGGTCAAGCCCAAAGACAGCCTCAACAAGCTCAAAGACTCCGACTGGGAGTTTAGCCTCACTGTTCTTGTTGATGGAAAACATGAACTTACTATTCAGCGTGGATTTCAAGTTAGTGGAGTGTCACTATCGGGCGCCCTGAAAGAGCTACGTCTGCGCGACGATGACGAGCCTAATTTATACATGGGGCTGCGCGCTTGGACTGACTGGCTGGGGTCACGTGTGTTCGGTCTTGATAGCAGCTTGGAGAGGAGCGAGTATTCTCCGACATTCCGTAGGGTGTTCGGGCATTTCCTGCGTTTTAGAGATGATGCCTACATCGATCCATTTGAAACTTTTGCGAAACAACGCGCGTACCAACGTGAGGTCGACAATTCCTTTCTCCTTGGTCTGAACTCGCGACTCGGGGAGGCTTGGCAAGAGCTCCGCGATAGAAATTCGAGCTATGGCAAGGTCCAGATGGACGAGGTTGCTGAGCGCCTCGGGGAGCTTGAATCGCGTCGGGCTAGTGCTGAGGTACAGCTAGCGCAGTTGGAAAGGCAACTCCGAGACTTCAGAGTCCTTCCCGAGTACCGAGCAATCGAGCACAATGCGAACAAGCTCACCGCTGAGATGCAGCGCCTAGCAAATGCAATGCTTATCGATGCTGAACTACTCGCTCTTTATCAGTCACGTTTGGCTTCAGAATCCGACGAGGACGATTCTCTAAATCTGAAGGCGCTCTATGAAGAAGCGGGCGTACTGTTCCCACACGCTGTGCAAAAATCGCTCGATCAGGTGAGGGCCTTTCGGGCCGAAGTCGCGAGCAATCGAAAGGAATATCTCGCAACAGAGATTCGCCGCATCGAGGCGAGCAAGCGAGAACTCGAAAGTACGCTTTCACACCTTGATGAAAAGCGCCAAGCCGAAATGTCGATTCTCCGAACTCATCGAGCACTTGATGATTTCGTCGAACTGCAGCGTAAATCAGGTGCGCTTTCGGGCGCTTTGAAGTCGATGAGCGCGAAGGTTGATGAACTGCGGGAAGTGCGTAAAGGAAAATCCGCCGTTAAAGCGGCTGAGCTTGAATTGGCCAGTCGGACGCAAGAGGACTTCGAACAACGCCTTGGTCGGCTCGCATCCACAATCGCGCGATTCAATGAAATCTTCCTATCGCTGTACAAAGAAGAGGCTGATCTAGTAGTCGACCCGAGCGCGTCAGGTTACCGGTTCAAAGTCTCTATCCCCCGCCAAGGATCCCACGGGTTGGGTAAAGTGAGCATTTTTGCCTACGACCTATGTCTGTCTGAACGGTGGAGCCAAGCTGATAGCGGAATTAGATTCCTGGCACACGACAGCATCGTATTTGACGGCGTCGACGAGCGGCAAACAGCGGGCTCGATCAATTTAGCGACGAAGTCCGCCGAGCAGCGGGGCGCCCAGTATCTCCTCACTATCAATAGCGACGATATTCCTTTCAAAGATTTGGAGGAACTGGACGTTGACACCAAATCGTCGACCATTCTCGAACTCTTCGACGACTCATCGGAGGGCGGGTTGCTCGGAATCCGCTTGTAGCGCAGCGCTGCATCCGACCCGCCTGAGGTGCGGGGCGACGCTCAGCGCGCTGCAAGACGGCGTTCGACCATCGCGGCCTCCGCGTGTCCGGAGTATGTTGGCAAAACTGACGGCGTTGCGATCGCCAACTTCCGCGCAATTCCGGGTGTCCGGAATTGGCAATTTGTCCGGACTAGGATGGCACGTGACACACACCAAGAAAGGCCCGATCAAGGCCCGTTTTCTTCCCATCACGATTTGGAAGATTTGGCCGTCTGACTACATTTTGACTTCACTTAGCGCCTCGACAACGTGATTCAACGCGACTGCAACGCTGTCTAAGTCCGAGTCGAAGAGGTCTGCATAGGTGTCGAGAGTCTCTTTGGCCGACGCATGGCCGAGCATCCGCTGCAGTGCTTTCACGTTTGCGCCCGCTAAAACGGCCAGGCTGGCGCAGGTGTGACGTAGTTCGTGAGGCGTCAAACCCGGCACCCCGATTTCGTCGGCGGCCGCAGTGAGGAACCCGCGCCGGAACACGCGATTGCGCAGCACTCCCCCGCCACGCAGGCCGACAAAGACGTGCTCGGTCGCTGCGCGGTCGGCGACAGCAACGCGCAGGAGCTCGACCACGAAGGCAGGCACGGGAATGGACCGTTCCTCGTAGGTCTTGGGCGTGGATTCGACGAGGTAGCCGTTCACCTCGATCATGGTGTGCCGAATCTCAAGCCTGCTGCGGGTCAGATCGACGTCGGCGACGGTCAGGCCGGCCAATTCGCCCCAGCGCAGACCGCAATAGCTCAGAACCAGCACCACGAGCCCGTAGCGACTGCCGCGCCGTTCTGCGGCCGCTGAGAGGTCTCTGACCTGCTCGTGGCTCAGATACCGCTTCGAGACCTTCGACACTTTGGGCAACTTGAGGCGTGCAGCCGGATTGGCCGGGATGCGGCCGTCGTCGACGGCCAGTTGCAGGGCCGCGCCCAGGGTGTTGACGATTTTGCGCACCGACCACGCTGCCTGGTTCTCCGACAGCTTCGCCGCCCACTCCTGCACGTCGATGCGCTGAAGTTCGCTGAGCGGCACTCGTCCCAGAGTCGGCACGATATTGCGTCGAATGATCCCCTCGACGCGGTCAAGTGTGGAGGGTCGCAGGTCACTGCGTGTGGCGAGCCACCGCTCCATCCACTCGGCCACCGTCACCCGCGACCGACTCGGGTCCAGGTAGGCTCCGTGGCTCTTGGCGACCTCCACGGAGGCCAGGAACAGGATGGCTTCCCGCTTCGTGATGATGCCACGCTTGCTTGTCGCGGACCGATCCGGCTTGCGGTACTGCACTCGGTAGCGCTTCCCGTTCGCCGTCGCGTAGGCGCTCACGCTTCCCATTGGTGGCCCTCCCATTGCACGAGGCCACGACCGCCAGCGCGCTCCCGGTCCGGGCCTTCGAGACGGGGTGCAGGACTTGCTAGGTGCAATTCTGTCGCACGTGCATCCATGGCGCCAGCGCCCGCGCCGGGGCAATGCGGGCTGAGCACGCCAAGATTCGTTTATTGCGTTTAGGCCGTGTTACGTGTTTGAATGTGGTCATGGCATTCACCATGGAGCACCTTCTGCCGAATCCAGATCAAGAGCTGGCCAGGACCGCCTTGATTTCAGTGCGGCGCGTGCTGGCCGAGCACCAGGGCCAGGACGGGCCGGTCACACTCACCGTGGCCGACGAGGCCGAACCGGTGGTGGTCCCCCGCGCAGCGATCGACTTGCTGGTGTCGGTGCTCGCAAACATGGCTGCCGGCCAGAGCGTGAGCATCGTGCCACTGCACGCCGAGCTGACGACTCAACAGGCGGCTGAAATCCTCAACGTCTCACGGCCATTCGTGGTGAAAATGCTCAACGAGGGTCGAATCGCTTACCGACTAGTCGGAACCCACCGTCGAATCCGAGCCGATTCCCTTCTTGGATACCAGCGCGACAACGATGTACGAGGTCGGTCAGCAGCGGACGAACTCACTCGGCTCGGTCAGGAGATGGGCGTCGCGCGGTGACTTTCGTCGCCGTTTATGACGCGAACGTGCTGTACCCATCAACGCTCCGAGACGTCCTCATCCGCATTGCCCTCGGCGGTCTGGTCCAGGCCAAGTGGACTGAGGAGATCCTGGAGGAGACCTTCCGAAGCCTTGCGAAGAACAGGCCGGACCTCGACGCGGGGAGGCTGGCCCGAACACGCCAGCTCCTGCGCACCGTGGTCAGCGACAGCATGGTGACCGGCTACGAAGAGTTGATTCCCGCCATCAGTCTCACGAACGACCCGAACGATCGCCACGTGGTCGCGGCGGCCGTCAAGTCCGGCGCTCAGGCCATCGTGACGTTCAACGTGAAGGATTTTCCGGCTCGGGAGCTTGAGAAATGGGGCATCGAAGCGAAGCACCCGGATGACTTTCTGGTCGATCAATTTTACCTCAATGGGCCGGCGGTGCATCGAGCGATACAAGCGATCGCCGACGCCTGGACAAATCCGCCTGGAACAGCACATGACGTACTCAACAGCCTCGAACGAGACGGTCTCCCGCAGATCACTGCACTGCTACGCCGGTAGGTTGCTCACGCTGTCACGACTCCGTGTATATTGATATTCAATAACATTGAATAACAATATGGAGTAACTCATGGTCCAGGGGAATGTCATCGATAGTCGACCACTTCGCGAGCGGCAGAAAGCCTTCAGGGTGGTCCGCGCGATCCTGCTGATCGTCGCGAGCTTCACGGTTCTGAGCAACATCACGCAGGCAATTACGATCGCAACCGGGCGCACGCTGGCAGCGTTTGGTGGCGCTGACGGCCGACTGCCCCTGGCCCACCTGCCGCAGCTCTTGAAAGCAGACCTGTACGACGGCGCGAGCGGCACATTGGCTGACGCCGACCTGTCATTGCGCCTCCTGTGCGCCCTTCCGGCGCTCATTCACGCCGCTACGATTGTTCTAGCGACGGTCTTCCTCCTCCGCGTTCTGCGCGGGATAGCGCAGGCACGTCCTTTCGACCCGTTCGTCGTCACGAACTGGCGACGGCTCAGCCTCGCGCTCCTTATCGGCGGGGTGTCACAGGCCCTCGCTGACACCGTCGCGAGCGTCTATGTCGCCTCACGCATCGGGCTCCTGTTCGGAGCCGGATTGGTCTCTACAGAACAGCAGGAACGGTTCCTCGGCGGCGACTATCAAGGGATCAACATCAACTCCCCGCAGTGGCCGGTGTCCATTATTATCGCCGGACTTGTTGCGCTCGCCCTCACCGCCGCGTTCCAGGCCGGCGCGAAACTCGAGAAGGATGTCGACGGAGTTGTCTGAATCGCTCGATGAGACTTCGACCAACCACCGGATCGTCTGCCATTTAGACGCAGTATTAATCAGCAAAGGCATGACGCTCACGGAGCTGTCTTCTCGCACCGGCATCACCATGGCCAACCTCTCGATTCTCAAGAACAACCGGGCGAAGGCCATCCGCTTCACCACGCTCACCCTCGTTTGCGACGCTCTTGCTACAACGCCGCAGGAACTCTTCTCAATCCGTGAGTAGAGGCGGAACTACCGCTCGCGGCATCCCGTCCACACGTCGGCTAGCGTGAAAGCATGAACCCAACGTGGCCAGAAGTTGCCCTTATACTTGTTGCCCTCTTCGCGAGCATCAGCGTGGTCGGCACGTTGAGACGAATTCGGGACGCGACCGAAAAGACCGTCGACCTCCTCGAAAGACTCGGAAGCGGCGTCCTCCCGAAGGCCGATAGGGATTGACCTTTTCGTTAACATCGAAGTTCGCGAGCAGCGGTAGCTAAATCAAGGGCCGCAGGGAGAGAGACGGGCGTCAGGCAGTGACGTCGAGGGCCGCTTGGGGCGCCTGCCCGGTCAGGTAGCTCAAAGCATTGTCGATGGCGACTCCGAATGATTGCGAGTACTCGTCACCGGCGTATTTGGTGGCCAGGAGCTGAAGGTACGCCGGTGAAATCTCCTGACCGGCCAAGAGATATCCCGACTGACGGTCCAAGGCGATTTCGACCGCAAACATGGACACAATCTTTGAGCTGTCATTGACTCGACGTCCGGTCGCTTGATAAACGACCTCGCGATCGGATGCCGTCAACAGAGACATGAGCTTATCGCCCGGCTGCTCTTCGGTGGCGCGAGGGGCAGAAGTTCGGCTCAAGGCGAGCCCAGCGATCGATGGGGCGGAGTTGACGCTCAGTGACATAGAAACTCGCTTCTAATAGAAGTAGTCAATTGGGGATGTGGGTCCCACTGTATCGAGGTGGTTTCGTCTATGTGTGCAGGGACCGCCACTCCTACTGCGCGCGGAGCAACTCCAGAAACTCGTCGGCCATGCCGAGTTGGTCCTGGAGTTTCTGGCGTCGGGCAGCGGTTTCGGTGATGAAGGCGTCCAGTTGCTGCCTGGTTTCGGGGGTGTCGGCATCCGCTTCACCGTTTTGTCGGGCGTCGATGACCGCCAGCAGTGTCGTCATCTCGTCGAGGGTGAAGCCGAGCGGTTTCATGCGACGAATGAGCATCAGCCGAGTGAAATCGTCGGGCGTGTAGAGCCGAAAGCCACCATCGGTGCGAGCGGATGCCTTGAGTAGGCCGACCTCGTCGTAGTGACGGATCGTGCGCAGCGAGAGCCCGGTCTTGTCGGCGAGTTCGCCGATATGCATCGTGACCGCAGGGACTGTCGCGCCTGGTTCCACCGGAAGCCTCTTTCTTTAGGGTCACAATCAACCCTTACGTTAAGGTAGTGTTGCGAAAGTCGGCTGACATTCATCTGTGAGCCCACTCTCCCACCATTGTCCTTGATCGCCCTGCCCGTGTGGGCACGGCCTCAAGGTCCGGTGGAGGTGCGCACTGCGGCGCCCACCCAACTCTTCCCTATCCACTTCGGCCGCATTGTCGGCCCAGCTTCTGGAGGCCTCATGGCCATCGTTCAAAAATCTGCTGCATCCAACCGCTACAAGGCGGAACCCTCGGTGCTCACCGCACTGCGCACGCCGCGCCTGCTCACCCGCGAAGTGCTCGCCGGACTGGTCGTGGCGATGGCGCTGATTCCCGAGGCCATCGCCTTCTCGATCATCGCCGGCGTCGACCCCCGCGTGGGCCTGTTCTCCTCGTTCGTCATGGCCGTCACCATCGCGTTCGTCGGCGGACGCCCGGCCATGATCACCGCCGCAACCGGCGCTGTCGCCCTCGTGATCGCCCCGGTCGCCCGCGACTACGGGATGGAATACTTCGTCGCCACCGTCATCCTCGCCGGGGTGTTCCAAATCGTGCTGAGCCTGGTCGGCGTCGCCAAACTCATGCGGTTCATCCCTCGCAGCGTAATGGTCGGCTTCGTCAATGCCCTCGCCATACTCATATTCACCTCACAGCTCCCCCAGCTGCTCGGCGTTCCGTTCCTGGTGTACCCGCTCGTCGCCGCCGGCCTGATCATCATGATCGTCATGCCACGTATCACCAAGGTCATTCCGGCGCCGCTCGTCGCGATCGTGGTACTCACCGTGGCGACCGTGGTCATCGGCCTCAACGTGCCGACGATCGGCGACCAGGGCGAATTGCCGAAGAGCCTTCCCGAACTGTTCCTCCCAAGCGTTCCGCTCAACTGGGAAACGTTCACCATCATCGCGCCGTTCGCGCTCGGCATGGCGCTGGTGGGAATTCTCGAGTCCCTCATGACGGCGAAGTTCGTCGACGAGATCACCGATACCCACTCCAACAAGACCCGCGAGACCTGGGGCCAGGGCGTCGCCAACGTCATGTCCGGCATCTTCGGCGGCATGGGCGGCTGCGCCATGATCGGCCAGACCATGATCAACGTGAAAGCCTCCGGCGCCCGCACCCGCATCTCCACCTTCCTCGCCGGCATCTTCCTGCTCGTGCTGGTCCTCGGCCTCGGCGACGTGCTCGCCGCAGTTCCCATGGCCGCCCTGGTCGCGGTGATGATAATCGTGTCTTATCTCACGTTCGACTGGCACAGCATCCGTTTCTCAACCCTCAAGCGGATGCCGAAGAGCGAGACCACCGTCATGGTCGCCACGGTCATCGTCATCGTTCTCACTCACAACCTCGCGATCGGCGTGGTCGTCGGGGTCATCGTCGCAATGGTCGCCTTCGCCCGCCGCGTCGCCCACCTCGCCCGGGTGGAACGCACCCTCGAACTCGACCAGCCCGTTCCTACCGCGTATTACACGGTGACCGGAGCGCTGTTCTTCGCCTCCAGCAACGACCTGATGACCCAGTTCGAGTACGCCGGCAACCTCGGCGGCGCCCACTGACGCCGGCCTCAGTGGACAACTTTGTACGGTTGGGGGCGGCCAACACCCCACAAAAGTGACTATTGAGCGGGCCGGTCCCCCCACACCTGGGCAATAGGGATCTCTTGGTGCAGAATATTCGACGCCGCTCGGTGGCCGGAGCAGAAGGCCGCGGTGACCGTCGCGGGATCGTCCGTCCAGGTTGCCTCACCGGCGAGGTGTAGCACTCCCCCGATGGGCGTCGCGAGGTCGTCGTGGTCCGCCGTCGTGGAGCCGAGCTTCATGTAGGCGTACGAACCGCGAGCGAAAGGATCGTCCTGCCAGGCGGTGATGTGCACACTGGTCGGCTGCTCAACTCGGTCGCCGTACAGCCGCCGCAGCTGCGCGAGAACGGAGTCGACGACCTGTTGTTCCGACCACTCGCGAATCTCTCGGGCCACCGGACCCGCTGCAAAGGTCAACAGTGTCGGTGGTCCGTGCAGGGCCGTGAGGTCGTACCAGGAGTGCCACCGACGCCCTTCGGCCCCTTGCTGCCGGATTGCATAGACTCCCTCGTCCCAGAACTTGGTCGAAAACCGCAGAAAGACCTTCTCGAAGGCGTTCATCGTGAGTCGCCCCAGGGCGTTCGCGTTCGGTTCGGGGAGCGCCGGTTCAATCGTGAAATCCGTCGACTGGAGCACCCCGATCGACACCGTCACGACCGCGGTGCCCGCCGTCACCGTGCCGCCCCCTGTCGTGACAGTGACGCCCTCCGTCGACCAGCGCAGAAGGGTAACGATCTGGTCGAAGCGGATGTCCAGCCCGGCCGCCAAGCGCCCCGGCAGTTGGTCATAGCCGTTTGGAAAGACCACTTCGTCACCGTCGATGACATCGTCATCCAGGCCGTGCGCGGCCAGATCTTCGATCCACGCCCCGTATTGTTCCTCGCTCCGGTGCTGCAAAAACTCGCGCACCCGCTCCCCGCGCTCGAAGCTCCAGCCCTGGCTGGCCAAGGCCGTCTCGGTCGCGTCGCGGTAGGAGGCATCCGCTTTCGAGGCAGCGACCGCCGTGACGAGCGCGGCGTCGACCGCACGCACGTCGTCGGCGAAGGCCAGCGCGGCATCATCAGAGAGTCGCTCGCCGGTCGGACCGTAGTAAGCGATCGGGCGGCTGTCCGGCTGGTATCCCCCGACGGTGAACTCCACGGTCGGCAAGCCGAAAGCCTCTGCCGCTGCCGCGACGGGGTTGTCAGTCACGCCGTGAATCCAGGATGCGCCCAGGTCGGTGACCAGCCCGTCGGTGCGGTCCGTGTACACCCGGCCGCCGACGCGGTCGCGGGCCTCGAGTACGACGACGCTGCGGCCCGCTTTCGCCAGCAGTCGAGCGGCCGTCAGGCCGGCTACGCCGGCGCCGACCACGATGGTGTCTAAATGTTCCATGCCTGACTTTGGCACACTTCTGCCACCGCGACCGTGTCTCAAGTCTGGACGGATACAACAAGGAAGCCCCAGTCTTTCGACTGGGGCTTCCTGGTCACTCAGCGGGAGTTAGTGGCTGCTCAAAGCCGGTTCCTCAAACTGGTTGCTCGTGTTGTTCACGCCGCCAGCCTTGAGGGCTGCGGCACCGGCGAAGTACTCCTTGTGGTTGTCACCGAGGTCTGAACCAGACATGTTCTGGTGCTTGACCGTGGCGATTCCCTCGCGGATTTCGCGACGCTGCACGCCCTTGACGTAGGCGAGCATGCCCTGGTCGGCGAAGTAGCCCTTGGCCAGGTCATCCGTCGAGAGTGCGGCCGTGTGGTACGTCGGCAGGGTGATGAGGTGGTGGAAGATGCCAGCCTCTTTCGAGCTGTCGCGCTGGAAGGTGCGGATCTTCTCGTCGGCGTTCACGGCAAGTTCAGTCTCGTCGTAGTCGACGCTCATGAGCTTGGCGCGGTCGTAAGCGGAGACGTCCTTGCTCTCGGCGAGGAGTGCGTCGTAGGCCTGCTGACGGAAGTTCAGGGTCCAGTTGAACGAC
This sequence comes from Cryobacterium sp. N19, assembly GCF_002929595.1. Classification (NCBI taxonomy): domain Bacteria; kingdom Bacillati; phylum Actinomycetota; class Actinomycetes; order Micrococcales; family Microbacteriaceae; genus Cryobacterium; species Cryobacterium sp. N19. The sequence goes on along the minus strand of NZ_PJJR01000048.1, from coordinate 60,436 downwards.
GGGCTGTTGTTGTAGACCAGCTTGGCATTCGGGATGGCCTTGCGAACCTCGTTCATCATGCCGGCGATCTGGCCGATGTGCGGCTTCTCAGTCTCGATCCAGAGCAGGTCGGCACCGTTCTGCAGCGACGTGATGCTGTCGAGCACGCAACGAGCCTCGCCGGTTCCGGCACGGAATTGGAACAGATTGCTGGCCAGGCGCTTCGGGCGCAAAAGCTTGCCGCCCCGCTTGATGACGACGTCGCCGTTGCCGAGGTCGGCCTCTGTGATTTCGTCAACATCGAGGAAGGAGTTGTACTGGTCGCCCAAGTCGCCGGGCGTGTACGTCACGGCGAGCTTCTGGGTGAGGCCGGCACCGAGCGAGTCGGTGCGCGAGACGATGATGCCGTTCTCGATGCCGAGCTCGAGGAACGCGTAGCGAACGGCGTTCAGCTTGGCGATGAAGTCTTCGTGAGGAACGGTGACCTTGCCGTCCTGGTGGCCACACTGCTTCTCGTCCGACACCTGGTTCTCGATCTGGATGGCGCAGGCGCCAGCCTCGATCATTTTCTTGGCCAGGAGGTAGGTGGCTTCCGGGTTACCGAAGCCGGCATCGATGTCGGCGATGATCGGCACAACGTGGGTCTCGAAGTTGTCGATCTGCGTCTGGATTTGAGCGGCCTTGGCGTCGTCGCCAACGATGCGGGCGTTGTCGAGGCCGGTGAAGAGCAGGTCGAGCTCGCGGGCGTCAGCCTGGCGGAGGAAGGTGTAGATCTCCTCGACCAGAGCCGGAACGGTCGTCTTCTCGTGCATGGACTGGTCGGGGAGCGGACCGAATTCGCTGCGCAGCGCCGCAACCATCCAGCCGGACAGGTACAGGTAGCGCTTGTTCGTCGTCTTGAGGTGCTTCTTGATCGAGATCATCTTCTGCTGGCCGATGAAACCGTGCCAGACGCCCAATGACTGGGTGTAGACCGAGGAGTCGGCGTCATACTCGCCCATGTCTTTCCGCATGATGTCGGCGGTGTACTGCGCGATCTCGAGGCCGGTCTTGAACCGGTTCTGGGCACGCATGCGGGCGACGGACTCGGGGTTGATGGCGTCCCAGCTGCTGCCGACCTGCTGCTTGAGGGCTTCGATATCCTCGATGTCTTTCTGGTACTCAGTCATGTTCATTCCTTCGACGTATGAGTTGGGCTGAGCCGGGACTGCTGACTCAACTGGCCGGTATCGGCTGCTAAACCCAGATTGGCGCAAGAACAAGCGGTCTTCTCAAGAATGTTCACCAGAATAAACGTGATTCTTCTGCAATTGAAAAGTTTTTCGCCAGGGATCGGCCTATTCCGGCCAGAGGCCGGGTATGACTATAACCAGTCGGCATCGTGCGCACCGATGGCAGGATTCCAGCCCCTCGGCGGTGTCGACGCCGTCGGTGATCATCGTGACGCCGCAGGCAGGACACAGGGGGGCGTCCGCGGGGTCGTCGTTGATCACGAGTACCGCGTGGTTGACGTGGGCGATTTCAGGCCGGCACCGCAGAGGGGCACGACCACCGACTCGGCCGTGAGCAGGCTCTCAGCCGCCGCCCAGGTGCGGCTGGCGGAGTCGAACGTCTGGTCGACGGCGGCGCGCACCGCGGCGAAACACACGGCCGAGGTCGGCTCGACGAAGAGTCCTTCGTCGGCCAGTTCCTGCCGGGCGGCCGCGGTCTGCCGGTCGGTGACGGAGACGATGGTGTCGCCGGTCGCGCGCACGGCCGCGAGAATTTGTCGTCCCCGGGGCGGCGCCGCAATGGCGATGCCCTCCGCGATCGTGGCTGAGCCGTCAAGGGTCACGGGCGAGTCGAGACCCTGTGCCATGGCCTGTTCCAGCGGTGCACAAGCGGATGCCTGCACCGCGACAATCCGCGGCATCCGCTCGGCGAGACCCGCGGCCACCAGCTCGCTGAAGGCGAGGTAACAGCCGAGCAGCATCGTTCCGTTGCCGACTGGAACCACCACGGTCTCGGGTAGGGAGCGCCCGCGCTGCTCCCAGATTTCGTAGCCGTAGGTTTTGACGCCGTGCAGAAAATAGGGGTGGTAGACGTGGCTCGCGTACAAAACGCCGGGTTGCCCGGCAGCCCGCAGGGCCGCCGCGGAGGTGTCGGCGCGCGAACCGGGTACCAGTTCAACCGTGGCGCCGTGGGCGCGCATCTGCGCGAGCTTGCCGGGCGAGGTGGATTCGGGAACGTAGACCGTGCAGTCGATGCCGGCCCGACTGAAGTACGCGGCCATCGCTGTGCCGGCGTTGCCGCTGCTGTCGACCATGGCGCTTTCGACGCGCAACTGTTTGGCGAGGGTCGCGAGCACCACGGCGCCGCGGTCCTTGAACGAGAGCGTCGGCAGCAGAAAGTCCAGCTTGAGCTGCACGTGCGGCAGCGCGCGGGCTGGCACGAGCGGCGACAAGCCCTCCCCCAGGGTGATGGTGGGGTCGGCGGCGATCGGCAGGGCTTCGGCGTAGCGCCAGAGTGAGGGGGCGCGGCCGGGCAGCGCCGCGGCATCCACTGTGGTGTCGAAGGCAACCACGTCGAGCATGCCGCCGCAGCTGCAGAGCCAGATCAGGCTCTCCACCGGGTAGATGGTGCCGCAGTCGGAGCAGACGAGGTCGGGCATCTCTTTAGACTAGCTACCCGTGGTGAATTTCCAGCTGGTCGATGAGACGGGGTTGCCGGCCAGGTCGCGCACGCCCGCGGCAGCGCCGGTGACCGTGACCGTGAAACTGGTCCTGGCCGCGAGCGTGGAGTTGGGGCGCAAAATCGTCGAGGTGCACAGCCCCGCTTCAACCTCAGTTTGCGCGCCAACCGCCACAGAAATCGGATTCAGCCCACGGAACGGGTCCGAGCATGACCGGGTATGGACTCAGCTCTCGGCCGTCAGCGATTGCCCGCGCGCGCCCACAATCGACGAATCTTTAGTGGTCCAAAGCTGACTCTGGCATGCCGCGCTGGTGCGGCCGGTCGGCGCGGGCGACACCCTCATCGCCGCATGCGCTCTCATCAATGATGCGACTGTTGTGCACTACGGCAGCGACTTCGAGTCCGTCTCGAAGGTAATGACCCAGTTTCGACACGAGTGGACCGTGCCACGCAGCACCCTTTGAGGCTTCCCGCTCGTCTGAGCCAATAAATTGTTTCGATAAGGTCAGAGGTAGTGAACCACAAATTGGGGGAATGATGGAATTTGCAGAATTAATAGGGGCATTGGCTCTCAAAGTACGCAACCAGCGCGAAGCAATTCAAACTGAAGAAGCAACCAAGAACGCATTTATCATGCCGTTTATCTCGACGATCCTGGGCTACGACGTGTTCAATCCGTTGGAAGTGGTCCCCGAGTTCACCGCCGATGTCGGCGTAAAAAAGGGCGAAAAAGTCGACTATGCGATTATGCGCGACGGTGAAGTCCAGATCCTTATTGAATGCAAGAAATCTACGGAAGCGTTGAAGATAGAACACGCCTCGCAACTCTTCCGTTACTTCGCGGTCACCAATGCGCGCATCGCCGTTCTCACAAATGGCGAAATTTACCAGTTCTACACGGACTTAGACGCACCCAACCGCATGGATGAAAAGCCGTTTCTGGTTCTCGATTTGATGGACATCGACGAAACGCTGATTCCGGAGCTGCGGAAGCTGACCAAGGACGTCTTCGATCTCGACTCGATCATAAACTCGGCTGAGGAACTCAAATACATAGGTCAGATCAAGCGCACGATCGCAGCTCAGTTCACTGAACCCGAAGACGACTGGATTCGATTCTTCACGACACGAGTCTACGACGGTGCCTTTACGCAGAAAGTCCGCGAGCAATTTACTTCCCTGGTCACAAAGTCTACGAAGCAGTTCCTGAATGATCAGGTTAACGACCGCTTGAAGACCGCCCTAGGCGGGTCGAACTTCTCAGGATCCTCAGCAGCAGAGGGCGATGTCATCAACAGCCACGACATTGTTGAAGTTGATCTCGCCCGTGACACGGAGATTCAGACGACGCTTGAGGAGCTGGAAGGGTATCAAATCGTCAAGGCGATCGCTTGCAGCGAGGTGAAGCCTCAACGAGTGATGCACCGGGACTCCAAATCATATTTCGCTGTGCTTCTCGATGACAATAATCGCAAGCCGGTCGCTCGACTTCATTTCAATGGAAAGAAGCAGAAATACCTCGGTGTCTTCGACGCTGAGAAGGTCGAGACTCGCCACCCTATTGAAAGCCTTGACGAGATCTATCTCTTTGCAAATGACATCCGCGAAACGATTAAGAGCTATCAGGACTAGGCATATTCCCGTCGATCTCGGCATTTTAGGGTGGGACGCATGATGTTTCACCGGTACTGGCCCATTGCGTTGCTGGCGCCCGTACTCGGATTTCTTCTGGGTACCGCCGTGTTAGGCGTGATGACCATGGGCGGTAACCCCCAAGCGCGAGCTGGTCAGACGATCGAAGGCGTCGTACGGTCAGTTCTGGGCTTCGGTTCCGTCGGTCTGGCGGTCAGCATCGCGGCGCTGATCGGCGGCGTCGTTCTGGTCGCCTGCGTCGACCGGCAGCTCGAGAAAACGTCGGGCGCGCGCAGTGCGTGGGCCGCTTTGGGGGCGGCCAGCGGCGTGCTGGTCCTCGGAATCGTGTTCGCCACCGTGGAGGGAGTCATCGGAGAGGGCTGGGCATACCTGATCATCACTTTCACCCTGGTGCTGGCCGCTGCGGCGGGCATCGTGGCAGCGTTTCTGGTGTACCGAATGGAGCGGCGAAGCGAGCGCATCCCGCCGACGCGAGTGGAGCATCTGCTGCCCAGTGCGTGGGTGGAGTTCTAGAAAGTAGGGTGGGCACATGATTATTCGGCGTTACTGGCGCATCGCGGTGTTCGCACCGTTCGTGGGGTTTCTTCTCGCGGCGGTCGTGGCGATCGTCATGACCAATGCCGGCAGCGGGGAAACCGAATTTCGGTTCTGGTTTGTCGTGCGTTCCATGGCGAACTACGGCGTGATCGGCGCGGTCATCGCGGCGGTGGCGCTGCTGGGCGGTCTGGCCACCGTGGCCCTGGTCGATCGGCACCTCACGAAATCGCGGCGGGTGCGCACCTCGGTAGCCGCAGTCGGCGCGACCCTGGGCGTGGTGCTGTTGTCAGTGGTGGTGGCCGGAGTGCTCTCCCTGGTGGACGACGGAGCCTACGCCGGAATCACCATTGCCTTCGGTCTGGTCTTCGGTGTGGCTGCCAGCGTTGTGGCGGCCATCATGGTGTTCTATGCGGAATGGCGCACCCTCTAGGCGGCAGCAAACCGCTTCTGGGAGCGCGCTTTGGCCTTCTCCGCCTCGATTTCACGGTTCTTCGGTGGCGCGGAGATCACCAGATCTTCGAGCAGATGACGGGAAATGTGCGCGATCTCGTGCACCGCGCGGTCGAACGCCTCGGCGTTCGCCTTCGACGGATGCGCCCCGCCGCTGATCTTGCGCACGTATTGCAGCGCGGCCGCGTGCACCTCGTCGTCGGTCGCGGCAGGCTCAAAATTACTCAGGACATGAATGTTTCGGCACATACTTTTAGGGTAATCACGCTTCGCCCAGCCTTCAAGACCCGGGCGTAGGATGCCCCTGCTCGGCTTCGACAGGAGACGTCCCATGCCCGCGCCCCACCTGGCTTCTATCACTGCCCAGCTGCGCGCCGCCGGCTGCGTCTTCGCCGACGAGGAGGCGGCCCTGCTGCTGTCGGTCGCCCAGTCGCCGGGCGATCTCGCCGCCATGGTTGCCCGGCGCGTGGACGGATTGCCGCTCGAGCAGATTCTCGGCTGGGCCGAGTTCTGCGGCCTGCGCATTCTGGTCGATCCGGAAGTATTCGTTCCTCGGCGGCGTACCGAGTTTCTGGTGACGCAGGCCCTCGCGCTCTGCCCGCGCGACGCGCTCGTCGTCGATCTCTGCTGCGGATCCGGCGCCGTGGCTCTCCCCCAGCGGATGCCTGCTCGTTGAAACCGGGCAGCGTCAAGCACCGCGGACCGCCGAGATCTTCACCCGCTTCGGCCTGCTCCCGCGCATCATTCGGAGCGAGGAGCTGGATTCGACCATCGTGATCGGCCTTGCCGTCTAGTGAAATCAGTGTTTTACTGAGTGCACTTGAAGGGACGAGCGCGATGGAGAAGGCCGACAGTACAACCCGCACGGCGGAGCGCGCCCTGACACTGCTGAGCGTGGTCTGCGAGGGCGGTTCGGTCACCCTCGGCGACGCGGCCAAGGCCGCAGACCTGTCGCCGAGCACTGCGTTGCGGTTGCTGCGAACTCTCGAATCGACGTCGTTTGTGCGGCGGGACGATGCCGGACTCTATCGGCCCGGCACGGCCATCGTTCGGCTCGGTGTACTCGCGCTCAGTCAGGAATCGCTCGTCGCCGTGTGCCGAGAACCGATGAACCGCATAGTTGGAGAGACCGCTGAATCCGTGTATCTGAGTGTTGCGGCCGCCGCCGGTCAGGGGCTCTACATTGCCATCGTCGAAGGCACCCACTCGGTGCGACACGCGAACTGGGTCGGCCGTCGCTTTCCCCTGGAGTCGAGCGCTTCGGGCCGCGTGCTCGCCGGTGCGACCGGCGACAGCGGATACTGCGTCGTCAGCGACGGCGTCGAACAGGACGTCACCGCCATAGCCGTACCCATCCGGGTGGGTGAGCGCGTCGTCGGAGCCCTGAGCGTGGTCGTTCCCAGCTACCGAGTCACCCCGTCCAGCATCGAGCACATGGCGCGGGTTCTGCTCACTGAAAGCAGCGCGCTGTACCGCGCCGAAGCATCCGTCTAATTCTGTAATCAAGGGAGATTCACATGACGACCACCCACACCGCACGCCCCGTTCGCGCCGCCCGCGGCACCGAACTGACCGCGAAGAGCTGGCAGACCGAAGGCCCGCTGCGCATGCTCATGAACAACCTCGACCCCGAGGTTGCCGAGCGCCCCGACGACCTCGTCGTCTACGGCGGAACCGGCAAAGCCGCCCGCAACTGGGAGTGCTACGACGCGATCGTGCGTACCCTCGAAACGCTGGAAAAGGACGAAACGCTACTGGTGCAGTCGGGCAAACCGGTCGGCGTGTTTCGCACCCACGAATGGGCGCCGCGGGTGCTGATCGCCAATTCCAACCTCGTCGGCGACTGGGCCACCTGGCCGGAGTTTCGCCGACTCGAGCACCTGGGGCTCACCATGTACGGGCAGATGACCGCTGGATCGTGGATCTACATCGGCACCCAGGGCATTCTGCAGGGTACTTACGAAACCTTCGGCGCCGTGGCCACCAAGAAGTTCAACGGCACCCTGGCGGGCACGCTGACCCTCACCGGCGGGGCCGGCGGCATGGGCGGCGCGCAGCCGCTCGCCGTCACCATGAACGACGGCGTCGTGCTCATTGTCGACGTTGACCCGGCCCGGTTGCAGCGCCGCGTCGATCACGGTTATCTCGACGAAATGACCGACGACATCGACGACGCCATCGCCCGGGTGCTCGCGGCCAAGACCGAACGCCGGGCCCTGTCGGTGGGTCTGGTCGGCAATGCCGCGACCGTGTTCGCCGAATTGCTCGCCCGCAAAGTGCCGATCGATATCGTGACCGACCAGACCAGCGCGCACGACCCGCTCTCCTACCTGCCCGAGGGCGTGACGGTTGAAGAATGGCGCGCCTACGCGGCCGAGAGCCCCGAAGAGTTCACCGTGCGCGCCCGAGCTGCAATGGCCAAGCAGGTGCAGGCCATGGTCGAATTTCAGGATGCCGGCGCCGAAGTCTTCGATTACGGCAACTCCATTCGGGCCGAGGCGCAGCTCGGCGGTTACGCGCGGGCTTTCGAATTTCCGGGATTCGTGCCGGCCTACATCCGCCCGCTGTTCGCCGAGGGCAAGGGGCCGTTCCGTTGGGTGGCGCTCTCCGGCGACCCCGCCGACATCGCGGCCACCGACAAGGCCATCCTCGAACTTTTCCCCGACGACGCCGGGTTGCACCGCTGGATCACCAAGGCCGAAGAGAAGGTGCAGTTCGAAGGCCTGCCGGCCCGCATCTGCTGGCTCGGCTACAAGGAACGTCACCTGGCCGGGCTGAAATTCAACGAGATGGTCGCCTCCGGCGAGCTCAGTGCGCCGATCGTGATCGGTCGCGACCACCTCGACTCCGGATCGGTCGCCTCGCCCTACCGCGAGACCGAGGGTATGAAGGACGGGTCAGACGCGATCGCTGACTGGCCGCTGCTGAACGCGCTGCTCAACACCGCGTCCGGCGCAACCTGGGTGTCGATTCACCACGGTGGCGGCGTGGGAATCGGCCGCAGCATCCATGCCGGGCAGGTCATCGTCGCCGACGGCACCGCGCTGGCCGCCGAGAAGATCGAGCGCGTGCTCACCAACGACCCCGGCACCGGCGTGATGCGTCACGTGGATGCGGGTTACGAACGGGCCGAAGAAGTGGCCCGCGACCGCGGCCTGCGCGTGCCCATGTGGGAAGAGTGAGCATGCTGGCGGGCCTCGCCGAAATCGCGGAGGTCGGCCGCGATTCCCGCCGCAGCGGCTACTCTCGCCACCTCTGGCAGGCGGCCGACCTCGAGCTGCGCTCCTGGTTTGTCGAGCGCGCCGAACGCCTCGGCCTCGATGTCGAAACCGACCGCAACGGTAACCTCTGGGCGTGGTGGGGCCAGCCCGGAACGGATGCCGTCGTCACCGGCAGCCACCTCGACTCGGTTCCCGGCGGCGGCGCCTACGACGGTCCGCTCGGCGTGGTCTCCTCACTGGAGGCCATCGCTCGGCTGCAGGCGAGCGGATTCGTGGCGTCGAGGCCGTGCGCCATTTTGATGTTCGCCGAAGAAGAAGGCTCCCGCTTCGGCGTCGCCTGCCTCGGCTCCAGGCTGTTGGCCGGCGCGATCGACGCCGACCAGGCCCGAGCGCTCACCGACCGTGACGGCGTCACGCTCGCGGAGGCCGCCCGAACTGTCGGTGTCGACCCGGCGCACCTCGGCGTCGACCGCGATGCGCTCGCCCGCATCGGGTTGTTCATCGAACTGCACGTTGAGCAGGGCCGCGGCTTGATCGATCTCGGCCAGCCCGTGGCCGTGGCGTCGTCGATTCTCGCTCACGGACGCTGGCGACTCACCGTTACCGGCCAGGGGAACCACGCCGGTGCTACCACCATGGCCGAGCGCCGCGACCCGATGGTCGCCACCGCCGCAGCCATCGTCGGCGTGCAGACCGCAGCCCTGGGTCGCCCGGGCACCCGCGCGACGATCGGCCGCATCGAAGCGATCCCGGGCGGCACCAACGTCATCGCGAGCCGCGTCGACGCCTGGCTTGACGCCCGCGCCGAGACCGACGAGGAAACCCGCCTGCTCGTGGCCGACATTGCCGCCAGCGCCCAGCAGGCTGCCGCGCACAACGGATGCTCCGCCACCCTCACCGAGGAATCCTGGGCTGGAGCGGTGCAGTTTCACCCCGGGTTGCGCGAGCGGTTTGCGCAGGCCCTCGGTCAGGTGCCAGAACTGGCCACCGGGGCCGGCCACGACGCCGGCGTGCTCGCCGCCCGGGTGCCGAGCGCGATGTTGTTCGTGCGCAACCCCACCGGCATCTCGCACGCGCCGGAGGAATTCGCCGAGGTCGCGGACTGTGTCGCCGGCGTCGACGCTTTGGAACTGCTGCTGAGAGAACTACTGTGAACGCATTCTGGTGCGAGTACCTGCTGGTCGACGGCCGGGCAGTCGCGGGGGTGCGGCTGGAGGCTGGCGCAGACGGACGCATCGCGCGGGTTCAGCCGGGGGCTGCGGCGGAGGCGGCGGACATCCGTTTGGGTACGATCGTGCCCGGGTTTGGCAATGCGCACTCGCATACTTTTCACCGCGCACTGCGCGGCCAGACCCACGGGGAGGGCGGCGATTTCTGGCTCTGGCGGGAGCGGATGTACCGGGTCGCCGCCCAGCTCGACCCCGTCAAGTATCAGGCGCTGGCCACAGCTGTGTTCGCCGAGATGCTCGTCAGCGGCTACACGGCGGTCGGCGAGTTTCACTATGTGCATCATCACTTCGATGGAACGCCGTATGACACCGAGCACGCCATGGAACTGGCGCTTGCGGCGGCGGCGCGGGCCGTCGGCATCCGTTTGGTGCTGCTCGACACCGTCTACCTGCAGGGTGGCATTGGTCGGGAGCTGGCACCCCAGCAGCGAGCGTTTGGCGATGGCAGTGCCGCCGGCTGGCTGGCCCGCTGGCACGCGCTTCGTGATCAGCTGGCCGGAGACGAGCTGGTAACACTCGGAGCGGCCCTGCACTCGGTGCGCGCGGTCACGCCCGACGCGATGCGCGAGGTACTCGCCGGGCTGCCCGGCGAGATTCCCCTGCACATTCACCTCTCCGAGCAGCCGCGGGAGAACGCGGACTGCCTGGCCGCGTACAGAATGACCCCGGCCGGCCTGCTCGCTTCGCTCGGGGCACTCGCGCCGCGCCTGAGCGTGGTGCACGCGACCCATCTCAGCGACGACGACCGTGCACTTCTCGGCGACGCCGGGGTGAGCGTCGTCATGTGCCCGACCACCGAAGCTGACCTCGGCGACGGCATCGGGCCGGCGCTCGCGCTGGCCGCAGCGGGTGCCCCGATCGCGCTCGGCTCCGATCAGAACGCGGTCATCGACCCGTTGCTGGAGATGCGCGGCCTCGAAATGGGCGAACGGCTCGCCTCCCATCAGCGCGGACGGTTCACCCCGGCCGAGTTGCTGAACGCGGCGTCGACCGCCGGCTATGCCACCCTCGGGCTCGGCCGCCACCGGCTGCAAGTCGGCGACCCGTGCGATCTCGTCGAGATCAGCACGACCGGCGTGCGCACGGTCGGGTCGTTGCCGGAGCAATTGCCGCTGACCGCGACGGCCTCCGACGTGCTGCGCGTGTTCGTCGGCGGGCGCCTGGTCGCCGAGTGCGGTCAGCTGGTTGGCGGCGAGCGGCCGGCAACACTCATGGCCGCTGCGCTCACTAGGCTCGGCAGATGACCGAGTTGATCACGGGCATCGGCGAGCTGACCACGCACGATGACTCCGGCGAGCGCCGGCACGACGCGGCTCTGGTGATCGGTGACGGCCACATTCTCTGGATCGGCCCGGCCGCCCAGGCACCCGCCGCCGATCGTCAAACGGATGTCGGTGGCCGCGCGGTTCTGCCCGGCTGGGTCGACACGCACACCCATCTCGTGTTCGGCGGGGACCGCTCGGCCGAGTTCGAAGCCCGCATGGCGGGCCAGGCCTACGCCGCCGGCGGCATCAACACGACCGTCGCGGCGACGCGTGCTGCGAGCGAGGGCGAGCTCATGGCCACGGCGCGCGGCCTGCGCCGCGAGGCGGAAGCCCAGGGCACCACCTTTCTCGAAACGAAGACCGGCTACGGGCTCGATGTCGCAAGTGAGGCTCGTTCGGCGCGGGCCGCCGCCCAGGTGGCCGATGTCGTGACCTTTCTCGGTGCCCACATCGTGCCCCCCGACATGGACCGTCGGGACTACCTCGACCTCGTGACCGGGCCGATGCTCTCGGCTGTGCTTCCCTACGTGCAGTTCATTGATGCGTTCTGTGAGCAGGGCGCATTCGACGTCGAAGAGACCCGCGAGGTGCTGCTGGTCGGCCGGGCCGCTGGCCTGGGATTGCGGGTGCACGGCAACCAGCTGGGATTCAGCGGTGGTGTGCGGCTCGCCGCCGAGCTGGGCGCTCACAGTGTTGACCACTGCAACTACCTGGAGCCGGCCGATATCGACGCGCTGGCCGCATCGACCACGGTCGCCACGCTGCTTCCGGCCTGCGATCTGTCGACCCGGCAGCCGTTCCCGCCGGCCCGCCGGCTGCTCGACGCCGGCGTGAGCATCGCCCTCGCGACCAACTGCAATCCTGGCACCTCGTACACGACGTCGATGCCGTTCTGTGTGGCGACCGCCGTGCTGCAGATGGGTCTGACCGTCGGTGAGGCTGTTTGGGCGGCAACCCGTGGAGCAGCCCGGTCGCTCGGCCGCGACCAGGGAGCGGATGCCGTCGGCTCCCTGTTTGTCGGCGGCCGCGCCGACCTGCAGGTTCTGAATGCTCCGTCGATTTCCCACCTGGCCTACCGCCCCGGAGTGCCGTTGACCGCTTCGGTCTGGCGCCGAGGGGTGCGCGTTGAGCACTGAGATTCTGCGGGTGGCCGACCGCGTCGACGTGCCCTGGCGCAACGGGGCCGGGGTCACCAGCGAGATTCTGGTCTCGCCCGGCGACGGCGATTTCGACTGGCGGCTCAGTATCGCGACGGTAGATTCCGATGCTCCGTTCTCAACCTTTGGCGGGGTGGACCGGTGTCTGCTGGCGCTGTCCGAGCAGGGACTGGATCTGGTTGATGCGGGTCGACTCGTGCGCCTCGGCGCGTTCGAGTCGCACACCTTCGCCGGCGAAAACGAGGTAGCTTCCTTCGGCGTGACGCGGCCGACGCTCGACCTGAATTTGATGACCCGGCGAGACCGCTGCAGCGGCACACTGGAATCGTACCCGGTGGCCGGCAGTTGTTCGGTCGCTGCCGGGCCGGGCGAGAGCGTCGTCGTGGTGATCGTGGGAGGTAGCTTCACGCTCGGTGGCCAGCCACTGGCAATGTTCGATGCTGTTCGCCTCGACGAGGTCGATACCGCAGCCCCCGTCCCCCTCCACGGAGTGGGGCAGCTCGCGGTTGCCCGCGTCGAACGCCGCTGAGCGATCTCACCGGGATGACTCCACGAGCCCGCGCTGACGTCGCGCCAGCGCGTGCTGCAGCGTGCGGGTTGCCGGATACAACTCCAGATACATCTCGTACAGTTCGTCGTAGCTTTCCCTCAGCTCCGGGCGTGGTGTCACCGTGATGTTGGGCGGATTCCACGCCTCGATCGACACCGCCGCCTCACCCCGCACGGACTGTGCGGCGAGGAACGCCGCCCCGAAACTTGCACCGATCGTCTGTGACGGCACGACCTGACGACGACCGGTCACGTCGGAGACAATCTGGGTCCACAATCCACCCTGGGTGCCGCCACCGACAGCCACCAGCCGGGAGATCGTCGCTCCGGCCTGCTCCATCATCTCGATATTGTGCCGCACTCCCATGGCGGTCGCTTCCAGGGCTGCACGGTACAGGTCGCCGCGGGTGTGCGTGAGCGTGAGGCCGGCAATGACGCCGCGGGCTTCGGGATCGGCAATCGGTGTGCGCTCGCCCGCAAAGTAGGGCAGCATCACCAGTCCGTGAGCGCCGGCACCGGACTGCTCAGCCTCCGCCAGCAGAATCGGATAGTCGACGGCACCGAACAGGCCCTTCAGCCAGGCCGTGATCGCCCCGGACGTTGCCATACCGCCGGCGAGCGATCGGGTTCCAGGGTAGGCACCCACTGTTCCCCACAGTTCGGGCACGTCAATGCGGTCGACCGTGGTGTGCACCAAAAACATTGTCGTGCCGTACATCAGCATGAGGTCGCCCGGTGTCTGCGCGCCTACGCTCACCGCTTCCGACCACGCGTCGATGGTGCCTGTGATTACCGGGATGCCCTCGGGCAGTCCGGTCAACGCGGCAGCCGCCGCGGTCACCGTTCCGACAGGTTCCGACGGCCACGACAGCGGCGGTAACTCCAGTTGCGGTGCAATGTGCTCCGCCCAGGGCCGATACCACTGCTGAGCGATGGTGTCGTAGAGCGGGGTGCACTGGCTCGCGGAGTGGTGATCGAGCACATACTGCCCGGTCAGTTGGAAGGCCAGCCAGGAGGCCGGCATGAAGAGCCGGCGGGCAGCATCCGCTATTTCGGGTTCATTCTCGGCGACCCAAGCCAGTTTCGGTCCCACTGCCTGCGTCGACAGCACCGATCCGCAGCGCTCCAAAATTGCAGAATCCCCGCCCAACTGTTCGGTCAGCTGGGCGATCTGCCGGGTGGCCCGGGTATCGACGCCATACAAGATGGCAGGACGCAGCGGCGTGCTGGTGGCGTCGGTGAGCAACACGCACGGTCCCATGCCGCTGACGCCGACAGCGATCACCGTGTCGTCCACCCCGATCAGCGCCCGGCTGATCGCCACAAATTCCTGCCACCACACCGCGGCATCCATTTCGACCCACCCGGGCTGAGGTCGATCGACCTGATGCTCGCGCGTTTCGCTCTGCAGCACCTGTCCCGAGAGATCGACCAAAACACCTTTACTGCTCGACGTGCCGATGTCGACACCAAGCACTACGTTCGCCATGTGAGTGCTCCTAGAGGTTGACGTCGCCGCAGAGATGCACCAGCACGCCCAGTTCGGCAAACAGTGCTGCTTTCGCGGCGAGCGCTCGGTCGGCAATATCAGCGTCGGGCGCATAGACGACCTGCAGGTGGTTGGCCTTGTGCCGGGCCATGAGCTGGTCACGCGAGACTCCGTGAAGCACGGCGTGCATGATCGGCCATTGTTTGTCGGTCGCCTCGAGGCGGCGTTGCGTCTCCTTCTCCGGCAGGTCAGCGACGTGCCCGCGCCCGAGGTCGACGTGGAGCACCTGGTCCATGATGAAAACGCGCGACCAGACAATCTCACCCGGCTTGGACGTGCCGGACAGCGTCGAGCCGCCCTTGGGGAAGAACACTGCAGGCTGGCGTCGGCCACAGGATTTGTCGTAGCCGCCGTTGTGGGAGGCCGGCACGGCGCCGGAAATCTCGAATACCCAGACGAATTCATCGCCATACTGCTCGCCCCACCGGATGTCATGCAGGGTATTCGCCGGATCGAGCCCCATTGCAGACCAGATGCGGTTCGTGACCAGGGCGTCAACGGCGACGCCTTCGTCGACCTCGTTGAAGTGCGGAAGCGCTGCCCCGGCGTACAGTTCGCGTGAGCCATCCCGCGAGTACACGGGTGGTCGCTGCACGTTGTTGAGCAGCCCTTCAACCAGATCCGAGGCCGGAACCATATCTTTGAGCCCCTGCTGGTATTGGATGCCAATGGCGTCGGCCCCAAAATCGTCAGCGATTCGCATCGCGGCGACGTACATTTTCATCTGATCGTGAACCTGGGCTTCGGTGAGGTCCGCAGCGTCGTCGGGACCGAAGTGAAAGGTGAACCCTACCTCGTCGAGCCAACGGCGAACGGCCTGGGCCTCGGCATCCGTCACCGTGTACATTTCAGCCAACAGGGCCGACTGCGAGAGTCGCTCCTTGTAGATACCGAGCGGATTCAGAAGCTCGTCGTCGATGATCGCGTTGTACATGCCCATGCAACCTTCATCGAATACCCCGATGATGGCCTTCTCGTCGCGAAGCTGCCGAGCTAGGCTGCGGCCGAGTCGCACTTCCTCGGTGTTGGGCAGCGCACCGAGATCGCGAACGTGGCTGAGATCATGGCGGATACTGCCAGTATCCAGCCACTCACCGACCTTGTCGACAGCCCAAGCATCACTGAAATCCTTGCTCCACAGCGACGAATAGGCAATGTCGGCCTTGGTCAGCGACCCGGTGAGATTCAAGAGACCGACGAGTCCGGGAAAATCGCCAGCCCAGTTGGCCACGGCCAGAATGGGACCGCGATGCGACCGCAGACCCGCGAGCACATGGTGGCTGTACTGCCAAACGGCGTCAACGACCACGAGCGGGGCGTCCAGCGGAATGTTCCGGAACACGTCGAGCCCGGCACGCTGGCTGTCGATGAAGCCGTGGCCGGTCGCCGTGTTCACGTCGTGCGCGCGGTGCACAGCATAGCCAAAGCGCTCGACGGCACCGGTGAAATCGGCTTCGAGCTGCCGCTGCGTCGACCATCCGGCCGTATTAGCGCTCAGTCGCAGGTCACCGCTGGCCACGATATAGACGGTCTTTTCGAGGAGTGCGGGCCGCGTGAGGGCGACGGGGAATGCGTAGCTGGTCATGATCATCCGCTCGATTCAGGCGTTGCTCGAGGCGGCGGCGAGCAGATCCTGACGCAGCGAATCGTCAATTGCGGCCATCGACATGCGGGACTCCCAGGTTCCCGGAACGTTGGCCGACACGGCTGCCTTCAAACGGATGATCGATGGTCCGGTCAGCTGGACCAGTGCGACGACCGTCTGCTGCAGACGGGCCGCCTCGGTTCCGTCGACGGCCTCGTCGAGGGCCGCAGCGAGGCGGGCGAAGGTTTCCGGGTAGGCCGCCGAGACGCCGGATACGACGCCGGTGCCACCCTCGGCTAGCACGAGCGGAAGGGTTGAATCGTCGCCAGAGTAGAGTTCCTGACCGGGCTGAAGCTGCGCGATGTAGGGGACAAGCAACTCGGTGGCCGCGCCGGAGAGCTTCGCGCCACGCACCCCGGGCAAAGCCATGATCTCGCCAAAGGTTTCGGGCGAGACGACGATGCCGGTGCGCTCGGGGAAGAGATAGACGTAGTGCTCGATTCCGGGCAGGGCGCTCGTCACGCCGCGGTAGAAGTCGATTACTGCGGCGTCGTCGGCTGGCAGGTAGTACGGGCTGAGTGTGGCCATTCGAGTGATGCCGAGTTGCGCGGCGGCCCGGCCGATGCGCACCACCTGGTGCAGGCTCGCGTGCCCGATATGGGCAATCACACGCTCCGTGCCGAGAATCAGGCAGGCGCGACGAAAGGCCTCCTGACGTTCGTCGTCGTCCAGCGACGGAAATTCTCCGGTCGTTCCGGCGATGAGGGCGGCGTGCACGTGTGGGGCGACGCGGGTGAGCAGGGCGTCAAAGGTATCCCATTCAATCGTTCCGTCCGCGCTGAATGAGACGGGCAGGGCGCTGATAATTTGTACGGTCATGAGATGGCCTTTCGATGTGATTCTGGACGGGTGAGCAAATTCAGGGGGATGGCAGCGCAGACTATGCCTCGGCGTTGCCAGGTGTAGGTGACGATGAGCTCGTCGCCGACCACGACCGCAGCAGGGTAGGAGTATTCCCCTCGGCCGTCGGTGCGCACACCCTCGTCCCGGGGTTCGAAACCGGTGGCGGACTCTTCGGGCAGGTTCGGCGAGAACGCGCCCAACGGCGTACGCCCGTCTTCCACGACGGCCACGGTGTTCCAGTCGCGCCCGTCGGACGAGACGGATACGGACAGCGGGCACCGGCTCCCCCAGCTTGTCCCCCCGGGATTGTGCACGGCGGCTAACAGCCCGCTGGGCAGCACCGCGACCGTGAGACCGCTGTTGCTGTTGGGGAGCGTGCTCGGCTGCGCTGGGGAGAAGGTGCGGCCGTTGTCGGTCGAGAAGGAGACGTAGGCGCAGCCCTCGGAGGAGCGCAGGAGCACACCGAGCGTGCGTTCATCGGTCCAGAGCGCTGGCTGAATGATTCCGGCACCGGAGAGGTGCGAGCGGTCGAAGGGGATACCGACCTGGTGCCAGGTCAGGCCGCCGTCGGAGGAACTGTCAACGAAGCTCTCCCACACCGCTCCGGTGGCGTTCCAGGTCTCAGTCGATCCCGGCGCAAGCCACACCCCGTCATCCGTGAGCACCGGCGGATTCTTGACCGGGCCACGCGGGCGGGCGTCCCCGGGGACCAGCTCACGGGCATCCGTCCAGCTACCACCACCGTCGGCACTCGTGCAGACCCAGGTTTTCCAGGAGGATATGCGGTGTCCACGTTTGAAGAAGAGCCAGATTTCACCGTTGGGGGCGTGGGCGAGCACCGGATTCCAATGGGCGATGGCCTCGGTGCTCGCGATTGCGTACGGTGCGTTCCACGTTCCGTCGGCGGTGCGGGTAGCCACGTAGATTCGGTTGTCCGGCGTGCCCTCCTCGGTACCCGCGAACCACGCGCAGAGCAAACGCTCATCGACCGCGAGGCTGGTGGAAGCATGACGCTGGCGGCCGCTGTCGTCGGGCGGAAAAACCCAGGCGCGGGCGACTCCGGTAGTGATCGTCGCAGAGCTCATTTGAGATCGGTCACCTTGCCGGCCGCTTCGCGTTGGGTGCGCTGAGCCAGACGCTCCTCGAGGGAACCGGTGTCGCCGCCCTTCCGGCCGCTTCGAACCTTGGCGATCATCGGAACGACCAGCGCCAGGAACGCCAGTATGAGCATGACGAGCGAAATCGGCTCGGTGAAGAACACTGTCGGACCGTCGATGAGTAGTGCGCGGCGCAGATTGGCCTCAGCGAGCGGGCCGAGCAGCAGGCCGAGCACAACCGGTCCGGCCGGAAATCCGGTGCGTTTCATGATCAGACCGATGACACCGGAGATGAGCATGACGATGACCGTGTAGATGTTGTTCGTCACGGTGTAGGTACCGACCAGGCAGAAGATGAGAATCGCCGACCAGATGTAGTGGTTGGGGAGGTCCATCAGCTTCACCATGCCGCGCATCCGGACCAGGCTAATCAACAGGGAAACAATGGTTGCGAAGATCATGATTGCAGCGATCGAGACCACGAGGTCGGGGTTGTTGGTAAACAGCTGCGGCCCCGGCTGCAGCCCCCAGATGATCATGGAACCGATCATGACGGCCATCACGGAGTCACCGGGGATACCCAACGCCATTGTCGTGATGAGTGAGCCACCGAGGGTCGCGCTGGAAGCGCCGTCTGCGGCCGTGATGCCCTCGATCGAGCCCTTGCCGAACTTCTCCTTCTCTTTCGAGACCGCGCGGGCGCGGTCCCAGCCGATGAGACCGGCGATGTCGCCGCCCGCAGCGGGAACAATGCCAACGAAGATGCCGAGACCAGTGCCCAGGGCCAGCGGCTTGCCCATTTGCTTGTATTCCTTTTTGGTCGGCCACCAGCGACCAAGGGAAGAGATGGGTTTGGTCTTGTGCGTGCGGTGCGTGAGCAACTGGTCGAACAATTCTGCGATACCGAACAGGCCGATGATGACGGCGATGAAATCGAGCCCGCCCGAAAGGTCGTTGAGACCGAAGGTGAACCGCTGGTCCCCGGTAATCGGGTCGCGCCCGATAGCGCCGAGGGTGAGACCGACGGCACCGGCGAGCACTCCCTTCACGATCGACTTCGAGGAGATGGAGATCATGATGGTGAGGCCGAACACCACGAGAGCGAACATCTCCGGCGGGCCGAAGTTGAGGGCAAGTTTCGCCACCGGCTGCGCTGCGATGATGAAGACCACCATCGAGATGAGAATTCCCACGGTCGATGCGACGGCGGACACGACGAGGGCGAGCCCGGCTTTACCCTGCTTCGCCATGGGATAGCCGTCGAAAGTGGTGGCAATCGCCGCTGGGGTGCCGGGAGTGTTGACCAGAATCGCCGGAATGCGGTCACCATAATTGGCTCCGACGTAAATGCTCAGCAACACCGCGAGCCCCTGCACGGGTTCGAGGGTGAGCGTGAACCCGGCGGCCAGCGCGACGGCCATCGAACCGGTGACGCCCGGAAAGACGCCGACGAGGGTTCCAACGATCAGACCGATCAGCAAGCACAGCAGAGTGACCGGATCGACGACCGCGCTGAGCCCGGCTTCCAGGGTATTCATAGTGGCACTTTCAGAAGAAGGTTGAACAGAGCATAAATAACGGCGGCCATAATGACCGGGTAGATCAGCAATGAACGGATGCCTCGCCCGCCGGCGATCGCCGTCACCAGCGCGATGAACACGGGCGCGGTGACCACAAAGCCAAGAAGCGGCCAAACCACGATGAACGCGATCGTTGCGGCAACGGTCAGAAGCAGCTTGAACCAGCCCGTGCGAGTAGCGGGTTCGATTTCATCCCGTGGTGCAGGAGATTTTGCAATCGCCGTGATGAGCAGGATCAACGACAGCGCCAATCCCAGTCCGCCCAGAAAGGTGGGCCACGATCGCGGGTTCATCCCCGCGATATCGACCCGCATTTCGATGCTCCTGGCGAGCAGAAGCACGGTGCCGGTGAGGATGACCGCGGTCACTGCGACAGCGATTTCAAGCCAGCGCGAGGCTGGAGCCTGGCTGGTTTCCTCGGGAACCAGCGCGGGGAGCGTGGACGGACTGGGCGTCATGACTAGTTGGCCTGCAGGAGCGTGCTGAACCGTGTGTACTCGTCGGCGACAAACGTGGTGAAGTCATCCGCTGACTTGTAGACGGCCAGCGACCCACCGGTGGTGATCGTGTCCACAAACGTGTCCGACTGGGCTGAACTGGCGATCACGGTCTCGAGGGCTTCACGAACCTCGTCCGGCAGTCCAGCCGGCGCGTACACGCCGCCCCAGCCACCGAATTCGAGGTCGTAGCCGAGCTCCGTCGCAGTGGGAACGTCGGGCATCAGCGGGTGACGTTCGTCGTGCAGCACGGCGAGGGCGCGAAGCTGTCCACCATTGTGAGCGGCGGCCGTTTCTGCGGTTCCGCCGACGGCGCCGTCTACCTGATTGCCCATGACAGCGGCAACGGCAGGGGCGCCACCATCGAACGGCACGGGAACGATCTGGGCACCGGTGAGTTCGGCGAGGCCGAGTTCGGCCGCTTCCCAGATCGAGCCTGGGCCGGAATTTGCCATGTTCACCGCACCCGACTGGGCGGCCTCAACCAGATCGTCGAGGGTCTCGAAGGGGCTGTCATTCGGAACCGA
This sequence comes from Cryobacterium sp. N19, assembly GCF_002929595.1. NCBI lineage: Bacteria > Bacillati > Actinomycetota > Actinomycetes > Micrococcales > Microbacteriaceae > Cryobacterium > Cryobacterium sp. N19. The sequence goes on along the minus strand of NZ_PJJR01000048.1, from coordinate 39,985 downwards.
GATCACGCCGGGGGCGAGCATGATCTGGCCCAGGAAGTCATAGTTTGCCGGGTCGATGTCGAACCCCTGGTGGCCGAGCATCGAAATTTCTACCGGCACGAAACCGATGGTGTATCCGTCGGGATCGGCGTCGGCCATGTACTGCATGGCTGTCGAGCCTGAGGCGCCCGGGCGGTTCTCCACAATGACCGACACTCCGAGTTCCTTTTCCAACCCCGCGGCCAGCGCGCGTGAGGTGAGGTCAGATCCGCCGCCGGCTGCAGCCTGCACGATGAAGGTGATATCCCCCTCGGGATACGCGGCGACGTCATCGCTCGCGTTGTCGCTGCTGGCACAGCCAGCGAGGGTGAGGGCTGCGGCCGCAAGAACGCCGGTCAGCTTGAGGGTGCGGGGCATTGTCATTTTTTCAACTTCCTTGTTGGAAACGGTGCGTGGTGCGGATGAAAAGGTCTAGGACTCGCCGTGCAGTCGGTTGAAGGCTTGGGTCAGGCGGTCGCGGGATCCCTGCAGGTGCGTCCGGAGCATGCCTACGGCCGTTGTGAGATCGCCGTTTCGCAGCGTGGTGTACAGGTCGACGTGATCCTGGTAGGTGGGACCGAGATCGCGGTCTTCAGCGTTGGTCAATTCGAGCATCACCGCGAAGGTGGGCTCGTACTGCTTCCACATGCTCTCGAGACGTTTGCCGCCGGCCACCGAGTAGAAGGCGGAGTGAAAGCTGAGGTCGGCCCGTGCGAAGCCGAGTGAGTCCTGCGCTAGTACTCGATCCTTCATCGCGTCGAGGTTGCGTTCGACGAGATCCCACTCGCCGTCCGTCGACTGCGCGTGGGCGAGTTCGAGCGCCTTGACCTCGAGCAGTTCGCGCAGCATGTAGAGCTCGTCGACGTCCGAGGAGCGCAAGCCGACCGCGAAAACGCCGCGGCGGTGGCTCTCCACCAGCCCTTCGGCCTCCAGTTGACGCAGAGCGTCCCGAATCGGGCCGCGACTCACGTCGAAACGAATCGACAGCTGCGACTCCACGAGGTGCGTATTCGGCGGAATTTCACCGGCAACGATCGCGTGCCGCAATTGAGAAACGACATGGAGGCCAAGCGCGAGCGTCTGGGGCACCGGACTGCGCCCATTGACGAAAGACACCTGCGTCATCTTTGACTCCTAATTCGCTAACTGAAAACGGTTTACCGTAAACCAAAAATAGCGAATGCGGACGGGCACGTCAACCCCGGCGACGCAAAAACTTTGACGATGTCGGACCTACCCGGCCCAATCCGTGAACGCAAACTACGCTGGGGGGATGACCTCTGGCCCGATCACCCCTCCCGTCGCCGCTCCCCTCGCCGCCAAGAAGCCGCACCGCCGCGAACACCACAACGACGTCTATATCGACGACTACGAGTGGCTGCGCGACAAGGACAGCCCCGAGGTCATCGCCCACCTCGAGGCCGAGAACAGCTACACAGAGGCCCGCACCGCCAATCAGGAGCCACTCCGGCAGCAGATCTTCAACGAGATCAAGAACCGCACCCAGGAAACCGACCTCAGCGTTCCGGTGCGCCGCGGCACCTTCTGGTACTACACCCGCACCGTCGAGGGTCAGGAATACGGCATCCACTGTCGAGCACCGATCAGCGGCCCGGATGACTGGGCCGCGCCGATACTCGGTGACGCCCACCAGGGTGTGCCCGGCGAGCAGATTCTGCTCGACGACAACGTTGAAGCCGAAGGCCACGAGTTCTTCTCGCTCGGCAGCTTCGACCTGAGCAATGACGGCACCCAGCTGCTCTATGCCGTCGACGTGGAGGGCGACGAACGCTACACGATTCGGGTGCGCACCATCGCAACCGGCGAAAACCTCACGGACACGATCGAAAACACCAGCGCCGGTGCTCTGTTCGACCCGAGCGGACGCTACCTGTTCTACACAACCGTCGACGATGCCTGGCGCCCCGACACCGTGTGGCGGCATGAAATCGGCACCGCCCGAGACACTGATGCCAGCATCTTTCACGAACCCGACGAACGATTCTGGGTGGGCGTCGGCATCACCCGCAGCCGCAAGTTCCTCATGATCGAGGCCGGGTCGAGCGTCACCACCGAGTCCTGGGTGCTCAATGCGAGCGACCCGACCGGCGAGTTCACCGTGGTCTGGCCACGGCAAGACAACACGGAATACGACGTCGAGCACGCCGTCATCGATGGCGAAGACCGCCTGCTGATCGTGCACAACGGCGGCAATGCAGTGAACTTCGAGCTGGTCAGCGTAGCAGCCGAAGACCCGCAGGGCGTTAAGCGGATGCTGCTGCCCCACGACCCCGAGATCCGCCTCGAAAGCGTCGACGCCTTCGCCGACTTTCTCGTCGTGGAATATCGCCGGGACGGCCTCACCCGGCTCGCCATCGACCGCCACGACGCGAGCGGACTGACCGAGCTTGACTTCGACGAGCCCCTGTTCGCCGTCGGTTCGGCCGGCAACCCGGAGTGGACCCAGCCCACCCTGCGGTTCGGTTTCACGAGCTTCGTCACCCCCTCAACGGTGTACGATCTCGTCGTTGCGACGGGCGAGCGCCGCCTGCTCAAGCAACAGCCCGTGCTCGGCGGCTACGACGCCACACTCTACGAACAACGCCGCGAATGGGCCACCGCCGACGACGGCACCCGCGTGCCCATCTCGCTGGTCTACCGCCCCGACCTCGTCACGCCCGGCACCCCGACTCCGACCCTGCTCTACGGCTACGGCTCCTACGAGCACAGCATCGACCCCGGGTTCGGCATCGCCCGGCTCAGCCTGCTCGACCGCGGCATGATCTTCGCCATCGCGCACGTGCGCGGCGGCGGCGAGCTCGGCCGCACCTGGTATGAAAACGGCAAGACGACGACCAAGCGCAATACCTTCACCGACTTCGTCAGCTGCGCCCGGCACCTCATCGACGCGGGCTTCACCACCCCCGGCCAGCTGGTCGCCGAGGGCGGAAGCGCCGGCGGACTGCTCATGGGCGCCGTCGCCAACCTCGCACCCGAGCTGTTCTCCGGCATTCTCGCCGAGGTTCCGTTCGTCGACGCCCTCACCTCGATTCTCGACCCGTCCCTCCCGCTTACCGTGATCGAGTGGGACGAATGGGGCGACCCGCTGCACGACGCCGAGGTGTACGCCTATATGAAGTCCTACTCCCCCGTCGAGAATGTTCGGGCCGTGGCCTATCCGGCAATTCTGGCCGTGACCAGCCTGAACGATACCCGGGTGCTCTACGTCGAGCCGGCCAAATGGGTGGCCAAGCTGCGCGAAGTGGGAGCGGATGCCCTGCTGAAGACCGAAATGTCGGCCGGCCACGGCGGCGTTTCCGGTCGGTACAGCGCCTGGCACGAACGGGCGTTCAACTACGCCTGGGTGCTCGACGCCGCCGGCCTGAACCGAGAGTGACCGCGCGGGAAATGTCAGATTCTGACGACACCCCGGCCTGGAAGCGGCTGGTGTTGCCGGGGGAACCGCCGGCATCCGCTGTGCCGCGTATCGGTAATTTCGGGCAGCCTCGGCTGACCCCGAAGGGCCCACAAGTACCGATGGGGCTGCAGTTCGAGCTGCGCGAGCAGACGCCGCGCACCAACGACCGCTGGCGCGGCCCGACCGCCAAAACCGTGAAAACGCTCGCGAAGGGCCACGGCGAATTCCGGCTGGGCGTGCGACCGGTCATTCACAACGCCCACGGCAACTGGGTGCGCAGCAATGTCACCTGGAGCCACCTCACCTTTCAGCTGAACCGGTTCAACCTCGACCCCGAACACCACCGCTGGATCTCGCAGTTCGCCGCCCTCTACAAGGCCGTGCGCGAGGTCTACTCCAGCCAGGAAACCGACTGGATCTACCTTGACAATTTCACCAGCCCGCTGCTGTGGCCGCTGCTGGCCGAGGCCGAACAGCTTGGCATCGGCCTGGTCGGCAACAAGAAAGACGTTGTCGTGCGGGTCGCCTCGCTCGCCGAGATCAGCCTCGACGCCTCCCAACCGGATGCCGCCAGCCCGCTCACCCTGCAAGCGCGCCTCCAGTTCGACGGCGCCCCGCATCCGCTCGAGGCCGCCGGAGTCATCGCCGGCCACGGCGTTTACAGTGTGCGGTTCGGCGCCGCCACCGTGTTCACCCTCGCGCCGACGGCCGGCCCGCTGAGCGACGAGCAGCGTCACCTGGTCGGGCAGGTCGGCGCGGCGATCGTTCCCGCGGCCGACACGGCCGAGTTTCTGGGCACGGTCTACCCGGCCTTGCAACGCCGGGTCGCGGTCACCAGCACGGATGCCTCCGTGCAGTTTCCCGAGGTGCTGCCCGACAACTTTGAGCGCACCGAAACGCCCCACCTCGTCATCACGACCGTGGAGACCGACCAGCGCGACTGGTTCGACCTCGGCGTGATCGTCACGGTCGGGGCGATCACGGTGCCGTTCGGCCCGCTGTTCAAAGCCCTCGCGAAGGGGCAGACCCGCCTGAAGCTGGTCGACAACAGCTATCTCTCCCTGCAACAGCCGGAGTTCGAGCAGCTGCACGACCTCATCAACGAAGCCCGCGCGCTGCAGGAATGGGAAACGGGCCTGCGCATCAGCCGCTACCAGGCCAGCCTGTGGAGCGATTTCGAGGACCTCGCCGATGAGACCGTGCCGGCCGTGTCCTGGCGGGCCGCCGCCGCGGGGCTCAAAGACCTGAGCGGCGTCGACGCGATCGCGCTTCCCGACGGTGTGCATGCCACCCTCCGCCCCTACCAGCAGGAGGGCTTCGCCTGGCTCGCGTTCTTGTGGAAGCACCAGCTCGGCGGGGTGCTCGCCGATGACATGGGGCTCGGCAAGACGCTGCAAACCCTGGCGCTGCTGGTGCACGCGAGAGGCTCGGGGCCGTTTCTGGTCGTGGCACCGACATCCGTTGTGGCGAACTGGCGCAGCGAGGCGACCCGCTTCGCCCCGGGCCTCACGGTTCGCACGCTCACCGCGACCGAGACGAAAAGTCGCACCCTGATAGCGGATGCCGCCGCCGGCATCGACGTGCTCGTCACCTCCTACGCGCTGTTCCGTCTCGACTTCGACGCGTACCAGGCGGTTTCCTGGGCCGGCCTCATTCTCGATGAGGCACAGTTCGTGAAGAACCGCACCAGCCGAGCGTATGCCTGCGCGAAGGAGCTGGACACACCGTTCAAACTGGCCATCACCGGCACCCCGATCGAGAACAACCTGATGGACCTGTGGTCCCTGTTCAGCATCGTCGCTCCCGGCCTGTTCGCGTCGTCGCGCAAATTCACCGAGGACTACGTGCGGCCGGTGACGCGCGGGGAGAGTCCGGAGCAACTCGCGAAGCTGCGCCGGCGCATCCGCCCTCTGATTCTGCGTCGCACCAAGGAGGTCGTCGCGCGCGACCTCCCGCCGAAGCAGGAGCAGGAGCTGCAGATCGCGCTGAACCCTGCGCACCAGAAGCTCTACGACACCTTCCTGCAGCGCGAACGGCAGAAACTCTACGGTCTGATCGAGGAGCTCGACAAGAACCGGTTCATCATTTTTCGCTCGCTCACCCTGCTGCGGCTGCTCAGCCTTGACGCCTCGCTCGTCGATAAGAAGTATGCCGGTGTGCGCTCGAGCAAGCTCGACGCCCTGTTCGAGCAGCTCGACGATGTCATCGCCGAGGGGCACAAGGCCCTCATCTTCAGCCAGTTCACCTCTTTTCTGAAGCTCGCGGCCGCCCGGCTCGACGCGCAGGGCGTTCCGTATTGCTATCTCGACGGGTCGACGCTGCGCCGCAGCGAGGTGATCGACCGGTTCAAGAGCGGGGCCGCGCCGGTGTTTCTGATCAGCCTCAAGGCCGGCGGCTTCGGTCTCAACCTCACCGAAGCCGACTACGTCTTTCTGCTTGACCCGTGGTGGAACCCGCAGACCGAGACGCAGGCCATCGACCGCACCCACCGCATCGGCCAGACCCGAAACGTGATGGTCTACCGACTCGTCGCCACCGGCACCATCGAGGAGAAGGTGGTGGCGCTGCAGAAGCAGAAGTCCCAACTGTTCAGTTCGGTGCTCGACGACGATGCCATGTTCAGCACCGCGCTCACCGCCGACGACATTCGCGGCCTGCTCGAACCGTGACCAGGGTTAGACGTCGCTTGAGGCTGCCCAGAGGTTGATGCCGTTATCGACGGCATGCACGTCGATCGCGGTGAGTTCCTCGGCGCTGAACTCAAGGTGCTGCAGCGCCCCGACGTTGGTTTCGAGCTGGGCAACCGACGAGGCGCCGATCAGAGCGCTGGTCACCTCGGAATTGCGCAGAATCCAAGCCAGTGCCATCTGTGCGAGCGACTGGCCGCGTTCGGACGCGATCTCGGTCAGCGCCCGAATGTGAGTCAGCGCCTCCGCGCTCACCATCGACTTGTTCGCCGATCCGTCCCTGGCCACCCGGGAGTCGGCCGGGATACCACCAAGGTAGCGGTCAGTGAGCAGTCCCTGGGCCAGCGGCGAGAACGCAATGCAGCCGGCTCCGATGTCTTCGAGGGTGTCGAGCAGGTCGCCCTCGACCCACCGGTTGAACATGGAATACGAAGGCTGGTGAATGAGCAGCGGCGTGCCGAGGTCAGCCAGAATCGCCGCGGCCTCGCGGGTGCGCTCCGGCGAGTACGAGGAGATTCCGGCGTACAGGGCACGGCCGCTCGTGACGGCCGTGTGCAGGGCGCCCATGGTCTCTTCGAGCGGAGTGTCGGGGTCGGCTCGATGGGAGTAGAAGATGTCAACGTAGTCCACCCCCATGCGGGAGAGCGACTGGTCGAGGCTCGACAGCAGGTATTTGCGGCTGCCGAAGTTGCCGTACGGGCCCGGCCACATGTCGTAGCCAGCCTTGGTGGAAAGCACGACCTCGTCGCGGTGCGCCGCGAAGTCTTCACGAAACAGCTGACCGAAGTTGGTTTCGGCCGAGCCGTAGGGAGGCCCGTAGTTGTTGGCGAGGTCGAAGTGGGTGATGCCGAGATCGAAGGCTCGGCGCAGAATGGCTCGCTGCGTTGCGAGCGGCTTATCATCACCGAAGTTCTGCCACAGGCCCAGCGAAATGGCGGGAAGTTTGAGGCCGCTCCGCCCCGCCCGGCGGTACGGCATGGACTCGTAGCGGGATTCATTCGGGAGATAGGTCATCAGAACATGATCCCATTTTTCTGGTCAGTGTGGACATGATCACGCAGGTATCCGGCGAAACCGGCCGGGGCCCGACCGATTCGTCGCCCAGAGGTCAATACGGGAATCAGCGCCGTGCGGGCCTCGACCACCCCGAGATTGCGCAGCGCTGCCACGAGCAGCACGTCTTCATCCCGATCAACGGGCGCAAATTCCCCGGCAGCAAGATAGCGGTCGGCACGGACACCCAGGTTGGCGCCGTGAACGTGCGGATGCCCCTCGCCGATCGTGTGCAGCTCCTCCCAGCGCAGCAGTTCGTGGGCGGCCAGATCGTCATCGGGCTGCACGGTTCCGAGCACGAGCTCGGCCCCGTTACGCGCCAGGGCGAGTTGGCTGACCAGCCAGTTCGGCGGCACGGCCGAGTCTGCATCGGTCGTCGCGATCCAAATCTGCGAAGCGGATGCCGCTCCATCCGTTTGCAAACACCCAAGCCGCCCCAGCGCGTGCCGAATACCGTCGCGGCGGGCTATACCGACCACCCCAGCCGCGATCTCGTAACGTCGAAAAGCTCTCCAGTGAGCGGCGACGCGCGCGGACAGGTCCGTGCACTGGTCCAGCACCAGAACCACGAACACTCGCGGTCGCTCCGGCTCCGGCACGACACTCAGCGTGTCGATTGCCGCGGACAGCGCGCTCGAGCAGCGCGGCAGCAGCACCTCTTCGTTGCGCACGGGAACGACGATGACCACGTCTGTGATCAGCAGGGGTTCGGTCACGGCACCAGCCCGTCGCGCTGGGCCACCGACAGGGCCGGCCGCTGCTCGTAGACTTCCAGTACGAAGTCACGTTCCAGATGGTGCACGGTGCGCTGTAGCCCCACCACGTGGGTGAGCTGGGCGTGAACCGCGTCGCCGGTGAGTGGGTAATCGGCGACCGGATGCCGCCAGTGGCAGGCCACGAGTACCCCGCCGACGGCGAGACTGGCGCGGCATCGTTCGAGCAGGCGGCGCAGGTCGCCGGCCGAGCAGTAATACCCCACCTCCGACAGCACGATCAGCTCGAACTCCCCCTCCGGCCAGTCCCCCGGCAGAGTTCTGAGCTCAAAGCTCACTCCCGGGCGGCCCGCGAGCCGTTGCCTGGCAATGACGAGAGGCTGCTCGACCAGATCGACTCCCAGCACGGTCTCACAGCGGTCGGCCAGTTCGGCGGTGAGCACACCAGTGGAGCAGCCCAATTCCAAGGCGGTACCGAACCGTTGCCGGGGCAGTGCCGCGATGAGGGTCGCTCGCTTGCGTTTCTCGTACCACCGGGTCTCAAAACCCCACGGGTCGGGGCCGGAGGAGTAGACGGTGTCGAAATACCCAGCGGTGACGGTGCGGTCGGGGTTGGCGCGGGCATCCGCTGGAGAGTTAGGCCGCGAACCCACCTCAATCAGCGTTTCAAAGTCGCGCGCGAAGTGCACCCGAAAACCGGGCGGCACGATGGCTTCATCGCCGGGGGAATCCGACAGGGGACCCACCTGGCTGCGATGCAACGCGAGGGCTCGAGCCTTGGCCTTGCGTTCGGCCGGCTTCAGTTGAAATAACCGAACGGTTTCCAAAGGCCATACTGCATCGTCAGGGGTTGACCAGTGCCAGGCCCAGATCGGGTATTCGAACAGGCGCGCCCGTCGTTCACGCACGGCGCGTTCCGCGGCCGCGCTGGCTGCAGCATGATCCGGATGCCCGTCGGCGCGCCACGGCGCCACCACCCAGGTCGAGTCGCCAGCGTCGCCGATTGCCTCGGCGATTGCTCCCTCGGCGATGGCCACGTGCTCGGCGAGTTTGCCGTCGGGAAGTTCCAGCAGGTGAACCTGAGCGTTCGGGGCGAGGTGTGCGAGGGCATCCGTCACCTCAATGCGGCGGATCTGCGCGAGTCTGGCCGCGTCGTGGGTCTGCGACTTCGGGTGCGACGCCTCGCCGTTGCTGAGTACGATGACGACGATCGGCAGCCCGAGCCCGGCGACGTGGGCGATGAGGCCGCCGACACCGAGACTCTCGTCGTCGGGATGCGCTGACACGACGACCAGGCGTTTGAGGGTGTCGAGGCCGAGTGGGGCGAACCGATCGGGCCAGTGGGCTGCTTCCCAGGTCTTCTCGGGTGTTCCGCTGTCGGAATGATTGAACGTCACCATGGCGCACTCCCCCTCGTCACGAGCATGTGGCCCAACGCCGCATCGTCGCGTTCGGCGTGGTGCTGGCGCACATACAGCTGCAGGTCGGCGACCCGCTGGGCATGCCGGGCGTCGAGCGCCAGGGGTGCCGGCCCCAGTGCATGCCCGATGTGGAATATAACGTCATCGACCGTGCGCGCGACGATTCCGCGCACGCGTGCGGCCAGGATCGAACCGGCCTCTCCATCGGCGGCCCCGGCGTCGATGGCTGCGGCCGCCGCCACAAGCGACGTGTGCGCCGCCGTCACCGCCAGATCGACGGCCCCGAGGTGGGCGAGGGCGATCTGGTCGGGAGTGCGGCTGTGGACGGAACCGTACAGTGTGCGCGCCAGTCCCACGGCACCGCCACACCATGCTGCTGCCACACCGATACCGCCCCAGGCGAAGCCCGGTCGACTCAAGTACCATCCGTCGTCGCCGACCGGATCGGCAGCCACGTGCGAGAAATCGACCGGGCCGCTCGTCACCTGGGCGAGCCCGCGGGCCACCCAGACGTCGTCGTGCACGGTCAGCCCGGGTTGACGAAGATCGACGGCGAACAGCCGTCGGCCGGTTGTGGCGTCCGGGCGAACAACGTGCGCGGTCACGAGGGCGTGGCTGAGCAGTCCGGCGAGGGAACACCACGGCTTGACGCCGTCGAGCCGCCAGCCGCCATCCGCCGGCATGGCCGTGAGCGTCATCCCTGGCCCCTCCGCCGCGAAGACACCCCAGGTTTGGTCGGGCCGGGCCGGGTAGCCCGCCTGGTGGAGTATCGCCAGCGCGTCGAGATGCGCCTCGACCACCCGTGCCGCCGTGAGGTCAGCGGCCCCGAGCGTCGACAGGGTGTCGAAGAGCTGCCGGGTGCGCCCTTCCCCCGGCCGGGGAACGGATGCGAGGGAGCTCGCGAGCGTCAGCGCCCGCCGTGCGTCACCGTTGACCGCGCTGGCGGCGCCGGCCAATTCAGCGACAACACGGAACAGTTCAGCCGGCCGCGGGTTCGCTTCAAGCCGCATATGTTAGGAGGAGCGGTGGGCGGACTTCACCGCAGACCGCTTGCGCGGTTTGCGGTTCTCAGCGCTGACCATCCAGGAGTACTGCTCGAGCTTCTCGATAAATGCGTGCAGGATGTCGGCGCTGGTGGGGTCTTCCTCGTCGACCTCATCGTGCACCTTGCGCATATTGTCAACGACGGCATCGAGGCGTTCGGTGATGAGCGTCACCGTCTCGGCGGTGTCGACTTCACCGTCGGGAAACTTGGGCAGGTGGGTGGTTTTGGTGACCGTCTCGCTGCGGCCATCGGGCATGGCGTCGAGGGCGCGCATCCGCTCGGCGACTTCGTCGGAGAATTCGCGAGCGTCAACGATGATTTCATCAAGCTGCAGGTGCAGGTCGCGAAAGTTCTTGCCGACGACGCTCCAGTGCGCCTGCTTGCCCTGAACGTGCAGCTCGATCATATCGACCAAGACGGACTGCAGGTTGTTGCTGAGAGATTCGGAGGCGTGCATGGTGTCCTTTCAATCGGGGTGATTTGCCTCCAGACCATATCACTGCCGCGGAATCTGGGCCACAATGCCACAACCCGACCGAGGACCGCAGACCCGACGTGCGGCCCCGGCACTGGCCAGATGGATGCTCGCGCCAGGCTCAGTCGGCGGTGGTCGTGCGCGCCGGCCGCGGTTTGCTGTACTTCTTGTGCGCGGTCTGCGGGGCGGTACCGAGGATGCGCGCGATAGCGGCCCAGGTGCCGCCGCCGTCGTGCATGGCGGTCACCGCCGCTGTAACTCGCAGGTTGACCTCGGCCCGGTCGCGCACCGCGCGTTCCAGTTCTCGCTCGAGCGCCCGGTAGGGGCGCGCTATATACGGTGCCGGTTCGTCTGCGCGTTCGACCGTTGGATTGGTTCCAACCGGCGGCGCAGGTGCTGTCACGGTGCGGGACTCGTCGGGCTGGCCCGGGGCAACACTGGTCATCGGCAACCTTTCCACTGATGCAATGTAGGCCCGGCAAGTTGCCGCGTCAACCGCTTGACACAAACATTTTGACGCCTGCGCTCTCGGCGTTGTACACATCTCTTCGAACGTGCGTGCGCTATGGCAGAATCGGTGGCATGACAAGTGACGGACCCGCTGGCACGGTTGTTTCCGTCAGCCGTGATGACGAGCACCGCTTCAGCAAGCCGGTGGTGAGCAGCATCCGTTTGCTGGCCGGATTCGGCGTCGAGGGCGACTCGCACGCTGGCGCCACGGCGCAACACCTTTATCTGAAGAAGCGCACCCCCTCGGCTCCGAACCTCTGCCAGGTGCACTTCATTGCGGCCGAACTCTTCGGCGCTCTCACGCCTACCGGCTACGCCGTGGCTCCGGGCGAACTCGGCGAGAACGTGACGACCACCGGACTCGACCTGATGCAGCTACCGCTCGGAACCCTGCTGCACCTCGGCGCCGAGGCTTCGGTGTCGATCACCGGCATGCGCAGTCCGTGTTCGCAGATCAACGGGTACCTAAAAGGCCTGATGAAGCAGCTGATCAGAACGGATGCCGCCGGTACCGTTGAGCGGCGCGGCGGCATCATGGGCGTCGTGGTCACCGGCGGAGTCGTGCACCCGGGCGACGGCATCCGGGTGGAGCTGCCCGCCGGCGAGCACCTGCCCCTCGGCGTGGTCTAGCCTCGAACGTTTGCGCGCCGGCCCGCCACCGGGCCCACCTTACGTCCGTGGGCCCAGTTTATAAACTGGGCCCGTGGACGGGGCCCGGGCCCCGTCCAGAAAAAGTGGCCCTATCTTGCTATTGGGCGTCAGCGGAGGTGTGAAACCACGGCGGGTAGACCGCTACCTTGGGCTTGAACGCGCTGGCCTTCAGGATGCCGCGCACGGTCTCGCGCACATTGTCGTTGCAGACGCCGATGAGCGTGATCAGTTCCATCGGCACGGCGTCGGGCACGAGCAGCTCGGCTTCGAGGATCATCGCGCCGTCGGCCTCGGCACGCAGGGTCTGCAGCATGCGCTCGGCGGTGGCCGGCGTGGCGCCGAACCGGGTGAGCGCTCCGGCGGCGTCACCGTTCGTGACGGCGACCACGCTGGGAACGAGGGGGGCCCGCTCGTCGGTGGCGTCAGCATCCGTGGCCGTGCCGGTAAACGCAGCGAGACCGTCGTTGATCTTCTTGACCGTGCTGACGAGCAGGACGAAGTCGAAAGCCTCGGAACCGTGGGCGTCGAGCGCCAGCAGCGGGTCAGCGGTCTCGGCGCGCACGCTCTCCCACACGGTCGCGTTCGGCGACAGGAAGAACGGCACGTACTCGGCAACGCTGCGACCATCGCCGACGACCAGTGCCGCCCGGCGCAGCTCGCGCGTGGCCGGGGCGGAGATGTCCACAACCGGACGTGTCGTCAGGGCGGCGTTGGCCAGCAGGCGACCGTCCTTCAGGATCGCGGCGAGGTTGCTGATGTGGGTGAGGTGATACACACGCTGCTCGTCGACGTTGTCGGTCGACACTTTCTCGGCCCGCACCGGTCGCGGGGCTCCGGCGACGCGAACCGGGCGAGCCGCGCGGGCGGCGGGCATGGACGCGGTCGGCAGCGGGTCGCGCAGCGAGGACAGCTTCGGCGCGCGGGTCTTCTTCACCGGGGTGAGGGGTTCAGTGACCACTTTGGGATAGCACAGGGCGCACAATTGGCCCTCGAGTCCGTGGATGCATTCGTCGTCCAAGAGGGAAGACCCTTTCGTTTCGCGTACTCGCGCCACTCGGAAAAGCCGAACGCGCATACCGCCTATCAACGTTACGTTCATTTGGGTGGCGACGGTGACCGTTCTTAGCTATTCGGCGACACGAGACGAAGAATCAGTCCGCCAGCCGCGACCTCGATGCGCAGGTGGTCGAGCCCGGGAACAATGAGATCGGCGTCAAGCTCGGCGGCAGCATAGGTTCCGGCGACGCCGATCGTGGTGCAGCCGGCGGCTCGGCCGGCCTGCAATCCGGCGGGCGCATCCTCGATCACCAGGCAGCGTCGCGGGTCGACTCCGAGCCGCGCGGCTCCCTCGAGAAACGGCTCCGGAAAGGGTTTGCCACGGGGGGTGTCATCGATGGTCACGATCACCTTCGGTGCCACCAAAGCGGATGCCCCCAGCCGCGCGACCGCCAGTGGCCGCGAGCAGGACGTGACAATGGCCCGTCGACTCTCCGGCAGGCTGTTCATGAGCGCGGCGGCGCCGGGCAGCACGGTGATGTCGTTGGTGTCGGCGGTTTCGAGCTCGAGAATACGCGCGATCGCTTCGTCGACACGTTCAGCCGGCACGAGTTCCTCGATGATGTCGCGGGCCGGGCGTCCGTGGGACGTCTCGTCCTTGGCCACTCCCCATTCTTCGGCCCACAGTGCCCACGAGCGGTTGACCGCGGGCGTGGAATCGATGAGGGTGCCGTCCATATCGAAGAGCACGGCATCGAAGGTGCGCCCCTGCAAAACGTTCTCGGTACCGGGGTCGGGCATCCGCTGTCCTTTCGTCGTGGCGGCTGAGTGCCGTTCCTCAACGGTAGGCCACGCATCAATGGCCACGCCATTCGGCGGGGATACGGGCGGGTATCGTGGATAGCAAATAATCAAGCTGGGAGACCGTACCGTGGGGACGACCGTTCTGGTGATTGCGGCCGTTCTGATCGGCTCGAGCATGCAGCGCATCACCGGCATGGGGTTCGCCCTCGTCGCAGCCCCGTTTCTGGTGCTGCTGCTTGGGCCGGTCGATGGCGTCATCGTAGTCAACGTGTGCGGAGCGCTCACCGCGAGCATCATTTTGCTGCGCGTGTTTCGGCAGGTGGTCTGGCGGCGCTACGGCATTCTGGCGATCTGCGCTGTCATCGGCATCGTGCCGGGCTCCTACGTGCTGCAGTTCGTGCCGGCGGCCTGGCTCGAAATTTCGATCGGCGTACTCGTGATCGCCGGCCTGACCATCTCGGTCAATCTGGGCCGCGTCGTTTTGCCCGACCGAACCGGTTTTCGCGTGATAGCCGGGATGGCCAGCGGGTTTATGAACACCACTGCCGGGGTCGGCGGCCCCGCGGTGAGCATTTATGCCATCGCCACGGGGTGGCCGCAACGGTCATTCGCCGCGACCATGCAGCCGTACTTTCTCACGATCGGGCTGGTGTCCCTGGCGTCAAAGTTCGCCCTGGGATCGGCCGATCTGCCGCACCTGCCCGTGCTGGTCTGGGTGCTGATCGCGTGCGCCTGCATTGTCGGGCTTATCGTCGGCGACCGGCTGACCACGGTGATCGAGCCGCACGTGGCCCGACGCCTGCTCGTCATCGTGGCCTATCTCGGGTCGTGCGCGACCATCGTGCGCGGAGTGCTCGAGCTGCTCGCCTGACCCGACCTAGATCGTGAAGTCGACGCCCTCGACCGACACCGATTCGGAAGCGGCCGGATACGCGAGGTGATGCGCGGCATCCGTTTGCATCATTTGCTCGTCGGGATAGGTGGCCGTCACCAGAATGGGCATGTGGTCCGAGGTACCCTGCGGGAGGGTCTCGACGTTGGCGATGGTCAGCCCCATCGACGTGGCCAGATCGAAATGCCCGCGAAAGAACTTGTAGCGGGTGTAGGTGCGCGTGTCGCTGAGCGTGAGGTCGTAGCCGGATTGGTTCACCTTGTTGCCGAGTTTGCCCTGGAAGATCGGGTAGTTGTAGTCGCCGACCATGAGGGTCGGCAGGCCGGGGCCGAGGATGCTCAGTTCTTCGTGCGCGGTGCGGATCTGGTTGCGGCGCAGGGAGTTGAGCGCGGTGAGAGGAGCCGCGTGAAAGGAGGCGACGACGAGTTCACGCTGCGCCACATTGTCGATGAGGCGGGTGGCGATCAGGCGCTCGTGCGCGGGCGCGGCGACGCGGTCGTGCAGCGACTTCTTGAGCGCAAAGGTCTGCGTCTTGATCGCCGTGAAGCGGTCCCGGTTGTAGTAGATGGCCAGGCCGAGCCGGTTGCGGTGGGTCGAATCCGCCAGGTGCAGATGCCCGACCTCGGCCGGCAGATCGATGGTGTTGCATTCCTGCAGGCAGAGGATGTTGGGACTGTAACGCTCGGCCAGGGCGACGAGTTCGCCGCTGGCACGATTCTTGCGGAGGTTGTAACTAATGACCCTCATGGCACCCGTCTCAGACTTGATGGCTATGCCTCAAGCCTACGACTCTCGCCGCAGTCGAAATTGAACATCCGGGGTCTGTTGGCACATGCGCAGGTGGCATCCAGCCTGCGGTCGACCCCCGTCAGGGGCTAGCCGGCGCCGACGATGAACATGGTCGCGATGAAGACCAGACCTGCCGCCAGAAAGGTGATCGTCGTGTAGCCGAGAATGTCGCGCATCTTCAGCCCGGCAATCGCCAGCAACGGCAGCGCCCAGAACGGCTGGATCATGTTGGTCCACTGGTCACCGTAGGAGACGGCCATGATAGCCACCGACGGGTCGACGCCGAGGCGCTCGGCCGCGTCAAGCATGATCGGGCCCTGCACCGCGAACTGGCCGCCGCCGGAGGGTACGAAGAAGTTGACCAGCCCGGCCGCGAGCAGCGCCATGACGCCGAAGGTTGCCGGGGTCGACACGTTCACGAAGAAGTCGGAGAAGACACCGATCAGTCCCGAGCCGACCATCATGCCGAGGATGCCCGCGTAAAGCGGAAACTGCAGCAGAATGTCGCCGACGTTCGACGCGGCGTCCTTGGTGAGCCGGATGAGTTCGAACGGGTTGCGCACGAGCAGAAAGATGAGCGCGAGGAACGACCAGTTCACGATGTCGAGGGTGAGTGTTCCCCCTTCGACGAAGTGGATGACGAGGTACGCCACCAGAGCGAGACCCACGATCAGGGTCAGGATGCGACTGGCATCCAGTCGGTCAGCGGGCGTCACGACACTTTCCTGCGCGACCTGCTTCTCGCGTGCATCAACCTCGAGCACGAAGACCGGGACACCCCGGCGCGGGGCGACCAGCGCCAGGGCGAGGCCCACAACCACGATCGTCGCGATAGCCGCCGTGATATTCCACGCGGAGAATGTGGTGTCGGCCAGCGAGATCGTGCGGCCGAGCTGCTCGGCCAGAAAGGAGCCCTCGGTGGCCGCGGTGAGCGGGCCCGAACCGGAATAGCCCATATGCCAGACGACAAAGCCCGAGTATCCCGCGGCGACCAGCAGGGGAAAGTGCACCGGTACACCCTTGGCCCGCAATTGAAAGGCCACCTCCTTGGCCAGCAACCCGCCGACCACGAGGCCGAGGCCCCAGGTGATAAGGCAGGCCACCGCGGCGACGGTGAACACGAAGATGTAGGCCTGCAGAGCCGTTCGCGGCACACCACCGAGCCGCACCAGCAACCGGTGCACCGGAGTCGTGTTGGCCAGAATGTGCCCGAGCAGCAGCACGAGCGCCATCTGTGTCATGAAGGCGAGCAGCCCGGCCAGGCCGTCACCCCAGCTGCGCACGACGTCGATCGGGCCGGAATCGGTGAGGATCAGGGCGAGAACGGCCACGATCACGGTCAGCGCGATCACGAACACGAGGGCGCTCGGAATGAACCGTTCGACGAGCGAGTTGATCGGGCGCATGAACGCGGCGGCCGGGCCGGTGGCGCGTTTTTCAGTGGCAGTTGACACGAAGGTCCCCCTGAGTTGTTACAGCATTGTGGCTCAGGGCGTCTGCACTGACCATATAAACGTAGCAGTCGGGTCGTCTACTCCCCGGTCGGGGCTACCCCGACGCACGAAACGTAGACTTGTCGGGCCGCCGCGTTCCGGTGGCACAGTGAGGGAGCCGCATGACCCAGAACGACATCGTTCTCATCCGCCACGGACAGACCGAGTGGAGCATCTCGGGTCAGCACACCGGGCGCACCGACGTTCCGCTGACCGACTTTGGCCGCCAACAAGCGGATGCCCTCGGCGAGATGCTCGACGGGGAACACTTCGATCGGGTCTACTCGAGCCCGCTGGTGCGCGCCTGGGAGACCATGGAACGGGCCGGCTACGGCGGGCAGGGAGTGGCAAGCGACGACGTGCTGGAGTGGGATTACGGGGTCTATGAGGGTCGCCGCACCGCGGACATCCGCTCGGAGATTCCCGGCTGGACCGTGTGGGGCAACCCAATTGCGGGGGGCGAATCCGTTGACGAGGTGGGCGCTCGCGCCGATCTCGCCATCAAATTGTGCCTCGCCGCCGAGGGCCGGGTGGCCGTCTTCGCCCACGGACATTTTTTGCGCATCATGACCGCACGCTGGATGGGCCTGCCAGCGGCCGCCGGCAAGAGCCTGAGCCTCGGCACCGCAACTGTGTCCACCCTCGGCTGGGAGCGCGAGAACCGAGTACTGCAGATGTGGAACGACGCCTGCCACCTGAGTTCGATGGACCCCGTCGTCTAACTGGCCCCCGAATTGCCGCAAATGCCCCTAGTCTGGGGCTAGACAGATTCTATTCTTTGGAACCATTGTCGTGGGGGCGCACGAACAAACGTGCGGATTGCGCCCGGAGGGCACGACTGGTGGGGCTTGGGGGCGCTACCTGCTCGCGAGCCCGGTCAACGGGAGAACCCGATGTGCAGCATCGGCGACCACGCCCGCGCGTGGCCCTGCCCCGACCCGCATCGTGCGGGTCTTTGGAGAGGGAAAACACCATGAGTACGTTCACACAGCTTTCACCGTCGCGCAAGCGACTTCTCGGCGCCCTTGTGGTCGTCGGCATCCTTGGAGCCGGCAGCATCGGAGTCGGCGCAGCGGTCGACCTCGGCGAGGCCGGCACGTTCGCCGTGCTGTCGAAGGCGGGCATCACGGATGTCTACGCCTCGTCAGTCAGCGGCAATGTGGGCGCGAGCCCCATCACCGGCGCGGCAATTCACCTCACCTGCCCCGAGGTGACCAACGGAACCATCTACAGCGTCGACGCCGAGGGCCCCTCCTGCAAGGTGACCGACGGCACCAATCTCACCGCTGCCGTCAGCGACCTCGAGATCGCGTACACCGATGCTGCCGGGCGCACCACTCCCGACTACATCAACCTGGGCGCCGGCGAAATCGGCGGCCTCACCCTCACCCAGGGCCTCTAAAAGTGGGGCACCGACGTGAACATCTCCACCGACGTCACCCTCACCGGTACTTCCGATGACGTCTTCATCTTTCAGATCTCCAAGGACCTGGAACAGGCCTCCGCCCAGAGCGTGATTCTGGCCGGGGACGTTCAGGCGAAGAACGTCTTCTGGCAGGTTGCCGGTTCCGTCGCGATCGGCACGACCGCGCACTTCGAAGGCACCATTCTCAGCCACACGATGATCGCCATGAAGACCGGAGCGACCATCAACGGCCGTCTCCTGGCCCAGACGGCCGTCACCCTGCAGAGCAACACGGTCACCGCGCCCGTCGAGTAACGCAGCAAAAAGGCGCGGGTGACTCTGGTCACCCGCGCTGTGGTCGTTCACGCACCGGCACCCAGGTCCCCTTTACCCGTTCGGTGACCAGGGATGCTCGCAGCTCGGCCACGACGCGCAGGTCGGCCACCACGTGGGCGCCGATCTGGAGAGCCGACGCCGCGTCATCCGCTGTGAAACGCACGATGACCCGGGCGGCTCCCGCGACGATAGTGAGATCAGAAGCCTCCACCGTGGTGAATTCCGCGGCCGCCGCCGCGGCTCGGGGCACGACCGAAGCGGGCGCGGTTCCCGGGTGCAGGGATTCGATACTCATGGTCACGCGATAAGAAGGCATGGTTTCAGGGTACGGGTACTGCTTTACTGTACGAGTCCTCTTCCCCTCAAGTTCGGAGACCCATGACCTTCACGGCCACGATCGTTGCCCAGGTTCAGCGCACCAAGCCCGATGCCCTCTGGGCCATCGCGACCGCCCTCAGCACCAAAGTTGAGGAGGAGACCGGAGCGAACGCCTTCATTGCACTACCCGACGGCGGCCGGATTGACGTGGAGATTCCCAAGTTCGGCGAGAGCCTGCCGCTGACCATCGACGTAGTGGACGCGCGCAGCCAGGCTGAGGCGCGGGCATCCGCTCAAAATATTCTGGATCTGCTGGAGCAGTCCACCGGCTGGCAGGTCGACCACCTGCACGACTAAAGCGGATGCCCACCCGCGGCACACAGGCGCGCAGCATAAGCTCTCTGGTATGACTGAAACCACTGCCCCTGCACCGCGCATCACAATGTACGGGGCGGAGTGGTGCGGCGACTGCCGCCGTTCCAAGTCGCTGCTCGACCGCCTCGAGGTGGACTACGACTACGTGGACCTGCTGCTCGTCGAAGACGGTGCAGACCGCGCCCGCGCCATCAGCGGGCGCACCAACATTCCCGTCATCGTGTTTCCCGACGACACCCACCTGGTCGAGCCGAGCGACGCCGAGGTGCGAACCAAGCTCACGCAGCTCGGCCGCCTGAGCTGACCCGACGCCGTAGCCGCCACCCCCGTGCTACTGTCAGAAATCGTAGATACCAACGGGGGTCGCACCATGCACGCAACGCTCACACCTACGACACGGCGCGTTCCCATTTCGCTGTGGATCAGCGCAGTACTTTTCGTGGTCTACAGTGCCCTCGGCGTGGCCGTAGCTCTGGCCGTGCGCACCGATGCGCTGAACATTCTCGCCCTGTTGACCGTGTCCCCACTGATGTTCGTAGGCATGGTCGTGTCCGTGGTCGACATCGTGCGCACCCGCAAGCGCGGCGACGCCGACCCGCCCTACACTCGCCTGCAGTGGGTCGGCCTCGCACTCATGGTCGCGGCGATGCCGCTCTGGATGGCCATCGCGATTGCCATCGCTTCCCTGCCCTAGACCTTCAGGCTGGAATCGATCTCGGCTTCAGTGAGCTCCTTGACCACCCGGAGCAGTTCAGGAAAGTTGCGGCCGGTGACAACCCCGCAGCAGTCTGCTCTCCAGCACAATCGGCTTCTCATAGCCGAAGAATTCTTCTGCCGTTCACACAGAACGCTGATATTTCATCAGCTTCGGGCGTAGTGTCGAGGTACTACCCCGGACCCGGTAGCGGTTTCGACCGCGACGAGCGAGGGGTTCTGATGTTTCACACGTTTCTACATCCAATAAGCGACTTCTCCGGCGGGGCATCGCCCTCCGTCGGGATAGCCCTGCCACCGATCGCCGTGATCGCCACCGGGGCCATTGATCTCGATCAACAGTTCTCGCCTCAGGTTTCGGCACTGCACGCGACCACACGATCGGCTAGCACGACGACACTTGAAGATTGGCTCGACCAGCTGCCGACGCGTGGCTGGGACGCCTGAGCGCAGTCAGGATGCCTCGGTGCGCGCAGCTGCGTCAGCGCCAGCCGAGATCGGGTGCGATCTGCTGCACGATGGTCTCGAGCAGGTGAGAGTTGTAGTCCACGCCGAGCTGGTTCGGGATGGTCACGAGCACGGTGTCGGCGTCGTGCACCGCAGCATCCGTTCGGAGCTGATCGACGATCGCGGATGGCTCCCCGACGTAGCTCTTACCGAAACGGGCCAGGCCGCCGTCGAGGTGGCCGACCTGGTCGTGGCTGCCCGCCTCCGCTTCGCGACCGAAGTAGGCCCGGTCCAGATCGCTGACGATCGGCAGGATGCTGCGGCTCACCGAAACGCGCGGCGTTCCCTCGTGCCCGGCGTCGGCCCAGGCCTGCCGGTAGATAGCGATCTGCTCGGCCTGCAGGTCTCCGAACGGCACGCCGGTGTCTTCGGTGAGCAGGGTCGAACTCATGAGGTTCATGCCCTGCTCCCCCACCCACTTGGCCGTCTTGCGGGTTCCGGCGCCCCACCAGATGCGCGCGCTGAGCCCGGGCGACTGCGGTGCAATAGCCAGCAGACCGGTGCGCCCGGTCATCTGCGGGTTGGCCGGCGCCATTCCGGCGCCGCTGATCGCGGCCCGAAAGATTGCCGTGCGCGCACGAGCGTCATCGGCGTCGCTGCTGCCCTCGGACGGAACATACCCGAACGCCTCGTAGCCACGCAAGGCGGTCTCGGGTGAACCGCGGCTGATGCCGAGTTGCAGACGCCCGTTGCTGATCAGGTCGGTGATCGCGGCTTCTTCGGCCATGTACAGCGGGTTCTCGTAGCGCATGTCGATGACGCCGGTGCCGAGCTCGATCCGGCTGGTGCGGGCCGCCATCGCGGCGAGCAGGGGAAACGGCGATGCGAACTGCGGGGCGAAGTGGTGCACGCGCAGATACGCACCGTCGATTCCGAGCTCCTCGGCAGCCTGGGCCAGGTCGACCGTCTGCAACAGGGCATCGCCCGCCGTTCGCGCCTGCGATCCCGGTACCGGTTGGTAGTGGCCGAAGGAGAGGAATCCGATGCGCTTCATATTCGGTGCAGCGTTTGCACCCGCCGAGCTATTCCCTCGCGTTCAGCACCAGGGGCGCCCCCGTGTGGGGGCACCCCGGTTCTCACACCTAGCGGCGCACGATGGAGCGCAGCAGGCGCACAGCAACTGAGAGCGACGCCATGTCGTCCTGCGCGAGCGAGTTGACCTCTTCGAAGACGCTGCGCGCGCGGCCGAGCTGTTCGGCGTTGAGCGCTTCCCAGGCCAAGAGGCGGTCGTCGGCAGCACCGGCATCCGTTTCGTCGAGAACTGACCGGGTCATGTCGGCGACAGTTGAGTACAAGTCGTCGCGGAGTGCGGCGCGGGCGAGTGCCTGCCAGCGGTCCTTGCGTGGCAGCTTGGTGATGCGCTCGAGCAGGTTGTCGACACCGAAACGGTTGTAGACCGTGTAGTAGATCTCAGCGACCTCGGTGACCTGCACGTTCGCCCGGGCAGCCACCTTGGCCACGTCGAGCAGCGCGTATGCCTCGAACAGTTCGGACCAGCGACGACCGAGGTCGTCGGGCAGGCCCCATTCTCTGGCCTTTTCCTCCTGCGTTTCGAGGCGACCCCGGTCGGTACCCTGCAGGTATTCGCCGAGGTGCTCCCGCATGAGCGCGATCTGCGGCTTGTACTTGGCGATCACCGCGCCGACAGGCATATTGCCGCCGTGGTTGACCTGCCAGCGCACCGCGCGGTCGAGCAGCCGGCGAATATCCAGGTGGATCGCCGTCCACTTCTCGGTCGGGAACGACGACGGCAGCGCATTGAGCTCGCCCACCATCGTGTCAATATCGAAGATTTCGCGCAGTGCCACGAAGGCACGCGCGATCGTCGCCTGGTTGGCCGACGTCTCTTCCATCGCGCGGAAGGCGAAGGTGATGCCGCCGAGGTTGATCATGTCGTTCGCGACGACCGTAGCGATGATTTCCCGGCGAAGCGGATGCGTGTCCAGTTCCGCATCGAACCGCTCCGACAGGTGCGTCGGGAAGTACCGGCGCAGGGTGCTGCCGAACCAGGGATCATCTGCCAGGTCGCTGTCGCGCAGCGCCGTGGCCAGTTCGATCTTGGCGTAGGCGGCGAGCACGCTCAGCTCGGGGCTGGTCAGGCCCTGGCCGCGGTCGAGGCGTTCCCTCAGTGTGGCCGTGGTCGGCAGGGCTTCCAGCTCGCGCTGGAGGTCGCCCGATTCTTCGAGCCAGTTCATGAGGCGCTCGTAGCTCGGGCTCCAGTTGTTCACGAGCACCCGGTCGTTGAGCAGCAAAATGTTCTGGTCGACGTTGTCCACCAGAACCAGACGTCCCACCTCGTCGGTCATCTCGGCCAAGAACGCGGCGCGTTCGGCCGGGTCGAGCTTGCCGGCGGCGACCATGCGGTCCACGAAGATCTTGATGTTGACCTCGTGGTCGGAGCAGTCCACCCCGGCCGAGTTATCGATCGCGTCGGTGTTGAGGATGACGCCGGCGAGCGCGGCTTCGATGCGGCCGAGCTGGGTGAAGCCGAGGTTTCCGCCCTCCCCCACGACCTTGACCCGCAGGTCGCGGCCGTCGACCCGAATCCCGTCGTTGGCCTTGTCGCCGACCTGCGCGGCCGTTTCACCGCTGGCCTTGACGTAGGTGCCGATGCCGCCGTTGTAGAGCAGGTCGGTAGGGGCAAGCAGAATGGCTCGCAACAGTTCGGGCGGGCTCAGCTGAGTGGTGCCTTCCGGCAGACCGAGCACGACCTGCACTTCGGCCGAGATCGGAACGACCTTGGCCTGACGTGGAAAGACGCCGCCGCCGGTGCTGATGAGGTCGGTGGAATAGTCAGCCCAGGACGAGCGCGGTAGTTCGAACAACCGGGCCCGTTCGTCGAAGGAGAGCGCCGGGTCGGGGTTGGGATCGAGAAAAATGTGCCGGTGGTCGAAGGCCGCGACGAGTTTGGTGTGCTTCGAGAGCAACATACCGTTGCCGAACACGTCACCCGACATGTCGCCAACGCCGACGACGGTGAAGTCTTCGGTCTGGGTGTCGACGCCGAGTTCGCTGAAGTGGCGTTTGACCGACTCCCAGGCGCCCTTGGCGGTGATGCCCATCTCCTTGTGGTCGTAGCCGACCGAGCCACCGGAGGCGAATGCGTCGCCGAGCCAGAAACCGTACTCGGCCGCGAGGCCGTTGGCGATGTCGGAGAAGGATGCCGTGCCCTTGTCGGCGGCCACGACCAGATAGCTGTCGTCGTCGTCATGACGCACCACGCGGTGCGGCGCCACAACATGCTCACCATCGGCTTCGGCGACCAGGTTGTCGGTCAAGTCGAGCAGGCCGCGGATGAATGTTTTGTAGCTGTCGACACCCTCGGCCATCCAGGCGGCACGGTCGAGGGCTGGGTCTGGGAGCTTCTTGGCGAAGAACCCGCCCTTGGCACCGGTGGGTACGATGACGGCGTTCTTGACGGTTTGCGCCTTGACCAGGCCGAGCACCTCGGTGCGGAAGTCTTCACGACGGTCCGACCAGCGCAGCCCTCCGCGGGCCACCTTGCCAAAGCGCAGATGCACGCCCTCGACGCGCGGCGAGTATACCCAGATCTCGAACATGGGCTTGGGCGAGGGCATCTGCTCGATCTGGGAGGGGTCGAGTTTGATGCTGAGGTAGGGCTTGTACTGAAAGAAGTTCGTGCGCAGCGACGCTTCGATCAGCGTGATGAGGGTACGCAGTACGCGGTCGGCGTCGAGGGTGGCGACCTGCTCCATCGCGAGCCGCAGCTGTTCGCGCACATCGGTGAGGCGCAGGATCCGCTCATCGTCGGCCAGGTCGGGGTCGAACCGCGCTTCAAACAGCGCCACCAGCCTTCGGGTGACGTCGGGGTTGGCGAGCAGGGCATTCGCGACGAAGCCGTAGGAGTTGGTGTTGCCGATCTGGCGCAGGTACTTGGCGTAGCTGCGCAGGATGACCACACGGTGCCAGGGCATGCCGTCTTGCAGCACGAGACGATCGAGGCTGTCGGATTCGATGGCTCCGCTGATGGCCGCGCCGAACGAGTCCGCGAGTAACGTGCCGGTCGCGACCGGGTCGACGCCGGCCGGGTAGTGCAGGCCGAGGTCGTAGAGATAGAAGCGCCGCCCGTCGGTGGTCTGAATTTCAAACGGCACCTCATCGAGTACCTCGATGCCGAGATTCTGCAGAAACGGCAAAATCTGGCTGAGGCTTTTCGGTTCGGTCATGTAGAGCTTGATGCGAGCATCTTCGCCGGGGTCACCGGCGGTTTTGGGCAGGTACACGTGCAGCCCCGGGCGGATGTGCCCCTCAGCGGATGCCCCGACCTCCGCTGCGCAGGCCTCAAACCGGGAGATGTCTTCGAGGGCATCATCGATTTCGTAGTCGACCCGGTAGTTGTCGGGAAAAGCTTCGGCCCAGATATCGGCCAACCGCTCGGCCTCTTCGACCGAGTGTGTTTCGCGAAGTTCGTCGCTGATACCCTCTGGCCACGAGCGGACGGCCATGGCCAGGCGGTGTTCCAAGGCGGCGATATCGACGGAATCCGCCGAGACATCCTTGGGCAAGCGGATGCGATAGAACAGTCGCGCGAGCGCCGATTCGGTCATGCGCGCTTCGAAGTCCAGCGACTCAGCGCTGAAGGTCTCTTGGAGCTCTTTCTCGATGCGCAGCCGCACGGCGGTGTTGTAGCGGTCACGCGGCAGGTAGACCAGGGCCGACATGAACCGACCGTAGATGTCCGGCCGCAGGAACAGGCGGGTACGACGACGTTCCTGCAGACGCTGGATGGCGAGCGACGCGGTGACCAGGTCGGGCACCTCGATCTGGAACAGCTCGTCACGGGGATAGGTTTCCATGATGCCGAGCAGGTCTTTACCGCTGTGTGACTCGAGCGGAAAACCGACCTCGGTCATGACGGCTTTGACCTTTTCGCGCAGCACCGGAACGGCCGTGACCGAGCTGGTGTAAGCGCTCGCGGCGAACAGACCGATGAAGCGCTGCTCACCGTTGACCTGGCCGGCGGCATCGAAACTCTTGATTCCGATGTAGTCGAAGTAGGCGGGACGGTGCACGGTGGAGCGGGAGTTGGCCTTCGTGATCACCAGGGCGGTGCGCTCGCGCGCTTTCTGTCGGCCGGCATCCGTTAGGTGCTGAATCTGGTGGCGGTCGTCAGCGGAACGCAGCAGACCGAGGCCGCTGCCCTCGATGAGGGTGAGCACGTCTTCGCCGTCCAGCGTCTCGAGGTTGTACTCGCGGTAGCCGAGAAACGTGAAGTTGCCCTCGTCGAGCCAGTGCAGCAACTGCTGGGTCTGGTGAAGGTCTTTGATCTGGTCGCCACCGGTGATGGTGTCGAGCGCGTTGGCGATCTGCATGGCCTTGGTGCGCATGAGCGGCCAGTCTTCGACGGCGGCACGAACGTCGCCGAGAACGGCGGCCAGCCCGGCGATGAGGCTGGCCTGTTCCTCGTCGCTCGCGCTGTCGATCTCGATGGCGATCCAGGACTCGAGGTGTGAGGCATCATCACCGGTCGCGATGAGGTGCGCGATGTTCGGCATGGCAGAGGTATCGCCGCTGGAGACACCGGCGCTGGCCGGGATTCGGTTGATGTCGACGAGATCGTTCGTCGCCTTGCTGCGGGCCACGATCAGCAGGGGGTGCACGACCAAATGGATGGCTGAGTGCTGGCGCACCAGCTCGGCCGTGACCGAGTCCACGAGAAAGGGCATGTCGTCGGTGACGATATAGACGACACTGCGACCGGATTCATTGTGAATCTCGATCGTTGCCGTCTTGGGTACTCGGCGCTGGGCGACCTGCCAGTGCTCGCGGGCCCGGGATGCAAGAAGCTCCGGGGCATAGTTCGCGGCATCTTCGTCTGTTAGATGCTCATAGTAATCATCTATGAACGTTTCGAGCGTGGGATCTGACGGGGACAGACCCGTTCGGGTGAAACCAGACGACATCGAAAAAACGCCTCCATCAAATTCATCGTCGTGCGGTACGAATCGACACGACGAAATACGTGTGCAGGGCTCCTGCGCCGGGCACGTCGGTGTGCCTCGTCGAACTCAATCATGGAGATTCCTTACTCGCCCATCGTACCGCCGGGCCCTGCACCCGGGCTGGTCGCCGCAGAACCTGCGGCCAGCCGCGACAAAAGGGCCCGCGCGTCGTCGATTCGCTCGTGACCGGGGCATAAACTGCCTAAAAGTGTTGAGCTAGTACCAGCCGACGGCCTGTGAGTGCGACCAGGCGGCGCACGGCGTTCCGTAGGACGAGGCCTTGATGTAGCCGAGGCCCCAGGCGATCTGCGTGGTGGCGTTCGTGGCCCAGTCGTTGCCGGCCGACGCCATCTTGCTTCCGGGCAGCGCCTGGGGAATTCCGGTCGCGCCGCTGCTGGAGTTCATGGCCGCGTAGTTCCAGCCGGATTCCTTCTGCCAGAGACGGTCGAGGCAACTGAACTGATCCGCGCCCCAGCCGTACTGCGAAGCGGCCATGGATTGTGCGGTGGCGCGTGCACCGTTGACGGTGTTGCCTCCGGCGACAGATTGCACGCGAGCGGCTTCAGCAGCCGCCTGGGCAGCGGCTTCGGCGGCAGCAGCGGCCGCCGCAGCAGCAGCCGCAACCTCGGCGGCGACGCGGTCGACTTCAGCGGTGGCGGCAGCGACGGACGCGGTCTCAACCTTCGCCTCGGCCGTGAGCGATTCCACCTGGTCGATGGGCATGATCGCGTAGCTGGCGAGCGAGCTGGCTACCGAGGTGAGTGTGGTGGCATCCACTTTGCTCTGACTGGCAGCGATGACGACGTTGGCGGCGCGGAGCGCAGCGGATGCGTTGTCGCGAGAGATCGACTCACCGTGCGCCGCGTAATAGTCGAGCTGGTCGCTCTGCAGACCGGTGCTTTCGGCGAGCACGGTCGTGGCGGCGATGCTGTCTTGCCGGGCATCGGCGGACTGGGCGACGAATCCGCTGCTGGCGACGAGGCCGGCGATAACGAGCGCGGCACCGGTGGCAACGAAGATCTCATGCCGGCGGGTGCGTGGTTTACGGGGCTTGTGCTGCGTTCGAGGGGCGAGGTGGGCATGGGGCGTTTCAGTGTGTTTTGGGCGCATGTCCTTCATCTGGCGCGAATGATGGACGCTAGGTACGCCCGTTCGCTGGGTTTCGAGCCCGTGCACTTCGGGGTGGCGCGGGCGAGTTGGCCAGCATGCCCGGCCTGTTTGAAAGAAACCTCATGATTTTCTCCGAATCCCCTGATTTTCGGTCACAGGCGCTGAGCTATGGCAGAATGTGCGATTTCCCACGGGCGGGGGCACGGCTGCAACCAGACGATTATGCTGATCAAAGATAAATTATTCGGCAGGATGCGATTTGACCGGCGGAGCCTTGCAGCCTACAAAAAGTCAGAATTAATCTTTCGCCGCGAGGGCGAGCAAGCGCCCCAGCGCGTGATTTTACTCGACGCGCTCCTGCTCCAGACGCACATTTCCCTCCGAGCGCTCAACGGTGTGACTGCCGACATGCTCGAGGATGGTCGCGCAAATTCTCATGCCGTCCTTGAACCGCGACAGCTCGAAATTCTCGTTGGGGGCGTGATTGTTCTGGTCAGGGTTGGCGTAGGGCACCAGAATTGAGGGAATGCCGAGAATGTCGGTGAAAACGTAGTTCGGCAGCGAGCTGCCGAGGCTGGGCACGACGAAGGGAATCACCCCGGTCGCCTGCTCAACGGCGCCGGCCAGAATCGCAACGTAGGGATTGTCGAGGGCGGTACGCGAGGGGGGAATCGAGCTGAGTCGCGTCAGCCCCACCATCGGGGCATGCTGCGCCAGGTGCACCTGTAGCAGCCGAAAGATCTCGTCCGGATGCTGCCCGGGCACGAGTCGCATGTCGAGGTGCGCCCTGGCGCTGCTTGAAATAACAGTCTTCATGCCCGGCCCGGTATAACCGCTGGTCAGGCCGGTGATTGTCATCGTCGGCCGCAGCATCAAGCGTTCGTAGTAGTCGCGTCCCTCCGGCGAGGGCAGCTCCGTGATGTCGTAGTCGCTGAAGTGGTCCTTCAGATCGAGGGGCAGCCCGGCAAGATTCGCACTTTCGGCGGGCGTCGGCGGCCGCACGTCATCGAAGAAGCCCGCCACGGCAATCTCGCCACTCGGTTTCCACAGCGTGGCCAGTGCCTGAGTGAGCTGCTGCGCGGCGTCGGGCAGCAGACCGCCAAGGCTGCCCGAGTGCGCATCCCGATTCGCCCCGCGCGTACACAGCTCGACGCCGAGCTGCCCGCGAGTGCCGAGCACGAGCTGCGGCATGCCGCTGCGATGCACGGGGCCATCCGAGGTTATGGCCAGATCAGCCGCCAGGAGATGACGATTTTCTCGAACGAGTTCGGCCAGGTGCGGGCTGCCGATCTCTTCTTCTCCCTCGATGAGGACCTTGACGTTCACCGGCAGCTCGCCGTGTGCAGCCAGCGTCGCCCGGAGAGCCCAGAGCTGCGCGAGGTGCTGGCCCTTGTTGTCACTGGTGCCGCGCCCGTACATGCGACCGTCGCGAATGGTCGGCTCGAACGGGTCACCCTGCCAGTGCGCGCTGGTTTCGGCCGGTTGCACATCGTAGTGCCCATAAATGAGCACCGTCGGTCGCCCGGGGTCGACGATGCATTCGCCGTACACAGCCGGCGGCCCAAAACCCTCGATCAGGTGCGTGCGCAGACCACTCCCGCACACGCTGTGCTGCACGGCCTGGGCGCACAGGGCCAGGTCCTCCGTCGGCGAAGCGCTGACGCCAGCGATACCAACGAGGTAGGCGAGTTCTTCGAGCGCGGCACCGAATCCGGCATCGATGTGGGCGTAAACATCGTCAATGCTCACGGTGTCGCCGGCCCGAAGACTGGCACCGGCGCCTGCCCCTGCCGTGATCGCCAGCCGACCTGCACCGGGCTGCCGATTCGGCAGGCTTCCCCGGTGAGGTTGGTCAGCAAGCGCGGCCCCTCCTCGAGCTGTACGACCGCCACAACGTACGGGGTCACCAGCCCGAGTTCCGGCGCGGCCTTCAGATGCACGGTGGTCTGCGAATAGACCGTTCCCCGGCCGCTCGCCGCGACCCATCCGATGTCATCGCTGTCGCAGGCGAGGCAGAAGGGACGCGGATAGAACTGATACTGACGGCAGACTCCGCATTGCTGGATCACGAGCTGTTCCTTGCTGGCGGCCTCCCAGAAATGAGCGGTCGTGGGGTCGGCCCAGTCGAACAGTGACTCAACCACGAACCAACACCGCCGTCGCTGCCGTGGAGAAGAGTCCGCCAATGCCATGCACCAGTCCGACCGTCGCACCGGGCACCTGCCGCGCTCCGGCCTGGCCGCGGAGCTGCCGCACCGCTTCGATAACCAAGAGGATGCCCAGCGCCCCCGGATGACAATACGACAACCCTCCCCCCGAGGTGATCGAGGGGAGACTGCCGGTGATGCTCAGATTGCCCTCCTGCACAAACGCGCCGGCGTCACCGCGCCCGCAGAACCCGACGTCTTCGAGCGCGAGCAGCACGCTGATCGTCGACGCATCATAGGGCTCGAAGACGTCGATATCGGCGTGCCCGACCTCCGCCATCTGCAGCGCGGCACGAGCGGCCGCGACCCCCGGCGAGGCCTCAAGACTCGGCAGCTGCGGAATATGCCACTGCCTCGCGCTCTCCCCGGTGCCGGCCACTCGAATCGGCGTATTCGCCGAATCCCGGGCACGGTCCCAGGTCGTCAACACGATGGCACCGCCGCCATCGGTGACCAGGCAGCAGTCCAGGCGACGAAGCGGAGCACAGATCAGGCGCGACTCGAGCACATCGTCAATGGTGAGCCGATCACGCTTCCAGGCCTTGGGGTTCAGGCCCGCCCACTGCCGTGCGGTCACGGCCACGGACGCCAGCTGCTCGGGTGTGGTCCCGTACTCGTACATGTGTCGGGCCGCGAGCAGCCCGAACTGGCCCATCGGGGCCGGCAGACCATACGGCTGTTCAAACTGGGGCGACGTTGCCTTCTCATTCCAGTGATTGAGCTTGCGAGTGGCGCGGGTGCGCTGCCGGGACGCGTACACGATCAGGGCGACCCGGCAGCGTCCGGTCTGCAGGGCAGCCGAGGCATGACCGAGAAAAGCCACGAAGGCGGCTCCGCCGAGATCGCTGGAGTCGGAGTAACTCGGCTGGATTCCGAGATACTCCCCGACCTGCACCGTGCCCTCCTCGCCGAGGTAGTTCACAAACAACCCGTCGACATCACGCAGGGTCAGGCCGGCATCGGCGAGCGCTTCCCTGGCTGCGAGCGCAATCATCGACAGCTCGGAATGGTCTCGTACTTCGCCCAGTGGCGCTTCGGCTACCCCCGAGATGAATACCTCACGGTCAGGTCCTGTCATCAACATTGCGTAACCCCTCGGCGAGCATCGACGGACATTTCTGTTCATCATATAGACATGTCATCTATCCAGGGATACAGTTTGAGAAATTCCACGACGCACGAAACACCGACCCACCCGAACCGGGCGACACGGAAAGCGACACCATGACCGCAGACTCACCTTTCATCACCTCGCCGGTCTCCTACGCGCAGCGCATTGCTGACCTCGCCGCCGAACGCGGCGAGCGCACCGCGCTCATTTTCGTCGCCCCCGACGGCAGCGAGAGTTGCCTCAGCTGGGCAGAGCTCGATACGCGCGCCAATCAGATGGCACGCCTACTGGCGGGCTACGGCGTTGGCCCGACGACCCTGCTGGCAATCTGCCTGCCCACCCGCGCCGAACACATTGTCGCCGCCATCGCCGCCTGGCGACTCGGCGCCTGCACGCTCCCGTTGTCGCCGCAGATGCCGGAGCGGGAACGTCGCGAAATTCTCGCGGTGAGTGAATCGTGGCGCACCACCGTCATGCTCGTGGAACACGAGGGGCAGTATCCCGGCGATATCTCACTCGACGAGCTTTCGGCACTCGACACCGTTGACGCATCAGCGCTACCAGCCATCACCGCGTGGCCGGGAAAGGCGATCTGCTCCGGAGGCTCCACCGGCCGCCCCAAAATCATTCTCGACGACCGACCGTGGCAGAAGATCCCCGGCCAGGGCAGTTCCCTGCACCGATTCGGCCTGCGCGCCGACCAGACCCAGCTAATCACCGGCCGGCTGTATCACAACATCTCCTTCAGCCTCACGCACAACGGTCTCTTCGAGGGACACACGGTGATTCTGCTGGAAAAGTTTGATGCCGCCCTCACCGTGTACGTCATCGAGCGGCACCGGGTCACTTTTCTCGCCATGGTACCCATCATCATGCAGCGCATCGCTCGACTGCCCGATGTACTCACCCGCGACTTCTCCAGCATCGACGCCTTCTATCACAGCGGCGCGGTCTGCCCGGTGTGGGTCAAACGCGTCTGGTTGCAGCTGGTCGAACCGGCGAAACAATACGACTGCTATGGCGGCGCGGAGGGCACCGGAGTCGTCGCTATTCGCGGCGACGAGTGGATGCTCCGCGAGGGTAGCCTGGGCCGGCCGGTTGACACGCGACTGAGCATCCGGGACAGCGCCGGGGCTCCGCTGCCGGCCGGCGAGATCGGGGAGATCTTCACCGGGCCCGAGGGCGCCCCCATGACGTTCCGGTATCTCGGCGCCGAACCACCGGCATCCACTTCCAACGGACTGGTCACGCTGGGAGATCTCGGCTGGCTCGACGACGACGGCTACCTCTATCTGGCTGATCGACGGGTCGACCTGATCATCACCGGCGGTGCCAATGTGTACCCCGCCGAAGTCGAGGGGGTGCTCTCGGAACACCCCGGCATCGCAGACGCCGTGGTGATCGGCGTCGACGACGACGAGTGGGGCAAGCAGGTCTACGCCATCCTGCTGCCCACCGACCCGGGCGCGCCGCCCGACGTCGACGAGCTGCGGGCATTCTGCCGGGAACGCCTCGTCCCCTACAAGGTGCCGAAAACCTTCGAGTTCGTCAGTACGAGCTTCCGCGACGAATCGGGCAAGATGCGCCGATCGGCGCTGGCGAGCGATCGCAACCAGCGCCAGGCATCCGCTCTGGTTACAGCCTCCTGAAACGACCTCTCATGACCACCCAGTTGCGCGCCCTGATCAATGCCCGGCTCATCGACGGCACCGGCGGCCCGGCCCGCGAGCGGTCGACCGTGATCATCGACGGCGAGCGGATCGTCGAGGTGACCGAAGACCGACCGCTTCCCGTCACGGTCGAGGTCGTCGACCTGGGCGGTGCCACGCTGATGCCCGGCCTCATCGACTGCCATACCCACCATGCTGCCTGGGCGCAGAGCCTTGTCACCCATCCGGAACCGCTGGGACTGCTGATGTCCCAAACGGTGGCCGCCCTGAAGACGACCGTGGAGGCGGGAATCACCACGGCACGGGACCTCGGCGGTCTGGAACGGGGCTTCGTTCTGGCCGTAGACCGCGGCGTCATTCCTGGTCCGCGTTTGCAGACCTCGCTGATCATCGTGTCGCCGACCAACTCCCTGATGGATGCCCACCCGGTGTCGGGCGGCGCGATCACGTCCCGCGGACGCTACGAGATTCTGCCCGGCCTTCCCGAACCCTGGTGCGACGGTCCGGTGGCCGCGCGGGCCAAGGTGCGGGAAGTTATTCGTATGGGTGCCGACGTCATCAAAGTGGCGATGACCGGCAGCATGACCTTCGCGGCACGCCGCCCGAACCGCCCGCTGTTCACCCCTGAAGAACTCGCTGCGATCGTGGACGAGGCCCATCTGGAGGGAATCCCGGTGTGCGCGCACGCCCACGGCGATCCCGGCGCGATCCTCGCGGTGCGTGCCGGCGTTGACACGATCGAGCACGGAACCTATCTGACCGAGGAGTGCGCGCGCGAAATGGCTGATCGGGGCACATGGTATGTTCCAACAATGTGCATCTCTAACTGGCACAGCACCCTCTCCCAGGAAAGTGTGCGAGCCCACACCATTGACATGCCGGCGCGCCATCGCGAAAGCCTTGCTCTGGCCGTTCGATTCGGCGTGCGCATCGCTGCTGGCACCGACACCAACCCGTTCCACGGCTTCGGCCGCACCGGCATGGAACTAGAGCTTCTGGTCGAGGCCGGTATGACCTCGGCCGAAGCGATCAGGGTCGCCACGGACCAGTCCAGCCAGTGCATGGGCGTTTCAGCCGACGTTGGCACGGTTGCCGCGGGAAAATTCGCCGACCTGCTCATCGTCGACGGCGACCCGCACCGGGACATCCGCTTGTTGCAGGATGCGAAACGTCGCACCGCCGTGTTGAAAGGCGGCCAGTTTATGAGCGGTTCGCTCCTGTCTATAGCGGATGCCCACAGTCGCCACACAATGGCGGTCACCGCATGACGGCCCACGCCACGGACGATCCGGAGACCTCGGCCGCCCCAACCGCAGTTGCACCAGCCGGCCCCGCCACCGATTACATGATCGGGCCGGTCGCTGCGGCCCTCGATATCATGCTCGAGTTCGAGAACGGGCAACAAGAGCTGCGCGTCGCCGACATCGCCCGCCGAGTTGGCGTGACCCGCAACAAGGCGTTTCGTCTGATCAAAACCCTCGAATCGCGCGGCTTTCTGCAACGCACCGGCGACCACTACCGGGTGGGCAGTCGATTGCTCACCCTCGGCGAGATGGCAGCCCAGCCAATCGAAGCGTTGCGGGCCGCCGCGCAGCCCGAGATGGAAATGTTGCATGCCGCGACCAATGAAACGATCTACCTGCTGGCTCCGGTCGGCAACGAGGCGATCTGTATCTCCCGCATTGAGAGCACCCACTCTCTGCGCATCTCGGTCGACGTCGGCACCAAACGACCGCTGGATTCGGGGGCCGGGCAGAAAATGCTGCTCTCGGGTCAGGACGAGCAACGCCTGAGCCAGGTGCTCAGCCACCGGGGGCCGGCTTTCACCGAACACACCATCACCGGCGAGGCCGAGTTGCGCCAAGAACTACAGGAGATTGGCCGACGCGGTTACAGCCTCAGTCTCGGTGAGGTCGACGCCGGGGCCGGTGCCGTCGCCGCGCCCGTCTGCGATTATTCGGGCGAAATGATCGCGGCTCTGGCCATAGGGGGGGCCATGTCGCGGGTGTCAGGCAATCTCGAGGGCGCCTGGAAAGATTTGGTCGTCAGCGCTGCCCACCGAATTTCTACAAGGCTCGGCTTCCACCGACCTTAGCGACGCTTCTGCCAACACCACCAGCGCGGGTCGCCGTGCCGCAGCTTCGCTGCGGTGGCTTCAGTGGCCCGCGGGTCAATCGTCAGCCCCGCAGGCTCGCCGAAGCAATCAACAGATATACCAAATGTCTATACAGTGATTTACTGCCATGATACGCTCAGCCCCAACTTGTTGGAAACGAGAGTGGCCGGGCAGCATAACAAACCACATTTCCAGCAGGCGCGTTGAGTTCAGCCCAATCAACTACAGCAATGGAGTACCGACAATGAAACGTATCCAGGTCGCGAAAACCCTCTGCCTAGCCCTCTCCGTCTCACTCTTAGCCGGCTGTAGCGCAGCCGTCGAACCGGAGGAACCGGCAGCATCCACTCTGATGGACCAGGCCATTCACGATGCCCTTCCCCAGGACATTCAGGACGCTGGTGAGTTCACGGTCGTCACGAGTGGCGCAAACCCGCCGTGGTGGGTCACGACGCCCGGAAAAACCGGTGAGTACACCGGTGCCGGCGCCGAACTGATGGATGCCATCGCCGAAGTGATGGGTGTAGAGGCCAAGATCGCGACCGTGCCGGACATTTCCGGAGCGTTCGCCGCGATCAGCGCCAAACGTTACGCCTTCGGCTTCTTTCCCTACGCTGACTCGGTCGGGGGACCGAAGGAACGCCCAGGTGCCGAATTCGTTGACGTTTTGCAGGAGGTCGTGCCTTTTTTGGTCGAAAAGGGCAACCCCAAGAACGTCACCAACATGGACGAGCTGTGTGACGTCACCGTGGCCACGCTCGCCAACGCTGCAACCTATAAGGTTGCCGAGGCTCAGGCAGTGAAGTGCCAGGAGCAGGGCAAAGACCTCACGGTGCTGAGCGTCGCGAGCGTTCCCGACGGCGTGCTGGCGCTGAGATCGGGACGAACGGATGCCTTCTTCACGGGTGGAGCCTCGCTGTTCTACGCGGCCAAGGAATCGAACGGCGAGTTGGAGGTCGTCGGCGACGAGTTCTCGAACGGGTTCGCCGGTCAGTTCATGGGTGCATTGCTCCCCAAGGGCTCCGAACTCTCCGCCCCCCTGCTCGCGAGCTTTCAAGTGCTCTTCGACAATGGTGACTACGAGAAGATCATGACCAAGTACGGCCTCGATCGCGAACTCATCGACCAGCCCGGCATCAACCTGTACGCCGATTGGCTCGTCGAGAACCCGCAGTAGTCATGGCAACTCTGTCGAGTAACCAGACCGACCTCGAGCTCCCGGTCACGCACCACCCCGTGGACGTAGCCCGGGCGTTGTCACCAAGGCGCCCCGCCACCTGGGTGCTTTCCATCATCACCGTGGTCGTCGCCGCACAACTCGTGCACCTGCTGTTGACGAACCCCAACTTTGCATGGAACGTTGTCGCGCAGTACCTCAACAGCGAAACCGTGCTTCAGGGCGTCGTCATGACTCTCTTTCTCACAGTGACAGCGATGACAATCGGTCTGGTTCTCGGCGGCATTCTGGCGGTGTGCCGCTTGTCGGACAACGCCCTCCTGCGCGCGCTCGCCTCGTCGTACATCTGGTTCTTCCGGGGTACACCGCAGCTCGTACAACTGATTTTCTGGTTCAACATCGGCTTACTCGTGCCGGTCCTGAGCATCGGCATACCGTTCGGTCCGACCTTCGCCTCGATCGAGTCCAACACCCTGGTGACACCACTGCTGGCAGCTATCGTGGGTTTGGGCCTGCACGATGCCGCGTACCAGGCGGAGATCTATCGCGCCGGGCTGATCTCGGTGGACGAGGGGCAGCTTGAGGCCGCCAAGGCCCTGGGCATGAAGCCGGTGCGGGTCTTCTTTCGAATCCAGCTGCCGCAGGCGATGAGATTCATTGTTCCTCCCACCTTCAACTCCATCATCGCGCTGGTCAAAGGCACGTCCCTGGTCAGTGTGATCGGGGGTGCCGAGTTGTTGTTCTCGGTCAAGGAGATCTACAGCCAGACCTACCAGACGGTGCCGCTGCTGATCGTCGCGAGCATCTGGTACCTGTTCATCACGACGGTGCTCAACGGCGTGCAATTCTTCATTGAGCGTCACTACGGCCGGGGTTCCAGCCGCAACGGCAGCTCCTCCCCCGTCGCGCGTTTTCTCGATCGACGGGCCGCCGAACGCAATTTGAATCGAGGGATGGAATCATGACGCAGCCCATTCTGCGCATCAGCGGATTGCGCAAACAATTCTCTGGAGTCGAGGTGCTCAAGGGCATCGACCTCGAGGTGCGGGTCGGCGAGACCGTCGCGATTCTCGGCTCGTCGGGGTCGGGCAAATCCACGCTGCTGCGCTGTGTGAACTGCCTCGAGGTTCCCAGCGGCGGGTCGATCTGGTTGGGCGACGAGCTGATGGGCTACCGGCAGGAGTCCGGCAGGGCCGTGCGTCGGCTCACCGAAAGCCAGATTGCCGTGCAGCGTCGCAAAGTGGGAATGGTTTTTCAGAACTTCAACTTGTTTCCACACTGGACCGTTCTGCAGAACATTGCCGACGGACCGCGCTCAATTCTCAAGCTGAGCAAGGCCGAGGCCATCGAACGCAGCATGACGCTGCTGACCCGGGTCGGCCTGGCCGACCGCGCTCATGCCTATCCGCGCCAGTTGTCCGGAGGGCAGCAGCAGCGCGTCGCCATCGCTCGGGCCCTGGCCCTCGAACCCGCCGTGCTTCTGTTTGACGAACCGACCTCGGCCCTCGACCCGGAGAACGTCGGCGAAGTCACCGACGTCATGGCTGCCCTGGCGGCCAGCGGTGCCACCATGCTCGTGGTGACCCACGAGCTCGGCTTCGCCCGGGCCGCAGCCGATCGAGTTGTCTTCATGGACGGGGGCGTCATTTTGGAGCAGGGAACCCCGACCGAGGTGTTCGACCATTCGCAGCAAGCGCGCACCCGGGAGTTCATGCGCAAAACCCTGGTCTGATTCGACAAGTCTCCTGCGGCGGCTCACACTAGAACCACCAGTCAGTCGCATTCAAAGGAGAAGCCGTGACCGTGCTCGCCGACGCCCGTGAACTTGCCCCAGACATCACCGACCTGCGCCACCGGCTGCACCAGGAACCCGAAATCGGGCTCGACCTGCCGCGCACCCAGGAGAAGGTGCTCGAGGCTCTCAGCGGTCTGCCGTACGAGATCAGTCTCGGTACCGACACCACCTCGGTGACGGCGGTGCTGCGCGGAACCGGCACCGGGGCATCCGTTTCACGGCCTGTGGTGTTGCTGCGCGGCGATATGGACGCGCTGCCCGTGCAGGAACGCACCGGGCTGGAGTTCACCTCGCGCATTGACGGTGCCATGCACGCCTGCGGACACGACCTGCACACGGCCATGCTGGTGGGCGCGGCGACGTTGCTCGCGCACCATCGAGATCAGCTTGCCGGTGACGTGGTGCTCATGTTCCAGCCGGGCGAGGAAGGCTACGACGGTGCGGGTGTGATGATTCACGAGGGCATCCTCGACGCTGCCGGGCGCCGTGCCGACGCAGCCTATGGCTTGCACGTCATGTCGGCCGGCGCGCCCAACGGGCAGTTCATGAGTCGCGCGGGCACCCTGATGTCGGCCAGCGATGGCCTCACGGTGACGGTACACGGAGCCGGCGGGCACGGTTCGGCGCCGCATCAGGCGCAGGATCCGGTGACGGTGATCGCCGAGATGGTCATAGCTTTGCAGGTGCTGGTGACTCGCCAGTTCGACATGTTCGACCCGGTTGTGCTCTCGGTCGGGGTGCTGCAGGCGGGCACCAAGCGCAATATCATTCCCGATTCGGCGCGGTTGGAGGCGACGGTGCGTTCCTACACGCCCGAGTCGCGGGCCAAGCTCGCGCGCGTCGTACCGCGACTGCTTCAAGGCATCGCGGCCGCGCACGGCCTGGAGGTGACGGTGGACTACGTCACCGAATATCCACCGACCCGTACCGACGCGGGCGAGACCAGCCGGGCCGAGCGTGTGGTGGGCGAGCTCTTCGGTGGCGAGCGTTTCACGCGCATGATCAACCCGCTGGGCGGCTCCGAGGACTTCTCGCGCGTGTTGCAGCAGGTGCCGGGAACCTTCGTGTTTCTCTCGGCGGTGCCGCGACAAGCGGATGCCCAGGCCGCCGCGTTCAACCACTCCCCCACAGCGACCTTCGACGACGATGTGTTGGCCGACGGCACCGCCTTGTATACGCAGTTGGCGCTGTCGCGGATGGCTGAGCTGGCAGGCTGAAGCATGCCACTGCTCGCCCGTTGTTGCACACATGCCACGGATCAGCGTCACGACACGGCACCAAAGTTCACCCAGTTCGCGGGGAGGCGCATGTCGGTTGCGCGTGCTTAGGTAGATTCAGAAGCAAATTTTTGGAGAGTAAGACAATTCATAATTTCACACTGAACAGCGCCAGCACGATAACCGATATTGCATATGCAGAGCCCCGCGAAGACGCGGGCTGCACCACTCGTCACGACGGAAGGACAAAATGAGCGTTCCACGGCTCTACCTCTCTGTCAACGGATGCCTCTGCCCCCGTTTGGAACCCGACCCGGCCTGGGGCGATGTGGCCAAAGCCTCGATCAGTGTCGAGCACGGCGACGGTCACGCCTCCACTCGGAATGTGCACTGGGCGCCCCGCCTGATCACGGCGCTCGACTCCCTGCTGATGCAATACGGCGTCGAGCTGGTCTGGCTCACCTCCTGGAACGAGCTGGATGCCACCCGGCAACTGCTCGTACCCGAGCTGCACGGGCTGTCCGGCGGACGCATGCTCGACGTCACGACTCCGCCGAAAAATCCCGGCCAGACGGATGGCGAGACGGGACTTTGGAAGTCGCAGCGCATTGAAGAAGATCAAAGCGTGCCGGCACCGTTCATCTGGATCGATGATGCCGACGTGCAACTTCACGGCGACAAGGTGCTCAGCGCCACTCACGAGACGCCATCGCTGCTCATTCCGCCGCGCTCCGAAGTGGGCCTCACCGTCGACGACATCGCCCGGATGCGCACCTGGCTCGAGCAACTGCCCACCTGACAGCCCTTCGTAAAGGGGGGAATACCCCGCCAAGCCTTCCGCCGGGACTGGGCACGGTCTGCTAGCTGCGCCAGGGTGGTTCGGGGCTGGTGGTGTTGGCGCGGTGGCTGTGGGCGGGGCGCCAGGTTTGGGTGGGGTCCCAGAGTAGGGGTCCGCGTACTTGGGGTCGGCTGTTGATCATGCGGATTTTCCATCCGCTG